>JAAZNF010000116.1 GCA_012798435.1 Myxococcales bacterium | reverse complement strand
GGCGACACGGGCGGCGACACGGGTGGCGACACAGGCGGCGACACGGGTGGCGACACGGGCGGCGACACGGGCGGTGGTGACACGGTGGGCGATCCCACAACTCAGGGCAAGCTGTTCGGCAAGGTCGTCGACCTCACCCAGAGCCCGAATCCGTTAGACTACAAGAGCGGCGTTGGAGTCCCGGGCGCCCGGGTCTGGACGGATGACAACGAGGTCGACACCATCACCGACGCCGACGGGAGCTTCGAGCTCTGGGTCAAACCGGGCCAGCGGGTGGCCATCGCGTCGAAGACCGGGTATCTACAGGGTTCGTCGGTGTGCACCGTCGTGGTGGGTGGCGAAACCGAGTGCTATATCCCCATCTTCCCGGACGGCTCCGGCGGCTTTGGTCAGGATCCGGGCCAGGAACCTCAACCCATCGGTTGCGCCACCGCCGGCGGCACCCCCGCTGGGTTTTCTCTTCTCGCCCTCTTGTTCCTCGCCGCCTGCCGCCGCCGCTCGTAACTCACCGCAATAAAAAAAGAATCCTTGGGGACAGGCCCCGCTATTCCTTGGGGACAGGCCCCGCTATTCTCCGCTATTCTGCCGCTATTATGGCAGAATCAACCCCCACGAAATGAGGGAGGTGGGGAGTTGGGCGAAAAGACCGAGGCAAGAACCCTACATCGGCAAGGACGTGCTACAGTTTCTCGAGCAAATTGACAAGCTCGGGGACAGCGTTCCTGTCCCCTTCGAGAAAGCGCAGGATGAGCTGGAGCGGCCCCCGCTGGATGATACCCCCCTCTTGTCGGTTTCGTAGAAGCTCGTCCACCCGCTTGTTGTAGGGGTGAGCGGTGAGCTCACGCGCCTGCTCCACGTCCCCGCACTCGAACACCGAGAGCCGAAAGCGCGCCGAACCCTTTTGCAACAGGTACTCGTACGGCTTGCAACCGTGGTTGGAGGCGCCAGGCTTTTCCTTGGTGATGACGTACCCACGCTCGTTGAGCGCCCAGAAAACGTCGGTCGCCGCCTTGAGCCGGCTGTCTTCGACCGGTCGTTCGTCAGGAGTTCGGGAGCAGCTCCCGGTCGCCACCACTGCCGCGAGAAGCGGCCACACCAACGAGCAACGGCACATATCCAAACTCTCCATCCTCGGGGTTCAGCGTAACAGGTCCTCGAACGGCTCCCGGATCTCGGGCGGTTGCGACTCGGTCAACCCCTCGCGAAAGGCGTAAGAACCTTCCCGCAGGATCCGGATCTCGCGGAAGGCTTCCAGCCCCCGGCGTTCTTCGAGCCGCGCGTGGGTGATCTCACCCTGTTGGAGCCACAACCCGCCGCTCTTGCCGCCCGAGCCGATTTGCAGCTCCCCGGTCTTGCGGTTGACGTGCAGAAAACACAGCACGTCCCACAGCTCGGTCTCGCGAAACGCGCCGGAGATGGCCGGTACCGTGTCGGCGCGCACCGCCACGCTCTCCGCATCGGGAAGCTCACCGGCCCGCTGGCGGCCGGCCTCGCCGAACGAGTCGGAGATGATCACCTCGTGCTCTTCGCCGGTGTCCTGATCGATGGCCTTCACGTGCAGGATGCCGCTCGCGTCCACCTCGAAGGCCACCCGGATGCGCGGCTGGAAGCGCTCGCCTCGCAACCGCTCCAACACCACCTCTCCCAAGCGCGTGTTTTCGGAGGCCAGTTTTTCGTCCCCCTGCAGGATCACCATGCGGGCGCGGGTCTGGGCGTCGCGGTGCGTGGTGAACAGGTGCTCCCGCCGCACCGGGATCTTGGTGTTGCGCGGAATGATGGGAAAGAGCCGATTACCGGCGATGTTGATGCCCAGGGTGATGGGCGTGACGTCCAGGAGCAGGACTCCGCCACCGCTCTTCAAGGTGGCCGCCTCCCGCGCCGCGCCCTCGGCCACCACCGTGTCCGGGTTGACGTTGGCCTGGGGAGCTCGGCCAAAGAACTCCTCCACCATCTTGCGCAGGAGCGGCATGCGGGTCTGTCCCCCGACCAGCACCAGACGGTCCACGTCCTTTCGCTCCAACCCGGCCTGGGCCAGGGTGCGATTGCAGATCTCCAGAGAGCGGTCGATGAGCGGTCGGGCCATCTCTTCCAACCTGCTCCTTTCGAGCTCCGTGGTCAGCGAGTGCTCGCCCACCAGACGGGGAAGGAACACCGCGCAGCGAGCCCCCTGGCTGAGCTCCTTCTTGGCCTGCTCGGCGGCGTCTCGCAGGCGGTGCCACGAGAGCGGAAAGTCCCGCAGCAACACGCCGCTCTCCTGCTGGAACTTGGCCGACAGCTCGTCGCAAAGCAAAGCATCGATATCATCGCCACCCAGGAAGGTGTCGCCGTTGGTGGCCAGCACCTCGTACACGCTGGCGTGGATGCGGATGATGGAGAAGTCGAAGGTCCCACCGCCGAAGTCGTACACCGCCACCACGGTTTCTTCTTTGGGATCGAGCTGGAGGCTCAACGCCGCGGCGGTAGGCTCGTTGAGCAGGCGCAACACGGACAGGCCGGCGTGGAAGGCCGCAGCCTGGGTGGCCTCGCGCTGCGCGTGGTTGAAGTAGGCCGGCACGGTGATCACCGCCTCGTTGATGGCGTCCCCGAGGCGCCGCGAGGCATGCTCGACCAGGTGGCGCAGCAGAAGGCCGGACAGCTCTTCTGGGGTGAACTGGCGTTCTCCCAGCTGCACCAGCACGCCGCCGCCCTGGTTCTCCAGGATGTGGTACGGGTACATCTGGCGGGCCCGCTGCACCACCGGATCGGAGAAGCGCCGGCCCATGAGACGCTTGATGGCGTGGGCGGTCCGACCGGGAGCTGCCGCGCCCAGGGCCGCCGCCTCGCGCCCGAACCACAACCGGTCGTTCTCCCCCAGCGTGATGGCCGAGGGGACGAGCACCTGCCCGTGGTCGTCGGCCAACACGCGGGCCTGCCCTTCCTTCACCGCTGCCACCACCGAGTTGGTGGTTCCCAGATCGATGCCGATCACCGAGGGCATGGCTCACCTCTTTGCGCTGAGTTCCTCGTACGCCCGGGTCAGGACGCGAAACAGCTCCTCGAGCACGCGCAGTCCCTCCGGATCCAGCCGCTCGCGGTGCCGATCCGGATGGTACCGATCCACCAACCCGAAGTACACCTTTCTCACCTCGTCCAGGGGCGCCCCGGGCGAAAGATCCAACACCTCGGCGGGCGTCTTCGCCGGGCGGGCCAGTAGCGCGCGCGCTTCCCGGATCACCGCGTCTTCCGCCACCGCCGCGCGCTGGTGCGAGCTGATGAAATCCGAGAGCAGGCGTTGCAGCTCGGGGAGCGGCAGCAAGAACTCCACGCCGACCGCGATCCGTTTGGCCGCTCCGCCCGCCACCTCCGTGTCCTGGGCTCGCACCACCCGGGCCGGCAAGGTGAGATGCTGGCCATGGACCGGATGGACCAGGGTCACCGCCACCTGCGTCCCCGCCCGCACCGGGCGATCGGTGTAGAACAACAGGCCCCCGAAGGAGATATTGTGGGTGAACTCCTTGATCAGCGAGGTCACGTTCTCGAAGGTGATCGGGAATTCCAGCTCGTGTCGCTCGCTTACGCGGCGCTCCAGAACCCTTGGATCTCGAACGGCGGGCGCGGGGGCCGGCGCAATCCGTTGAGGCGCGGCACGGGGCACTTCGGCCGGCGGAATCTTGGGCGCGGTGGGCGACACGGCCGGCGGCGGCTCCACGCTCATGCGGGCCACCTCCACGCCTCCCGCCGAAATGGTGGGCAACCCGTCCCAGTCGCTCTCACCCTGTTTGTCGTGCTGCGAATCGGGCCCAGGGACCGACCGCGCCGGAGGCAGCGGAGTCTTCGAGAGCGGAGGAACCCAGTCGTCGTCTCGAATGGGGATGGGCTGCTCAACTTGTTCCTGCGGAGGCGGGAGCTCCTGCTCCCCCACTTCTTCTACGGTATCCCCACCCAACAACGCGATCAGCCGCGACAACGTCTCGGGAGCCAGCGCCTCGAACACCACCGAAAAACCTTCTGGGCGCGCCTGGACCACCTCCCCGGGCACGTCGAGCGGGGCGCCCTCCCCTTTCAGAACCAGCTTCAACTGCCCCGGCGGCGGGAGCTCCGACGACACCACGAAGGCGCCCAGGGTGGAGAGCTCCCGCGCCTCTCCCCCGTGTTCCACCCCGTTGATGTGAAAGGACACCTTCACGGGAAACCGCCGCTCCTTGGAAGCTAGCGAATCGCGTCAAAGCGCAAAATTCGCCCGTTGCGCAACCCTACCACCAGCGAGCCGTCCCTCGGGCTGACCGCCATGGCGTCGACCGCCTCCTTCTCGCCCGTGTCCAGCTTGCCCTCTCTCTCGAAACCCGGCGGACGGAACACCCACACCTCGCCGCCGGCGGTGCCGACCAGCAGAGTCTTGTCATCGGGCCCGAACGCCAGGCAGAAGTGGTAGGTGCCCATCATCACCTTCTTGAGGAACGACCCCTGCGCGCTGTAGATGGACAACATGGCCGAACCGTCGGCGGTCACCAGGAAGCGGTTCTGCCGGTCGAAGGCGAGGAAGTGGGCGTCCTGGGTCTCGTTGCCCTGCGAACTCTGCAGGTTGCCGGCCTCGTCGAAGAAGCGCAGGTAGGTCACCCCGTCGTCCATGCAACCGGCGGCGCTCACCAGCCCCGGCGCGTCCTTGCGAAGGTGCACCGAGCGCTGGCGACAGCCCTCGTCCCGGAGGTGACGGATCTTCTTGCCGCTCGCGGCGTCCCACACCCGGATGGAGAAGTCGTCGTAGGCGGCGATGACGGACTTCCCGTCCGCCGAGAAGATGGCCCAGTTCGCCTGCGGGGGCGGGATGGCGGCCAGGGCCTGGGCCTCCTCGTCGGTCTTGGGTTTCGGCGGCGGCGGCTCGCGCAGCATGAGCTTCTGCTTGCCGGTGGCCACGTCCCACACCCGCACGCTCTCGTCGGCGGAGGCGCTGACGACCCGGCCGCCATCGGGCGAGAACGAGGCCATGGCCACCGTCCCGGTGTGTCCGGCCAACGAGCGGAGCTCCTTTCGCTCGGCCGGGCTCCAAAGACGGATGGTCTTGTCCCGCCCGGCGGAGAGCAACATCGCGCCGTCCGCCGAGAAGGCCAGGTGGGTCACGCCCTCCGGGTGCCGCCCGATCTCCGTCGGGCGTAGCTCGGCGAAGGGATTCTTCGGCGGTGCCTTGGCGGTGTCCACGCCGGCATCGGGCACCGGTGTCTTCTCCTTCTCCTTCTGGGTGGGACTGCACCCGACCATCAGGCAAGCCCCCAGGACGCACCATACGAGCCTCATGTTCCCTCCCGGCGCCGCACTCTAGCGGCCCGTGAGCCGCGCGGTGGTCTCGCGCAGCCGCTGGCACAGGGTGCGCACGAACACCCGCAGCACCCGCACCGCGAATTTCTCGTTGGACTGCAGGAAGCGCAGGAAGCGGTCGCGGCTGATCTCGAAGGTCCGCACCGTGCCCTGGGCCACCACGCGCGCCGAGGTCGGCGCCTCGTCGACCAGCGCCATCTCACCCACGTGGTCGCCGGCCTTGAGCGTGGCCACCGGGACGGTCTTCTCTCCGTCCACCCGTTGCACCTCGACCGTCCCCTCGCGCAGCACGTACAGCGCCATGCCGGGCCGGTCCTGTTCGATCAGCCGCTCGCCGTCCTGGAACACCCTTTCTTCGCAGATGTTGTAGAAGGCCTTCATCTCGGCCAGCGGCATGTCGGCGAAGAGCGGGATCTTCTGCAAGAAGTCGAACCCTTCCATCACGCCCACGATCTGCGCCTCGCCCTCCTCCTCCTCGCCCGCCGGAACCTCGGGGGCTGGGACCGCCGGGGCGACGGGTTTTCCGGCGGCCATCTCCTGGAGCTTCTCCTCCACGTCGCGGTAGCCGATGTCGAACTGCTGCAGCTGCTGGTAGATGTTGCGCGCCACCTCGAGGTTGCCCTTCTGCCGGTGCAGCCCGGCCAGGTGGTAGTACAGCTCGGCGGTGTCCGCGCCCACCGGCCGGCCCTTGATCACGTTGAGCAGCTTCTTGATGGCCAGGTCCAGGTAGCCGTTCTTGGCCAGGATGTCCCCGATGAGCAGCGTGGCGTCCTGGAAGCTCTCGTCCGAGGCCTGCACCTTCTGCAACAGCTCCATCGACTTTCGGAACTTCCCCAACTCGTGGTAGAGCTTGCCGGCCACGAACCAGTTGACCGCTCGCTCGTAGTTGGCCGCCGCCCGCGCGAAGTTCTTGACCTTGAGGAACAGCTCGGCCGCCTGGCGGAAGTTCTGGGTGCGCTCGAACATCTCGGCGGCCTTCTCGAAGTTCTCGACCTTGGCGTACATCTCGGCTGCGCTCTGGCAGTCGTCGGCCTGTTCGTAGAGCTGGGCCGCCTTGGCGAACTCGCCCAGGTTCTCACAGCACAGGGCCGCCTTGTCGAAGTCGCGCGCCCGGTAGAACACGTTGGCCAGCGCCATGAGCTGGCGCTGATCGCGCTGGGCATGGTTGATCAGCGCAAAGCCGATGTCTTCCTGACAGCGCGAGTAGACGTCGGCCGCCTCGGCCGCCTTGCCGGCGGCCATCAGGCGGAACATCCCCTGGATCACCTGGGCGGTGGTGAGGAAGGTGCTGGCCTCGCCGCCGCGTCCTCGGATGGCAATGTTCTCGCTCATGGGGTCCTCGGGCCGAAAGCGCCTCCCGCACCGGCGGGAGAAGCGGTTCAGGTGTACAGCCGCTGCGGATCGATCACCTCGCGCAGCAGGCGGAGCTCCTCCGGCAACGGCGGCGGGTTCTGCTCCACCCGGGCCGGGATGACGAGCGGGAAGCCGGTCTCGGCCTGCACCTGCTCCACGGTGACGCCGGGCTGGAGCGCGCGCAGGCGCATGCGCTTGGAAGTCTCGTCGTAGTCCAGCACCGCGAGGTCCGTCACCACCCGGTAGGGTCCGGTGTGGCGCGGCAGGCCGGCGCGCTCCCGGGCCCCGGGGCCGTCGAGGTAGCCGGCGGTGGTGAGGAAGTCGAGCCTGGGCACGAAGCGCTGCTTGCCGTGGCGCATGATGGCAATGGTGCGCCAGCACAGAGAGCCGATGTCGTTGGCCCCGCCCGAGCCGGGGAACCGCACCTTGGGCCGGTCGTGGTCGCCGATCACGGTGGTGTTCAAATTACCGAAAGGATCGATCTGGGCCCCGCCCAGGAAGCCGTACTCGATGAAGCCGCGCGCCGCCGCCTCCATGAGGTCGCAGATGCTGGAGGCGGAGACCGCCTTGTGGAAGGTGCGCGAGCCGCCCACCGCCAGCGGCAGGCGCTCCATGCTCGCCCCCATGCCGCCGAACTCGAAGGCCGCCATCAGGTGGGGCGCGTGGGTGCGCTTGGCCAGGGCCGCGGCCAACATGGGAACACCCGTGCCGATGAAGCAGATGGTGTTGTCCTCCATCTGGTGAGCGGCGGTGCAGATGAGGAGCTCGCTCTTGTTGTACTCGGTCATGGCGCTACCTCCGGGTGGCGAGCCGGCGCAGCTCGCTCAGGCGCTTCTCGCCGCCCAGCTTCTCCAAAAAATGCCAGTGGTCGGGCACGCCGTAGACCCATTCCTGCAAGTACGCCTGGAAGCCCTCCTCGCTCTCGGCGGCTTTCATGTAACTCTTCACGTGGTCCTCGTCGCGCCAGTAAAGGTACGGCATCTCCCCGGGCAGCGAGCCGTACGGCGCGTGCACCACCGCGTCCACCAGGTAGTACGGGATGAGGGTGCGCTCGGGGAACTTCTGGATCTCCTCGTGCGGAACGATCTCCTCCGCCGAGATGATCAGGCGCTTGCTGGCGCGGGCCATCTCGGCGGCGAAGCCCGAGATGCCGTCCACCTGGGCGTTGCCGAACTCGTCGGCGCGGTGGACGTGGATGAGCCCCACGTCGAGCGCCAGGGCCGGCAGCGCACACAGCTTCTGGCCGGTGAACGGGCACTCGACGACCTTGGCGGCGCTATAGCCGAAGGTGTCCGTGCCCAGCATGGAGCGCACCGGCAGGTACGGTAGCCCCATGGCCGCGGCCTTGAAGCGCCAGGCCAGGGCGGCGTTGGACCATTCCACCGCCTTCACCCGGCCGGACTCGCAGGCGCGCCGCAGCACCGGCGACACCCCGAACACCTCGTAGCCGTGGTAGGTGATGTCGAGGTTCTTGACCAGACCGGCGCCGATGAGCAGATCGTTCTCGAGCACGCCCTGCCCGGCCAGGTCCAGCTCGCCGATGCGCTGGCGCACGATCTCGCGCGCAAGCGACATCGGGCAGCGTACGCTGCCGTACAGCTCCACCCCGATGTACATGCCCGGTTTGATGAAGTGCGAGATGGCCTCATGCTCCGTCATGAGCTTCGGGACCATGCCTTTTTGCTTTTCGGCCCGCACGAAGTCGCGCAGGTCGTCCACCGGTATCATGCGAAACAGCGCACCCTTTCCCGCGGGCAGCTCGGCCATACCTGAGTCCTCCTTCGGGCAGCGTCCGGATTCGTGGCATACCATCCCCTCCGCGGCCAGTCAACGCGGGGAACCTATGGGGACAGGCCCGGTGTTTTCTGGCACCGGCCGTGTGATGGCAGGGCCATGAGAGCCCGAGGGTTCACGCGCCTTGTGGTTCTACAATCCCAAGGGATCAGCAGCGGGTTACGGATTCCGCGCCATTGGATGATGCCTCAGACAACATTTGGGGGCGGGACCGGAGGACATGCGGGTGACCAGGAGGCCTTCAAATCCGTTTCCTTCCAAGAAAGATGTGAGGTTTCCTTCTGCCACCCGTCCGGTAGTGTAATCCGCGTGAATCCAGTTTCCGTCACCGGTGTAGATGCCGGTGTGCCACACCCAGACCGGCCGGCTATCGATGGAGCCGATGGGAAGCTCGGCAGGGTTTTTCACCGCCATGAGCAGCCACAGGACGTCACCGGGCCGCAGCAAAGAAACATCTAGAAAACGCCTCGCTACCGGATCCAGACCGGGGACAGGCCCGCCCAATTCCTGTGCGGCGATGGCACGTGTCGGATACACTGAGTACGAGCGCCAACCACAACCGATGCGTTCAGCGGCATAAAAGAGGAGACCCAAGCAGTCGATGGAGCCATCGGCAAGCCGTGCGCCGAACCGGTAGGGCTTTCCCAAAAGCTCCCGAGCAGCCGAGAGGAACGTTTGAACCCTCTCTTCAGGCATGGACGCCGGCACCAGGAGTCTTTTCTTGATGAAATCGAGCGGGTCGAGGAAGCGTTTTTCAAGCTCGGCGCGGTCCATGGTCAGCCAGGAGGCTGTCCCCCTGTCGTCAAAGGACGTGCGGATTTCGAGGTGGAGGTGATCATAGTTTCCACCCAGGCGCTTGGCCTCGGAGGCGGTGAACAAACGGCCCAACTTGGTGTTCTCGTCGACCGCTTGCCCCAGATCGACAAAGGTCTCGGCCAGGTGCTTGTAGGCTGTGAACAAGGTCGAACCGTCCGGCAGCAGATGGCGTACCACCACGGTCGTATGAGGTACTCCGAGATGAACCGAGCATACCACTCCCGGCCCCATGGCAAACACGGGGACAGGCCCCGTGTTTTCTTTTGTTTTACGAGGGGGTACGAGATCCAACCCGGAGTGGATGTGCCCCGGGCGGTAGCTCTGCCGTGCACTACCGAAGGTGCTTACCACACGAAAAGAGCTTCTGGATTTTCGGTCTGCCACATCAAAAGGTAAAGACCACTCCCGGACTGGGTTCACCGGCACGATCTCTCTGTAAGCATCCTCAAACCGGACCGCCGCCTCCTGTATGGATTCGGCTGCAGCAGGTAAAACAGCCATTTCGGGTCCGCAAACCCCCACCCACCAGATGGTCAAGCCAGACCAAAATACTCCTGGACCGGATGAATTCTGGCCCAAGCTCACTTCGAGCTCTCCGTTTCTACATCACTCGACCCGTGGAAGGTCTTTTCTCCCGCCAGGATGGGCACGGGTAAACGGTCCTGTGGGCGCGGGAGTGGGCAGGTAGCAAAACGAGTGAAAGCACACGGGGGATTGTAGGCGCGGTTAAAGTCGAGATCTACCAAGCGGTCTTCTCCAGGTGCTGGGGCCACTAGAAACCGTCCACCGGGGTAGGTTTCCCTTCCGTTTGTCGGATCTGCAAACACGATGAAAAGCTCATGGCTGCCGGGCTCCTGGGTGGCGGTCAGACGGTATCGCTCTCCATCGAGATCGAAAGCAATCTCGCCAGAGACAGGAACTTTCTCGACTGTCTGAACAACCGTCTGTGTGTCCATGAGCCTGGGCTCGGAATACGGCTCGAACCGTCCCCAGACTCGGAACCTTTCGGACGGTTCGAACCGTTCGATGCCGCGAAACATTCGACGAGCCACCGACTCACTGTCGAAAACCCGAACCCCGAGCTTCTCACCACGCTTGATAAGCACAAAAGAAACCGATCCCAAGCTGACCCGGTCTGGGGCAACGCCGGGCACGTCGTCGGCCTGGAGATCCATCTTCTCCACCGCCTTGCCGTTTGCCAGCACACCGAGAACCGGATCCACCTTGAGGCGGGCGCGTCCTTCTCGCAAGGTTATCGTCCCGACGAACGGCGGAGATGCAGCAGGAAATAGAATGCGGTTCTTTGGATCCGCTCCGATTCCGTTTTCTCCCTCCTTGAGCCAGAAGAGTCCGACCACGCACAACCAGCCATCGGGTTCGACAAGTTTTTTCTCACGGTCGCGGATCCAAGCCGCGTAAGCGGTCTGCCAGGAGGCGTCGAGCGGCCGTGGAGGGCCGATCGGGCGGTGACAGGCACAAACCAACGCAAGACACCCACTGATTGTGGAGATTGTGGAGAGGACGGGAACGCGCATGTTCACCTCCGGCATTCTCGGGAAAGCATAAAACCCTGGACCAACACAGGCAAGTACAGTTGGTCAGGAATTCATCATTGGGGCCAGCCTCTTTTGTTTTGTTTTTGCTGCTGAATCTGCGCCGGCCACCTGAAGCCTTCACCGACGCGCAGGTTTTTTCCCCCGACAGCTTTCCTTTCTCGCTGTTCTTTTGAGAGATCCTGATTTTTCTTGCT
>JAAZNF010000115.1 GCA_012798435.1 Myxococcales bacterium | reverse complement strand
TTCTACTTGCGCTTGGCTTCGAACGGCCGGGGTTCGCCGCCGTCGCGCACGGCCGTCCCTTTCAGCGTGTCGCCCGCGACGGCGCCCTCGTAGACTACCTTGAAATCACCGTTGGGCGTGGACATGGTGAAGCTGAAGGAAAACTTGTCGCCGTCGACCTTGCCGTCCTTGATCTCGCCCGAACGGGGCTCCATGTCGCCGAAAGCCATCGAGAGAGTGCCGGTCAGCTTGTTGCCGTCGGACTTGAGGTCGAAGGTCTGGGTGATGGTGAACGCCTGGCCGTCGCGCTCCATCTGCCGCACCGAAACCCACTTGCCGTCGATGGCCGCCGCGGCGGCAAGCGATGCCAGCAGGAAAAAGCACACTGAAAGGGTCATGAAGAATCGCACTGGATAGCTCCTCGGAACCGGGAGCTTGTCGATGGGGTCCCGGCCCGCTCGCAGTATATTACAGTTGCCACGGCGGCGGAGTGGGGAATCTAGTAAATTCATCAGGAGAGCCACGCCATGACCCCGATGGGCCTGAACACCTACTGCCTGCGCGCCCTGCGCTGGACGGATGCGCAGTTGCTGGACTACTGCGGGCAATGGAAACTGGACGCGGTGTTCCTGCAAGACTCGCTCGACCCCAAGGCCATGGACCCCGCGCATTGGCGCCAGGTCCGGGAGCACGCCGCTCGGCTGGGTCTGCACCTGGAGACCGGCGGCGGAGGCGTCTTCCCAAAGACCCCGGAGGCGTTCCCGGCTTCCGTCGATACGATTTTCAAGAACGTCGAACGGGCCAAGGCGCTCGGTTCCCCGATCGTGCGCTGCGTGATCGCCTCCGAACGGGCCGCGCTGCCACCCGGTCCCATCGAGCAGCACGTCGCCACCATGGTCCGGGTGCTGAAGGCCGTGCGCTCGCGGGTGATGGACGCGGGGCTGAAGATCGCCATCGAGATCCACAAGGACCTGCAAGCCTGGGAGCAGCGCACCCTCATCGAGGAGGCCGGCAAGGAGTATGTGGGCAGCTATCTCGACACCGGCAACCCGGTGTTCGTGATGGAGGACCCGATCACCACCATCGAGGAGTTGGGCCGCTACGCCCTCACCGTTCACCTGCGCGATTCGGTGGTCTATGAACACAAGCGCGGTGTCGCGGTGCAATGGGTGCCGCTGGGCGAGGGGACGATCGACTTCAGGCAGGTCCTGGCGAAGGTCCGCGAACACTGCCCGCCGGTCTACGTCTACATCAAGCCCATCACCGGCCGGCCGCCCCAGATACTGCCGATCTACGATGCCGCCCACTGGAAGCTCTATCCGAAGGCGCGCGCCGCCGACCTGGCGCGCTTCCTCGCCCTGGCCCGGCGCGGCCAGCCCTACGAGAAGAACATGGTGATCGAGGACCTGGCCGGCCGTCCCACGCCGCCCCACTTCCTCGACGCCATCCGGTTCCAGCAGCGCGAACACATGGAGCGGAGCATCGACTACGCGCGCAAGACGCTGGACTTGGGCATCCGCTGGCGGAGTTGACACAGTCGGAGTAGGAATCATGGTTACCCATAACCCCCTCCACAGATCCGGACGAGCGGATTTCCGGCATCCGGCTCCTGCCTTAGGTGATGACGCCAAGGCGGCGCAGGGGATAGTCATGGTAGATCCGGGCAGGAGGGAGCCAGCGGTCAATCAACCGCCGCATGCGGTCCCAGGTGACGCGACCGTTCTGGCTTCGCCGCGACAGCGCACGTTGCCAGAGCCAGCCTACCTGGAACCGAAATATGTGCAGCGCGGGCGCGTTCATGGGTACTCCGTAGTAGCGAAAGTGTCCACTCACCACCGCGCGCAGCCATTGCCCCACTTCCGGGATGGGAGCATGCATGCGCCGCTGAAGTTCGATTTTCACCTCGTTCAGCTTCGCCTGCAGGCGTTTGCGAATCGTCTGCCGCAGCACCGTAAACATCCCATTACTCCTCTTGCGTCCGCAGATGTGCGTAAAGCCGAGGAAGTGGAACGTCTCAGGCTTCCCTTCTCCGCGCTTCTTCCGGTTCGCGGCCGCAAACGGACCGAACTCCAGAAGCCGCGTTTTGTCGAGATGCAGCTCCAGCGCGAACTTCCGGAAACGCTCCGTCAGCTCGCCCCAGAATCGCCGGGCATCCGATTCCCTCTGGAATCCCACCACGATGTCATCGGCGAAACGCACGACGATCATGTCGCCCTGCGCTCGCTTCCGGCGCCATGCCTGGACCCAAAGGTCGAACACGTAGTGCAGGTAGATGTTGGCCAACAGCGGCGACGCACTGCCGCCCTGCGGCGTCCCAACTTCCACTCGCATTCGTTTCCCATCCTCCAGCACGCCGGCGTTCAACCACTTCTGGATGAGCCGCACCACGCGCCGGTCCGCAATCCGGTGCTCGAGGAACTTCACCAACCATTCATGCGAAATGGTGTCGAAAAAGCTGCGAATGTCCACATCGAGCACCCAGTTCACCTTCCTCGTCAGCAGTGCCGTATAGAGCGCATCCAGCGCATGGTGCGGGCTGCGCCCGGGCCGGAACCCGTACGAGAATCCGAGAAAGTCCGTTTCGTAGATGCCATTCAACACCTCGACCGCCGCGCGCTGTACGATTTTGTCTTCCAGCGCCGTCACTCCGAGCGGTCTTTGCCGCCCGTCGGCCTTGGGGATGTACACCCTCCGCACCGGCTTGGCACGGTACGCTCCCCGCTTCAGCCTTTCGGAAAGATCCCGGAGATTCTTCTCCAGATCCTCCCCATAGTGCCGCCACGTCTCCCCGTCCACGCCTGGCGCGGCTTCCCTCTTAATGCTGAAGTAGGCCATGCGCAGCGTTTCCAGGTTATAGATGTGGTGCAGGAGCGCGGTGAACCGCACCTTCCTATCCTTCTTTGCTGCTTGCCGTATCCGCTCCAGCGCGCTGGGCGCGTCGTTCCGGCCCGGTGTCCGGGACGCGTTTTGCTGGGGCGGATTCCCTTTGGCCAGACCCCTTCCCTCCATCCCCTCCGCCGCTGGTTGCCCGGCATTGTTCGGGGATTTCTCCGGTACTACGGGTCTGTCCGACTTCCCAGGTCCGTTCATCATCGGCGTGGGTCCTTAGACTTCCCGATGCGTCCCGGAACGACAGCTCTTCCGGGCAAACCTGGGACCTCCCGGTTCCCGCGCATGGTGCTTCCGCGCGTGCACGGGGTCTCTGACCGCGCGGGACTCCGATGCGCCTCGCGATATCGGCACACCGGATATGGCCTTCCGCTTCCTTTCACAGCGTCGGCGTCCCGGAGGAAAGTTGTTACGCGGCTGAATACCCGGCCCGCACGTCCCCCTGTCCACGCTTCGTTACCGCCCTTGCGGACGGCGACGCAGGACTCGGGGCCGCTGTGGGTCGCTAACCCTTCAACGTATGACTCTTGCATTCACTACACCATGCCGGTTTTGACCGGCGCACGAAAGG
>JAAZNF010000016.1 GCA_012798435.1 Myxococcales bacterium | reverse complement strand
GTTGAACGGTTGCGCGCGAACGCGCCGGCTCTTCTGGCCCCGCGTTCGCGCGGCGAGACATCCGAAGGATGCGGCAACCCGGCGCTGGACCGGTGCGCTGTTGCGCTCGGTCGCGCCAGAGACAGTGATTTCCCGCTCGGAGCATGTCTTTCGAAGGGTCTCAATAGTAAAACGGCGCGGGTCAGGTCGTGGCCCGCGCCGTCGGGTGCCGCTCAGCCGCGCACGACTACTCGTTGGCCTGGATGATCAGGAAGAAGCAGAAGCCGCCCTTCAGGCCCGCCTGGTGATCGTTGAAGGTGTGCCCGGCGGCGTCCACGGTGATGGTGTAGGGCGAGCTGGGGAGATCCGTGATCACGTAGATGCCGGTGGCCGAGGTACCGGTCACGCCGAAGTCGGTGAAGGTGGCATTGGGGTACAGAGCCACGTTGGCGCCGTCGCTCTTCTTGACCACCTTGGCGCCGGCGATAGGCTGGCCGGCCGCGTCCACCACGAAGCCCATGGCGAAGCCCTTGTTGGTGGCGTCGAATCCCGGCACGGCGGCCATGCCGGCCACCATGGTGTTCGGCACCACGAACACCTTGGCGCCGTCGATGCAGTTGTGGGTGGACATGTCGGTGGTCCAGCCGTCCACGCCGGTGCCGGTGGGGAAGAAGTTGCCGCCGGTGCCGTCCCAGCCCTTGTCGTCAGCCAGCACCACCAGGCCGAGCTGCACCTGGGTAGTGTCGAAGCAGGCGGTGGGGCCGAACTTGCCGTCGGCGCCGGACTCGAGGTCGGCCAGCTTGGTGGGGTTGGGGTTCATGAGGGCGTCCATCGGGGAGATGGGGGCCACGGCCACGGACACCGGGGTCTGGTCGACGGCCAGGGTGATGCCCTCGACGTCGATGAAGCCCGCCTGCTGGTTGCAGCAGGGCTCCACGCAGGCGCCGGCGGTGTTGCAGATGAGGCCGCTCGTGCAGTCACCCTTGTTGGTGCCGCAGTAGCAATCCTTGCCGTTCTCCTGGTAGATGCCGCACACCTTGGCGCCGCAAGTGTCCGTGGTGCAGGCCTTCATGCTCTCGCTGCTGCCGCAGTGCATGAGCACCACGCCCAGCACGAGGATCATCGCCAACGCCATGCTCAGAGCCAATACCTTTTTCATCGTCTTCTCCTTTTCTGGTTATTGCTTTACCCTAATTACCGCGACCGTCCTCCCGTCGGGAATGTCCCGAAATCCAGCGCACACTAGGGTAAAAACTCCGGCTTGTCAACTTTCACCGAGGTTTTTCCCCCCTTCGGGCTGGAGGTTGATTTGCACGGCGGGGACATCTCTGGCATGCTTACCGCACTCTCGAGCCGGGGGTCTATCATGTCGATGCGGATCGGTCTTTTCCTCTGTGTTGTGTCGTTGGCCGGTTGCGCCAAGCGCCAGGAGATCCCGCAGAGCGCCTACGACCCGGCGGTGCTGGCTGCGGTCGAGGAGGCCGCTGCGGCGGAGCAGGCGCGCCGGGAGGCGCTGGCCGCGGCGCAGGCCGAGCAGGAGCGCCGCAAGAAGGGCGAGTGCGACTACAAGAAGGGCAACTGCCCCGAGGGCTCCGTGTGCTGGGACTCCTACTTCTGCAAGAACAACTTCTCCGACCAGTGCAAGGCCGCCGGCGACCGGATGTGCCACAAGCGCTGCCGCGAGGACGCCGACTGCCCCAAGGAGATGCCCTCCTGCCAGGAGATCCCGCTGTTTCTCGGTACCGAGACCGGAGTGCTGGAGAAGTTCTGTGTCGCCGAGTGACGCGCCCGCGGTCCCCGACCGGCTGGAAGCGCTGTGCGGCTTTGCGCTTCGCTGCGCCTGCGGCCGGACGCACGCCGTCCCCATCCGGGAGATCGCGCTGGGGAAGGGGGTCCTCGACGAGGTTGTGCGCCTCGCGCGCGGTTTCTCCCCGGCGGGGCCGGTGGCGGTGGTCTTCGATCGCAAGACCCGCGAGGTGGGCGGGGAACGGACGGCGGCGCTGCTCGAAGGCGCGGGCTTTGCCGTGCGGCGGGTGCCGGTGCCGGACGGCGCGGGCGGCCGGCCGCACGCGGACGAGGCGACCCTGCGGCTCGTCGAGGGCGCCCTCGCCGGCCAGGCCCTGGCGGTGGCGGTGGGCGCGGGCACCATCAACGACCTGTGCAAGCTCTCCTCGCACCGGGCCGGCATCCCCTACCTGTGTGTCCCCACCGCGCCGTCCATGAACGGCTACACCTCGTCGCTGGCCGCGGTCATGCTCGGGGGCGTGAAACGCACCGTGGACTGCCCGCCGCCCGCGGCGGTGGTGGCCGACCTGGACATTCTGGCCCGCGCCCCCCTCGAGCTCATCCGCGCCGGGCTGGGCGACCTCGAGTCGAAACCCACCTCCACCGCGGACTTCCGCCTGGGCGGTTGGCTGGGCCGCGCGGCCTACTGCCGGGTGCCCGAAGGAGTGGTGCTCTCGGCCGAGGCCCGCGCGGCCGAGGTCGCCGAGGGCATCGGGAGGGCCGATCCGGCGGCGCTGGCCGTTCTCGCCGAGGCGCTCCTGCTCTCGGGCATCTCCATGACGCTGGCGGGCTCGTCGGCCCCGGCCTCGGGCGGCGAGCACCTGATCTCGCACCACTGGGACATGACGGCGGGCGCCGAGGGCCGCGTCGAGGGCCTCCACGGCGCGCAGGTGGGCGTGTGCACGCTGATCTCGGCCTCGCTGTACCAGGAGCTCGCCGCGCTCGACCCCGGCGCCATCGACGTGGAGCGCCGGCTGGCCGCTCGGCCGGATCGAGGAGGGCTGGAGCGCCGCTGCCGGGCCGCGCACCCCGAGCAACCCGACGAGGTGTGGGCCGAGTGGCAGAAGAAGCTGCTCTCTTCCGATGCGCTGCGCGCCGAGCTTTCGCGCGTGCGCGAAGGCTGGAAAGACCTGTGGCAAGAGCTGGGCGAGGTGCTGCGGCCGGCGCAGCGCATCCGGGAGATCCTCCTGGCCGCCGGGGCGCCGGTGACGGTGCGCTCTCTCGGGCTCACGCCCGAGCACGCCCGGCGCAGCCTGCGCTCGGCGCACCAGATACGCGGGCGTTTCACGGTGCTGGATCTGGCGGACGAGCTCGGAGTTCTCGACGAACTCGCCGATCGGGTGCTCGAACGAGCCGGGGTGAATTCCTGAAACCGATCCGTCTGACAGTGATGATGTGTATCTTCCCGGCGGGGAACGGGTTTTCCCCACCAGGGAAGAACTTTTCCCAAACGCGCCCGTCGGCAGAGGGGCCGGAGAGCCGACACCGATGAGACGGGATCGCGCCATAACAAAACCTCTCACCGCGCGAACGCGGGGCCCACATGGCCAGCGCGTTCGCGCGCAACAGTACTTTCTGCGGCCGGAGGCCGCGCCACGGAGGGAACCATGCTCGAGCGGACTCGGATCGCTTTACTGGGTGGGCTGTCGTTGCTCATCGCCTTCGGCCTGGGGGCGAGCTGCGACGACAAGGGGAGGAACGCCGTGCCGCAACCGGCGGACGCCGCCGGCCCGATCGCCACAGGGCCGGAGGGGCCCGCGATGACCCCGCAGCCCGAGCCGCCGGCGCCGCCGCTTCCTCTCGTGAAGTGGGTCGGCAAGGAGCCCGAGGGCTGGGCCGAGGTGGAGAAACTCGTCGGCGAGCAGAAGTTCGAGCAGGCCAGCAAGCGCATCGAGGACCTGTTGGAGGGTGCGAAGTCCAGCAAGGACTCCGAGGCCTGGACGCGCACGTTGATCCGCTGGGTGCAACTGCGCATCGGGCTGCACGGCTACGAGACCGCGGTGCGCTTTCTCAAGGAGCAGCCCTGGCCCGAGGACCTCTTGGCCCGCACCGCGCTGAACCTCTTCTACGGCGCCTCGCTCACCACCTACGGGCGGACCTACTCGTGGGAGATCCAGCGGCGCGAGAAAGTGGAGTCCTCGCAGGCGGTGGACCTCAAGGCCTGGACCATGCAGCAGATCTACGGGGAGGCGCTGCGCGCCTACCTCGAGGTGTGGAAGCAGCGGGAGCAGCTTTCCGAGATCGAGCCCGGGATGCTGGGGAACTTCCTCGCTCTGGGCAACTATCCCAAGGAGGTGCGCTCGAGCCTGCGCGACACGGTGACGCACCTCTTGGTCGATCTTCTGGCCGACACGCAGGGGTGGCGGCCGGAGCAGAGCAACGAGGTCTTCGCCCTGCCGCTGGACCGGCTCCTGGGCGGCGATCTCTCGGCGACCCGGCTCTCCGATCCGGCGGTGCACCCGCTCGAAAAGATCTGCGCCGTACTCGATGACCTCGAGCGCTTCCACGCGGGCAAGGGCGCGCGCGAGGCGGCCTTCGACGCCCGGCTCACCCGGCTCGAGCGCCTGCACGGGAGCTTCACCCAGGCCGCGGACCGCGCCCGCATCAAGAAGGACCTGGAGGAGCGCCTTCCCGCCATGCGCGACAAGCCGTGGTGGGCCATGGGCATGGCCCTGCTGGCGAACTTCGTGCAGGCGGAGGACCGGCCGGAGGCGCTGGTGGACGCCCACCGCATCGCCCGGGAGGGCGCCGATGCCTACCCGGACAGCCTGGGTGGCCAGCGCTGCGCGCACGCCGCGGCATCGATCGAGATGCCGGCCTTCAACATCGAGGGCATGGCGGCGGATCTGCCCGGCAAGCGTTCCATCGGGATCAACGCCAAGAACCTGCCGGAGGTGTTCTTCCGCGCCTACCGCATGGACCTCTACAAGCATATCGCCACCTCGGACGACTACCAGCTCCTGCCCAACTACCGCGAGATCGCGGCCCTGATGTCGCGCAAGGCGGACTACGAGTGGAGCACGCCGCTGCCGCAGACGCAGGACTTCCGCATGCACCACACCCAGATCGTGCCGCCCATCACCCGAAAGGGCCTGTACGTGATCGTGGCCTCGGGACGAAAGAAGTTCGAGAAGACCGACAACCAGCTCACCGCCCTGCACCACGTGGTGAGCGATCTGGCGCTCACCACGCGCCAGGACGAGAACTGGGCCCAGGTGACGGTGTTCGAGGGAGCGAGCGGCCTGCCGGCGCCGGGCGCCAAGGTGTCGTTGTACCAGTTCGACTGGAAGACCAAGCACACCCTGGCCGAGGAGAAGACGAGCGACGACAAGGGCATGGTCGGCTTTCTGCGCACCAGCGATCGCAACTACTTCGTGGTGGCGCAGCGCGGCGAGGACCTGGCGCTGGATCCCAACGCGCTCAACTTCTACCGGCCGTACCGGCAGCCGCGCACGCTGGGGACGCTGTTCTTCACCGACCGCAGCATCTACCGGCCGGGGCAGAAGGTGCTGTGGAAGGCGCTGGTGTACCAGGGCACCGGGGAGAAGGCCGACTGGAAGGTGGCGACCAAGGTCCCGGTGTCCATCACCCTGCGCGATCCCAACTGGCAGGTGGTGGAGAACCGTTCGGTGACCACCAACGAGTACGGCACGGCCTCGGGCGAGTTCAACGTTCCGGCAGGCCGACCGCTGGGGATGTGGCAGCTCCAGAGCTCGGCCAACGGCGCGCTGGTGGTGCGCGTCGAGGAGTACAAGCGCCCGACCTTCGAGACGAAACTCCTGCCGGCAGAGAAGGCCCTGCGGCTGAACCAGCCGGCCGAGGTGACCGGCGAGGCGCGCTACTACTTCGGGCTGCCGGTCGTGGCGGGCAAGGTCGCGTTCCGGGTGACGCGCGAGCCGGTGTACCCGTGGTGGTGGTACTACTACGAGTGGGGCGGCGCGCCGCGGTCGGGCAGCCAGGTGGTGGCCACCGGCACGGCCACGCTCGACGAGAGCGGCAAGTACGTCATCCGCTTCACCCCGCAGGCCGACGAGCGGCTCTCGGAGAGCCACAAGGGCATGAGCTACCGCTACAGCGTCTCGGCCGAGGTGACCGACGAGGGCGGCGAGACGCAGACGGCCAGCCGCTCCTTCCGGCTGGGGTTCTCGGCGGTGGAGGCGTCCTTCGCTCTCGATGAGGCCTTCCTGCTCGAGCAGCGCCCGGCCAAGATCACGGTGCGCCGCACCAACCTGGACGGCGACCCGGCCCCGGGCAAGGGCCGCTACCGGCTGCTCAAATTACGCGCCCCGGAGCAGGCCGTGCCGCCGGCCGACCAGCCGCTGTTCGATCCCCCGGGCAAGAAGAACCCGGGCGTGCGCACCCCGGGCGACCTCTCCCGCAAGCGCTGGGCGCACAATTACCGGCCGGAGGCGGTGCTGCGCGCCTTCCCGGACGGCGACGAGGTGGCCGCGGGCGATCTCGAACACGACAAGGAGGGCAAGGCGGCGCTGACATTGCCTGCGCTGCCCGCGGGGGTGTACCGGCTGCGCTACCTGACAAAGGACGACTTCGGCAGCGACTGCGAGGCGGAGCGGGACCTGGTGGTGGCGGGCAAGAGCCAGAACCCGCCGCTGCCGCTGTGGCTCATTCCCGAGAAGGGGGTGGTCAAGGTGGGCGAGAAGGCGCGCCTGCTGCTGGCCTCGGGGCTACCGGAGCAGAAGGTGCTGCTCGAGTTCTTCAAGGACGGGCGGCGCACCGAGGCCCGCTGGGTGGAGCCCGGCAAGAGCGGTCCCGTCCTCGAGATCCCGGTGAGCGACGCCGACCGCGGCGGGTTCGGGGTGACCGCCACGGCGGTGCGCGATCACCAGTTCATGACCTTCCAGGTGGCCATCTTCGTGCCCTGGGACGATCGCGAGCTGAAACTCGATTTCGTCACCTTCCGCGACAAGCTGCGCCCGGGGCAGAAGGAGACCTGGACGGTGAAGGTCACCGGCCCGGCGGGCCGCGACAAGGCGGTGGCGGCGGCCGAGATCCTCGCCTACATGTACGACCGCTCGCTGGACGCGTTCGCGCCGCACAGCCCGCAGCGCCCCATGGGTCTGTGGCCCAACCGGGCGGGCATCCCCTGGATGCGGGGCACGCTGGGGGCGGCCCACGTGCAGGGGATGGAGTGCAGCGGCTTCGCCCACCCGCCGGCGTACCCCAGCCTGCTCCCCGATCGGCTGGCGTTCCTCTCGGGCTACGGCATCGGCGGCATGGGGAGTCGCCATCGCCACCGGGCCTTGAAGGGCTTTGGGGGGGCGGTCAGAGGCGACATGGACGCGGAAGAGGAGGCCAAGCCGGAGGCCTCGGCGGCGGTGGTGGCCGCGGCGCCGGCGCCCGCGAAGATGAGCCGCGAGGCGGCCGCGGAGCCTCCCGGGGACAAGGCCGGCCTGGCGGAAGGCAAGGCTACGGATGCGCTCACCCTGAGCACCGAATTCAGAGGGGGCGGGGGAGAGGCCGCCAACCGGGCGCCGGTGCAGATGCGGCAGAACTTCGCCGAGACGGCGTTCTTCTACCCGCACCTTCTCACCGACGCGGACGGCACGGCGCGCATCGAGTTCACCGTCCCCGACTCGGTGACCTCGTACCAGGTGTGGGTGCACGCGGTGACCCGCGAGCTTATGTCCGGCTCGCTGAACAAGCAGGCCGAGAGCCTGAAGGAACTCATGGTGCGGCCGTACCTGCCGCGCTTCTTGCGCGAGGCGGACCAGGCGAGCCTCAAGGTGGCGGTGAACAACGCCGCCGAGAAGGACCTGGCCGGCACCCTCCAGTTCGACATCGTCGATCCCGCCACCGAGAAGAGCGTGGCCGCCGACTTCGGCCTGAAGCCCGGCGACCTCGCCAAGCCCTTCTCGGTCAAGGCCAAGGGCAGCACCACCCTGGAGTTCCCTGTCCGCACGCCCGCGCGCGTGGGCACGGTGGCCTTCAAGGTCATGGCCCGCGCCGGCGACGTAGGCGACGGGGAGATCCGGCCCATCCCGGTGCTCCCCGGCCGCATGCACCTGGTGCAGTCACGCTTCGTGACCCTGCGCGACAAGGCGCGGCGCGAGATGAAGTTCCCCGACATGCAAAAGGGCGACGATCCCTCGCTCATCCACGAGCAGCTGGTGCTGACGCTGGATGCGCAACTCTTCTACGGGGTGCTGGCGGCGCTGCCGTACCTGGTCAACTACCCCTACGAGTGCGTGGAGCAGACGCTGAACCGCTTCCTCTCCACCGGCATCCTGACCTCGCTGTACAAGGACTACCCGGCCGTCGAGCGCATGGCCAAGGAGTTCTCGAAGAAGCGCAAGACCCGGCTGGAGACTTTCGACGAGCCGGATCCGAACCGCAAGATGGCGCTGGAGGAGACGCCCTGGCTGATCCAGGCCAAGGGCGGCGACGTCGAGGACGTGGCGTTGCTCAACGTGCTGGATCCGGACGTGGCGCGGGCGCAGCGGGTCTCGGCGTTGGCCAAGCTCGAGAAGATGCAGACCTCGAGCGGCGGCTTCCCGTGGTTCCCCGGCGGGCCGCCCAGCCCGTGGATGACGCTGTACCTCTTGCACGGGTTCTCGAAGGCCCTGGAGTTCGGGGTGGAGGTGCCCAAGGGCATGGTGCAGCGGGCCTGGGCCTACACCCACCGCCATTACCTCGACGAGGTGCTGCGCGACATGCGGCGGCACGACTGCTGCTGGGAGTTCGTGACCTTCATCAACTACGTGCTCAGCAACTTCCCGGACAGCTCCTGGAGCGGCAACGTGTTCACCGACGACGAGCGCAAGGACATGCTGGACTTCAGCTTCAAGCACTGGAAGCGCCACTCGCCGCTGCTCAAGGGCTACCTGTCGCTCACGCTGAAGCGCATGGACCGTGAGAAGGACGCCCGGCTGGTGTTCGAGAGCGTGATGGACTCGGCCAAGGAGGCCGAGGACCAGGGCGTGTTCTGGGCGCCGGAGGACCGCGGCTGGCTGTGGTACAACGACACCATCGAGAGCCACGCTTTCGCCCTGCGGGTGCTGATGGAGCTCATGCCGGAGAACCAGAAGCAGGACGGGCTGGTGATGTGGCTGTTCCTCAACAAGAAGCTCAACCACTGGAAGAGCACCCGCGCCACGGCCGAGGTCATCTACTCGCTGGCCAAGTACCTCCAGAAGACCGGCGCGCTGGGCGCGCGCGAGGAGGCCACCGTCACCTTCGGCGGCAAGGCGCGCAAGTTCGTCTTCGAGCCCGACCAGTACACCGGCAAGAAGAACCAGGTCGTGATCCCCGGCCCCCAGGTCGATCCCAAGACCTGTGCCAGCACGGTGGTGGAGAAGGACAGCAAGGGCGTGATGTTCGCCTCGGTCACCTGGCACTTCTCGACCGAGAAGCTGCCGGAGGAGGGGCGCGGCGACTACCTCACCGCCGAGCGCAAGTACTTCAAGCGCGTGAAGTCCGGCCGCGAGGTGACGCTGGAGCCGTTGGCCGAGGGCGCTGCGGTGAAGGTGGGCGACGAGGTGGAGGTGCAGATCTCCATCACCTCCAAGCACCCCATGGAGTACGTGCACCTGCGCGATCCGCGCGGGGCGGGTTTCGAGCCGACGAGCCAGGTGTCGCGCCACCGCTGGGAGTACGGCCTCTACTGGTACGAGGAGATCCGCGACAGCGGCACGAACTTCTTCTTCGAGCACCTGCCGCAGGGGCAGTACACCTTCCGCTACCGCATCCGCGCGGCGACGGCCGGGACCTTCAAGGTCTCGCCGGCCACGCTGCAGCCCATGTACGCGCCGGAGTTCGCCGCCTACTCGGCGGGCCACGTGCTCACCGTGCAGCCGGCGGAGTGACGGCGGCCGGCCGGTCGTGTAAAGAAGACATCCTGCCGCGAAGGCGGGGCCCACAGAGCCAGCTCCGCTACATAGAGGCTTCGCCTGGCGCGCCGCGCATGGCCTTCGCTCGGCTGGTCGGTGCGTCAGCCTTCGCGCGGCTTGTGCTGTCAAGGGCCTGCGGTCCCTTCGGGATTCGCTTCGCTCACCCTTGACAGCAGCCGAGCTGCGGCTTCCTTGGCTGGCAAGAAGGGAATGCAGGCATTCCCTTCATCTGCGATGAAGAGGTCGTTGGGTCTTTTTCGATGTTATCCAGAGGCGCGAACGGTCGGTTCGCGGCCTGCGCTGTGCGGCCGGCCGGCTCAGTACTGCGAGCACAGGGTGCGGCAGGTGGAGTTCATGCAGCACTGGAACGCGGTTTCGGAGATGGGGCAGCAAGCGCTGGAGCCGGTTCCGCTGCAGGCATTGGAGGAGTACACGTAGCCGGTGCCGGGGTTCAGGCACCCGGAGCAGTCGGTCCGCGCGGTCTCGTTGCAGTGGCACAGGCCGGACACCCCGCACGTTCCATGGTCGCAGTTCGCTCCGCAGGGCGTGCCGCAAGCGTTGCCCGAGGAGCTGCACACGCCCGAGGCGCTGCAGGTGCCCCGGCAGATGTCGGTCTGGGTGCAGGTGTTCAGGTTGGAGCAGCAGGTCGTCCCGGAGGTGCTGCAGCTCCCCTGCCCGTTGCATGTGCCCTTGCAGTGGGGACCGTAGCCACAAGAGGTGCTGGCGCCGGGAGCCGCGCAGGCTCTCAGGGCGCTGCAGCGGTTGCTGCACGGGTTGCTCGTGCTGTAGCCGGGGCAGTCGGTGTTCTGGGTGCCGTCGTAGGTGGGGACGCCGGCGGCGGAGCACTTGCAGCATATGCCGCAGTCCACGCCGTTGCTGCTGCAGGTGCCCAGGCTGCAGGTGCCGACGCACTGGTCGGTGCCGCAGGCGCCGGTGGGGAAGACGCACTGGCCGTTCTGGCACTGGCCGGCGCAGCTCCCCTCGCCGCCGCAGGCGACGCCGTTGCTGCCGATGCACTGGTGGTTGGCATTGCAGGCGGTGTTGCAGGGGGGGGTGCCGCACTCGCGCCCCTGGGCCGGGACGCAGGTGCCGCTGCCGTTGCAGCGGTCGTCGCAGCCGACGTTGGCGCCGACGGAGCAGGAGGTGTTGAGCGGGGCGAAGTTGCACTGGTCGACCGCCGCGCACAGGCCGCAGCTTTCGCTGTTGCCGCAGTCGGTGTGGCGCGCCACGAAGGGGCAGCCGGTGTAGCTGCAATCGGTGCAGCGGTGGATCCCGCAGGCCCCGTGGCCGTCGCAGGCGCGGGAGGCGTCGTCCTTGCATTGCTCGCCCCAGCGCATGGCGGGGGTGTCCCGAGCCTCGCAGCCGTTCAGGCCCTCCGCGGCGGCGTACTGGCAGGTGAGGTCGGAGGCGAAGCATCGCTTCACCGAGCAGGTCTCGTCGCCGCACACGCAGTGGCCGCCGGCGCACTGGTCGTTGTCGTCGCAGACGCGGCAATCCCGGCGGCGGCACACGCCCGTGGCGGTGCACACGCCGTCGCTCTCGGCGAGCGGGCCGCCGAAGTCGGGATCGCAGCTCACCTGGGAGGGGTTGGGGAGCGGCTCGAAGGTGCAGATCGTGCCGTTGCAGGTGCCCTGGATGCAGACGTTGAGCGGATCGACGCAGGGGTCGGTGCCCTGGCACACGCCGCCCGCGCAGTCGATGCGGGCGTCACAGTCGTTGTCCAGGCCGTCGCAGGCCTCGCCGACGTTCGGGTGGATGTTGGGGTTCATGTCGTTGCAGTCCGGCCCGGCGCAGCCCGGCCCCTCGCCGTAGGTGTCGCCGTCCTGGTCGCGGCAGGTGTCGGTGCAGGCGGTGCCGTTCCAGGTCCAGCCGCTCTCGCAGGTGCACACGAAGGTCGCCTCGCCGGTCTGCACGCAGCCGTTTTGCACCGCGTGCTCCACCGCGCAGGGGTAGGGGTCGCAGGGATCGTCCACGCAGGTGGTTCCACCCGAAGGCCAGCGCACGTAGCCGCCGGCGCAGTTCTCGCAGTGGTCCCCACTGTAGCCGGCGTCGCAGGCGCACACCGGCTGGCCGCCCTGGATGCTGCACTGGCCGTGCCCGTTGCAGGTGTCCGCCTGGCAGGTGGTGTCAGGCACGCAGGTGCCGTTCTCCAGGTGGAAGCCCGAGGCGCAACTGTCGCAGCGCTCGCCGGAGTATCCGGTGTCGCAGGCGCACTGGATCTGGCCGGCGACGACGCTGCACTCGCCGTGGTTGTTGCAGCTCGCGCGCCCCTCGCACTGCTCGCCGGAGACGCACACGTTGTCGACGCAGGAGAACCCCGCCCCGCAGTCCGCGTTGCGCTGGCAGTCCATGCACAGGCCGTTCACGCACACGCCGGGCTGGCAGGTCTGGCCGGCGTCGCAGCGGGCGCGGGGGACGCACTTGTTGTCGGCACAGCGCTGCGCGCGGGCGCAGTCGGAGCTGGCGATGCAGTCCACGCAGCGGTTGTTGTAGCACAGCCCGGAGGCGCAGTCCGAGCCGTTCTGGCAGCTCTCGGTGGTGGACTTGGAGCCACAGCCGGCGGCGGCGACGGTAGCGAGTAGAACGACGGCGAGCCATAGACGGTTCATGGATCCTCCTGGTCGCAAGACGGATGTCCCGCGTGAAGTATGACTTGACGGACGGAGACTACACTGACCCGGAGGTCCCAGTCAATCTCGAGCTTGATGCACAGGATGCCGTTTGCTACAGATTATTTTCTGGACCGTACGAACGAAGGAGATACTCATGCCGGGCCGTATCCAGGTCGTCTCCGTGCTTTTTCTCACTCTTTGGGGCCTTGGCCCCAGCGCCCGGGCCTTCGATCTACCGGATCTCCCCAACCCGGACGAGGTCGTCTTCTCCGGGGTGAGGGCCGCGGCGGAGCGCGCCGGCCTGGCGGGCGTAGCCTCTCGGCTCCAGGATCTCCTCAAGGAGGTACGCGCGGGGCTGCCGCTGCTGTCGGAGCTGGGCGATCCGCTCTCGGGAGACGTGGCCGGGGCGTCCCGCGCGGCGCTGGCGCGCCTGTCGAAGTTCACGCGGCTGCTCGCGCCGCTGCGCGGCAACGAGGCGAAGAAGCTCATCGGCGAGATCACCGGCAGCAAGTGGTGGAAAATCATCCCCGACGGCGGCTGCTCGTTCGAGGTGAAGAATCTCGGCCGGGTGCTGGTCTTCAAGAAGGGCTCGCGGGCGGGGCTGTTCGTACGGGTGGATGGCCCGGAGAACGTCCGCGCGCTGGTCGGCGTCTCCAACGCTCACCCGCTGCTCTCGGGCTTCGACGACGAACGCATGGACAACCCCGGCGAGCTGCCGGTGGCGGTGCTCGACATCGCGCGCGGCGAGCGCGAGTACCTGCAAGCCCGGGCGGGCCTGGGCGAGCTTCCCCCGCTGTCGCTGCGCGGCAAGAAACTCATCGAGATCGGCGGGCAGTACTTCGAGGTGTCGCTGGGGATGTTCGACCCCGGCAAGACCAAGGTGGAGATCACCTTCTCGGCCGGGCTCAAGGGCACGGTGGACTACCTGGCCGAGGGCGAGATCTCGGCCGAGGTCGAGCTGGGGATCGAGGTGTCCCCCCACCGCGCCATCGCCGCGGCCGCCGCGGTGCGGCGGGCCATGCGCGAGCGCGCCGCCCAGGTGGGGCTGGGCAAGAACAGCGCCGTTGAGAAGAGCCCCGCCGGGGCCAAGGCCCCGGGCGATGGCCGGCCGCTCGGCGAGTTCACCCCGTCGAAGGAGGAGCTGCGAAAGCTCGCCGAGGTGTTTCGCGCCGGGCTCGATGCCCTCGCGCGCCTCGAGAAGAAAGCGGACGACGACTCGCTCGGTGAGGCTTCGCTCGGGCTCAAGCTCTCGCTGGAGGGCGGCCTGGGCATCTGGGACACCAAGCTGCCGGTGGCCACGCTCGAGACCGGCGTCTCCGTTGCGGTGCCGCTGGAGGCCATGCTCGGCGCCGCGGCCGATCTCATCGTCAACTTCGTGGAGGCTGGCGCGCGCATGCTCCCCTTCATGCTGCGCGTGTCGGGGCTGGCCGCGGCCGGCCGCTCGCAGCCGCCCACGCCGGAGGAGACGCAGGCCTTCGCCGAGGGCGCGCGCTCGCTCCTGCGCGGGGCGCTGCGGGCGTTCGGGCGCCTGGCCCGCCAGACCACCCTCGGCCTCTCGGTGGAGCTCTCCGCCCTCGGGGAAGACTCGGGCGGCAAGGGCGGCGCCAAAGGCAAGGAGGAGGGCGGCAAGGCCGACACCAACATCACCCTTTTTTCGGCCAGCGTGGATCTCCCCACCGGCGAGGCCCTGGACGCGGCCATCGAAAACGGCGCGCTGATCTCCGTGCTGCGGGCGCTCACGCGGGTCGCGGCGCTGGGCCACCCGGCCTTCGACGGCTTCGGCGCGGACGAGCGCCAGGTGTTCAAGGAGGTGGCGCGGACGCTTGTGAAGGGCGCCACCATCGACATCGAGGTGGGCGCGCCCGTGCTCCCCGGCCTCAGCCTCGAGTACGAGACCTCGGGCGCGGAGCTGCTGGAGGCGCTCTCCTCCGCGGCGCGCGGTGGGCGGGAGCTGCTCTCGGCCATGCGCCAGGGGCTGCGCGGACGGAGCCTGGCCAAGCTCGTGACCTCCGAGCTGCGCTCCTTCGCGCGCGACCAGTTCAACTCCAAGCAGTTGCGCGAGGGCGCCTTCACCCTGTCCTTCGGCCTGGGGACGGACTTCGACGTCGGGGCCGAGGGGGCGGCCAGCCTGGGGCTGGGCGCGACGGGGTACCTGGAGGCGAACCCGGAGTTCTTCCTGTTGTGGCTCGGCGATCGGGTCGGCCGCCCCGACGCCACCGGCCAGGCCGCCCTGGGGCTGGACGTCGAGGTGAGCCTGGAGGGCGAGGTTTCGGCGGGCGAGGGGGTGGAGGTCTCGGCCGGCGCGGGCGGCACGGTGAGCCTCTCTCCGCTGCGGATCGAGTTTCGCGAGGCTGCCCCGCCGCCGCTCACCGAGGTCAAGGTGGCCGGTTTCCGAGTGACGAATTTCCGTGGCACGCGGAACGCCGACGGGTCGTTGGCCGGCTCGGGCGAGCTGCACCTCCCCATCGGGCCGACCGTGTCCGCCTCCTTCCAGGTGGACAGGAGCGGCCATGTGACGAGCGGCTCCTGGAGCGGGAACTTCACCCGCTTGGGAGAGAACTTCCAGGTAGCCTCGGGGACGCTCGACGACGGGGGCCTGCACTGGAATCGGACCCTTTCGATTCCGCTCATCGGCAGCACGCAGCTTCGCTATACCTGGAAGGCGAACGGAAGTTTCCTCGCCGAGGGCAGCGGGAGCTACAACCTGGCCGGCAGCCCGGTGCGCTTCTCGCTTGCGCTGGACAGCGACCAGAAATCCGTGCGCGGAACCTTCGATGGCGCGCTCACCCTCTTCGGCCGCGCCTTCGGTGACGCCCACCTCGTCCTCAATTCGCAGGGCATCTCGGGCACCGCCCGGCTCGACCTCGGCGCCGGCCAGGGCGTGACCTTCCAGATCGCGGTATCCCCGAGCGGGGCCTTCTCGGCCACCGGCTCGGGCGCCTTCGCCTGGCACGGCTTCACCATCGAGAATGCCTCGCTGTCGCTGACCCAGGCCAGGCTCTCCGGCACGGGAAAGCTGAGACGCGGCGCCGCGCTCTCGGCCGACGCCGCCTTCGAGATCTCGGGCCAGCAGATGAGCGGGACCATCGCCAACCTCACCCTGGGCGGGTTCGGTTTCCGGGAGGTGTCGTTCGGGCTCGGGCCGGCGGGGTTCTCGGGGAGCGGCAAGGCCACGCTGCCGTTGCTCTCGCAGCTCACCATGAACCTTTCCCTCTCTTCCTCCGGTGTCGTGTCGGGATCGGCGTCCGGCGCGCTGAGTCTGGCCGGATTTTCGATCTCCTCGGCGAGCCTCTCCTTGGAAAACGGCCGGATCCGCGGCACCGGCTCGATCGCGCTGCCCGGGGGCAGCCAGGGCGCCCTCGACTTCACCATCGCGCCGGACGGCGGCGTGCAGGGAACCATGGGCGGGGCGCTGCGGATCTTCGGCTGGCAGCTCGCCGGCGCCTCGTTTGCGCTCGGCAACCAGGCGCTCTCCGGCTCGGGCGATCTCTCCCTGCCGGGGGGCTCGAAGCTCCGGGTGAACGCCACCCTGGGGAGCAACGGGGCCTTCTCCGCCACCGGCACGGGCGGCATCTCCCTGGCGGGTTTTTCGCTGGCGCAGGCTTCACTGACCGTGAGCAACGAGACGCTCTCCGGGACCGGGCAGATCGGCCTGCCGGGCGGCAGCCAGGGCCAGCTCGCCTTCAACGTGCGCTCGGACGGCACGCTCTCGGGAAGCATGAGCGGCACGCTGGGCGTGCTCGGTTGGAACCTCCTGGACACCAGCTTCGCCCTCTCCAACCAGAAGCTCTCCGGCACCGGCAAGGTGCGCCTGCCGGGCGGCTCGGACGCGACGGTGACGGCCGAGCTTGCGGCGGGCGGCGCCTTCTCGGCGCAGGGAAACGGCGTCTTCCGCATCGCGAATCGAGAGGTGAGCGAGGGGAGCTTCTCCATCGGCGCGCAGGGCCTCTCCGGCACAGGGAAGATCGCCATCCTGGGCGCCAAGGCCGCCTTCACGCTTCAGGCGCAGAGCAGCGGCACGGTGACCGGCACGGCCGGCGGCGATCTGACCCTGCCGCTCCCCGGCGGAAAATCGGTGGGGCTGAAGGAGACCGCGCTCAGCCTGTCCTCGGACGGCACCATCAGCGGCACCGGCAAGCTCTCGCTGGCCAACCACACCCTGAGCGACTGCACCTTCAGCGCGCGCACCGACGGCACCCTGAGCGGCAAGGGCAAGGTGCAGATCGGTTCCCAGAAGATCGACTGCGACTTCTCCATCTCCCCGTCGGGCGGGCTCTCCCTCTCCGGCAGCGCCAGCGCCGCGGCCTCGAAGTCGGTGAGCTTCGGGATCTCCAGCGCCAGCATCTCGCTCTCGGCCACGGTGACGCTCTCGGCGCACAACGCAAACGAGCTCAAGGCCAGCGCCAGCGGCACGGCCAGCGGCAAGATCGCCGGGGTGGGCAAGTCCGCCTCGGTGAGCGGCGAGGTGAACCTCTCCAGCGGCGAGTTCTCGGTGTCGGTCTTCGGCAAGAGCATCACCTTCGATCTCTTCTGATCCCCCCGGTGGTTTCGGTGCCACTCGCGCACGGTCGCGGGGCCACCCCAGCCAGCGCGACCGTGCGCCGCCACCCGCTGCGATGGCGCGGGTGCTTTCCATGCTTCCGTTGGAAATCTTGCACGCCGGCGCCGGCCGGGCTATAGGTAGCGCCTCCAACCCCGGGGTGACTCGTGAACGACGCCGCCAACCCGATCTCCGCACTCGACGCCCGCGCCCAGGTGAGCGCGGCCTTCCGCTGGATCAGCATGCTGCTGGTGAGCCTCACCGTGCTCGCCACCTACCTGGTGTACGACTCCATCTCGCCGCTGGGCGAGATCATCCAGCGCGACATGAACGTGACCCCGACGGACTTCGGCCTGCTGTACGGGGCCTACTCCTACCCCAACTTCATCATGCCCTTCCTGGGCGGCATCCTGCTCGATCGCATCGGGGTGCGCCTGGGCGGCATGACCTTCGCCGGGCTGTGCGCCGCCGGGGCGCTGCTCACCGCCGTGGGCTCCGAGGGCTCCTTCTGGGTGATGTTCGCGGGAAGGCTTCTCTTCGGCCTGGGGGCCGAGACGCTGATCGTGGCGCAGAACAAGATCATCGCCAAGTGGTTCAAAGGCCGGGAGCTGGCGCTGGCCTTCTCGGTCAACCTCTCCATCTGCCGCCTGGGCACCATGCTCAGCTACAACCTGGTCCCCTCGCTCAAGGAATCGCTGCAATCCTGGACCGGGGCGCTGTGGGTGGTGGCGGTGATGATGGGCGTGGGCTTCGGCATCTTCGTGCTGTACGCTTTGATGGACCGCTGGGCCGAGCGCCGCATCCACGTCGTCGAGGAGAAGCCCGAGCGCATCGAGCTTAGGCTCTTGTTCGGCATGCCGCGCACCTTCTGGTACATCACCTTGCTGTGCGTGACCTTCTACTCGGCGGTGTTCCCCTTCCAGCAGTTCGCGCCGCAGATCTTCGGCGCGCGCTTCAGCATGGACGACGCCTACGCCTCGTGGATCACCGGGCTCATCATCATCATCACCATCTTCGGCACCCCGGTGTTCGGCTGGTTGTGCGACCGGGTGGGCAAGCGCGCCACCATGATGCTGATCGGCTCGCTCTTGATCGTGCCCATCCACCTGTCCATCGGTTTTTTGGCGGGCGGGAGCGAGCACCCGGCGGCGCCGATCTTCGATCTCGGCTTTTTCAAGTGGTACGCGGCCTTCCCGCTGAACGGCATGGACGTCATCCCCATCCTGCCCATCATGCTGCTCGGCCTCGTCTTCTCGCTGGTGCCGGCCGCCATGTGGCCCTCGGTGGCCCGCATCGTGGAGGAGAAGCGCCTGGGCACCGCCTACGGGTTGATGGGCGCCATCCAGAACGTGGGCCTGGGCCTGGTGCCGGTGCTGATCGGGCAGAGCAAGCACCCGCAGTTCGTGCAGGGTACGCTGGAGCCGTTCCAGCTCTCGATGCTGCTCGTGGCCGGGCTGGGCCTGTGCGGTTTCGTGTTCGCCATTCTGCTCAAGCGGGCCGATGCCCGCGCCGGCTCGCGCATCGAGCTTCCCGAGCGGAAGGCCTGACCCCAGATCCTCCCGGCTTGAAATAACCAACTCTTTTCATTGCACACGATCGACATGGCCGGGGGCATGGCTTCATCGGCCAGCGTGGCCGGGCGTCTGGCCGCACCCGACCCCCAGCCCGGACTGCGGCCGCGAACGTACCGGGCATGGTATAGCGGGGCGGACGGAAAGAACCGAGAACGAGCGGAGGGAGGTCGGCATGTCGAAACTGATGGACGACAAGACTCGCGCCGAGGTGAAGCGCATCCTGGCCGAGGCGGTGATTCGGCCGGTGCGGCTGGTCTTCTTCGGGTAGCGCCACACCTGCGCCGGCGCCGTGACGCCCATCCGTCAACTTCCGTAGACAAGTTGCCCGATTCCGCCGTTGGCCTGCCCGCGGCATAATGGCTTCGGGATGTGCGCTCGATTCGTCCGGGCAGGAGGTCTCGCATGAGAGCTGCGGCAAGCGTGGCCATGATGTCGCTGGTTTCGCTGTCGCTCTTCGTGCTCGTTCTGCCGCAATGCGGAGAGGACTCGAGCGAATCGGCGAAACCCTGGGAGATTCCCGACCGCGGCGGACGACCGCTCGAGGAGACGGATCCACTGCCCGAAATCGACGAGGATGACATCGAGGTCGAGATCGTGTGCGGGCAGTTCGCCCTGCCGAAGTACCCCTGGCTCGATGGACGCACCTACCTCATCGGCGAGCCGGGGAAGGAGTATGCCATCCGGATCATCAACCGCTCGAAAGCGGCGGTCCGGGCCGTGGTGTGGGTGGACGGAGTCAACCCGAGCACCCTGAAATTCGAAGACGAGAGCTCCGGTTGGCTCATCGGCGAGGGGAAACACGCGGCCATCGAGGGCTTCTGGCTCAGCGACAACGTCCTGGGCACGTTCGTCTTCACCTCGCCGGAGGATTCCCTGGCCGCGCATGAGGGATTGCCGCGAGAGCGAGTGGGCGAGATCCGGGTCGCTGCCTATCCCGGATGGATCGGCATGTTGCACCAGCACCGCAACCTGGCCGCGCTCGGAGTCGGTGCTGATAAATCCCAAGAACCCTCGGGCGAACTGGGCACGGGGATCGGACGGCGCATCGTGCTCTCCCGTGGTGGTTCGCGCCTTTCGTCCGGTGTCACCTTCGAACGCGCAGAAGACAGGGCGCCGGTGGTGAAGGCGCTGTACTACGACACTCCCCAGAGCCTGTGCCGGCGCGGCGTCTGGCGCTTCTGCCGCTGATGCCCGGTGGGGGGCCCGCACCTTCGCCCCGTCAAGAGCAGCGGCGCTCGGCGAAGCGGATGTGCGGCAGGAGATCCTCTCCCAGCAGGTTGCGGCCGTGGCCGGGGAAGATGGCCCGCACACGCAGGCGCCGCAGGCGCTCGCGGGTCTTGTGGTAGTCGTCCTCGTCGGTGACGAGCGGGTTCCACTCGCCGCCGCGGAAGTTGAGCACCGTGTCGCCGGAGACGAGAAAACCTGCCGCCTCGTGCACGAGACAGATGGCCTCCTCGGCGTGGCCCGGCGTGGCCAGCACCGTCCAGCCCTCGAACTTTGGCAGTGGCTGCCCGTCGGACAGCGCCGGCCCCATCGGGCAGCGAAGCTCGTTGCGGCCGAGAGGGCTTCCTACCCGGCCCACCAGGGAAAGGTCCCGGCGCGCGAGCAGCGGCAAGCCTTGCCACAGCCAGCCAGAAAAGAAGTGCGGCACGCAGCGAGGTTGCACGGGCCGGGGCCGGCGGCCCGAGGTCACGCAGGCATACGCCACGTCTCCGAGGCACAGGCGGGCCGAGAAAACCCGGCAGGCGTCCTCGAGGCCCATCACGTGGTCGAAGTGCAGGTGTGTCGGGATGACCCAGGAGACGGGTTTGCCGATGGCGCGGACCGCCTTGCGCAGCGCCTCGATGTCATCGCGCGACCCGACGTCCACGAGCGTGAGCGCCCGCGCTCCTTCGATGATGTGGGTGTTGCAGTAGCGCCCCGGGATGGTGATCACGGCCAGGGTACCGACCTCGACCCGGCACGCCTCCGGCGCGCCCACGGGACAGAACCAGCGGGCGATGCATGGAGCAACCCGGCCGGGGAGAGCGACGGTTCTTATAGATTGTGAGTTCGAGCCCATACCTGCCTTTTGGCACGGGTGCCGCGGTGCGTCAAGAGATGTTTCCAATCAAGCACGGGCAGCGTCATCTCCCGCGTAATACCTTGATAAAAATAAATAAACCTTGGGGACAGGCCCCGGCGTTGTCCGGCTGTTTTTAGGGCGCTTGACATCACGGAACGACCAGTGGTACCCACCTGTTCGCGGCAGGGTGTAGGGAAGCCGGTGGAAATCCGGCGCGGTGCCGCCACTGTGATCGGGAAGTCTCGGCCGAAATGCCACTCGGGAATCCGGGGAAGGCCGGCCGGGGCGCGAGGCGAGGCCTCATACCCGTAAGCCAGGAAACCTGCCCGGCCGCATGGCACTTTCGCCCTTCGCGCATAAGCGGCAGGTGCAGGATGCACGCATTCTCCCGCCCGTATGCCGAGGGCGGGGTTTTATTTCTCCCGCTCCGGCCCATCTTGTTGACGACCATTCTCCTGTACGCGGGATCCGTCCGCCCGCAGGCGCAATCCTCCGACGAAGAGCGGTCCTCGGAGGACGAGGAGACCGTGGAGGTTCGCGCCCCGCGGCAGGACGGCCCCGCGGACCTCGAAGCTGCGGCTAGAAGCGAGATCCGGCTCGACGAGCGGCTACCGAGTGCGTCTTCGCTGCCACGCTTGCTGCACGAGGCTCCCTCGGCGCGCCTGCGTGAATTCGGCGGCGAGGGACAGCTCGCCACCGTGGCGCTGCGCGGAGGCAGCCCGGCGCAGACGCTGATCCTTCTCGACGGCGTGCCGCTGCCGGCACCTGCTGGCGGAGGGGTGGACCTTTCGCTCGTGCCCGTGGAGTTCATCGAGCGCATCGAGGTCCTGCGCGGCGCCGCTGCGGCTGACCTCGGCGCGGGCGCCCTGGGGGGGGCGCTGAACCTGATCACCCGCGTCCCCCGCGAAAACTTCTTGCTGAAGCTGAGCGGCGGTTCGTTCGGCACCTTCCGCGGCGCGGCCGCCACCGGATTTCGATCCGGCCGGACCCGCTTCTTGCTGGCCGCCTCGGGCCAAAGCAGCGAGGGTGACTTTCCCTTCCTGGACGATCGAGGCACGGCAGAAAACCCCAAGGACGATCGCCAACGATTGCGGCAAAACAACGACTCGCGCGCCCTCGCCTGGCTGGCGCGCGCCCAGAGCGATCTGGGCACCGGCGGCGTGTGGGCCATTACCCACCTCGGCACCATCCAGGAACGGGGCGTGGCGGGGTTACTGGGGTTCGTGAGCCGCCGGGCGCGGGAAAGAAGCTTCCTCGAGCTCCTCGACCTTCGGGCCCATCACGAGGCGGGACCCGCGCTGGTCGCCCTTTCGATACGCCAGCTCGCCACGGCCCGGCGGTTTTCGGATCCGCTCGGCGAGCTCACCGGCGTGCCCGTCGAAAGCCGCCAGGAAACGAACGGGCTGGACGTGGGCGCTTCCGTCGTGCTGCCATTCCTCCGGCACCGAGCGCGGTTCTCCCTGACCGGGGCGACGCTCTCCCTGCGCGACCGGGCCTACGGTGATCCGGTACGGCGGACCGTCTCGCTGGGCGCCTCCGGGCGGCTCTCTTTTTTCGACGACGCGCTGCGGCTGGAACCCGGGGCGCTTCTCACCTTGGCTTCGGACGCCGGCAGCGAGGTCTCGGCCTCGGGCGGAGCCAGCCTGCGGCTGGGCCACGGATGGTCCGTCTTCGCCAACGCGGGTCGGACCGTCCGCCTTCCCGAGTTCGCCGAGCTCTACCTGCGCTCGGGGTTCGCCGAGGGCAATCCCGATCTCTTTAGCGAGGAGGCCCTCAGCGCCGAGGCAGGGCTCGCGCTGCGCCGGCGCGGGCTGCTCCTATCCCTGGGGGGATATTTTCTGCACTATCGGAACCTGATCGTGTACGAGCCGGCGGCGGCCTTCCGCTACAAGCCACAGAACGCCGGCCGGGTCGACGTCGCGGGCGCGGAGGCGGAGCTGCGCCTGCGGCCGGTGCGTGGGCTCGAGGCTCAGCTCGTCTACTCGTTGCTGCTGTCTTGCGATCGGTCCGGCCGGCCCAACCGCGACGGGAACCGCGTGCCGGGCTGGCCGGTGCACCAGGGCATGTTTCGCCTGGCCTGGGATCGTCAGCGCCTGCTCGCCGAGGCGGCCGCCTTCTGGATCGGAGAGAATTTCGTCAACCAGGCCAACACCAAGTCGCTACCGCAGCGCTTCCTGCTGGACCTTTCGGCGGGCGTCCGGCCTTCGCCGGACACTTCCCTCATGGTGGAGGTCCGCAACCTGCTCGACCAGCGCACCCAGGACGTGCGCGGCTTTCCGGTGAGCGGGATCTCGGTCTTTCTTACTCTTTCACTCAAGGGAGGAGAACCATGAAAAGACCTCGATGTCGGTGGTTGGGATTGACCGCCTGGGCCTTCGTCGCGAGCGCCTGCGGTGCCGGCGGCGACAGTCCCCTGGGAGACGTGCGATTGATCGTGGTGGACAGCCTGGGCGAGGACCTGAGCATCCTGTCCGCCGATTCGCCGCCGGTGGTGCAGAAGGCCGTGGTCAAGGTGGGCAAGGCGCCCAACCAGGTTCTGCTCGATGGCGCCGAGGCCTGGGTGCTCTCCAGCCAGAGCAACTCGCTCGAGGTAGTCGATGTCACCACCTGGAAGGTTGAGCGCCAGTACGCCTTGGGAGACGGCTGCAACCCGTACTGGATGGCGCAGGCCGGAGACGGGACGCTGATCGTCTCCTGTTTCCTCTCGAACGAAATCCTGCGGGTGGATCCGCGCGTCGCCGCCGGTGCTTCGGCGGTGCTATCCAGGCTTCCCATGCCCACGGGCGTCGATCTCAACCCGACAGATCCGCAGAAGCCCGGCTTCGCCCGGCCCCAGGGCGTGGCGGTGGTGGGGAACGAGGTCTTCGTCACCCTCACCAACCTGGGCTCCGACTGGGCGCCGGCGGGGCCGGGGTTCTTGCTGGTGGCGGATCTGGCGGCCTGGGTCATCACCCGCAAGGTCGAGCTCCCCTCGCGGAACCCGGGCTTCGTCTACGCCGAGAGGAACGGCGGGCGCCTGTTCATCACCGCCTCCGGCGACTTCTCGGGGAACGGCGCGGTCGAGGTGTACGACGTGAGCGCTCGTGCCCTGTCCGGACGGGTGGCCCTCGGCGGCGCGCCGGGCCGGATGTGCCTGGCCGATGACGGCCGGGCGTACGTCGGCGATCAGCTCGATGGGCGGGTGCTGTCGTTCGACACCCAGACGCTTGCCGCCGGCGATCCGCAGGTGTTGTGCCCCGCGGATTTCGGCGCCGGGATCTACGACTTCGTCGCGGACGTGGCCTGCGCGGGCAGCGTGCGCTGGGCGGCCTGCTTCGCCACGGACAAGGTGCACCGCCTGCGCACGGGCGAGGCGCCGCAGGCGTTCGAGGTGGGGGACGGCCCGGTGGCCCTGGCCGCGGTCGCGCCGTGACCTCTTTTGCGCTGCTCGTTTTCTGGTTGGCCGATCCGGTGGCGCTGTCCTTCCTGGACGGTGTCGAGCCGCGCGGCGGGGTCGCGCGGGTGGTGTCGCTGGCGCCGAACCTCACCGAGATCGTCTTCGCGCTCGGCGCCGGCGATCGCCTGGTGGGGGTCACCCGGTACGACGACTTTCCCGAGGAGGTGAAAAACATCCCGCGGGTCGGGGGATTCATCGATCCCAGCATCGAGGCCATCGCGGCGCTCCGGCCGGATCTCGTCCTGTGTGTCCGCTCCCCCGGCGGCCGAGAGCGGCTCTCGGTGTTGCCCCGGCTCGGCATACCCGTGGCCGTGTTGCCCGACGGCGGGCTCGACGATCTCTACCAGAACATCCGGACCCTCGGCGAGCTCCTTTCCCGGCGAGCGTCCTCCATCGTGCTGGACGCGATGTTGCGCCTCCGGGTCGCCAGGGTCGAGTCCCGCGCGCGCGGGCACGCGCCCCTGCGGACGCTCCTGGTCTACGGGCACCGTCCGCTGGTGGTAGCGGGCGGTGCCAGCTTTCCCGGTGAGCTTTTGCGTTTCGCTGGCGGCGAGAACGTCCTGTCTGCCGAGGGGCCGGCCTTTCCGGCAGTGCCGCTGGAGGCGATCATCTCCTTCGCTCCCGAGGTCATCATCGACGCCTCAGGCAGCGGCACGGGAGGGGAAGTGAGCCGACAGGAGGCTCTGAATTTCTGGAAGCGCTACCCGGTGATACCTGCCGTGCGGCGTGGAAACGTGCACGCCGTGGACTCCGCGGGGTGGTTCAGGTTGGGTCCAAGAATACCCGAAGCGATAGAAATGCTGAGGGAATTTCTCGACAGGGCAGAGAACTCGGATGGTGAAAACCATTGACTGATCCAGAACAATATGTTTTACGTATATCGACCGATATGTCGGGCAATAAATGATTGACGAGCGGCATATAGCAGCTTTCAAGCGCTGGAACGATCCGGTAATCAGAGATCTGTCTTCTGAGCACCGGCGAGAAGTAAACAAGGTTGTCGCCAAGGTTTCGTCTGGGAAATCTACAATCGTGATCGGCCCGAGGGGAGTCGGGAAATCATCGATATTGAATGATGTTTCAATTACGCTCGAAAAGGCAGGGAAAAAAACCTGCACAATCGATCTCGACGATCCGTCCTCGGCCGGGATCACTACGGAAAACATATTAGAATTGTTAGAAATAGAAGGTTTTTTTCGAGCTGACGGAGAAAAGTATCTTGTGGTTCATGAACTGAGGAGGCTTTTGGAGTTTGAAAAACTTGTAAACATCTTGAAAAAAAATGAAATTTTTACAACAGCATCTGTTTCGGCAAGCGTTGATTCGGCCAGATTGTTTCCGGAGCACTTCGAGCTTGTCGATGTAAATTTTCCTTCCTTTCCAGACTACATCAATAAAATAACCGATAAAACGGTTGATATTCAAAACAGCCGAGAATTTTTTGATGGGTACATTCGATTCAAATATAAAAACTATAAGCAGATAAGACGATACAGAGCAATAGATACAATTGTCAGGACACTCAACGACATTGTGTTTTTCAACGAAGTAAGGGATTTTAGAATACTGAACGATATATCGGTTTATCTTGTTTCAAGCCCAGCCAAGGAGATTTCAGCGACATCTTTGAGAAGGCGCTTTTCTTGTTCGATAGACATGATGAGGGCGCTTCTTTCGCACATTGAAGGATCCGGGCTGGTATCTCTTGTCAAGCGGATCGAGGACAGGGAACGACCCTCTCAGGCATCCCGTCTTTGCATTCCCAACGACATCGTGATGTCCCTGGAATTCGGAGCATCAGACGATGCGCACTCCCTGGCGCTGGTCGCGGTCTACCGGGAGCTGAAAAAAATATATGACCGAGTGTATTCGATAAAAATAAAAGACCTCCTCGGATTTTGTCTTCATGAAAAAACGGGGCCTGTCCCCATTTTTTCTTTATTTGTATCGTACCCTTATGGGTTTGAGAGGATTTTTCCGGAAATCCGAATGGCGGCTGCCAGGCTCGGCCAGAGCAAGATAATAGTGCTCTCGGCAGACGATGAGCCACACGATGAGACAATCAAAGGATGCGTATTGCACGTTCGCCCGATCTGGTCGTGGGCGCTAATGCCTATGGCGGAGGTATTACCAACCGATATAAAGGTTCATAAACAAAATGCCCAGGTGCCAAATAAGAAAATTTCGGATGGTTCGGGAAGCCCTCCTGCAAACGATTCGATGCCTTCGCATCTATTGTGAGAAGCGATGGACGCCGGAAACAACAGCCTTTCCCGGTCAGGTTTTCCCTCCCTGAGCTTGGCGAGGTTCGCTCTCGTAAATGGTTTTCTTCTCATTCTACTCGTGATCGCGATGACGGCCGGGATCATCATCGGGCCGGGGAACCTGGACCTCGGCCGGGTCTTTCCGCTCGATCCAGACACCAACCCTCATGCCGCCATCCTCCTCTACACGCGCCTCGACCGCGTGTGGCTGGCCGCGCTCGTGGGAGCGGCGCTCTCCGTCGTGGGCGTCGCCTTCCAGGCTCTCTTGCGAAACCCGTTGGCCGATCCGTTCGTGATGGGAGTGTCCGGGGGCGCCGCGCTGGGGGGGACCCTGGCCATGGTCGTCTTCTCCGGCGCCGCGCAGGGCCTGGCGCTCCAGGGCCCGGCGGCGTTCGCGGGGGCGCTTCTCGCAACCTTGCTCATCTACCGGGTCGGCCGGGTCGGGGGACGGCTCGACGCCACGACCATCTTGTTGGTCGGGGTGGTCTTCAACGCCTTCGCCTCGGCCGTCATCACCTTCCTCAAGACCGTCGTCTCGGCGCAGAAGACCCAGGAGGTGCTGGGCTGGCTCATGGGGATCATCACCGACCACGATCTATCTACCCTGGCCTGGCTCACCCCGGGGATGCTGGCCGGCATGGTCGTGTTGTGGTTCACCGCCACCGGCATGAACGCGCTCTCGCTGGGGGAGTCGGGCGCGCTGAACCTCGGCGTCGACGTGGAGCGGCTCAAGATCGTGGTGTTCTTTGCCGCGTCGCTCCTGGTCGGGCTGGCGGTGTGCGTCACCGGGCTGGTGGGTTTCGTGGGCCTCATGGTGCCGCACGTGTGCCGTCTGGTGCTGGGGCCGGATCACCGCCTGCTGATCCCTGCCAGCGCGCTCGCCGGCGCTTCCTTCCTGGTGCTCGCCGACCTGGCCTCTCGCATGGCGTTTCTCGCCATCGGGCGGGAGCTGCCGGTGGGGGTGATCACCGCCTTCGTGGGCGGGCCGTTCTTCTTGCTCTTGCTGCGCCGCCGCCACCAGCGAGCCTTCGTGTGAAGCGGGGCTTTTGCGGGGAGCGCCGGCGCCGCTAGATGAGTTCGTGGCGCTCCAGCACCGCCAGGGCGTCGGCGGCGCCGAGTTCGATGAGCTCTCTCGACCGCTCCTTGGAGAACACCAGCCAGCTCCCCACCCGGCCCAGGTCGCGAGAGGGGTGGATGGAGATGACCTCCACCTTCCGAAACGGTTTGTGCCGCAACACCTCGTCGGCGATCCCCGCGTCCGCCAGCCGGTCGATCTCCTGGTTGGTGTCGAAGATCTGGGCCCGGTCGCCCGCGATGGCCGAGGACATGATGACCTCGAGGGCGCGGTCCGCGATCTCGAACAGTCCGCCGGGCGGGTCCAGCCGCGGCCGGCGCGGGGTGAGGTACACGGTGAAGATCCGGTCGGCCCCGGCCTTGATGAGGGGCTTCAGCGGCCGAAGCAGCGAGAACGCCCCGTCGATGTACCAGTACCGACCCAGCCGCACCGGCGGGAAGAGCAGCGGGATGGCCGAGGAGGCCAGCACGTGGCGGTAGGTGATCTCGGAGGTCGAGAACACCTCGTTCTGCCGCAGGGTGAGGTTGGTCGCGCTGATGAAGACCCGCATGGGGCTCCTCGCCAGCCGGCTCCAGCGCACCTCGTCGCGAAGCCGCTTGGCCAGGCCCGTGTTGTCGGTGAGCGAGAGCCAGGAGCCGAGGTTCCACACGTCGAGCCGCGGCCGGTACACCGACAGCGTCGAGACCTTCTGCCACACGTCGGACAGTTCGTCGATCTGGTCGGTCGCCGCGAGGACCGCGTTCACCGCGCCCACCGAGGTGCCGCCGATGATGTCGATCTTGAGCCCGGCGCCCATCAAGGATTTTAGAACACCGACCTCGTAGGCGCCGCGGGCTCCTCCGCCGGAGAGGAAGATGGCGTTCATGGACAGTCAATCTAACAGAAGGATCTGGCCCGGACAACAGTCAAGCTTCGAGATCGAGATGACGCAACAAACTTGACGATTATCATATTGCATTGTATGGTAGCCGCAATAGATGGGTTGCAGTGTTGGTGCGCCGAGGTGCGTATGAGCTCCAAGCAGGAACGCATGTACCAGGCCGCGCTCCTCAAGATCGCCATGAAGATGCGCAAAGAGGAGTTTCGCGGCTTCGATGAGATCTTCAACGAGATCCTCGCCGAGCTGGAGCTCGACCCCGACGAGTTCCGCCACTACGTCAACGCCCACATGCAGTCGTTGCTGGCCACGGTGCAGCGCCGCGGCTACTGACTTTCGCCCTGGGTGATATCCGAGAGCCGGGCCCAGTCCTCGAGCGATAGCGCCTCGGCGCGCAGGCCGGGATCGATGCCCGCGCGGCGGATGATCTCGTCCGACGCGTCACGGCTGCTCTTGCCGAGGAAGGCGCGCAGCGAGTTCGAGAGCGTCTTGCGCCGGCCCGAGAAGGCCGACCGCACCAGCCGGCCGAAATACCCGAAGTCTCTTACCGCGTGGCGCAGGCCGGGCAGCGGCCGGATGCGGATCACCCGAGAGTAAACCCGGGGCGCCGGGTAGAAGGCGCCGGGGGGCACGTCGAGCACGGCCTCCACGTCCGCGCGCATCTGGAGCATGACGCTGGCGGCGCCGCACTCTCGGGTCCCCGGCTCGGCGCACAGGCGCTCGGCCATCTCGCGCTGCAGCATGAGCACCGCGCGCAGGACGGCGCCCGGCGCCTCGAGCAGCGAGAACAGGATCGGTGTGGCCATGTGATACGGAAGGTTCCCCACCGCCACACATGGGCCTCCGAGCTGGTGCGCGAGTTCTTCCCAGTCGAGCCGGGCGGCGTTGGCCTCCAGGACTTCCACCGTAGGGGAGAGCGCGAACTCGGCGCGGAGCAGGCGCGCGAACTCCCGATCGCGCTCGACGGCGATCACGCGCGAGGCCGACGCGGCGAGCACGGCGGTGAGCGCCCCGGCGCCGGCGCCCAGCTCCACCACCGGCCGCCCGGCGATGTCGCACGCATCCGCGATGCGCTCGAGCACCGCCGCGTCCACCAGGAAGTTCTGGCTCCAGGACCGCTTGGGCCGAAGCCCGTGGCGGGCGAGCAGGGATCTTATATCGAACCGGCGTTCCACGAGAGGCTCGCGTCCGCATCCAGGTCGGCGCGATCGTCGCGGCCGGCCAGCAAGTACTGGCGCGCCAGGGCGGCCACCATGGCGGCGTTGTCCGTGCACAGCGAAAGCGATGGGAAGACCACCTCGAGTTCCTCGGAGCGGCCGCGCTCCTGCATGACCGTTCGCAAGCGCTGGTTGGCGGCCACGCCGCCGGCCACCACCACGCGAGAAAGTTTTTCGCGCCGGGCCGCGGCCAGGGTCTTCTTCACCAGCGTGTCCACCACCGCCTCCTGGAAGCTGGCGGCCACGTCGGCCAGCGCCTGCCCGGCCGGGACGCCGTGGCGCTTGACATGCACCGCCAGCGAGGTCTTGAGGCCGGAGAAGCTGAACTCCGGGCGCTTGCCCGGCAGCGGCCGCGGAAAGCAGAGCGCCTGCGGGTCGCCTCCCGCCGCGGCGCTCTGGATGGCCACCCCGCCCGGATAGCCGAGGCCGAGGAGCTTCGCCGCCTTGTCGAAGGCCTCGCCGGCGGCGTCGTCCCGGGTCTGGCCGATGAGCTTGAGCTTCCCCACCCCATCCACCCGGAACAGGCTGGTGTGCCCGCCCGACACCACCAGCCCCAGGTGCGGGTAGCCGAGATCGGGCCGCTCCAGGAAGGCCGCGTGCAGGTGGGCCTCCAAGTGGTTCACACCGACCACGGGCCGTTCCAAGACCAGCGAGAGCGTCCGCGCCGCGACCACACCGACGAGCAGGGAGCCGATCAGGCCCGGCCCCCGGGTGACCCCAAGCCCGTCGATGTCTCGAAGCGTGCACCCGGCGCGAGAGAGGGCCTCTCGGATGGTGGGGAGGATGCGCCGCAAGTGGTCCCGAGAGGCCAGCTCCGGCACCACCCCGCCATAAGGAGCGTGGATCGGGATCTGGGAGGACACCACGCTCGAGAGCAGCCGCCCTGCCTCGTCCAGCACGGCCGCAGCGCACTCGTCGCACGAGGATTCGATGCCAAGGACCCGCATGGCCCTCAACGCAGGTTCTTCAGGATGGCGCGCACGTCGGCGGCGAATTTTCCGTTGGGTTCGAGCCGCAGGTAGGCCTGGTACTCCTCGATGGCGCGCGCGTTCTGGCCCAGGGTCTGATAGATGGTCCCCAACGTCAAGTGGGCCCGCGCGTTTTTCGGATCGAGCGCGATCGCCTTGCGCGCCGCCTGGATGGCCGGCGGGTTCTGGTCCAGCTCGAAGTAGGCGTTGGCCAGGGCCACCAGTGCCTCCACGCCGTTGGGGTTGGCCCCCAGGGCCTTCTGGAACTCCGCCACCGCCGCCTTGAGCGCGCCGGCCTTGTACTGCTCCTCGCCCTTGGCGAGGTGCAGCCCGTATGTTTCCATGGCGGCCGGGTCGGGCACCGCCGCCGGCGGGGTCTTCGGCGGCTTGGGCGGAGCAGGCCGCTCCGGTGGGATGGGGGGCAGCTCCGCCGGCTCCGGTGCCGCGTCGGCGCCGGTGGCGACGGCGGGCGCGCCGTCTGCGGGCTGGCCGCCCGCGTCGGGGGCCGCCACCTCTGGCGGTTCCTCGGCGCTCGACGAATCGTCGTCTTCGGGGAAGATGGGGATGGTCGGCAGCTCGCCCGCGTCCACCTCGGCGACCGGCTCCGCGCCGGCGTCGAGGCGCACCGGCTCGGGCGGGCGGGCGTCCGTGCCCCGCTGTGAGTTCCGCAAGAGATACCAGCCGCCCGCGCCCAGGGCGGCGCCCAGGAGCAGCACCAGCATAAGCAACCCCAGGGTGCGGCCCGGTCCACGGACGGCCAGCTCGGGCTCGTCGTCGAAGGCGGACGAGGTCTTGTGGGTGGCGGGCCGCTGGAAGAAGTCGCCCTCGGCGTCCTTCAACGTGGCGGGTTTTTTCGCCTCGACCGACTCCGGCGCCGGGCGCGGCCGCATCAAGGTCAGCATGTCCTCCACGATCTCGGAGGCGGCGCTGTCCGGCACGGAGACCGGGGGGCGAGGAGGTTCGGGGGGCTGTGAGGGGACGGGCGCGGGAGGGGCGGGTTCAGCGGCCGGCGCCATGGGGGGCTGGGCCGCCAGGCCTTCGCCGGTGGCGTGGAATTCGCCATCCCGTTTCTCGATCACGATCCACGAGGCCTCCGGCTGCGCTGCCGCGGGCGGCGGGGCCGGCGGCGGCAGCGACTCGACGGGCGCCCGAGGCGCGGGCGGGGGCGCGGGCAGGACCACCTCGGGGACCTCCGTACCCGCCAGCGTCTCGCTCGGAAGGCTCTCGATGATGACCTTCTGCTCCGTGCGCGGGGCGACCGGGGCCGCCGCCGAAAGGTCCACGATCACCTTGGGGACCGCGGGTGGCGGCGCCGCCGCCGGGATTTCAGGAAGGGGCGCAGCGGCGGGCGGTGCCGGATCGAGCGGCGCAGGCGGGGCCGGCGCGATTGGCGCGGGCGCGAGCGGCGCCGGCTCCGGTGTCGCCGCGGGTTCGGCCGCCGGCTCCGGG
>JAAZNF010000114.1 GCA_012798435.1 Myxococcales bacterium | reverse complement strand
CCGGCGCCACGGGCGGCGGCGGAGGCGCGACGGTCTTCTTGGGGGGAGCCGTGACGGGTTTGACCGGTTCCGTGGCCGGCCGCGGCGGCGGCGCGGCAGGTATGCGTAGCGGCGGTGGCTCGGGAACCGGCGCCGGTTCGGGAGGAGGCGGGGGGATGAGCACCTGGGCCACCGGGGCCTTGTCCTCCTCGACCGGCTCCTCGATGAAGTCCTCGTCATCCACCATCTCGATGAGCTCGGGCTCCTCTTCGGCGGCGCCGGCGTCGTCGAGGACCACCGGAGTCTCCGCCGGTTCCGCCTCGGCGGCCTCGAGGAACTTGGCGGGACCGTCCTTGGGGTAGACGCCGGTGCTGAGCACCGACACGTCGGCGGTTTCCTCGCCCAGGTTGTCGCTGTCCAGGCTGTTCAGAACACCGTCGGGCCCGGGCGGCGGCGGGAGCGGGAGATCGTCGGCCGGCTTTTCCCGCGCCAGCAGATCGCCGGGGTCCAAGGAATCGAGGTCGGCGACCATGGTCGCGGTCTCGCCGATCTCTTCATCGTCGCCTTCCGCCGCGACCGGCGCGGGCGCGGGTTCGAGCGCGGGCACGTCCTCGGCCCAGTCCTCCAGCACCGGCGACTCCAGCTCGTCATCGAGCAGCTCGCGCACCGGCGGGCGGGCCGCCGGACGGGTCATTCCCTGTTCGGGCGGCGCCGGAACCTCCAACAGCAGATCCTCGTCCGCGGCCTGCGGCGGCTCGGAGAGATCGTCTGGCGGCAGCCCCTCCTCGGGAAGTTCATCGCCGAGCGCGATCACACCAGCGTCGCTCTCGGCGGCGGCCGCGCCGGGCTGCGCCTGAACTTCTTCCAGGTCGAGGTATTGTTCTTCCACTGGCGGGGGCTGCGCGGACGCGGCGACATCCACCGCCAGGTCGTCCACGGCGATCTCCAGATCCTCCCCCACCGCCACCTCTCCATCCCCCAACAAGACGTCTGCTTCCCCGGTGGGGCCCTCGACCGGCGCCGCCGGCGCGGCCGGCTCTGGTTGCAGCTCGTCTGACAGCGGCGCCTCTTCTTCCAGACGCGCCGCCAGGGCCCGGCCCTCGGCGTTGCCGGGGTCCAGCGCCAGCAACTCCTTCAGATAGGCGCGTGCCCGGTCGGTCCGCCCCAGGCGGGTGGCGATCTGCGAAAGCAGCAGAAGCTCGGCCACCGCGTGCTCGGTCTGGCCCGCGGCGAGGTAAAGCTCCTTGAGTTTGCCGTGGCCCTCCAGGTTGTGGGGGTCGAGCTCGAACACCTTCTTGAGGTGCTCGAAGGCCTTGTTCTGCAGGCCATACTTCACGTACACGTCCGTCTCGGTGAGCAAGCGGGAGATCGTCTCGCGCGCCTGTTCCGGGAGCGGCGGTGATGCGGGCGGCGCTTGGATTACGGGCCGCTCCACCGCCATCGTGGCCTCGCCGTCCGAGAGCACCTCGAGTTCCGGGGCGGGCTCGGGTTCCGGCGCCGGCTCGGGGCTCAACTCCAGCTCCGGCTCTCCCAGCTCGGTGGGCTCCTCGCGGACGCCACGGGGGGCGGTGGGCTGGGTCACCGTGGCCCCCGGGCGCTCCCGGGTCACGTCGGCGAAATCCGTCCCCGGCGCCTCGGCGGCGCCCCCGACCTGCAACGCCTGGCGCGCCTCGGGATCGTCGGGCACGAGCTCCAGGATGCGCTGGTACACCTGCTGCATCTCGGGCAGGTTGCCCTGCTCGCGGTGGATCTTGGCCATCTCCTTGTACACCGAGACGGTCTTGGACACCTGGTTGAGATCCTGGAAGGCGGTGGCCAGCAGGTTCAGCGTCTCCAGATCCTGCGGATCGGCCTTGAAGCATATCTGGAGCTTGCCCAGGGCGCGCTTGGTGTCGCCCCGCTGCAGGTAGATGTTGGCGAGCTCCTTGATCAGCGGGATGTTGGTGCTGTCGTGGTAGATCAGGCGCTCGGCGACCTTGATGTAATCCTCGATGCGGTTCTGGTTCTTGAGATCCTCGGCGGCCTTGGTGAACTCCTCCACCGCCTCGCTCACCATCCCCTCGCGCGAGTACAACTCGGCCAGCTTGATGCGGCTGGCCACGTTGTCCGGGTCGAGCTCCACGATGCGCCGGAAGATGTCCAGCGAATCCTTGGTCTGCCCCTGCTGATCGTAGTAATCCGCCACCACCTGCAGGTGGTTCATGGCGTCCGAGGCGATGCCCAGGTTCTGGTATTCCTCGGCCAGGCGCAGGTTGACGTCGATGCGCCCCTCGTCGATCTTCAGGATCTGCTTGTAGACGGCGACGGCCTTGAGGTGGAATCCCTGGCCGGAGTAGGCCGCGGCCACTTTGAGGTAGGTGTCGACCGCCTCGGCCTTCTCGGCGATCCGCACCAAGAGGTCTCCCTTCTTGAGCAAGGTGCGGACGTCGCCCGGATCCTCGGCCAGGATCTTCTCGTACTCCTTGATCGCCTTCTTGATCTGACCCTTCTGGATGAACTTGAGGGCGGCGTCGTTTATCTTGTTCTTGTTGATGGCCACGCACTAGCCCTCCGGCGCCCAGGAGAGCGGTTGAAAATTTCCGCTCGCCGCGTCGCGCCGACCGACGCAATCGATCCCGCTGCACCTTCCGCCGGACAGGTATGTTCCCGGCCGGAAGGGTTCGCGGCGGAATCCCCTTCTAATCCGGGCACTTCCGATGGAAGTGCCCGGGCTTCATCTTATCTTTGAATCACCTGGCAGTCAATTTCTTTTTACTGAGGCAAGCGAGGCGGCTATTTGACTCGCTCTACGTAGGCGCCGGTGCGGGTGTCGATACGGATCCGCTCGCCCTCCTTGAGGAATAGCGGCACCTGGATGATGGCGCCCGTCTCCAAGGTGGCGGGCTTGGTGCCCCCGGCGGCGGTGTCTCCCTTGATGCCGGGATCGGTGCTCACCACGGCGAGCTCGACGAAGTTGGGGAGCGCCACCGTCAGCGGCTGTCCGTTGTAGAATAGCACCCCGACCTTGACGTTCTCCTGGAGCCACTTCTCGCCGCCCTGGAGCTTGTCCTTCTCGATGAAGAGCTGCTCGAAGTTGCTGTTGTCCATGAAATAGAAGTTGTCTCCCTCGCGGTACAGATACTGCATCTCGCGCTCTTCCAGGTTGGGCGTCTCGACCTTGTCACCGGACTTGAAGGTGCGCTCCAGTACGTTGCCGGTGGACAGGTTCTTCAGGCGCGTGCGCACGAAGGCGTTGCCCTTGCCGGGCTTCACGTGCTGGAACTCCACGATCTCGAACGGCTCGCCGTCGATCTCGATCTTCAGACCTTTTCGAAACTCCGCGGTGGTGTACATGAGGGAAAATTCCTTTCCTTTCGCCTAAGAGAGTTCGCGCAACAGCGCTCCCGTATGCCGGCGCAGCACGTAGCGGGCCCGGCCCAGGATGGCCTGGGGAGAGAGGTACAGCGCGACGAAATATTCCTCTTGCAGCCAGCGAACCAAGAGCACGCCCTTTTCGGAGGCGAGGACCGCCTCGGTGAGCGTGCCGGCCTCTCCCGCGCGCAGCGCAGCGATCACCTGGCGCAGCGGCGCGCCGAGTTCGATGAGGAGCGTTTCGAGGTCGAGGGTCGCTCCGCGCTTCTCCTGCGCCACGCTGATACCGTCCAGGCTCATCACGAAGGCGGCCAGGCACCCGTCCACCTCGCGGCAGATGGCCTGCAATTCGGTATTGAAGGACATGTCTCTCTCCTTAAAGCCAAAGCGAACTTCAGCGGGATCGCTCCAACCGCTGCAGCATCTGCTTCAGCACGGCCAGCCTTCGCTCGACCGCGCCGGGACGGGGCGGCTGGATGGCGGGTGCGGCGGGGATCTCCTCCTCGGGCGGCGTCGAGCCGGTGAGCCGGGCCAACATGCGCTCCAGGATGCGAAGCCGCTTCTTTTCGTTCACAGCCGCCTCCCGCCCTGCCCGGGATACTTCGTCTCGGCACCGCGCCAGGCTCTCCCGGATGGACAACCGGTCCGGCTCTCGAGAAAGCAGCTTTTCAAAGATGGGCAGGGCCTTCTCCGGATGCCCCTGGGCCAGGTACAGGCGGGCCAGCGTCTCCGTCTCCAGCGGATTTTCCACCACCGGCGGACTCTCCCATCCCAAAAGCTATGCCTTTCTATGCGAGCGTCCGTCGATTGTCAAGGCGCCACGCCAGTACAATCGCATCTGACGACACCCGACAACGCCGCTCGCGCCTTTGGGCGCGCGCTCTCGGCCTTTCCTGGCACACCCGGCGCATCGCCAGGTTTTCCACCCGCCACTTGATCCGCTGGCCGCTTCCGGGTATGTGAGAGTCGAGGTCGGCCGCCCGGGCCGGCCCGCGGGAGGCGCCCATGAGCGACGAGAGAGACAAGATCGCGGCAGAACGGGATCGCTGGCAACAAAAGGTGGTCGAACCGGGACTCAAAAAGGCCCCGGAGCGGAAGCCCTCCTTCGCCACGACCTCCGGGATCCCTATGGAACGCCTGTACACCCCGGCCGACGGCGTCGGCGAGCCGTACCTGGCCAAGCTGGGCTTTCCCGGCGAGTACCCCTTCACCCGTGGGGTGCAGCCCACCATGTACCGCGGGCGGCACTGGACCATGCGCCAGTACGCCGGCTTCGCCACCGCCGCCGAGACCAACCGCCGCTTCCGTTACCTCCTCGAACAGGGCCAGACCGGCCTGTCGGTGGCCTTCGATCTGCCCACCCAGAACGGCTACGACCCCGACCACCCCATGTCGAGAGGCGAAGTGGGCAAGGTGGGGGTGAGCATCGCCTCCCTCGAGGACATGCGCCGGCTGTTCGACAAGATCCCGCTCAACAAGGTCAGCACCTCCATGACCATCAACGCCACCGCCATCACCCTGCTCGCCATGTACGTGGCGGTGGCCGAGGAGCAGGGGGTGCCGAGCACGGCCTTGCAGGGCACCATCCAGAACGACCTCCTCAAGGAGTACGTGGCCCGCGGCGCCTACATCTACCCGCCGCGCCCCAGCCTGCGCGTCACCACCGACATCTTCGCCCACTGCAAGGACCACCTGCCCAAGTGGAACACCATCTCCATCTCCGGCTACCACATCCGCGAGGCCGGCTCGACCGCGGTGCAGGAGGTGGCCTTCACCCTGGCGAACGGCATCGCCTACGTGCAGGCGGCCATCGACGCCGGGCTGAACGTGGACGACTTCGCCGGGCGGCTCTCCTTCTTCTTCGCCTGCCACAACAACTTTTTGGAGGAGGTGGCCAAGTTCCGCGCCGCGCGACGGGTGTGGGCCCGCGTCATGAAGGAGCGCTTCTCCGCCAAGAACGAACGCAACTGCGCCCTGCGCTTCCACACCCAGACCTGCGGTTGCACCTTGCTCGCACAGCAGCCCGAGAACAACGTGGTGCGGGTGGCCTTCCAGGCGCTGGCGGCGGTATTGGGTGGCACCCAGAGCCTGCACACCAACTCGCGCGACGAGGCGCTGTCGCTGCCCACCGAGGAGTCGGTGACCATCGCCCTGCGCACCCAGCAGATCGTGGCCTTCGAGAGTGGTGTGGCCGACATCGTGGACGCGCTGGGCGGGAGCTGGGCCGTCGAGGCGCTCACCGACCGCATCGAGCGCGAGGTGGAGGCGCTGATTGCGCGCATCGACGAGATGGGGGGGGCGGTGCGGGCCATCGAGGAGCGCTTCATGCAGACCGCCATCGCCGACGCCGCCTACCAGTACCAGCAAGGCATCGAGTCGGGCAGCATCGTGCTGGTCGGGCTCAACAAGTTCCAGTCCAACGAGCGGCCCGCCTACCGCATCCTCAAGATTCCCGAGGAGGTGGAGCGCGACAGCGTGGAGCGCATTCGCGCCGTGCGCGCGCGAAGGGACCCCAAGCGCGCCCGCGAGGCCATCGCCAGGATCGAGGCGGCCGCGCGGGGGACCGAGAACCTCTTCCCGCCGGTGTTGGAGGCGGTGCGCGCCGAGTGCACCACCGGCGAAATCGCCGACGCTTTGCGGCGGGTGTTCGGCGAGTATCACGAGCGCTAGGCGAACCTTGGAATTTCTCTCGCTCGGGCGCGGCTGAGGGTCGCGCCGAGCGATCACCTTCGAACGGGAGGCTGTCATGACGTTGGATCACGTAGGAATCGCGGTGAAGGATCTCGAGGAGGCGCGCCAGACGTATCTTACGTTGGGCTTCGAGGTCGGGCCGGTCGAGGAGCTCCCCGAGCGCAAGCTGCGCATCGCCATGGTGCGCCTCGGCGAGTCGAACCTCGAGCTGTTGTGCCCGACCGACCCGGACTCCCCGGTAGGGAAGTTTTTGGCCAAGAACGGCCCGGGCATCCAGCACCTGTGCTACCGCGTGGACAACATCGACAAGAAGATCGAGGAGCTGCGCGCGGCCGGCGTGCGCCTCATCGACGAGAAGGCCCGCCCCGGCGCGCACGGCACCCGGGTGGCCTTTGTGCACCCGGCCTCGGTGGGCGGGGTGCTCACCGAGTTCTGCGAGCACGCCCGGGCGTAGGCTCAGAAATTGGTTCCAGAAATTGGTTCCACCCACCCCGGTTTGTCCCCCGGTCTGTCCCGGTTCACCTTTGCAGAGAACAAGGTTGTAAATCCTCGAATTGACGCCAGGCGGAGATTTTTTCGAGATCAAAGAGCGACTTCCCGGCAGTTTTTTGCTCGCTGCCGCCCAAAAACAATCAGACCCATCCAGCGTGGCCGGTATTGCTGTTCCTGCTGGCAGCCGTTTACGTGCCGGCTCTTGTCTCTCGCTGGTTTTTTCTTTTACTCGGGAGCGGCTGTTTGTTCACCCCGTCCCGAAGACCACCCCGTCCTCGGTGTACGGAAGCCCCGGGGGAAAGCAGTGCTCAGGGAAGATCACCGGGCCCTTGGCGACTCCGCTCGCAAGTTGCGCGCTCGCCTCGCGGTAGCGCGCCACGAACTCCCTGTACCCCTCGACGAAATCCTTGATGGCACGCGCGCTGCT
>JAAZNF010000113.1 GCA_012798435.1 Myxococcales bacterium | reverse complement strand
GCGGCGGCGGCGGCGGCGGCTCCTCGCTCACCTCCTCCACCTCGGGGGGAGGCTCGCTGGAGTCGTCCGCCTGCGCCAGGCGGATCGGCTCCGGGCGCGGCGCGGGACCATTGGATCCGACGCCGGCGGGCACCGCCGTCCGCGGGGGGGCGGTCGCGACCACAGAAGTTCGCACGGGCTCCGGGGCGGGCGCGGGGGGCGCTGGCGGCGCCGCAGCGGGCGCATCGGCCTTGGCCAGCAAGACCGGCTCCGGCGCGGGAGAAGACGTCCGTGGCGGAATCGGCGCCGGGACCGGAGCCGCGGCGGCTCGCGTCACCGCGGAAGGAGCCACGGCCGGTCCCGCTGCCCCGGCGGGCCTGGCGGCAGAGGGTTCGGGCCGCACTGGCGGCGCGGCAGGGGCGGAGGGCGGTGCCTCGTCCACCGGCGGCGGCGGGGGGAACTCCGGTGAAAGCGGAACGCCCGCGGACACCAGCAGGCCTCCGGCGCCCGGCATCACGTGCACGAACAACGATCCGCCGCGCGAGGTGACGCGGTACTCCGCCTCGTGGTTCAGCGCGATTACCACCCGAGAGACGCTGTGCGGCGGCCGTCCGTATCGACGGGTGCTGATCTCGTTGACCAGTTTCCCGTCCCCTCGGATCAGATCGGGGACGTTCCCGAGGTCGCTCTCGGCCACGTCCACGATGATGCGGCGGGGGTTGTCCTGCTTGAAGGAAGTGAAGTTCGGCGCCCGCTCACCGGCGATCTCGACCACGGCGTTCCCGGATTGCAGCGAAAGCCGCACGTCGTGAATGCGGTTGGGCCCTACGCCGAAGACCGGCGGCGCCAGCAGGAGAACAAGCGCAAGGGGAATCAGCGACCGGGTAAAGAGCGCCCGCATGGAGATACCTCCGGCAATTGTCAACGGCATGGTACCACATCCTGGAAATTCGGCCAATTTTTATTACGCATAATTAATATAAAAATTTCATCTAATTTATATAAATTTTATCAATATAAGTCAAGATTCGGTCGGCAAGACCCCACGCGCGAGCAACCAGGCACGCGCCTCCCCCACCACTGTGAGCGAACCGGTGACCAGCAGGGGACTGGCCGTGTCGGTCGCCAGCGCCTCCATGGCGGACGGCACCGAGACATGCACCCGGGCGTCGGGACCGGCCAGGCTCCGCAGGGTCGAGGGATCGCGCCCGCGAACGTCCGCCGGGCGGGTCAGGTGGATCTCGCAGGCCAGCGGGGCGAGTGGCGCGACGATGCCGGCGGCCTCCTTGTCCGCCAGCATTCCCAGAAGCAGGCGCGTTCGTCGAGGGCCGAAGACCTCCCGAAAACAGCGCGCCAGCGCGACCGCGCTGTCCGGCGTGTGGGCGCCGTCAAGGATGATCAGCCCGTTGGGCCCGAAACGTTCGAACCGTCCTGGCCAGCGAGCCTGCGTGAGCCCCTGGGCCACCGCCGAGTCGGGGATGATCGCTCCCGTGCGCCGCAACCACGGAACGCAGGCCACAGCGCAGGCGGCGTTCTCCACCTGGTGCGCCCCGACGAGCGGGAGCCGGAGCGGTCCCACCCGCGGCCCTCCGGCGACGAAGGAGGCCCGCTGAAAATCTCCCTCAGCAAAGAAATCCCGTCCCATCATCCACAGCGGCGCCTGCTGCCGCTCGGCCGTGGCCGCGATGACCGCGGCCGCCTCGGGTGCCTGGCGGGCCGAGATCACCGGCACGCCGGGCTTGATGATGCCGGCCTTCTCGGTGGCGATCTTCTCCAGCGTATCACCCAGCCAGCGGGTGTGCTCGAGCTGGATCGGCGTAATCACGCACACCTCGGGGGAGAGGACGTTCGTCGCGTCGAGACGGCCGCCCATGCCGGTCTCCATCACCGCGAAGCGCACGCCCGCCTCGGCGAAAAGCAAGAGCGCCAGCACGGTGGTGCACTCGAAAAAGGTGAGCGTCGTCCAGCGGCTGGCCGCGCCGCGCTCGGTGTACCAGCCGGGCCCGTGCATGCGGCGCACCAGGTCCTCGCCCTGGACGAAGCGCTCGACCTCGGCCGGATCCAGGCCGAGCCCATCTTGCAAAAGGCGCGGCATGGCCCGTTCGATGGCGCTGTCCGACACCGGCTCGCCGTCGATCCGAAAGCGCTCGCGAAAGTGCTGAAGGTGCGGCGAGCTGAAGAAACCCACGCGGTGGCCGGCGGCGCGCAACACCGCGTCGAGGAAGGCGCAGGTCGAGCCCTTGCCCTTCGAGCCGGCCACGTGAATCACCTGGAGGGTCCGCTCCGGGTGCCCGAGACGCTCCAGGGTATGCCGGGTCGCCTCCAAGCCGAAGCGAATCCCCCGCGGCTTCAGCGCGTACAGGAAGGCGGTGGCGCTGCGGATGTCCATGCTCTAGCGCCCCCTCCGCCCACGGCAAAGACTCGCGCTCGCCCGCGCCGGCTTCACGGACCCCACAGCCGGTCGCGCTGAAAATGCCTTACGCGCCCGAAGCATTTCTATCAGAAAGATTCATGATCAGATCCAGATGCGAGTGCCCGCGCGTAGGATGTGCAGGCGGGGATCCCGCAGGCGCCGAAGCTCCCGGATCACCTCGCGCTGGCAGTCCGGCTTGATGTGGTACAGCCAGATGGGCACGTGGCGTGCCCGGATCTTGCGAAGTTCCGCGTTCAAGGTGTCCGGCGTGAGGTGCCCCGCCGCATCCGCCACCGCTTGCAGCTCGTTGGGGAACTTGCATTCCATGAGAAGAAGCCTCAGGTCGCGCAGCCGGTTCGCCTCACGCCACAATCGCTCCGTGGGCCCGGTATCCCCAGTGTACACCAGCGAGCCGCTGGGCGTGCGGATAATGAACCCCATGGTCTCCACCGGGTGAGTCACCGGGATGGCCTTGACCCGCAGAGGCCCGACGCGGAAGGCCCGCCCCGGAGAAAACACCGCCTCTTTCAGCACCGGCGCGGCCGGGCTAGGCAGGGAGAAGAAATCCGGCCACAGGCGGTTGTTGAACAGGTCTCCCCGCAGCACCCGCATGGCCTCCGGCGCGGCGTGGATGAGCACCGGCTGCTTGCGCCGCCCGATGATCAGATCGGCGAAACCGGCCAGGTCCTTGACGTGGTCGCAGTGCGCGTGGCTGAGCAGGACGTGGTCGATGCGTAGCTGCTCGGCGAGCGACAACACGGAGCCGAACGAGCCCGCGTCCAGCAACACGCCTCCGTCGAAGAGCAGGCTGGGCGCGAGGTAGCCCGCCATCTCCCCCCCGGAACATCCCAGCACCCGGATGTGCAGCCGCTGTTCCACGCCGCGCCTCGTCCCTGGCGTCGCTCAGATGTCGCCGAACTTCTCTTTCATCTCCAGAAACTCCAGGAACTCGCGCAGCCGGTTCACGTCGTAGATGAGCAGTGCGCCATCCTGCTCGCGCACCAGGCGGGCCCGCAGCAGCTTGGAGAGCACCTCCGAGACCTGCTGCGCCTCCAGGCCGACCTTCTGCGCCAGCGTCCCGGGGTCCACCTCCACCAGGATGCCGCCCGGGACGTGCCGGCCCTTGGCCGCCAGGTGGGTGAGCAGGTGGACCACCCGGCTGTTGTGATCGCGCAGCATGAGGTTCTCGATCTGCTCGTCGGCCTCCTGCAGGCGTTGGGCCAGGATCTTGATCATGCGCACCGCGATCTCGGAGTTGCCGCGGATCATGGCATCGAAGGTCTTGGGACCGATCACCAGCAGGCGGGCGTCTTCCAGCACCACGGCGGAGGCCGAGCGCGGCTTCTGATTGATGATGGCCATCTCGCCGAAGAAGGCCCCCGGGCCCAGCGTCACCAGCACCTTCTCCACGTCGCGAGCCTTCTTGGTGATGTTCACCTTGCCGGACTGGATGACGTACATCTCGTTGCCGGCGTCGCCCTCGCGGAAGATGACCGTCCCCTTGGGGAACTCACGCCCGAACTTCTCGAACAATCGCTCGGCTTCGCTCATGCACTCTCCCGTCGCGGACCGCGTTCGCCCTCGGGGCTGCGCCCGGCTGTAACAAATATGCCCTGCCCTGTCAACGCGCCACCGATCACTTGGTGGTCATCTTGAAGACCCCGTCCCACTCCGGCGGCGGCGGGTTATTCTGCATGGCGCGGCAGCGATCCTGGTACAACTGCAACAGCCGATCGGTGGGCCGGCGCTGCGAGAGCGCCTCGAACAGCGCGGCACCCTCCTCGAAGCGCCGCGCGCGGTACGCCGCCAGCGCGGTGGCGTACTCGGCCAGCCAGCCGTCGGCGGCGGGATCGGGGGGACCGCGGTGCAGAAGCTCGTAGATCTTCACCGGCTCGAGCTTGCCCTTGACGATCACCAGATCGATCTCCCGCAGGGTGAACTCTTCGCCCAGATAGGCGCGGGTGAACTCGCTGACGATGATGTGCGTGCCGTACTGCTTGTTGAGGCCCTCCAGCCGCGAGCCCAGGTTCACGTTGTCGCCGATCACGGTGTAGTCGAACCGGGTGCGCGAGCCCATGTTGCCGACCGACATGGGCCCGGTGTTGACGCCGATGCCGATGTCGATCTCCGGCAGGCCGCGCTCCTTCCACGACACGCACAGGCGAGCCAGCTCCTCCATCATGTCGAGGGCGGTCAGGCAGGCGGCCTTGGGGTGATCCGGGAAGTGGAGGGGGGCCCCGTAGATGGCCATGATGGCGTCGCCCATGTACTTGTCCAGGGTGCCGTTGTAGCGGAACACCAGGTCGGTCATGGGCGTGAGGTACTCGTTGAGCAGCTCGGTGAGCGCCTCGGGCGCCAGGCGCTCCGAGATGGTGGTGAAGCCACGGATGTCCGAGAACAGCACCGTGAGCTCCCGGCGCTCGCCGCCTAGCTTGAGCTTGCTGGTGTCCTGGAGCACCGACTCCACCACGTTGCGCGACAGGTAGAACTGGAAGGCGTTGCGGATACGCGACTTCTCCCGCTCCTCGGTGGCGTAGCGGTACACCGCGATGGCGATGAACAGCACGACCATCTCGACGGAGGGAAGCACCACGAAGCCCAACAACCCGTTTCGGAACAACAAGAGGTAGTTGAGCAACGGCAATATCAGGAAGATGGCCAGCGAAAGCACCAGCCCCCGGGTGAGCCGCAGTCGGCTCAGGACCCAGGCCAGCAGCAGCCCGAGTCCCAGAAGAAGGGCGAGCTCGGCGGTCTCCATCCAGGTGGGCCGCACCAGGTAATCCTGGCGGATGACGTTCTCGATGACCGAGGCATGGATCTCCACGCCCGGGTAGTTGGTCTCGAAGGGGTTCGGGCGGAGGTCGTACAGCCCCATGGCGGTGGCGCCCACCAGGGCGACCTTGCCACGCACCGTCTGGCAGGCGGCGGGATCGCCGCGGATGACGTCGCCGGCGGAGATATGACGGAAGGTCTGGCCGGGGCCATAGAACTTCACCCGGAACAGCCCCCCGCGCTCGACGGGGATGGGCCGGTGCTCGGGGCCGATGGGACCGAGGAGCGGTCCGAGGAAAATCTCCGGCACGTCGGAGGTGAAGGTGGCGCCGTCGCGGGTGCCCAGGTGCAACCGCACCGGCTGGCCAAACCACAAGGACAGAGACTGCAGCGACAGAGAGGGCAGGATCTCCGCCGTGACCGGCCACGGCCTCACCAGCTCGAGGGCCCGAAGATACGGCCGGAACATCTCGAAAGCGTCCACGAGCTCGGTTCCGAAGCCGAAGACCAGCGGCGCCCGGCGGAAGATGCGGTCCTCGTCCGAAAGCATATTGAAGAACCCGAAGGCCTCATTGGCCTCGGTGAGCACGGGCAGGTTGGCCCGCACTCCGGCGGCCCGGGGCATGAAGGTGTAGGTGTTGCCACCGGGAAGGCGATAGACGATGCCCACCGTGCCATACCCGAGGCTCTGCACCGGGTCCGACTCCTCGCCGCGCATCTCCTCCTCGGAGAGGAAAAAGAAGTACCCGAGCACCACGTTGTCGGTGTTTTCCAGCACCTCGGCCAGCATTCGGTCACCGCTCGCCTGCTCGATGGCCTGGGCCAGCGCCGCGCCGAACTCGGGGTGGGAGAGGCCTGTCTTCTCCCAGGCCTGGTGGATGCGCTCCAGCACGGGCAGGGTGCGCTCGAAGTCGGGCTCGGAGAACACCGCGTCGAAGGCGATCACCCGGGCGCCGCAGTTCTCCAGGTTCTGCACCAGGCGCGCCACCTGCCTCCGGGGCCAGGGCCACATGCCCAGTTCGCTCATGCGCAGGCTTCGCTCGTCTATGGCCACCACCACCACGTGGGCCTGCTCCTGGAAGGCAGCCTTCTCCTCGGGGGTGTCGGGTCCGCCCTGGAGGCGGAACATGATGTCGGTGACGCTGTTCTCGATATTCTGCAAAAATTCCACTGAGGTAAACCCAGAGAGCTCGCGGGTCTTGAGCTTGATGAGGCAGAAGACCAGGGTGACCAGCAGCCCCAGCTTGAATCCCGAGGGGGAGAGGAGTTTTCTGAGGTTCACGTGCCGTCGGCTCCTTGGACCACAGAGGTTAGGTGAGAGAAGCGAACCTGTCAATCCTGGTTTCTCTTCCCTCTTTCTTCCTTCTTGCTTCACGCTTGACAAGCCAGATCCCGGTTTGTTATGCAAAGCGCAACCCTCGTTTTGGCCTGGTCGAACCTGGGTCGACGACCCCGGAGGAACTCCATGGCAGAGGAAAGAAACCTGGCCTCGATCGACGTGGACAAGCTGGAGTCCGACTTCGAGGCCGACAACGCAAACTTCGTGCCGCTGGCCCGGGCCTACCTGGAACGCAAGCTGGCCGAGCAAGCGGTGGCCGTGTGTCAGAAGGGCCTGCGTAAGAACCCGGCGGCCAAGGACGGCCGGCTCGCCCTGGCCATGGCTTACTATCACGCCTACGACGACCGCAAGGCGGAGAAGGTGGCGCGCGAGGTGGTACAGACCCAGCCGGAGTCGGCCGCGGCCGCTCACCGCCTGTTGGGCGAGCTGTTCATGGAGCGCAATCAGGAGCAGGAGGCCATCCAGGAGTTGAGCCGGTCCTTCGAACTCGACTCCCGCGACCCGCACACGCGTGAGCTGCTCAAGGCCCTCGGCATGCCGGCCAAGGCCTCGGGCAACGGGGTGCCCGAGAACTTCTGGCTTCCGCGGGCGGCGGTCATCCCGCGCGACCTGCGCCAGCCGATGTGGAAGACGCTGGTCCAGACGCTCGGCCTGGCCATCCTGGTGGCGGCCGGCCTGGTGTACTACGACCACCACGTCAAGGTGAAGGTGCAAGTGCGCGAGCACTTCAAGAAGGCGGGCACGTTGCTGCCGCGGGACAACTTCGCCGACCTGCTGGGAGCGGAGAAGGAGCTGGACCAGGCGCTGGCGCTGAAGAAAACCGATGAGAAGCTCGTGGTGCGCCAGGCCTTCGTGCAGAGCCTGCTGTGGCTGGACCACGCCCAGGCCGATCGCAAGGAGAAGCTCAAGGCGGCGCTGGCCTGGATGGAGGACGAAGACCTACCCAACCCCGAGCGTTTCGCGCTCAAGGGCTTACTCCTCACCGACGAGGGGAAACCCCAGGAGGCGGACAAGTACCTCGAGGAAGTGATCAACCGCGCCATCGAGAAGAAGGACATCTTCCTGAACGGCTTCGTCTTCGGCTCGCGCGCCCTGGCCCGCCTGCGCATGGGGCGCACCGAGGACGCGCGCGAGGATTTCAACCGCGCCGCCCGCTTCTCCGGCGATTCGCCCCACTACCAGGCCATGTTCGCCGACGTGTACGTCCGGGAGGGCAACTGGTTCCGGGCGGTGAAGGGCTTCCAGGACGCGCTGCGCACCAACCCCTCGCACCACTTCAGCAACCTGCGCCTCGCCTACTCCCTGCTCCAGACGGGGAAGAACCTCGAGGCCGTGCGCAAGATCCTGGACGAGTACTCGAACCCCGAGAAGGTGCCCGAGAACGCGCTATCCCCTCCCCTCCAGGGGATGCTGTACCTGGCGCGCGGGGAGTTCGCTCTTAGGCAGGGTGACTTGAACCAGGCGAACGACTTCGTGGCCAAGTCCATCAAGGCCTATGACGCCTCCGCCGAGGCCCACGATCTGGCCGGCCGGCTGGCGACCCTCAACAAGGACGGGGCCAAGGCAACGAGCGAGTTCGCCAAGGCGCTCTCGCTCGATCCGTACCTCCCCAAGTTGTACTTCGATCGCTCCGAGAGCATGTTCGAGCTGGGGCAGAAGGAAGAGGCGCTCACCAAGCTCAAGGAGTTCACCCGCCACCTGAAACCCACGGTGGCCTACCACGTCCGCACCGGCAACCTGCTCATGCGCATGGAGCGGCTGGACCTTGCCTTGGCTGAATTCCAGCAGGCGGTCAAGGTGGACGAACTCAGCCCGGACGCGCGCTTCCACGTCGGCCTGGCCTACCAGAAGATGGGCGAGGCCCTCGGCACATCCAAGGAAAAGCAGGAGGAGAAGCGCAACCTCTACAACAAGGCGCGCGAGGAGTACGAGAACACGCTGATCCTCCCCGGCGGCGAGAAGGCCGAAGTGTATTGCCAGATGGGGCAGATCTACCTCGACTCCGAGGACTTCGACAACGCCATGGACAAGCTGGCCAAGTGCGCGCTCATGCTGCAGCAGGCCGGCGAGCCCGGGCCGCGGATCGCCGAGGTGTACTTCTGGGTGGCCAAGGTCTTCAAGAAGATGGGCGGCACCGAGGGCGAGAAGAACGCCAAGATGTACACCGCCAAGGCCGAGGCCCTGCGCCAGGGCAAGACCATGGAGCAGGTCGAAAAAGAGTTCAAGGAAGCCGAGGAGAAGGAGCAGAAGAACCGCCGCGGCAGGCGCGGCCGCTGACCGGACGGACGGCAGAAAAGACAAAGGATCCGGCGAACCCGGATCCTTTTTTTTTGGGAGGCTGCCGTGAAGAAACTCGTGATGGTACTGGTGGTCCTGGCCACGTGTCCGGCCGCGGCCCGGGACGGCTTTTCCATCTACCTGGGGATCGGCGGCGGGTTCTTCGACCTCTCCAGCTCCTCGCTGGGATCATCGCTGGAAAAGTCCGGCGTATCCCGCTCTGATGGCGCGTTGCTCACCGGAACGCTCTCGGATGGGCTCTCGCTGCGCCTTTCTGCGGCCTACACCATCCGCGGCTATGCCACGGTCGAGGCCGGCGTCACCGGCCACGGCTGGAACCTCGGTGGCGACGACCTCGGCGGCTCGGGCCACGTCTCCCTGGTCGCGCACCTCCACCCGCTCGAGTTCTTCCTGCCCGCGCGCGACTACGACGCCAGCGTCTTCCTCGGCGGCGGGTACTCCATCCTGGGCGGTGGCCAGCCGAACGACGACAACTCGCGCGGCCTCGACGGCGGCACTCTCGAGTTCGGCCTCGCCGGGAGGTACTTCTTCTCCCCCTGGTTCAGTCTCGGCGCCGAGCTGCGCTTCTATGTCCCTTTTTTCAGACGTTGGTTCGTAGACTGGGGAGACGACGTCGAGTTCGATCTCGAGTCCCACCCGAAGGCCTTCTTCACCGCGCTGCTGGTTTCCTTCGGATTCCACTTCGCGCCGGCGCATTAAAATACATATAATTTATAGATAATTATATATTTATTTTGCAAAAATCTTGACAAACATCCCACATGTGGCATTATGTAGTCAGGAGCACGGAAGCCGCGAGCTCCCTCCTCTCGCGGCAACCAACCTCCGGGTCGAAGGGCGAGCGCGCACTCGCCCTTTTTTTCGTTTCGGGTAGAATCCGCTCGCCGGCCCCCTCTTTATTCGGAGGCGTCATGACAAGACCAGCGCTTCGTCTCCTGGCCGCATTCGCGGGGATCTTCGTGTGTTCCTCTGTTGCCAACGCCCAGGAACAGAGACCCGCCCCGAACATGTCGCCGCTGCTCCGGCTGGCCGGGCGTTCGCCCCAACTGTTGAAGATCCTGACGAGGCAGCGGGCTGGTTCCCCACCCATCCTCCCCTCGCCCCATGTGGAAGTCCTCATCGAGAGCGCGGATCGACAGAACACGACGCGCTCGCTCCTTCTGCTCGGCGCCCGGGTCGGCAGGCCCCTGGGAAGGATGATCCCCGCCGCGGTTCCCCCGGACTCCATCGAGGCTCTCTCGCACCTTCCCGGCGTGCTGCGGGTCGAGCCGGCCGTGCCGAAACGGCTGCTCCTCGACCTCAGCCGTCCCGATGTCCGGGTAGACCCAGTCGAACTCGGCTCGGGGCTGCCCCGGGCGCTCGACGGAAGCGGGGTGTTGCTCGGGCTGGTGGACACCGGCATCGACTACGCCCACGATGCCTTTCGCCGGCCCGAAGGCCAGCCGCGGGTGCTCGGCATCTGGGATCAGGCCTTCGCGACGGGAGACCCGCCCGCGGGCCAGACGACGGGGGCCTACTGCGACATCGACCGGATCGATTCGGGAAGCTGCGATTCGATTGATCTCGTCGGGCACGGCACGCACGTGGCCTCGACCATGGGCGGCTCGGAGGCACGCTACCGGGGGATGGCGCCCGGAGCCGATTATTTGGCCGTGGCCTCGATCGACTTCGCCTTGCTCGTCGAGTCGCTGGAGTGGCTCTTCGCCGAGGCCGACCACCTGGGCCGGCCCATGGTCATCAACCTGTCGCTCGGCGGCCACTACGGGCCCCACGACGGCACCGACCTGGAGTCGCAGGCCATCGCCTCCTTGCTAGGTCCCGGCCACATCATCGTAGCCGCGGCCGGCAACGAGGGCAACGATCGCATCCACCTCGGCGCCCGCCTCCAGCAAGAGGCGGGCAAGACCTACCTTCAGATGGGAGAGGCGGGCCTTCTCGGGGACTCGATGCTGGTCACGCTGTGGGCCGAGCCGAGCGCCTCGCTGGCGTTCTCCGTGGCGGTGGAACGCCAGGGCGCCGAGGTGGCCCGCGCGGCGGCCGTGCCGCTTGACGGATACGCCCAAGACGCCTTGCTTGACGAAGGGCCGAAGCACCTGGGAGATGTCCGCTTCGAGCCCGCCGGCGCGCCGAACTCCGCCAACGGCAAGTGGCAGATGGACATCCTGATCACGCCTGCGCCGGGGACCTCGTCCGGAAACTTGGACGGATACGAGTGGGTCCTCGCCTTCGAGGGGAGCGGGGCCTTCGACGCCTGGATCGCCTCGGCGGAGCTGGGCGGAATCCCGGCGGCGTTCTCGGATCGCTCGGGCGCGGGCGTGTTCCCGGGAGACTCGAAGAAGACGGTGGGCTCCCCCGCCATCATCCCCGGAGTGTTGGCGGTGGCCTCCTACGCCACCCGCGCCTCCTGGACCGACGACAGCGGCGCCAGCGTCTCGCATCCCGAGACGGTCCCCGGCGACCTGTCGTTCTTCTCCAGCCGTGGGCCGAGCCCCGATCTGACGCGCACGGGCGTGAAACCCGAGATCGCCGCTCCCGGCGAGTACATCGTGGCGGCTCGCTCCAAGAGCGCCGCGGCGCTCGAGCCGGGCACGGGCATCGACGAAAAGCACCTCGCCATGCGCGGCACCAGCATGGCCTGCCCGCACGCGGCCGGGATCGTGGCGCTGCTGCTCCAGGTCGAACCCGGCCTCGAGCCGGCGCGGCTCAAGGACATCCTGGCGCGCTCGGCGCGGTCCGACGAGTGGACCGGCGCGAGTTTCCCGGACGACGGCTGGGGATACGGCAAGATCGACGCCTTCGAGGCGGCGGCGCTGACGCTCGGAGTCGGCCGCTGCCAGACCGCTGCGGATTGCCGGGAAGGCTACCGCTGCTCTGATCAGCTTCGCTGCGTCGAGGAAGGCGGCTGCGGCTGCCAGACGTTCGCGGTTCCGTCGGCCAGTATCTTTTGGCTCGCCTTGGCAGCCATCCTCATGGGTGCGGCGCGCACGCGCAGAAGACGGCCCCGCGAGATACGCTGAATACAATTCGCGATGAAAGAATCGGAGACGCCCGTCAGCGATTGAAGTTGATGGGAAGCTCGACGTTGCGCCGCTCGCCGGCGTACGGGCGGAACTTGAGATAGGCGAGCCGCTCCTTCAAGCAACGGTGCAGCGGGCCGTTGTCCAGGCGGAAGTCCAACATGCGCACGTCCCCCACCCGGCCGTCGTTGTTGATGGTGAAGCTGATCTGCACCGGGCTGGTGAGGTCCGCGTTGCGCTGAATCTCCTGGGCCACGCAGCCGATCATGCGGTTGAGGTTGGGGCGCGCGAACACCTCGGAGAGGATCTCCTCCTGGCTCAGAGAGGAGGTCGCGGCCACGTTGTCTTCCTTGGTGGGCTTGGCCGATGTCTCGACCCCCTTGCCCCCGGGTCGAACCGGGATCGGAGCCGGCCGGGTACGCCCACCTCCCGGAGAACGCAGCCCCACCAGGGCCGGGGCGTCATCGATCAGGATGCGATCGATGTTGATGCGGCCGCCGAGCGGATCGGCCGAGGCCAGGGCGTTCGCGGACTCGCTGGCCGCCGCCGCCGGGACTCCGATCAGCGGCACATGGCGCCGCGACCAGCTCTCCCAGTCCCCCGCCGACCCCTCGGGCTTGAAGATCATCAGGAGGTAAGTGGCGCCGAAGCCGAAGATCACCAACGCCGCAGCGCCGATAGACAGGTTGATGCGCGCGCGCAGTTGCCGCCGTCGGACCGCAGCCGCGGCCTCGGCCCGGGCGCGATCGGCCCGGATCTTGGCCTTGGCGCGGATCAAGAAGGGCATGAAGCCGGCCACGCTCTGGAGCGCGACCCACTCCCCCTCGCCCTGCGATAGCAGGGTGGACTCGTTCACCTCTCCCAGGAACATGCGCTCGATGAGCTCCGTGGACGGCACCGGACCGAGTACCTCCCCCCGGACCTTGAAGAGCCACTCCCCGGGCGGCGCATCCATCTCTTCGCGGTGGAAGTGAACGCCTTCGGCCTCTGGCATGGAGCGCCTCTCTACGACGGCGCGAAAAAAAGTCATTCGCGCCGGTTGGCGGATTTACCATACCATAGACGAAAAAAGGATGGGAAGGGTTTTCACCAACCCCAGGGATCGTCCGGCCGGCTTGGGCCGGAGAGGACCCGCCGCAGATCCTCTTCCAGCTCCTCGAGGAGCGCGCGCTCCACCAGCGCGCGGCTCTCCAGGTAGAAGCTGCGAAGACGTGCGGGGCTCGGCTCTCGCGAACGCAGTCTGATTTTTTCGGTCAGGTGGCTGAGCATGTCGTCCTCCCGTGTGAGCGAGCGATCCCCAGTCCCCGGTAGCCGGCGCGCTCGAGCAGAACGGCGGCCAGGCGCTTGAGCTGCCACTGCTGCAGCTCGACGAAGCGCACTCCCATGCCGGGCGGACGGCGTCCCGCCTCCGTGGAGCTGTGGATCACTTCGGCCTGGACTCTCATCAGGGTCCGGTACCCCGGCAGCTCCAGGCGAATGACGGCCGGGGTTCCCGGAGCATCCGGCGCGCTCGTACGAATGAACGCACCTCGCAGGCTGAGGTCGAACAGCTTTCCGATGAGCAAGCGGTTTTGACTCTCGAAAAATCCATCGAAAGAGAGGAGGACTCTCGGGAACCGGCGCCTGGAGGGATAGCGGTGGCGGCGAACCTTGCTCCGTCTGTCGAAGATTGTTTCCATGGGATCTCCTCCTTGCTGCTCACCTTGTACTATTGTGTATTACACAGGGTCACACAAGTCAAGAAACTGGCTCTTTTTCGATTGCATGCCAGCGAGCGATCAATAAAACTATCCGTGGCTTTCTGGAGGGATATCCGATGGTCGACCGCAAGGCACCGCCAGGCAATTCCAAGCAACCTTCTCAGTTGCCAGGACTTCCGGTGAAAGGCATGGGAGGCATTCAGATCACGCCGCTGCCCGGCGCGGCCGCTGCCGGCAAGGCGCCGGCTGCCAAACCCGCGAGCCCACAACCTGCAGCCGAGCGGCCGTTGGCCTTCGGGGAGGTGGATCTCGGAGGGAGCGACGAGCCTCTCCCGGAGATGGCGAGCCAGGAAAAAGCCCCAGCGAAAGCCGCGGGGGCGCCGGCGGCGAAACCGGGCGCGCCCGCTCCCCGCCCTCCGCTCAAGGCGACGGCCGAGGAGGCCGAGCCCCCCGTGGAGGACGCGGAGCCCGTGGCTCCACCACCGGAGAGAGAGCGGCCCTACATCCGCGTGCACTCCTCCTCACCCAAACGCGATAGCGGCAAGATCGTCCGGCTGGTGGTGATCGTGGTCGTGGCCCTGGCGGTCCTGGGTGGCGCCATCTTCGGCGTGATGAAGTTCATCGAGTCGCGCAGGTTGGCGCAGGAGGAGGAGATCAAGAAGCTGGACCGCTCCAGCCTGGATCGTCTCAAGAACGAGGCCGCCCGCAACCAGGGGATCACGCCCTAGGCCCGCCCGGAATCAGCCACACCGACCGGAGAAAACCTTCAACTCAGCGAAAATCCCTGAAAAGCGGTAAGAACTCGCCATCAAGGGAAAACCCGCAGAAAACCTACTGACAAGAAAAACCCGCGGAGCAGGATACCCTCTGCCACGAGGAGGAGCCTGCCCGCATGCTCCTCTATCACGGCACAATGGCTTGTTCAGATCTCGAGCCGCTTGTGATAGCGGGTGAGGTTGCGGACGCCGCGGCGAGTGATCACCACCATGTCCTCGATGCGCACGCCCCCGCGGCCGAGGTAGTACAGGCCCGGCTCCACCGTGACCACCATACCCTCCCGAAAGCGCAGCTTCGGGTCTACCGGCCCGACGCGCGGCGGCTCGTGGATCTCCAGCCCCACGCCATGGCCGGTCGAGTGGGTGAAGCCCTGCAACCGCCCGTCACGCTCGCCGGTGAGGAAGCCGCGGGCGATGAAGCAGCGCAACACCTCCTCGTGGGCACGCCGGATACTCGCCCCCGCGCGCATCACCCGCATCGCCGCCCGCTGCGCCTCGAACACCGCGCGGTGCTGGCGCAGAAGCTGTGGATCCGCTCGCCCGCGCACCCAGGTGCGGGTGATGTCGGCGAAGTAGAAGGTGCGGGTGGAACGCGGAAACACGTCCAGCACCACCGGCTCGCCCGCGCGGATCGGACCGTGGCCCTCCTCGTGCGGGTCCACCGCCTGATCCCCTACCGCCACGATGGTGTGCGAGGCCAGGCAATCGGCCTCGAGCAGGCACAGGTTGATCACCCGCCGCAGGTCCTCGGCCAGCAGCAACTTCTTGCCAAGCCACAGGTAGCCCCGGCGTATGGTGGCGTGGCGCATGACCGCCTCGGCGGCCGCCAGCGCGCGCTCGGTGTGACGCTGCACCGAGACGATGCGGGAGATCTCCGACGGCGTCTTGGAAAGCCGTCCGGGAACGAGCGGGCCGTCGTGCACCGAGACGCGCATGCCACCTTCGCGCAGCCGCTCGACCAGGCGCACCGGACAGTTCTCGGCCACCTCCAGCTGCCGTTCGCCGAGCCGCCGCAGCGCCGAAAGCGCCAGCGCGGCCGGGGACAGATCCGGAAACGCCGCGCCCCGACGTTCGGCTTCCTCGCGCGCCAGCGTCTGCATGCCCCACACCTGTCCCGGGCCGAAGATCTTCCGCGCGCGGCCGATCTCGAAGTCCGGCACCAAGAGCACCCGGCGACTCCCTTTCGCAAAGTACAGGATGGGATCCGGCGCGGGGAATCGGGCCAGGTACAGTAGATCGGCGTCGTTTTCGGGAACACCGTAGAGGAACAGGCACGCCGTTCTGGAACGAGCCATGCCGCGCCTCACACCGCGACGACCTTCTGCACCTCGGGGAACTCCTCCTTGAGGGCGGCCTCGACGCCCATCGACAGCGTCATGCGGGCGCCCGGGCAGCCGGCGCAGGCGCCCTGCAAACGCACCTTCACCGTGCCGCTCTTCTCGTCGTAGTCCACGAACTCGATGCCCCCGCCGTCGGCCTCGAGGTAGGGGCGGATCTTCTCCTCGATCACCTTCTGGATCTTTTCTTTCATGGGGCGTCTCCTCGTTTACCGCCAGCGTTCGAGCGCACGCTAGCACGCGCCGTGTAGGACTTCAAACCTCATGTTTCACGGCGCCGGGTTTCTTGGGGCCGAGCAAGCCGGCCACCAACCGGGCGCCGCCCTCGAGATAGGCGCGCGGGAAAGCTCGGCGCAGCCACCACAGGAAAGACATCTGAGAGACGGGCGCCACCAGCGAGCGCTCGCGCCGCACCGCCTCCACGATCTCGTCCGCCATCTTCTCCGGGCTGACCGCGAACCGGCCGAACCAGCCCTCGATGCGCTCCGGCCAGCGGCCCGGCAAGCGGATGCGGCCATCGCGCATCACGTTGGTGCGGACCGCGGCGGGGCACACCAGGGTCACCCGGACGCCGCGGGCGGGAAGCTCGAGCGCCAGCGACTCGGAAAGCCCCACCACCGCCGCCTTGCTGGCGCAATAGGCCGCGACCATGGGCAGACCCGTCAGGCCCGCCATGGAGGCCACGTTGACGATGTGCCCCTCCCCGCGCTCCACCATCCCCGGGAGAAACAGCCGCACCCCGTGGATCACCCCCCACAGGTTGACGCCCAGGATCCACTCCCAGTCGGAAGGCGTGATCTGATCCGCCGGGCCGGCCACGCATACCCCGGCGTTGTTGACCAGGACGTCGACCCGGCCCTCGCGCGTCAGGATGCGGCGGGCCGCTCTCTCGAAGGACCCTCCGTCGGCGCAGTCCACTCGATAGGAGCGCGCCACGCCGCCGCCGTGGCGAACGAGCGACGCGGTCTCGCGCGCACGCGCGGCCGAGATGTCGAGCGCGTGCACCCGGGCGCCGTGCCGGGCGAAGGCCTCGGCGCAGGCCCGGCCGAGGCCTGAGCCCGCACCGGTCACCACCACCACCCGGTCGCGAAGATCGCGCATGGCTTCACTTCGACTTCTGATAAGTGCCCACCAGCTCTCCGCGGGCGAGCACATGGCCCTGCATGGCCTTCTGCAAGGCGGCAGCATCGAGGGCGCCGAGGTCGCCGAGCACAACGTCGAGGGCGAAGAGCTTGAAGAAGTAACGGTGGCGCCCGATGGGTGGGCACGGTCCACCATAGCCGGTCTTCTTCCAGCTGTTCTTGCCCTGGCGCGTCCCCTGGGGAAGCGCGGCCGGAGCCACGCCCTCGGGCAGGCCCTTGGCGTCCGGCGGGAGATCGTAGAGCACCCAGTGCACCCAGGTCATCTTGGGCGCCGCCGGGTCGGGGGCGTCGGGGTCGTCCACGATGAGCACCAGGCTGCGGGCCGTCTCGGGCACGCCGCTCCACTTCAGGGCGGGCGAGAGGTTCGCGCCCTGACAGGTGAAGCGCGCCGGCATCTCCTGCTGGGCCGCGAAGGCCGGAGACTCCACCTGGATGGACGGCTGCGGCGCCGGTGGCTCGGCGGCCGACGCCGCGAACGAGATGAGAACCCCACCGAGAGCCGACATCCGACCTGCCCGTCGAATCATGTCCTCCTCCCGCGTTGGAAGCGGCGCCCGCGCACCGCTCGCGACGTGGCGCAGCATACCCCAAAACCGCCTCCCTGGCACCACCTCTGACGACAAGACAGCCCGCGCAACGCTCCGCCCACCCACCATCCCATCATGCCACAGCGGGCACGGATGGTCTGGGGGATGGCTCAATCACGGGCTCACCCGGCGCGAATGCGGTGCGGTCAGAGTCGAGAAGAGGCGATGGCCTACAACGTCGAGGGGTTGGCGCGCTGCAGGATGAAGAACGACACGAACAGGCGCTTTGCGCCCAGCGCCACGTAGGCCTTGCCGAGCAGCAGATCGGGGTTGTCCGGGTCCACCTGGACCAGGTAGTCGCGCAGGAAGCGGGAGGGATCGAACTTGGGGTTCTTGTCGCTGGCGTAGTTGAGCAGCAGCGCGTTGGGGTAGAGGTTGTCCGTCTCCTCGGCGCGCACCGGGTACACATCGTACCAGCCGTGCTTGACCGAGGTGCCGTTCTTGACCGTCTCCACCCAGGGGTCGAGCAGGCCAGCCTTGCCCGGCTTGATCTTCACGTTGTAGCCGCGCACGACGTCGCCATCGAGGTAGAAGCCCTTTTTGAACTTGCGGATCCCGGCCAGCAGGGTCACGTCGAGGGTGTTGAAGCCGCGGAACTCCCAGCCGGCCAGGGCCTTCGGGTCGGGCATGACGCCCTTCGCCAGCACGTCGTCCAAAAAGTCGTTGCTCCCGGTGGCCAGGGCCAGGTAATCCAGCTTCGGCGAACTCGACTTGCTCTTCACGCTCATGGCTTCCTCCTGTGCTCAGATCCAGCCTTCGTCGCGATACCACTGCACGGTGTCGCGCAGGCCGTGGCGGGCGTCGGGGTAGATGAACTTGTAGCCGGTGGCCTTCAGCTTCTCGTTGCTGTACACGAAGTCGCCGTTGAGGTAGGCGATGGTGTCGGCCTCGAGCGGGCTCTTCTTGTGCAACATGTCGACCATGACCTTCTGCAGCAGGCCGGCGACCTTCATGGCCACCTTCTTGATGGGCTCGACGGGGACCGGAGGCAGCTTGATGAACAAGGCACCGTTGAGTTTGGCGAAGAAGCGCATCAGATCGAGCTGGGTCATCTGGCTGTCGTCGTTGACGTTGTAGGGACCGCCGATGGGGCCCTTGTGCTCGGCCAGGTGCAACGCCGCGCTGACCACGTCCCGCACGTGGATGAACGGCACCCGCCCGGTGAAGTTGGCCGGAGCGGCGAGCGGGTTCATCTTGGCCAGGCCCATCACCAGCTGGCCACCGCCGTACACCGCCCGCGGGCCGTACACGGTGGTGGGCCGCAGGATGGCGTAAGGGATCTTGTGCTTCTCGCACACTTCCATGACCAGCTTCTCGGCGAGGTCCTTGCTCTTGAGGTAGTTGTTGGGCGGGTTGGTGGGCATGTCCTCGCGCAGCGGCAGCATGTCCGGGGTGGGAACGCCGTACACCCCGCCGGCGCCCCACATGATGAAGCGGGTGAGCTTCCCTTCGGCGATGGCCGCATCGAGCAGGTTGCGCGTGCCGCCCACGTTGACCGCCTCGTAGGCTTCCCAGGTGGAGGAGTAGTTGAACAACCCGGCGATGTGGAAGATGATCCCCACGTCCTTGACCAGGGGCTTTACGCTGTCGGGATCGGTGAGATCGGCCCCGATGAACTCCACGTTGAGCTTCCGCAGCACCGACGGGAAGCGGCCGGCCGCGCGATCGTCGTCAGGATAGGCGCTGGGAAGGTCGGTGGCCCGGACCTTGTAGCCGGCCTCGACCAAGACCTCCACCATGTGCGTGCCCATGAAGCCGCAGGCACCGGTCACCAGACACAACGGTTTCGTCATCGCGCACCTCCTGGACGCCGGCTTTTCGCGCCGCGTCATAAAAAAACCAGACGGTCGAAAACTTGGCGATTTCTAACGCACGGCATCAAACATGTCAAGCCAAATCTGTCCCCTCTCGCCTCCACCGACAGGCCGAAGAGCGCCGCCGACTGAGGGGAGCGGTTCCCTCGCCCCTCACGTCGGAGCGCTGGCTTTCGAGCCCTTTGTTCGCGCGGAAAAATCGCAGGGGGATTCGGTCGAAGAAGCTTTGCGTGCTCTCACGGATTTCCTGCTGCGCGGGGCCGCTGAGACGAGAGAGCGGACACCGGAAGGAACGACCGTCACTGAGACGTTGCTCCGCTGCCCGGAGGGTGCAGCGGCTCACCTGGGATCCGCGTCCTGTCTCGCGCCCTGTTCCTTCGACGCGATTTTCACGATGCGCTCGATCTCCTTGATCTCGGCCTGGCCCCGGATGAAGCCGATCCCCATGCCCTTGGTGTCCTCGAAGAGATCGATCCACGCCACCTGGGCGTTGAGCTGGATGGGCGCGCCTTTTTTCTCGCCGACCTCGAGCTTCACCGGGAAGCGCACGCCCACCGACAAGAGCGGCCCCAGGCAGCGCAGAAACGCCCCCGCCTTGGAAACGTTCATCACCTCGGCGGAATAGAAACCCTTGGAGGTCCCGTAGCTGGCCGGGATCTCGACCGGGTAGCGCGGGTTCTTGCGGCGCTCGGCCCGGCTCCGGCCCGAGGCGAGAAAGCGCGCCAGGCCTTCCAGGTGGCTACGCTCCCGCTCGACCAGGCCCACGAAGATCCCCGCCGGCAGCTTCGGCCCGCCGGGCTTGACCCGCCGCCAGCGGATCCGCCCCTCGAGGAACAACGGCTCGGCATGGCCCTTGAGCGACACCCGGAGCATGGCCCGGTCTCCGACCTTGACCGTCCGGTTCACGGGAAAGAACACCCCGGTGTCGGCCCCCTTGTTGGCGAAGGTCTTCTCGAACTCGTCCACCGAGGACAGCACCACCGTAAACTCGTGCTCGCGATCGATGAGCATGCTCCCTCCGCCCGGTTCGATCTCCTTCCTATCGAACCCGGGGCTGGTTGGCAAGATCGAATTTGCCTGATTCTTGCGTGAAGGGAGCATCCGGAAATACAATCGACGGCAATTCCGAGGGACGCGCATGCGGATTGTTCGCCGATACTGGCCGACCCCGGAGCCACGAGTTGTGTGGCTGCCACTGACGGCGGTCTTGTTGCTCCTCTCGCCGGGCCTCTCCCTGGCGCAGGATGAAGAAGGCGATCTTGCGCAGGGATCCGCCACAGAAGAGGTGGACGAGGAGTTCGAGCTCCTGGCGGAGGAGGAGCAGGTGGTCACCGCCGCCGCCCGGCACCAGCAGACGCTGATGGAGTCCCCCTCGGCGGTCACGGTGATCACCCGCGATCACATCGAGCACTCCCCGTGCCGCTCGGTGGCCTGCCTGTTGCGCGGGGTGCCCGAGATCGACGTGCGCCAGATCTCCGTCATGTACGTCTCGGTGGGCGGCCGTGCCCTCACCGGGGAGGCCGGCGACCGGGTGCTGCTGCTCATCGACGGCCGCGAGGCGAACATCGAGACGGTGGGCCCGCCGGGCTTCGAGATCCTCCCCATCCACCTGGACGACATCGAGCGCATCGAGGTCATCCGCGGCCCGGGCTCGGCGCTGTACGGCGCCAACGCCCACTCCGCGGTGGTGGCGATCACCACGCGCACCCCGGCCGAGCGGCGCCCCTCCGTCCTGCTGGGTACGGGCGAGCGGGGAAACCTCACCTTCCATACCCGGCTGGAAAAGAACCTCGGCGAGACGCGCCTCGGCCTGGCCGTGGGCGGCGACTTCGCCGACAGCTTCCAGGTCCGCTCGCGGCAAGACAAGAACGTGAAACGCGTGAACCTGCGCCTGGATCAGGCGTTTTCGGCCGGCACGCTCTCCATGAGCACCGGCGCAGCCTTCTTCGACGGCCAGGTGCACCTGGGCCTGTCGCCGGGCCGGTTCCAGGATGGGGTGGACACCTACCTGCTCAGCGTGTTCATCGCCGAGAACTGGGACGCGCGCCTGTGGTTCAACTTCTCCCACTGCGACATCGTCCCCGACATGCCGCTGGTCTTCGGCGACCTGCGCATCGGGAAGTTCACCCATCCCTTCAACTTCAACACCACCCGGCTGGATGGAGAACTGGAGAAGCGCTTCGAGCCCTTTGCAGGCAACATGTTGATCGTGGGAGGGAACTACCGCTGGATCACCTTTCTCTCGGACGACAACGATCCGGCGACCACCCACCAGCACCGCGCGGGGCTGTTCGTCCACGACGAGCAGCGTCTGGGAGCCAACCTGCGCCTCACCGCCGGCGTGCGCCTCGACTACAACAATATCACCCGCGGCGATCTGTTCGGGGCGGACTTCCCCCTGGCCGTTTCTCCGCGCCTGGCGGGTGTGTGGCGCTTCGCGCCGGAGCAGAACCTGCGGCTGGCCTTCGGTAAGGCATTCCGCAAGCCCTCGTTCTTCAACACCTCGCTGCACATGACCAACGTGCAGGGGGAGCCGGGCTTCGAGGGCATCGGCGAGTTCTTCCGCCAGAACGTGGGCAACGACAACCTCGGCAACGAGAGCATCACTACCCTGGAGGCGGGTTACCTGGGGCGCTTCTTCGGCGGCGCCTTGAGCCTGGAGGCCGGCTTCTTCTACAACCGCTACCGCGACACCATCAACTACTACCTCGACATCCACACCCGCAACGTGGGCGGCATCCAGGTGCCGGACCTGCTGAACAGCCGCATGGAGTGGCGCAACGCCGGCCGCGACGTGGACTCGCTGGGCGGCTCGCTCTCCATCACGCTGTACATCCGCGACCGTCTGCGGCTGAACGCCAACGCCATCTACCGCTACAGCTTCTACGTCTCGGAGATCGGACCCGACGCCGGGCCGGCCGAGGGCGCCAAGGGCTCACGGGTGCAGTGGGAGCCGGCGCTGCGCTACCACCTCACCGGCTCCTTCAAGCCCTGGGAAGGCCTGTGGGCCGGTCTTAGCATGCACGGAGCCTCGTCCACCACCGACGCCCGGCCTCCCGGCGGCTCGATCCTGGTGCCGCGGGTGATCGTCTTCGAAAAGGCCTATACCTACTTCGACTTCTTCGCCGAGCTTACCTTTACGCTGGCGGGGCGGCGCACCCAGGCCGGCATCCAGATCGAAAACGTGCTGAACCAGCCGTTCTTCGACGTGGCCTCGCTGCCTCTGGACGACGGCCGCTACATGGGCGGTGAACTCATCGGGCGCACCATCTTCGCCTACTTGCGCCAGTCGTTCTGATTTCCCCGGCGCGCGCATTTGACACGCCGGGCACGGCCCGCCTATTTTGCGCACCATGGAAGACCCCTCCCCCACCACATCTGTGATGCCGCCGGCCTCCGCGCCGGCGAGCTCGAACGCCGGGTGGGCCAGCGGCTTTCGGCCCTGGGCCCTCGTGCTCGCGCTGGGGGCATTTCTGTACCTCCCTTTCTTGGGGAGCACCGGACTGTGGGATCCCTGGGAACCGCACTACGCCGAGGTGGCGCGCGAGATGGTCGAGAGCGGCAACTGGATCGAGCCCACCTGGGAGCACAGCCCGAATCAGCCGCTGGAGAACAAGTACTTCTTCTCCAAACCCGCGCTCAGCATGTGGCTCATGGCCGTGCCCATGGCTATCATCGGGCCGCACCAGGAAGGCGGCGGCATCAAGCCGGGGCTGGAGTGGGCGGTGCGCTTGCCGTTTGCGCTGCTGGCCATGCTGGGGTTGCTGGCCGTCTTCGCCCTGGGACGGAGGTTCTTCGGCGTGGCCGAAGGGCTGCTGGCCGCGGTGGTGCTGGGCACCTCGCCGCAGTACGCCTTCGTGGCCCGCCAGGCCATGACCGACATGCCGCTCGTCTCGCTCATGACCGCGGGGATGATTCTGATTCTGCTAGGCGCGTTCGACGACGAGCGGCCGCGGCGGGGGCTGCTCTACCTCGGCTGGGCGGCCCTGGGCCTGGCCATCCTGGGAAAGGGCCTGCTGGGCGCGGTGTTCCCGGGGTTGCTTTTCTTGCTGTACCTTGTGGTGAGCGGAGACTGGCAGAGGCTGCGCGCGGTGCGGATCGTCTCCGGCGGCCTGCTCATGCTGCTCGTGGCCGCGCCGTGGTTCGTCTATCTCAGCATCGCCTCGGCGGTCCGCAAGCTGCAAGACGACGAGGGAAAGACCTTCTTCGCGCGCTTCTTCCTCCACGATCACCTGTACCGGCTGGGCTCGGGGGTGCACGGGGATCGAGGGACGTTCGCCTACTTCGTCGAGCAGCTCGGCCTGGGCACCCACCCGTGGTTCCCCTTCATGATGTGGGGGACGGCGAAGAGCCTCTCGCGGGTCGAGCGCGAGCCGGCCTCCCCCGCGCAGCGGGTGGAGCTGTTCGTGGTCCTGTGGGCGGTGGCGGGGTTCGCCTTGTTCTCGCTCTCCATGACCAAGTTCCACCACTACGCCCTGCCGGTGGCCCCGGCGCTGGCGCTGCTGGCGGCCATCTGGCTGTGCCGCGCGGCGCGGAACCCGGAGGAGCTGGGCCGGGTGCTGATGCCGCTCCTGCTCGTGCTCGGCGTGATCCTCGTCTCGCGCGACATCGGGCTCACCCCGAAGGCCATGGTCGACCTCTTCGTGTACAACTACACCCGGGACTTTCCCAAGGACGCCGCCGTCCCGGGCCAGATCGGCTACGGCGTCATCTACGGGCTGCTGTCGCTCTCGCTGGCCGGGCTGTTCTTGTGGTCGCGCGACCGGCTGGCGCGGCACATGCGGGCGGCGCTCTCGATCGGCGCCATCCTGGGGGCGGTGTGGAGCGGCTGGTACTTCTTTTCCGCCATGGGCCCGCACTGGAGCCAGCGACACCTGGCGGACACCTACTACGCCCTGCGCGCGCCGGGAGAGCCGATCGGGGCGTACCTCATGAACTGGCGCGGCGAGACCTTCTACACCCGCAACGAGGTGGTGCAGCTCAAGAACGCGGGGAAACTCCAGGACTTCCTGGCGCAGCACCGCGACCGGCGGGTGTTTTTGCTGGTCGAGCAGGGCCGGCTGGAGAAGCTGAAAGATCAGCTGAGCCCCGAGCAGCGGCGCTCGCTGCGCATCCTGGACCGGAGCTGCAACAAGTTCTACCTCATCAGCGTCGAGAACCCCGCGCCGCCCCCGCCCGCCCCGCGCCCCGCGCCCAGCCCCCCGACACCAGGCACTCCCTCGTTGGATCCGACCCAGTAGACGAGGTCGGAGAAGCGATCCAGCAGCACGTCCGGCGCGAGGGCGGCCAGGCGCTGGCGGGACCAGCCCCCGTAGGTCACCGCCGCGGCGCGCACCCCCGCCGCCCGCGCCGCCAGCACGTCGCGATCGGTGTCCCCCACCAGCGCGGCAGACTCGGCGGGAGAACCCAACGCGGCCAGGGCGCGCCGGACCACCTCGGGGTGCGGCTTGGGCGGAAAGCCGTCCGTCCCCTGCACGTGTTGGAAATGTTCCCGCAGGCCCATCTTGGCCAGCACTTGCTCGGCCACGGCGGTCAGCTTGGTGGTGGCCACCCCCAGGCGCAGGTGCGACAGGGCACGCAACGTCTCCTCAACCCCGGGGTACACCGAGGTGTGCTCGGTGCCGTGCTCGGCGTAGTGGCGCCGGTAGGCCTGGATGAAGCGTTCGCGCCGGGCGGCGTCGCCGTCCGGGCACAGCGCCCGATACAGATCGGCCAGCGACAGGCCTAGATGGGCGCGCACCTCCTCGCGGGATACGCCCACCACCCCGACCTCCTCGAACCCGCGCTGCGCCGAGATGGCGATGTCCTCGGCCGAGTCGATCAACGTGCCGTCCAGATCGAAGAGCAGCGCTCTCAACAATGCTCACCTCGGCGCCGGCAGGTTGAGGCACACCGCCTCGGCCGCCTCGGCGCGGCCGTCCTTCTCCTGGAGTCGGCAGGCGGCGACGAAGGGATCGTGCTCGAAGACCAGGATCCAGTCCTCCTCCAGCGCCTGGGCCAACAGGATCTCCTTCTCCTCCAGCGTCTGCAGCGGGCGCTGATCGTAGGCCATGATGTAGGGGAGCCGGAGGTGGGTGGCGGTGGGGATGAGGTCGGCGCAGAAGACCAGCGTCTCGCTCCCCTCGCCGACGATCACCACCTGATGCCCCGGCGTGTGGCCGGCGTTGGCCCGCACCCGGAGGCGCGGGGCGAGCTCGGCGTCGCCCGACAAAAAGTCGAGCTCCAGGGTCCGCTCCCACACGTCGAGGTCCTGCTGGAAGAAACTGGCCTCGTCCCACAACGAGGGGGCGCGGGCCCACTCCCAGCCCTCCCGCTGCAAATGTACCCGGGCCCGCGGGAACACCGGGGTCAGCGCGCCAGCCGCTCCGGCGCTCAGCAACCCGCCCACGTGATCGAAGTGCAGGTGGGAGGCGATCACGTCGGTGATGTCGTCCGGCCGCACCCCGAGGCGGGCCAGCTGGGCCGACAGGCCGCCGCCATTCGCCCGGTAGCGGTAGATCTCCTCGCTCTTGCCGCGAAAGCGCTCGCCCAAGCCAGCGTCGACCAGGATGCGGCGTCCCTCGCCGACCAGCAGCAGGCAGCGCAGCGCCATGACGATGCGGCCGCGTTCATCGGGCGGGTGGTGCCGCGCCCACAGGGGTCGCGGCACGATGCCGAACATGGAGCCGCCGTCCAGCAGGAAGGTTCCCTCCAGCAGCGAGAAGACCTGGTAACCGGAAATCTGCATGTTCGCCTCGTTCGCTGGCTCCACTTGCCTCGGCCGGGGATTGATACGATACTCGGCCGCCGGATGCAATGCCCGGCGCGTCGGCGCCAGGAGAGGCAGGGTGCGCTACGAACTGATCCTCCGCGCCGCGGGCGAATCGAGCGGCGCCCGCGATGGCCTGGGCGCCTCGCTCGTGCGCCGCGGCTTTGTGGAGACCACAACGAAACATCACGAACTTGCCCTACCGGGTGGCGTGGTGCGGCTCGCGCCCAGCGCGGCCGGCGGCTGGGACGCCCAGGCGGACGCCCAGCGCACCTCGCAGAGCCTGACCCTGGACTTTCCGCTGGGGCTCTCGGATGCCGACGGGCGGCGGGCCATCGACGCGGCATTCGACCTCGCTCAGGAGAACGGGCTCGAACTGTTCGACCCCCAGATGGGCGAGTGCCTGTCCGACAAGGACCGGGAACGAGTGTTCGAGAACTGGCGCCGCAGCCACGCCTTCCAGTTCGAGGTGGCCGGGCGGACCGACCTGGGCGTCGACCTGCCCTCGGCGCCAGCACCGAAGACCTCGTCCAACACCCGGATCAAGATCCTGCTCCTGTTGGTGGGCCTGTGCGTACTGGCGGTGCTGGTCCTGCGCTCGTGCTTGAGCCAGCTCCTCGACCGGGCCATGAACCCGCCGGCCGCCGGCGCCAAACCGTAGCTTGGAGACGGAGACTCATGGGAAGCGAGTTCTTGAACCTGCTATCGGTCGATGAGGTGCTGCGGCTGTTCGTGCGCTTTCGGCCCGTGGAACGCACCGAGAGCGTGCCCTTGCTCCAGGCGGTGGGCCGGGTGGCGGCCGAGCCGGTAGTGGCGCCCGAGGCCCTGCCGACCTTCCCGCGGGCGCTGATGGACGGTTACGCGGTGCGAGCCGCCGACGTGGCCTCGGCCCGCGAGAGCGCGCCGGTGCTGCTCGCGGTACGCGGCGAGGTGCGCATGGGCGAGGCGGCCGCGGTCGAGGTCGGCCCGGGGCAGGCGGTGCGGGTGCACACCGGCGCCATGCTGCCGGCGGGCGCGGACGCCGTGGTGATGATCGAACACACCCGCCCGACGGGAGACGCCGTCGAGATCAGTCATGCCGCGGCGGCCCATGACCACGTGCTGCTCCCCGGCGAGGACCTGGCCCGGGGGATCCAGATGTTCCCGGCCGGGCGCCGCATCGCCCCGCTGGACGTGGGCGCGTTGGCGGCCACCGGCGTCACCCAGGTACGGGTGCGCGCGCGGCCGCTGGTGGGCATACTGTCCACCGGCGACGAGCTGGTGGACATGACGCAAGTGCCGGGACCGGGCAAGGTGCGCGACACCAACGGGCCGGTGCTGTCCGTCCAGGTCCTCATGGCGGGAGGCACGCCGGTGATGCTGCCGCGCGTGGCCGACGACGTGCAGGCGCTGGAGCAGGCGGTGCAGCAGGCCCGGTCGCGGGTGGACCTGCTGCTCATCTCCGGCGGCAGCTCGGTAGGCGAGCGCGATCACACCGCGGACGTGTTGGCACGCATGGGGCCGGCCGGGCTACTGGTCCACGGCATCGCTATCGCCCCGGGCAAGCCCACTTTGCTTGCGGACATCGGCGGCATCCCGGCCTTCGGGTTGCCGGGTCACCCGGTCAGCTCGTTCGTGGTGTTTGCGGTGGTGGTGGCGCCCCTGCTCCGACGCCTGGCCGGCGAGGCGCGAGCGCCGCTGCCGCGCACGCGCAAGGTCCGGCTGCGGGCCAACGTGGTGGCCATGAGCGGGCGTGAGACCTACGTACCGGTGCGGCTGGAGGAGGAACGCGGCGTGTTGCGGGCCACGCCGGTGCTGTGGAACTCGGCGGTGTTCACCTCGCTCCTGTTCTGCGACGGGTGGGTGCGCATCCCCGCCGGGCGGGAAGGATACGCCGAGGGAGACGAGGCGGAGGTCGAGCTGCTACGATGAAGCCCCGCTACCGCGAACTGCTCGATCCCGGTCTGGCGTTGGCACGCCTGCTCGCTCGATTGGGCCCTCCCGGAAGCCTGCCCGCCGAGCGCATCAAGGTCGAGGCGGCGGCGGGCCGCCTGACCTCGGCCAGGGTGCGGGCACGGCACAGCTCGCCCGCCTACCATGCCGCAGCCATGGACGGTATCGCGGTGGCGGCGGCGGCGACCGCCGGGGCCTCGGCCACCTCGCCCCAACGCCTGCTGAGCGGGCGCGAGGCCTTTCCCATCGACACCGGCGATCCGCTGCCGGCGGGCTGCGACGCGGTGATCCCCATCGAGAACCTGCAGGCCGTCGCCGACGGTTTCGAGATCACGGCCGCCGCCTATCCGCGGCAACACGTGCGCCTGACGGGCGAGGATCTGTCGGGCGGCGAGATCCTGCTCGCCTCCGGGCGCTTACTCACACCGGCGCGCATGGGTGTTCTGCTGGCCGCCGGCGTCACCGAGATCGAAGTGCGCTGCCGACCCGGCGTGGGCATCCTCCCGACTGGCGATGAGCTGTGCCAGCCGGGCGAGGATCCCCGCCCGGGCAAGGTGGTGGAATCCAACTCGCGCATGATCGCGGCCATGGTCGCGGATTGGGGCGGCGCGCCACAGCGCCTCTCGCCGGTCGTCGATCGCGAGGACCTCCTCGAAGACGCCGTGCGGGATGCGGCGCGGCGATTCGACGTGGTGCTCACGCTGGCGGGCTCCTCGGCCGGCCGCGGCGACTTCATGCCGGCCATCATCGCGCGCTGTGGCGAGCTTCTGTTCCACGGCCTGGCCCTCATGCCCGGTAAACCGGCCTTCGCCGGCCTGGTGGACGGGACGCCCGTGATCGGGCTCCCCGGCTTTCCGGTGAGCGCCGTGGTGGTGGCCGAACGGCTGGTGCGGCCGGTGCTGGCGCACCTCGCGGGGGCGGCGCTACCGGAGCGTGAGCGGTTGAGCGCCACGCTGCTTCGGAGCATTCCCAGCCGGGCCGGACTGGAGGAGATCATCCGAGTGCTGGTGGGCAAGATCGGGGCGCGCTGGGTGGCGGTGCCGCTGGGGCGTGGGGCGGGCGCGCTGACCACGCTGGCGCGGGCCCAGGGGCTGGTTCGGATCAGCGCCGCCGACGAGGGCCTGCAGGCGGGCGCGCCGGTGGAGGTCGAACTGCTCTGCTCCCGCCGCGAGGTCGAGGAAAGCGTCCTCTTCGCCGGCTCGCACGATCTGGCGCTTTCCCTTTTGGACGACTTCATCGGGCGCAAGGCGCCGGGGTGCTCGCTCGCGGTGCTGCCGGTCGGGAGCCAGGCCGGGCTGCTCGCCCTGGCGCGCTCGGAAGCGCACCTGGCCGGCAGCCACCTCCTCGACAGTGACGGCCGAGACTACAACCGTGAAGCGATCGCCAGGTTGTTGCCGGGCCGGCCGGTCGAGCGAATCACGCTTGCGCTGCGTAAGCAGGGCCTGTGCCTGCGCCGGGACGATCCGCGCCGGCCCACCTCGATCGGGGACGCGGTCCGCGCGGGAATGCGCTTCGTGAACCGGCAGGCAGGCTCGGGCACCCGCGTGCTGTTCGACCACGTCCTGCGGCGGGAGGGGATCGGACCGGAGAAGATCCTGGGATACGATCACGAGGAGTTCACTCACCTGGCGGTCGCCGAGGCGGTGCGCTCGGGGATCGCCGACTGCGGCCTGGTCATCGGCGCCGCGGCCGAAGCCGAGGATCTGGATTTCGTCCCCGTCGCCGACGAACGCTACGATCTGGTGATCCCCCAAGAACACCTCTCGGACAGGCGCATCCGGCTGATCCTCGAGATCCTGGCGGACAAGGATTTTTGCAGGGAGGTCGAGTCGCTGGGCGGATACTCGACCCGGGAGACCGGGACGATTCGCAGGTAAAAAAAACCCCGGGAAGACGTCCCGGGGTGCTCTCCATCTCGATCGAGAGGCTCTACAGGCTGTGCTTGAGGTCCTTGGAGGGCCGGAAGCGCACGGTCTTGGAGGCCTTGATGGTGATGGGCTTCTTGGTCTTGGGGTTCATCCCCTTGCGGGCCTTGAGGTTGCGGACGTTCCAGGTGCCGAAGCCGGGGTAGGTGAAGCGGCGGGCCGACTTGATGGCCTTCTGGATGTTGTTGAAGACCGAGGCGATCACCTCGCTGGTGGCCTTTTTGGTCAGTCCCCACGGGTTGTTCTTGGCGATGGCGTTGATGAGTTCCTGCTTGGTCATTTTTCCCTCCTCTGGAAAAAGTTGTTTTGAAGTTAGACAGAGATAAGGGATGTTGTCAAGATAAAAATGCAATACAACGCATATATTGCCATGACAATATGTAACGTGCTTCCCCTGCCCTTTCTGGATTACTTCTGTAGATACTGCAACATGAAGCAAATACAAATAAAAAGTGGGGACAGGCCCTGAAAAAATCACTCAATTGGCGAATGGTCTTTCGGGAATACCTTCAACGGGACTTCTTCTCCTTGGAGGTATTTTGAGCCGTTTTCGCCCCGGGCGCCGGGTTGCCGCAAGGTTGGACCGGAACGAGCAGTAGCTTCCCCGCACGGATGCGCCGGGGGTTGCTGATGCCGTTTGCGGCCATGATGGCGTCGACCGAGGTGTGGTAGGCCAGGGCCAGGTGGCTCAACGTCTCGCCGCTCTGCAACCGGTGCCGGGCGAAGGTGGTGCGGTGATCCCGTACCTCGGGATGGTAGTTCTCGAAGAAGCGCGCGGCGCTTCCCTTGGGAACGCGCAGACGGTAGCGTTCGCGGTAGGGCGGGCTGCACCAGTAGCGCAGCTCGGGGTTGAGCTCCTGCATGGCTTCGGGCGAGATGCTCACCGCGCGCGCGGCGGCCCGCAGGTCGGCCATGCCCGGCACCTCGACCTCTTCCCATTCCAGGGGCGGTTGAAAATCCACGTCGCCGAACCCGTACTTCGCCGGGTCCTGGAGGATGAGCGCCGCCGCCAGGATCTTGGGGACGTACATGCGGGTCTCCCGGCTGAGGGCGCGACCGCTGGCCAGCTCGAAGAAATCGCGGGTGCCGGTCTTCCGCACCGCGCGCTCGATGGCGCCCGTCCCCGCGTTGTAGGCGGCGAAGGCCAGGTACCAGTCGTCCCACTCGACGTACAGGTCCGAAAGGTGCTCGGCCGCGGCCTCGGTGGCCCGCGCGATGTCGCGCCGCTCGTCCACCCAGAAGTCCACCTTGAGCCCGTACCGCTGCGCGGTGCCCCGGATGAACTGCCAGGGCCCGGTGGCGCTCGCCCTGGACACCGCCGCGTAATACAGGCCGCTTTCGATCAGGGCCACCGCGGCCAGCTCGCGCGGGAGCCCGTGGCGTTCGAGGATGTCGTGAACGAGGGGGAAGTACCGGCTGGTGCGGCCCAGCCAGCGGGCGAACACGGGCCGGATGCGCGGGCTCTGCCAAAATTGCAGGCCCCGCTCCACCATCTCGTTGCGGATGAGAGGGATCTGGTTGTCCGGCCCGAGGTCCGCGCCTGCCTGGGCATCTGGAAGAGACGCCTCTGCCTCTACCGCCGCAGCCCCGGTGGTCTTCTCGGAAAGAACCTCCTCTTCGTTCGGGACCGCGAGTTCCTCGGCCTTCTCCACGATGTCCAGCTCGCCGTCCTCTTCGTGCGGCTCGCTCGCCAAATCCTGAGCCGGGGAGACGGCGGGGTCTTCGGCGAGCGCCTGGGCGAGCGTGCGGAGAAGCTCGAACGGCTCCACCGGCCCGGAGATCGGCAGCGCAAGAAACAAGATGAGCCCGGCGACCATGCCGCGCATGATACCGGAGCCAAGTCCCGCTTGGCCAGAAAAACTACTTCGGCGCAATCCGTTGCGCCATTCGACCGGACCGGCTACAATGCGCCGTCTGGAGAAAACGGTGTGGAGTCAACCGCAAGATAAGGTCTCGGAGCACGTCGTCACCCTCGGCTCGATGGCCTTTCCGTTCTTTTTCGTGCGGGGGCGTCAGGGCGCCCTCATCGACGCCGGGGTGACCGCGCTGCTGTCGCTGTTCGAAGAGCGCTTCGGCCCATCCGGTCTGCGCCCGGAGTGGGTGCTGCTCACCCATTCGCACTACGACCACGTGGGCGGCCTGGGCATCCTACGCCGCCGGGTGCCCGGCATCCGCGCCGCCGCCTCCCGCCTGGCCGCCGAGGTGCTGCGGCGCGAGAAGGTCGTCTCCTACATCATCGAAATGAACCGCAAGGATCACGCGAACTACGGCTTCGCGGGCCCCGACGCCGCGGAGTTGCTCTCGGCGGCCGATCTGCGCGTGGAGCGGGAGCTCTGCGACGGGGACGAGCTGGACCTGGGCGGGGGGGTGACGGTGAGCGCCCACGACGCGCCGGGGCACACCAAGGACTCCATGTGCTTTCTGGTCCGGCCGGACGGCGTCCTGTTCGGCGGCGAGGCCCTGGGCTCCTACGTGGGTCCCGACGAGGTGCAGGCGCAGTTCTCGAGCTCGCTGGCGGACTACCTGGCCAGCCTGCGCCGCCTGTCCGCGCTGCCCTTCACGACCATCGCCCTGCCGCACCACGGCCTGCTGACCGGCGAGGACGCCCGGCGCCACTTCGCGGTGGCCATCCGCTGCGCCCAGGAGTTTCGCGATCGAGTGCTGTCGCACGCCGCCCGGGGACACGAGCCGGCCGCCATCGCGGACGCGCTCGAGCCTGCGCTGCGCCACGGCCTGGCCGAGCTACAGCCCCGGCACGCCTTCCGCGTCAACCTGGAGGCCATGATCCGGGTGGTGCTGCGCGAGGCGGGGGCGGGCGCATGAGGCTACGTGGTCTATCCCTCGAACCGGCGGTGATGCTAGCCCCGATGGCGGGCTTCTCCGACTCGCCGCTGCGGACGCTGGCGCGGGAAGCGGGCTGCGCGCTGGTCTTCACCGAGATGGTCTCGGCCGAGGGGTTGCTGCGCCGCCAGCGGGGGAGCCGGGAGCTACTTCGCTTCTCGCCGCAGGAGCGGCCCATCTTCGCCCAGCTGTTCGGGCGCGAGCCGGAGCGGCTGGCGGCGGCCGCCGAGGTGTGCGCCGGGCTGGACTTCGACGGGGTGGATCTCAACCTGGGCTGCCCCATGCGCAAGATCGTGGGCGGCGGCGCCGGGGCCGCGCTTATGCGCGAGCCGGAGCGGGCCGAGCGCATCGTCTCGGCCATGCGGAGGGTGCTGCGCGTGCCGCTCACGGTCAAGATGCGCGCCGGCTGGTCCGCCGGCGAGAAGAACGCGGTAGAGCTCGCGCGGCGCCTAGAAGGCGCCGGGGCGGACGCCGTCACCCTCCACCCACGCACCCGAGACCAGTTCTACGGCGGCGCCGCCGACTGGAGCCTGGTCGCCACCCTGGTGCGCGCGCTCGCCATCCCGGTGGTGGGGAACGGCGACGTCCGCACGCCGCAAGACGCCGAGCGCCTGCGTCGCGAGACCGGCTGCGCCGGCGTCATGATCGGGCGCGCTGCGCTGGGGAACCCGTGGATCTTCTCGGCGCTGGCCGGCCGCCCCGTCCGCCTGGACGGGTACGAGCGCTTGCGGGTCTTTCACCGGCACCTCGAGGCGATGGTGCGCTTCTACAACGACCCACGCCGCGCGGCGCGAAACATGCGAAAACACCTGGTCGCCTACACCCGGGGGCTTCCGGGAGGGGCGGCGCTGCGGGTGCAGCTGCAAACGCTGGACAGGCCCGAGCAATTGCTCTATGAGTTCTCGCGCCTGCTGGGAATCTCTGGTTCGGATGCCCCTGTGATTTCTGCGAGGTCAACCCATGGATATCCGTCGGATCAAGTCGATGCTGGAGGAGCGGATGTGGCAGACCATCGGCCGGGTGCTGGGGGAGCCCCCGGGGACGTCTGACATGCGGCGCAAAGTCCGAGAGCTCGAGGACGCCGCTGCCCGCCGGGAGATCGAGTGGTCTCGGGAGAAGGCGGCCCTGGAGCAGGAGCTCGTCCAGCTTCGCGAGGAACGCTTGCGCTGGATGGCCAAGGAGTCCAGCACCCGCAAGGAGCTCCAGGAGTGTCAGGAGCGGGCCAAGGAGCTCTTGGAGCAGGTGGTGCGCCTCACTCACCAGCAGCAGCTCACCAAGCAGTCTCTCATCGACCAGCAGTTCAAGACCGCCACCACCCCACTCGAGCGCAACCGCTTCGAAATGGAGCTCAGCGAGGCCCGGACCAAGGTGAAGGAGGCCGAGGAACGTATGCGCAAGGCGGAGGAGCGCGCCGCCCGTGCCAGCGAGCTGGAAAAACAGCTTCAGCGGCTCAAGCAGGTGGAGTCCGAGCTGGCCTGGGCGCGCCAGCAGATCGAGCTACGCCAGCGCGCGCTCCAGGCCGCCGTGGAGCGGGTGCGAGAGCTCGAGGACGGTGCGCCGCGTCCGAGAAGCAAGCCCGCCGCCGCGGCCCGACGCGCCTGGAAGAAGCCGGCCCTGCGTCCGGCCAGCGGCTCCCAGCGGGCGTTCTTCTCCTCCACCCCCACCGGCTAACCCGGTCGACGATCGCGCATCTTCGCATCCCCCGCTCACCCTGGTTGTTGCGGCTTTGCAACCAGGCGCCCGGCTCGAGAATGCGCCAGGCCGGGCGCGCATTTACGCTACCGAACATTCCAGTTGCCGGGAGGGTCAGGGCCGGTAGTATCGGTCGACCAGGTCCGCCAGCCCCGGTACCGCCTCCTCCACGTTGCGCAGGGCGGAGGGGCGGAGCTTGCGGTACAGGCCGCGCAGGGTGCCGTGCTTGCTCTGCTCGGCGCGCCGGTCGGTGACGCGCAGCAGGGCCTCGGCCACCCGCGGCGCCTCGCGCTTCATGCGGCCGCCGAACGAGCCGGCGGGGGCGGCGACGTGCTCGGCGTGCAGCTCCTCCAGCGCGGCCAGAAAATCGTCGAGCAGACCGTCGATGGCCTCCGGCACCACGCCCGGCTTGATGGCCTTGAGCGCGCCGTACCCGGCCTTGACCGCGAACCCGCTCAAGCCGCTCTTGCGACTGACCTCGCTCTCCAGCAGGTCGCGGCAGGCCGCCACGATCTCGGCGCGTCTTTCGGGAAGCGGCAGGTGTGAAAGCAGTGTGCTCATGGGTCGTCTCCCTAGAACCAGAAGTTGAGGTCGGCGAAGAGCTGCAGCGGACGGCGCGGCACGGTGAGATCGGCGATCTCCTCGCTGGCGGGGTAGCCCGCCTGCCAGTCCAGAAGATTCCGCACGCCCGCCGCGTAGCGCAGGTGGAGCGCGCGCACCTCGCCGGACAATGTCACATCCCACATCACCGCGGCCTCCCCGCGCGAGCCATCGCGGCGCAGCCGCCCGGACTCGACGCCGACCCGGGAAGCCAGCCGCAGCTCGGGGTGGTGCAGCGGCACCACCAGCTTGAGCGACCCCAGCAGCGCCGGCGAGTTGACCAGCTCGGCCGACTCCCCCGGGGCGAGCGCGCCGCGGTTGCGCGTGTGCTGGAAGGAGAGCTGCGCCGCCGCCATCCAGCCCTGGCGGAACTCGCGCCGCAGCTCGAGCTCGCCGCCCAGGCCCAGCACCTCTCCGTCGCGGTTGACCAGCCGGAAAGGATCGGCCGCGGTTCCGCTGCCGCGCTGCTCGATCAGGTCGAGGATGAAGTTCATGAAGACCGCCGAGGTGATCCAGAAGCCGCCGGGGAGCCGGTGGCCGTACTCCAGCTCCGCGCTCCAGATGTTCTCGGGCGAAAGGTCGGGGCTCTGGATCTGCGTCCGGCCGCCGTCCCAGTAGGTCAGCTCGTAGGCCGAGGGTGCCCGGAAGGCGCGGCCGCCCATCAGCTTGAAGGTGCCATTCTTCCAGGGGCGGGCGATCAAGGCCGCACGGGGAGAGAACGCCGACAAGAATCGCTCCCGCTGGCCGCCACCGCTTTCGGGCAAGTCCGAGATCCACCAGCCGTCGAAGCGCAAGCCCGCGGAGACGGTCAGCGCCGGCCACGGCGTCCAATCGGCGACGGCGTAGGCCGAGAGCAAGTGGAAGGGATGGTCCTCGTCATAGTAGGGGGCCTCGCCGGAGTACGCGCCATGGGCACGGTTGCTCAGGTGATACTCGTAGGCCGAGCCGGCGGTGAGGCGCAGCCCGTCCAGGGGGCGGGCCAGCAGGCGCAGCTCGGCGCCCAGCCAGGTGCTGGACATGGCCTCGGCGGCCACGGCACTGGGGTCGGCGGCGTCGGGATACACGCCCTGGTAGTCGTAGTGGTCGGCGTAAACGCGAGAGAGCAACTGCAGCCAGCTCGTGAGCTCCGGCTCGGCCCTGAGCTCGACAAACGAGCGCCCGTCGTACTGCCGGGCGCGCTCGTCGCCGAAGGCGGTGTTGAGGGCGCCGTTGGGGATGTGTTTGTCGCGCTGGTTGAAGTAGCCCTCCAGGGTGAGGAACCGCCAGAAGAAGCGGCCCAGCACCGAGTTGGCCTCGAAGGCCCCGGCCGAGCGGGCCACCCCGTCCGGGGCGGCCGGGTTCCCCACCTGGGCGGGCGAGTAGTAGTCCGCGCCCTGGGATTTCACCCCACCCGCCGAGATCCAGAAACCACCGTCCTCGCCCAGTTTCGCGCCGCCGCCGACGGTCAGGCGCAGCACCCCGTCCGAGAGGCGGCCGATGCCGGCCCGCACCGCTTCGTTGGGGACGCCGGCGCGGCTGACCAGGTTGATCACGCCGAAGAAGGCTCCCGTGCCGTACAGCGCCGATCCGGGCCCGCGCAGGACCTCGATGCGATCCAGGGCCGCCAGATCGGAAAGCACATCGAACTCCAGGTAGGACTGCCCGATCCAGTCGTCGTTCAGGGTGTGGCCGTCGAGCTGCACCTGCACCCGGTTGCCGTACTGGCCGAAGGGAGAGAAGCCGCGCACCCCGGCGTACAGGTAGGTCCCGTCATCGGAGAGGAAGATACCCCGCACGCCCGAGATGGCGTCGGCCAACGACTCGTACCCGAAGGATTCGATCTCCCGTCGGCCGACCAGGCTGATGGAGGCCGGGGCGCTCTGGACCGTCTCCAGCGCACGGGAGGCCGCGGCCACGTCCTCGGCCACCTCCAGGTTGATCTCGGCCACCACCCGTTCGTCGGGCTTGACCTGCACCGACTGCCGGTGCGGCCGGAACCCTTCCAGCTTGAGCAGCAGCTCGTGGTCTCCGGCCAGCAGGTTGTCGATGACCGCCGGAGTGAAACCCGAGGGCTTGCCGTCGGTGAAGATGAGCGCGTCGCGCTCGTCGGCCTGGACCACCAGCGTGCCGGTCTGCGGGACCAGGTTGACCTCGACGGTGACGGCTCTCCCCGCCTCCACCGTCGCGCTGAGCGCCTGCGGCTGATAACCATCGCGGCTCACGGTCACGGCCCGGGTACCGGGCGAGACCTGGAAGACCGCCGGCAGCACCGCGCTCTGCGGGCCGGCCGGATCCTCGACCCGCACCATGGCGCCCGACGGCTGGCCCTGTACCCGCAGCTCGCCCAGGATGCGTTTCAGCGCGACTCGGACCGGGATCTCCTGTCCCGCCTCCGGCTTGACCTCCAGCGTGTGCGCTTCGTAGCCCGCAAGCTCCAGCAGCACCCGCGCCTTGCCCGGCGGCACCGCCAGGAGCAACGGCGAGACGCCGCGGCTGCCGAGGTCGCGGCGCTTGAGGAACACGCTAGCCCCGGGGGGTTCGGTCTCCACCCGCACCAGGCCCACGAACGGCCGCACCGCCTTGAGCGCCTTCTGCAACGCGGCGCGCTCGTCCGGCGTCTGCTCGGGCGTGTCGCAGCTCTGGTAGTAGCGGAAGGCCTCGACGTACTGGTGCAGCTGCTCGTAGCAGCGTGCGATGTTGAAGCGCACGTTGCGGTTGGGCGCCAGCCGGTTGGAGGCGAAGTAATGCGACAACGCCTTGCGGAAATCCTTGTCGCGATAGGCGTCGTTGCCCAGGATGAACTCCACCTCCGCCTCGTCCGAGATGTCGCGGTTCGCTTGCGCCAGGACGGCGCCGGGAACGAGGATCAGCACCACGGCCCACAGCGGCAATTTCTTCACGTTCTAACGCTCCGTCTTGATATCCGGGACCTCGGGTTTCTTGTCCTTGCCGATCGGCGGCTTGCGGATCTTGTGAGGGCCTCGCCCGGCATCCGCGTTGGGAGGAGCGGGGCCCGGGTCGGCTGCGGCGCCGGTGTCCGGTTCCGGGGAGATCCCGGCGTCCGGCACAGCAGGCTCCTCGGCCGTACCCGCGTCGACGCCGCCGGCCGTTGGCTCCGCTGCGGTGGGCCCCACGGGGACCTGCGGCTCCGTCCGCTCGAAGAACAGCAGCCAGGCCGCGATGGCCAGGATGCCGAGCGCGCCGCATACCGCCAGCACCGGCAGCAGCCAGCGGGACACCCAGGACTTGCGCCGCGCCTGGACCAGCAGGTTCCGGGTGAGGGCCTCGGAACCGGCGCGCTTCTCGCCGGTATAGGAGATGGTTCGTTCCAGGTGGGGCGCGTCGGCCTTGTGGATGTCGGGCAGCTGGTTCATGCCCTTCTCCAGCCGGACGGCCCGCTCCTGCTCCATGTCGGAATCTTCCTGGAACAGCTCGTTCACATAGGCGGACAGGTGCGCGGCGGAGGCGACCAGGCCCGTGCTCAACATCAGGTCCTCGATGGCCAGCTGGAACTCGCGCGCGCTCTTGAAGCGCTTGTTGGGGTTTCGCTCCAGGGCCTTGCCGATCAGGGCCTCGATGGGGCGGGGCACGGATCCATCGAGCTGGGTGATGGCGGGGATGGGCGCCTTGCGCACCGCGTCCAGGGTGGCCACCTCGCTGTCGCGCTTGAACAACCGCCGGCCGGTGATCATCTCGTACAGCACCACGCCCAGCGAGAACACGTCGGCCCGGCCGTCGAGCGCGGTGCCCTCGATCTGCTCCGGGGACATGTAGGCGTACTTGCCCTTGAGCACGCCGGACTTGGTCTTGGAGACGGCGTTCAGCGCGCGGGCCACACCGAAGTCCACGATCTTCACCCCGCCGTCGAAGGACACCAGGATGTTCTGCGGCGAGATGTCGCGGTGGATGATGCCGGCGGGCTTCCCGTCCGGGGTCTTGAATTGATGGGCGTGATGCAGTCCCTGGCAGGTGTCCGCCCCGATCCGCAGGACCAGGTTCAGCGGCACCAGCTCGCGCCGCTCGTAGGACTTCAGCATGAGGTTGCGCAGGTCGCGCCCGTTCACGTACTCCATCACGATGAAGTACACGCCACCGATCTCGCCCAGGTCGAGGGTCTGGGCGATGTTCTGGTGGTTGAGCTGGGCGGCCACCTTGCCCTCGTGGAGGAACATCTCCACCACCTCGGGCTCGTCGGCGAAGGCCTCCAGGATGGTCTTGATGACCACGCGCTTGGAGAAGTCGGCCAGGCCTTTCTTCTCGGCCAGCCAGATCTCGCCCATGCCGCCGCGGGCCAGCCGGCGCAGCAGGAGGTACGGGCCGAATTCCTTTCCGATTTCGAGAACGGACAAGCGCGTCTTCCCCAGAAAGAGACCTGGCCTGGAACCATACCATCCGGCCCCATGCAACACAACTCGAATTGGCACGGCGGGCGCGCCCGACACCTTTTCACGAGCCCAAAGAAGTGCTATCTGTGACCTGCCGCCGCGCGGCAGGGAGTCCGCCATGAAAAAGTCCTTCCCGCTCGTCCTTTCCATCGCACTCCTCTCCTCGCTGTCGGGGTGCAGCCGGCGCATGCCCCAGGTCGACCTGGGCGGCCTCGATCCCGGCCTGCTCGAGCGCTGCCGAGAGTCTCCCGGGGTGCTGATAGTCGCAGACGAGCTCTTCGACACCTACTGGGGCGGGGGCTACGACACCATCCGACGCAAGCTGCTCGGTGAATACGGCGGCGGCGGCACCACCGCCGACCCCACCACGCGCATGACGGTGCGGCGCACGCGGCTCTTGATTCTCTCTCCCGGCGGCGGCGACGCGGCCCGCAAGTTCTACGTGGTGCACTACCGCGAGTCGCTCCCGCCGGTCGAGGCCCGTGCCTGGATGGAGAACGGCGAGGAGAAACCCGTCAACGTCATCCCCAGCGGAACCCGCGCCCTGGCCGACTGGCCCTGCGAGCTGGGTTTCCCTCGTATGAGCGAGTTCACCCTGAGCACCCTGCTCCCGGGCGACCTGGTGGAGATCCAGGTCCCGGTGTCGGGCCCGGACATCCTGTTCTTCCGGTTCGGCAGCGACCGCTTCTGCAGCGCGAACGCGCGGGCCACCTTCGGCCACCCCGACGACGAGTTTCGGCCGGACCTGGCCGCGCTCACCGTGGACGCCACCCGCGAGGTCCGCCTGGAGAGCCCGCCGGGGGAATATCCTCAGGTCTTCGGCCTGCGCCGATTGCTGCCGCCCCTGACCGAACAGCGCCTGCCGTACGTCCTGCGTGCGCCGCGCTGCCCTGACTGGCCGCACCTGCGCGGCCGAATCTTCCACACACCGCTGTGCCTCTCGCGCGGCGGCGACATCGCCGGGCGGGGGCGGGCCCACCCGGCGTTGGTGTCGCCGGTCAAGCCGGGTGAGCGCACCCGCCGGATGGCGGCGGTGGCCGAGTGGATGGAGCGGCACTTCACCATCGAGGAATCGGGCCTCCCCTTCTGGGGGCGCTGGCTCCCCGACGCACCCGCCGAAAAGGCCGTCACCAAGCGTCGCGGCAACGCGGGCACGGCGGCGGTGCTCGCCTTCCGCATCCTCGAGGAGGCGGGGCTCTCGCCGCGCCTAGCCCTGGTGCTCGTGGATCCCAAGGCGCCCTTCGACCGGGCCTTCCCCAGCCCCGCGCAATTCGACACCCTGGCGGTGGTGGTGAGTGGAGACAAGGGTGAAGACCTGTGGCTCGTGCCGGGGATCAAGTTCGATCTCGAGAGAATGCCGCCGGTGGAGATCCAGCGGGCGTCGGCCCTGGTCGCCGAGCGCTGGTTCATCGAGCGCGACGCCGCGGGCTCGTGCTCGCCGGCCAACGAGGCCAACTTCTCCTGTCAGAACAGCACGCCCGAACCGGTGGAGCTTCGGCTGGTGGATTTTCCAAAGCTCCGGCCGCCTGCGCCAGCCCCGGAGGCGCCGGGAGAAAGCCTCGGGTCGCAACCTGAATCCGCTACCCCCTCCACGGTGCCGAACCCATGAGCGAATTCTCACCCGCGGCAATCTTCTCTTTACGCTGGAACATTGGCCCGCGACGGGACCGCCTTGGAGCCTTGGCCGCTCTGCTGGCAATGGTGGTTAGCGCCGCCTGTAGCCGCAATGACTCATCAAGAGCAATCGAGATCGCCACGGCGGCGTCGCTGGGGAGTCTGTTCGAAGACCTGCGGCCGATCTTCGTACGAGCGAACCCCGCGAGCGAGATCCACCTGGACATCGGCGGCTCGGTGATGCTTACGCGGAAGATCGAGGATCTCGGCGTCACCCCGGATCTCTTCGCCAGCGCCGACTGGCGCCTGATTCAGGACCACCTGGTTCCCAAGCTCGCCGACTTCAACCTGCGCTTCGCCGCCAACGAGCTGGTGCTGGCATTCGGGCCACACAGCCCGGGTGCCGATCGTATCAGCGACGGCAACTGGATCGAGCTCGTGCTCGCCGATGGAGTGCGCCTGGCGCGGGTTGACTCGGTGACGGCTCCCGCCGGCTACCAGGCCCTGCACACCTTGCGCTTGGCTGAACGGCACTACGGCACGCGGGCGGCCGAGCTGCACCAGCGCTTCGTCGAGCGGGTCCCACCGGAGCGCGTGACGCGGGACATCGAGGAGGCGGCCGGTCTCATCGAGAGCCGCGCGGCGGATTTTGCCTTGCTGTTCCGCAGCGTGGCCGAAGAACACCGCCTACGGTTCTTGCCGCTGCCCCCCGAGATCAACCTGGGCGACGTGGCGCTGACCCCGCGCTACGCCGAGGTGTCCGAGGAGATAGCACCCGGGCAGCGCGTGGCCGGACAGCCCATCCTGTACAGCCTCACCATCCCACGCGGAGCGAAGAACCCCGACGGCGCCGTGGCCATGATCCGCTTGCTGCTCGGCCCCGAGGGTCGCCGCCGCCTGATCCAGATGGGGCTGAAACCGCTGCCCGCCCCGGACTGCCCCGCCCCCTGCCGCCTGCCGGCCGCGCTGGCAGGTCTGGTATCGCCGCCCGGGTCTTGACACGACACGGCCGGCCGGAGTAGAAAGCGCGGACGATTCGCCACCGAGGAGGTATTCGTGGCCCGACATCCATCCGCCTTGAAACGTCACCGCCAAAGCCTGAAGCGCCGGGCGCGCAACGTCGCCCGCCGCTCGAACATCCGCACCCGGCTGCGCAAAGTCCGCGAGAGCATCGAGAAGAAGGACGCCGGTTCCGCGCGCGAGCAGCTCAAGCAGGCCGTGTCCAGCCTGATGCGCGCCCGCAGCAAGGGCGTGCTGCACAAGCGCACCGCCGCCCGCCGCATCGCCCGTCTCAGCCGGGCGGTCTATCGGTTGGCGGGACCCAAGTCCTAGCGGGTTTCGCACAGCGCCAAGATCAGGCGCTCCAGCTCCAACCGCTCCGGAAATCGCGACCGCTTGAGGTTGACGTCAGCCTCCGCCAGACGGCGCAGACGGCGCGAAAGATCCGTCTCGCGAAAGCGCTCGGCCTGTTGCAGGCACTTCTTCACCACGAAGGGGTGCAGCCCCAGCGCCTCCTGGATGGCCGCGGCACTCTGCCGGCGCCGGGACAGGGCCTTCACCCGGGCCAGGGTGCGAAAGTGCCGCGCCAGCTGGGCCAGGAGTGCGAGCCCGCTCTCCCCGTCGCGCAACAGCCGCCGCACGGTGGCCAGGGCCACCCCGCCGCGGCCCTCTGAAACCGCGTCCACCAGGGCGAACACCGACTCCTCGCGAGTGTCGCTCACCACCGCGGCCACGTCGCTCTCGCGGACCCGGCCGCCGGACGTGTACAGGGAGAGTTTTTCCACCGCCTGCATGGCTGCGCCCAGGTCCTCCCCCACGGCAGAGGCGATGGCGTGGAGCGCGCGGTCGTCGGCCTTGAGCGAGCGCCGCAGAAGCATACGCTCCAGGATGGCCGGCACCTCGCGGGGCTTGGGCCGCGGGCAATCCACCACCGCGCCACCGGCCTTCTCCACCGCCTTCGCCAGAGCCTGCGCCGCCTTGGCCGCCTTGGCCCGCCGCGGATCGCGGCTGCCGAGACCCACTCCCCGGGCGAGGAGCACGAGCACGCTCCCGGCCACCGGCCGCTGCAGACATGCGAGCAAGCGCTTGTGCTCCTCGGCCCGCAGCTCGTGGGCGTCCTTGACCAGCACCAGGCGCTGCCCCCCGAACAGCGAGACGGTCCGCACCGCGCCGTCGATGTCCATGGCCGCGGCCGAGCGCCCTTCGAAACGGGTGATCTCGGCCTGTCCCGAACGTCCCACCGCTCGGGCCAAGATGAGCTCGCGGGCGCGCTCCACCAAAGCCTCCTCCTCGCCCGCCACCAGGTATTGCGGCCGCAGGCGGCTCGCCAGATCGCGCTCCAGCTCGTCCAGGGTCATGGCCACGCGAACCCCCGGCAGGATTCATTCACGATGCGCTCGGCCAGCCGCTGCAACGCCCGGCGCACCGCCAGCGCGCGGTTCGTCTGGGTGCCGCGCAATTCCGGCGCCACCACGAAGCTCTCGCCTTCGCGGAGAAACCGCGGTGGCGAAGAGGTCGGCCCTTCCTGCCATACGATCTCGACCGACAGGCGCACCTCCTCTTCGCGCGCGGCGAAGCGCCCCCCGCCGGCGGCGATCCCCCGGGGAATGGTTTCGAGCGACAAGAGACGCGCCCGGAGCCGCGGGGCGGCCGGATCCGCGCTGAGCACCAGCCCGGCGCGCCGCGCCTCGAACTGGAGCCGCTCGCCCAGCTCTCCCCCCCACCCTGCCTCGGCGATGGCGCTCTCGACCGGCGCGATGTTGAGCTCCCGCCCTCCCCCGGGCAGCCGGGCTTCGCCGGCGCTGAAGCGGTAGCCGCAACCGCCGTCGACGAGTAGCAGCAACGCCGTGCCCAGCATCACAGCACGATGTTGATCAGCCGTCCGGGCACCACTACCAGGCGGCGGATGGCCTTGCCCTCGGTCCACTTGCGTACCCTTTCGTCGGAAAGCGCGATCCGCTCGATCTCCTCCCGCGGCGCCGCCCGTGGCACCTCCAGGTTGGCGCGCACCTTGCCGTTGACCTGGACCACCAGCGTCACAACGTCCTGCACGGTGAGCTTGGGGTCGAAACTCGGGAACGGCTGCTGGCAGGCCCGGCCGGGCATGCCCAGGGCCTCCCATGCCTCCTCGGCGAAGTGGGGGGCGAAGGGCGCGAGCATGAGCGCAAGCGAGCGCAAGGCGAAGCCCAGCAGGCGCAGGGCCTCCCGCGCCGCGGCATCGTCCGGGCCACCGGCGGTCAGGGCGTCGAACACCTTGCAGGCGTTGCACAGCTCCATCAGCGCGGCGATGGCGGTGTTGAACTGGAACTCGCGCTCGATGTCCCGGCGCACCCGCTCGATGGTGTGGTGCAGCAGGCGGTGGAAGGCCTTGAGCTCCGGCGAGAGCCGCGCCTCGTCCACCGGGCCGTCGAGCGTTCGCAGCACGTCGAAGCGCTCCTGGTGGCGCAGCAACAGCGCCCACACCCGCCGTAAAAAACCGAAGCAGCCGGCCACCCCGGCGTCGCTCCACTCGATGTCCTTCTCCGGCGGGGCGGCGAACAGGCAGAACAGCCGCGCGGTGTCGGCGCCGTACTGCTCGAACATGGCCTCCGGCGAGACGCCGTTGTGCTTGCTCTTGGACATCTTCTCCAGCCGCACCTCGAGCGCGGCGCGGCACTCGCTGCAGCGAACCTTCTCGCCGTCCTGGACCACGCCGCTCTCGGCCCGGTAACCGTGGCTGGGGCAGCGGTAGCTGCTGCGCACCACCATGCCCTGGGTCACCAGCCGCGCCACCGGCTCCTCGATGCCGACCAGCCCCAGATCCCGCATGACCCGGGTGAAGAAACGGAAGTACAAGAGGTGCATCACCGCGTGCTCGGGGCCCCCGATGTAGATGTCCACCGGCAGGTAGCGATCGGCCGCGGCGCGGTCAAAGGGCAGGCGTTCGTTCCTGGGATCGAGGTAGCGGGCGAAGTACCAGGAGGAGTCGAAGAAGGTGTCCATGGTGTCGGTGTCCCGCCGGGCCGGGCCGCCGCAGCTGGGACAGGTGGTGTGCACGAATTCGGCCACCTTGGACAGCGGCGACTCTCCGGTGCCGGTGATGGGCGCCTCGGGCGGGAGACGCACCGGGAGCTGCTCGTAGGGCACCGGCACCGTGCCACAGCGCTCGCACTCGAGCATGGGGATGGGCGTGCCCCAGTAGCGCTGCCTTGAGATGCCCCAGTCGCGCAGGTGGTAGTTCACCGTGGGGCCGCCCTGCCCGCGCGAGCGGGCCTCGGCGGCGATGTCGCGCCGGGCCTGGGCCGAGCCCTTGCCGTCGTGCGGGCCGCTGTTGTGCAGCACCCCGTCCTCTACGAAGGCCTGGGTGAGCTCCGTTGCGCTTCCGGCCGGCCGGCCGACGGGAGCGATCACCACCCGGATGGGAAGTCGGTACTTCTTGGCGAACTCGAAGTCGCGCTGGTCGTGCGCCGGCACGCTCATCACCGCCCCGGTGCCATACTCGGCCAGCACGAAGTTGGCGATCCACACCGGGATGTCCTCGCCACTGAAGGGGTTGTGCGCCATGGCCCCGGTGAACACCCCCTCCTTGGTGGCCTTCTCGTCGGTGCGCACCGCCCGCTCGGTGCGGGCCATGCGTTGCACGAACTCCTGCACCGCGCCGCGCTGCGCGGGCGTGGTGATGCGCGCCACCAGCGGATGCTCGGGCGCCAGCACCATGTAGGTGGCCCCGAAGACGGTGTCGGCGCGGGTGGTGAACACGCGGATGGCCTCGCCGCCGCCGCACAGGGGGAAGGTGAGCTCGCACCCCTCGGAGCGCCCGATCCAGTTGCGCTGCATGGTGACCACCCGCTCGGGCCAGGCGGTCAGCGTGTCGAGGCCCTTCAGCAGCTCGTCGGCGTAGCGGGTGATGCGCAGCGCCCAGTCGGGGATCTCGCGCGGCACCACCGGGCTCTGGCAGCGCTCGCAGCGCCCCTCCACCACCTGCTCGTTGGCCAGGATGGTGAGGCAGCCGGTGCACCAGTTGGCCAGGCTGCGCCGCCGGTACACCAACCCCTTCTCGTACATCTTGAGGAACAACCACTGGTTGAAGCGGTAGTACTCCGGCTCGCAGGTGATGATTTCGCGCTCCCAGTCGTAGGAGAGCCCGAGGCGCTTGAGCTGGCCGCGGAAGGTTTCGATGTTCTTCAGAGTGCGCTGGCGGGGGTGGATCTTCTCGCGGATGGCGGCGTTCTCCGCGGGGAGCCCGAAGGCGTCGAACCCCATGGGGTGGAACACGTCGCGCCCGTGCATGCGCCAGTAGCGGGCCAGCAGATCGCCGATCACGTACACCCGGGCGTGCCCCATGTGCATGTTGCCCGAGGGGTAGGGGAACATCTCCAGCACGTACAGCTTGGGGCGCTCGGGGTGGGCCCCCGCCCGGTGCAGACCCTCGGCCTCCCAGACCTTCTGCCATTTCGGTTCGATGAGTTTGGGGTGGTATTTTTCGAGCATGGCTTCTCCCGGGCTCGGCGTGCCGGCCTTGTAGCACGGGGCGCAAGACCATACAAGACCCGCCTCGCTTGCGAGCTTGTGATATAATATTGAGGTCGGGGACGAAAGGAGGCCGAGATGCTCAAGGGAAAGAAGCCGCTGCTCATCGCCGGCATCCTCGGGGTTCTGGCTGCCATCGTGGCCTTCCAGGTCATGCACCGCCACGAGAAAGCCTGGGCCGAGCGCAACCGGCCGGTGGACGTGGCGGTGGTGAGCCGGGACGTCCAGGAGGGCGAGGTCCTGAACTGGGACATGCTGGCACGCAGCCAGATGCCGGCGCAGTTCATGACCGGGAGCGTGGTGCGGCCCGAGCAGGTGTCCAACCTGGTAGGCCAGCGCTTCGCGGTGCCGCTCAAGGCCGGCGATCCCGTGCAGTGGAACCAGTTCCGCTCGGCGGTGACCTTCGATCGGCTCTCCTCCATGGTGCGCGAGACCGGCCGGGCCTTCAGCATCGACATCGGCGGTTCGGCCGGCGTGGCCGGCTGGGTGCGCCCGGCCGATCACGTGGACATCATGGGGACGTTCCAGGATCCCAAGGACAACCAGATGGTCACCGTCACCCTGATGCAGAACGTGGTGGTGATGGCCACCGGCTCCCAGAGCGTGTCTTCCATGGCCAACCTCTTGCCCGGCGAACGCCGCGAGGTGGGCTACAACACCATCACCCTGTGGGTGCTCCCCGAGGAGGCCGAGATCCTGGCGCTGGCCGCAGAGCTCGGCACGCTGCGGCTGACCCTGCGCAACCCCCACGACATGAGCAGCATCAACGCCCTGGGGAAAACCAACCGCGACACCATCTTCACCGGCGTGCGGGCCCAGGAGGCCTACCAGCGCCGCCTGCCCATGCTCCCCACCGTCGATCGCCTCACCAGCCGCCCCCCCGAGTCCGCCAAGCCTTGACGGGCTTCTCCGGCACGCCCGACTCGCTTCAGCGCCGCTGCTTCTGCACCGCGATGGTGAGCAGGACGGCCAGGGCCGCGGCGGCCACCCAGAACATCATCACCTCGTGATAGGCGGCCGCGCCGGAGAACGCACGTCGGCCCTGCCCGATCAGCTCCCCGCTCACCCCATCCTGCACCGCTGCGCCCAGGTAGCACAGCAGCCCCACCAGCCCCATGGCCGTACCGGTGGCCTGCTGGGGAACGATGTCCGCCGCCATCAACCCTCCCAGGTACACCACCAGCCCACCCAGCGAGAGCCCGACCAGTGAAAGCGCCAGGGTGTCGAGCCAGCGCTGACCGGGCGGCGCGAGCCACAGCAGCGTCATGCCGGCCACCAGCATGACGCCCATGACGAGACACAACATGTTGCGCCGGGCGCCGAAGAAACGGTCCGAGATCCAGCCCGAGAGCGAGCTCCCCAGCAGCCCCAACACGGCCTGGACCGCCAGCAGGGTCCCCGCCTCCACACCGCTGTAGCCTCGCGCCTCCTGTAGGTACAGGCTGCCCCAGTTGTTGATGCCGTAGCGGGTGATGTAGATCAGTGCGCCCGAAAGCCCCAGCACCCACACCCGCCAGTTCCGCAGCACGGCCCACTGCTGGGCGCGCTGCCCGGCGCCGCCCTCGGGAGTGGCCTCCCGCTCCGGATCGTCGCGGTAGACGTCCACCCTCGGCAGACCGTAGGTGAGCGGCCGGTCCATCAGGGTCCGGAGCAGGACGAAGCTCACCAGCAGACAGAACAACCCGGGGCAAAAGAAGCCCCACTGCCAGCCCCAGGCGGCCACGGCCATCGAGGTGAGCAGGAAACTCAATCCCTCGCCGATGCCGTGGGCGATGCTCCACAGACCGTAGCGTGTGCCCCGCTCGGAGGCCGAGAACCACTGGGTGAGCGAGACGATGCACGGGGCGGAGCCCATGGACTGGAACCAGCCGTTGACGGCCCACAGCACCGAGAAGAAGACCGCCCCGCGGGTCCAGCCGAGCAGCAGGTGAGCCAGCGCCGAGCCCAGCAGGCCCAAGGACACGAAGCGGCGGATGTTCGCCCGGTCGGCCAGCACGCCGTTGGTGAAACGCCCCAGCGAATACACCAGCAGCATGACGCTGCCAGCGTACCCCATCTCGCTCTCGCTGAGCACCCCGGCGTCCAACATGGGCTTCTTGGCCATGGAGAAAGAGAGCCGGCACAGGTAGAAGAAACCGTAGCCGAAGGTCACCGACAAGAAGACCATCCAGCGCCGGCGTTCGTACTCGCGCCGCAACGCCGCCGGCTCCAGCGGGCGCTGCGGGAGATCCGGCCCGGTCCCGAAGTACCCGGCCAGCGCCTGCCACAGCCTCGTTCCCGTCCGGTGGGGCATGCGGCATCTTGTTCACATACCGGCCGCGGGGGCAAATCGGCGCGCGGCGCTACCGGCGTTCCAGGCGCAGCGCGAGGTCCATGGAGAACACAGGAAGCGCCAGCGTGGCCGAGCCACCATCCACCGTCACGTCCGGGAGCGATCGCAGCGAGCCGTCGTAGGGGTCGATCGCGAGCGCCGTATAGACGCCGTCGCCCAGGCCGGTCAGGGAGAGCGAGGCTCCCTCGATCGGGGACTCGTCATGGCCGGAAAACCACAGGTTGGCCCGGTTGCGGATCCAGACCAGGGCCAGCCCATCCCCGGCGAGCGCGAAGGCCTCGAGCTCCCGTCCCGGGGCGCTCACCTGGGGCTTGTGCGCCTCCAAGCGGGCGCGATCGAGCGACAAGCCGTCGAGTAGCCGGGAGATGGGGTACAGGTGCCGGTACCATTCCTGGCTCTGGGCCAGCGAGTCCCACCACCAGTTGGCCCCCGTCCCCAGGGTTTCCGAGAAGAGCCCCATCCACAGGCTGTCGTGGTAGCCGGCGGAATGTGGATCGCGCGCCAGGGTCTCGGCCGGGCCGCGGTAGTCCACCCCGACCTCGCCGGCCAGCACCGGTTTGCCGAAGGCGCGGTAGTAGTCCGCCACCCGCGGCATCTCCGCGGTGAGGTCCACGTCGTTGCCCTCGTAGCCATAGAGGTGAAACTGGGCCAGGTCGATGTCCGAAAGCGCATAGAGCTCAGGGTCCAGGCCGTACAGCGCGCCCAGGTTGGTGGTGCTGGTGGTGACCAGGTGGCCCACCGGGTCCAGCGATTTGAGGAGCGCGGCCATCTCGGCGTGCCAGGCCACCACCTCCGCCTTGTCGCGAAAGGCGGTCAGATCCACCTCGTTGAAGAGCTCCCAGGCCATGAGGTTCGAGGCGTAGCCGTAGCGCGCCACCAGGTAGCGCAACCGCCGGGCGAAGAGGGCGCGGGCGGCAGGATCCGTGAAGAAGTCGCCCGGGGCCGCGATCGGCCCGCCGTTCGCGGCGTTGTAGGGGTTGTCGTCCCACTCGCTGAAGCTCACGCTGGAGAACGGCCCGTGGTTCTGGAGGCACAGCATGACCTGGATCCCCAGGGTGCGCGCCCGCTCCAGCACCGTGTCGAGCTGCCAGGCGCGAGACAGGCGGGCGCGGTAGTCGCCGAGCGAGCTCGCGATCAGGCGTCCTTCGGCGTCCCGCTCGATCCACTCCAGGCCAAACCCCCAGGAGGGCATCCACAGCCGGACGTAATTACCGCCCGGGTCCGCCAGCGCCGCCAACCAGCGGTCGTAGTCGTAGCTGCCGCCGCTCCCGGCCCAGGCCATGTTGCTCCCGATGGCAAAGAACGACGTTCCGTCTACGTGCGACAGGTAGCGAAGGTCGTGCGGGCTTTTTCGCAACGGACCGTGGACGCCCGAGCGGGGCGGTTCTACCCTGAGCTCCCGCCAGGCGGTGGCGCCGCGCCGCTCCCCGGCGTCGACGCGCCAGCGCCAGCGCCACGCGCCCGCCTGATCAGGCATGAAACGCACCCGGAAATGCCCGTCGCCCACGGGGGTGAGTCTTTCCGTGTCTCCGTCGAGTTCGCGACGGTATCCCTGGTAAAAGAAGCCGGGGATCTCGTGGATCCGCTCGTCGGGGTCCCGGAACTCTCCCACCAGATCCACCTGTTCCAGGTCGAAGGGATTGTCCACGGCCACGCCCAGCCAGCCCGCCGTCTCGAAGAGATCGTACACGGCGGCGCCGTCCGGTGCCTGGAAGATCTGGATCCACGCCGGGTCCGTGGCTTCGCAACCCGCCCCCAGGACCAGCAGGCACCAGAGACCGAGCGACCTTGGCGACGGCGACATGGCCTTCATTTCGCCTGCGCTGCGATCCGCTCCGCCACCTGCGGCACGGCGTCGAGCAACGCCTTCGCCTCGCAACCGGACTTCACCGTGACGGCCGCCGAGGCGGTTTCGGATAGCAGATCATAGAGGCTGGCAGCCACCACGCACTCTCCGCCGACCTCCAGGATCTGCGTGGCCAGGGTCTTCTGGGCGGCCACCGCCTTGCCCAGCTCGATCTGGCAGGCGCTGTCGAAACACTCGCGGTAACCCGCCTGCTTCTCCTCCTGGAGACGGCTGCGCAGTTGCTCGCGCGGAATCACGCTGAACTTGCCGGTCTGCGCCACCGCGGCCGCGAGGAAGGCGGAGAGTTGCACCCGCTCGTCGGTCTTCAGGCGCCGGGCCACGTCCTCGACGTCGAAGACCGCCAACACCTGGCGATGGGCCTCCGCGCCCGGAGCGGTCTTCTCCTGCGCGCGGGCGGACGCGACCCCGGAAGGCGCCCCGTGTTCGGACTCGTAGCGCGCCACCACGAACCCGATGTTTTCGACCACCGCCTCCAGAGAGCGCCCGAGCCCAACCCCGACGCTCTCGGGCCCGGAGCACGCCCCGTCGCCGCTGCCGAAAGAGAGCCGCCCCTGCCAAACCACCCCGCCGGCGGGGGAGTGGAGCGCGGCGTCGAGGTAGATCTGACACTTCCCCAGGCCGACCGGCAGCGCCCAGATCAACCCCAACAGCGGCGGCAGCAACGCCCCACCGAGGAGCAGCGCCAGGCCGCCTCGGGCCGGGCGGAAATTGTCGACCACGACCGTGCCGGCAAGGCGATAGCCCTCCAGCAACGGCTCGGTGATGCAGCGCGCGAACAAGCCCCGCGCGCACAGGTACTCGCCGATGCGGATCTGCATCTCTTCGGCGAACCGGGCGGCCACCGGTCCAAAGTCCCGGTCCGCGTCGTTGTCGATGACAGCGGGCCGCTCCACGTACAAGATGGCGCCGGAGCGCTGCACGGAGTGGGTGTCGGCGACCTTCGGATCGATCTGCAACGCGGCGATGTCTCCCCGCCAGGCGGGGGCGCAGCCCACGGCCCACCACCCCAGAATCGCAATCAGGCAAAACGCGACTCTCGGCATCATTGGCACCTCCTGCTCGTTCTTTGTGTCGGTGAGGAAGAATCGCCGATGTTCCGCGGACAAGCAAGTGCCGCCACCGTCCCGGCCTCCCGGAATCTCCCTTCCATGTCCGGGTGCGTCATATCGCGCGGGCGGGGGCTTGATCTTTTTTTGGCCTCCAGCCGAGAATGTCCGGGACCGGGGGTGAAACCAAGGAGGTTTCCATGCGGCTTCGACTGGTTGCGGCTGTTGGCGTTGCGGCGCTGCTATTGTCTCTTTCCGCGATGGCGGGCGATCCCGTCGAGCGGCTCCTTGGCGAGAGCCGCGCCGTGCCCGTGTTGTGGCCGGACGCCGAGCACCCCCGGCTGCTGCGAAACCTGGCCCTGCCGCTCCCCGGCGATACGGTCGCGGACCGGGCCCTGGCCTTCGCAGCGAGCTACCGCGATCTGCTGCTGCCCGGCGACGAACGGAGCGAACTCTCGGTCGAGCGGGTGGTGGACCTCCCCGGCGGCCCGGTGGTCCAGCTCGGTCAGCGCCTCGGCGGCCGGCGCGTGCTGGGGGGTGGCCTCAACCTGTCCTTTGCGCTCACCGGCGAGCTGGAGACGGCGGCCAGCTCGCTCCGGCCTATCGGCGGTCTGTCGCTCCTCCCGGCCGGCATGGAGTCCGCGGCGGCGGCGCGACGCGTGAGCGAAGCCGTCCGCTCCGCCGGGGGAGTACTCCGGGGCGAGCTTTTCGCCGAGCCCGTGTGGGTGATCACCGCCGAGGGCCTGGCCGCCGGAGTGCTGGTGCGCGCGCCGCTCTCCCGGCCGCTGGGCGAGTACGAGTTTCTGCTCCTCGGCGCCGAGGGCCGCATCGCGGCCTTCGCACCCCGGCTGCCCATGGCCCAGGGGTACGCCTACCCCAAGAACCCCTACCGGGGCACCTACGAAACCGTCACCCTGCCCGACCTGACCTCCACCGAGCACCTCACCGGAAGCTACGCCGACGTGTACAACTGCAGCGGCTCCAGCAACGCCACCTGCAGCGCCAAGCAGCAGCGCGCCCTGCCGGACAACGACGGCAACTACTTCATCGAGCCCACCGGGGACAACGAGCCGGCCAAGGCCGACGACGCCTTCGGCGAGGTGCAGGGCTACTACGGCATCAACACCATCCGCGCCTACTTCGTGAACCTCGGCGCGAGTCCCAGCGCCATCAAGGTGGGGGTGAACGTCCCCCTGGACGACACCATGGGCCCCAACGCCTTCTACACCGACCGCGAGCAAAGCCTGGGCAACGGCCCGGCGGTCATGATGGGCCAGTGGCGCAACATCGATCTGGCCCCGGACAACGACGTCATCTTCCACGAGTACGGCCACCACGTCTTCGGACAGATGTCGTCGACCGGCATGTTCAACATGGACCAGTACGGGCCGGTGTTCTGGGGCCTGATGTTCAACGAGGGCGCCGGTGACTACTTCTCCTGCTCGGCACTGGACGACCCCAGCATGGGTGAATACTTCGCCTCACTGCTGCCAGCATACTTCCCCGACGGCTACCTGCGCATGCTCGACAACCAGCGCACCTGCCCGGAGGGCCTGTACGGCGAGGCCCACGACGACTCCATGGTGTGGACCGGCTTCCTGTGGGAGGTGCGCACGTTGCTGGGGGCGGCGGTGGCCGATCCCTTGTACCTGGCGGTCATCCCCAAGCTCCCCGAGAACGCCGACTTCCCGGCGGCCACCCAGCTCTTCCTGGACGAGGCGGCCAAGGCGGTGGACGCGCCGACGCTGGCCCAGGTGCGCGCCATTGCCGAGCGCCGCGGAGTCGACGACTGCCAGCGCTTCATCACGCTCACGCAGGATGGCCACACCGGCTTCGTCTACAGCCGCCAGATCCTGGGACAGTACGCCAACATGCTGCCCTACATCCCCGCCGAGCTGCACTACAAGATCGAGGTCCCCGCGGGCGCGACCGGGCTCGAAGTACGCTGGACCACCTTCCCGATCGGCCTCGACGTGGCCATGCTGGTGCGCAAAGATCAGCCGGTGCAGCACACCTTCAGCTACGTGGGAGGGCTGCAGTCGACCTACGACTTCGAGCTGAGCGGCGGCGGAGGGAGCTACGACCTGCTCCAGCCCACCACGGCGGCGCCGTTCGAGCCCGGGCACACCTACTTCTTCCAGCCCGCCAACAAGGACATGACCAATCCGCAGGCGGAGTACACCATCCGCGGCAGCGTGACCATGCCCGACTGCCCCGCGGGCCAGGAGCCGGCGGTGAAGAACGGCCAGGTGGTGTGCGCCCCCATCTGCGAAGCGGGCCAGGAGCGCATCATCGAGAACGACGAGTTCTTGTGCGTGCCCATCTGCGGGACCGGAACCGAGCGGGTGAAACTCGAGGGCCAGTATGTGTGCGCCCCCATCTGCGGCGCCGGCTTCGAGCGGGTGATCTACGAGGGCGCCTACGACTGCGCCCCGCTGTGCGACGAGGGCTACATGCCCGAAAAGAAAGACGGCCAGTGGAAGTGCGTCTCCGAGTCCTCGGGCGGCTGCGGCTGCGGCGCGGCCCCGGGCGCCTCCCTGCTCCCGCTCGTGCTGGTGCCGCTGCTGCGCCGCCGCCCGCGCTGATCCGACCTACAGACTGATCAGGCCCTTCTGCAACGCCAGCACCACCGCCTCGGAGCGGGAGCTGGTGCCCAGCTTGCGGTAGATGTGCGCCAGGTGGGTGCGCACCGTGCGCCGGTCGAGCTCCAGCACCCGGCCGGCCTCCTGGTTGGTGAGGCCCCGCGCCACCATCTGCAAGATGTCTCGCTCCAGATCGCTGAGCAGGGAGTTGGCCTGACCTTCGGCCCGGCCGCCCTGCACGCTCTGGAAGTAGTTCCAGAAGCGCTTGGCCAGACGGGGCTCGATGACCGTGCCGCCGTCCAGCACGTCCTGGATGGCCTGGCGCAAGAGCCGGGCCGCCTCGCGTTTCACCAGGTAGCCGCCGGCGCCGGCCTGGATGGCCTGGTACACCTTGGTCTCGTCCTCGAAGGAGGTGAGGATCAACACCTCGATGTCCCCGTGCGTGCTGCGGATCCGGCGCGTGACCTCGATGCCGTCGATGCCGGGGAGCTCGAGGTCTAGCAACACCAGCCGCGGGGTGAGGGCCTCGACGATCTGCAGCGCGGCCTCGCCGGTCACGGCCGAGCCCACCACCCGCAGCTCGGGCAGGGACGACAGCAGGCGCACCAGGGTCTTCAGGGTGCGGGGATCGTCCTCCACCACCACCACTTCCACCGGTTCTTCCGTCACCTTCGTCCTCCTGCGGCTCAACGCCCCCCGGAGCGCTTGCGGGGAGGTTTCCGGACGGGCGGTTTGGGCTTCGGCGGTGGTGGTACGTCCGGCGCCTTCTCGGGCGGCTTCGGCTGGACCCGGGGCGGAGGCACGGCATAGGCGGGGATGGCCACCACCCGGTGCTCCCCCGGATTGATGGTGAAGGTCTGGTCCAGGATGGGCACACCCTCGGGGGTCTTCACCGTCAGGCGGTGCTCGCCGATCCGCAGCAAGCGGTGGCGCGCGGGATGGTCGCCCGAGAGCAGCTCGTCGTCCAGCAAGAGCAGCACCGGCTGGGACGCCTCCACGGTGAGGAACGCCAGCGGGGTCTCCTGGCGCTCCGGCTCGTTCCGGCCGGTCCCGAAGAGGAGCACGCCGACGAGCCCCAGCACCGCAAGCGACAGGAGCACGATGATCCCCCGCCGCCAATCCACCCGCGTGGCCCCCGGCGCCTCCGGGCTCGCCCGGGACGTTTGCCCCACGGGCCGCTGGGGCGCCGGGACCGGCGCCACCTCGTCGGTGTCTTCGTGGGCCTCCACCACCGGCGCCGCCGCTGGATCCGGCGCCTCATCCAGCGCGGGCTTCTCGACGGTCCAAGGCGGCTCGACGGCCGGGCGCATGCCGACCGCCGTGATGGGCTCGCTCTCTCCCGCGGGCGCTGGCGGCGCAGCGATCGGTGTCGCGTCGAGCCATGGTTCGTCGGGTGTCGGCGCGGTGCCGGGCGGCGCAGGCGGGGTCGGCGAGGAAACCGGCGCAGGAAACGCCGGCTCCGGCTGGGCCGGCGACACCCTCGGCTTGGCTTCGGAAACGGGGGAGCGTTCGGTGGCGGTAGGAACCTTCTCCTCTTCCGATGCCGAAAACGTCACTTCCCCGGACAACGGGATCGGCGCCCCCTGAGCGGGACGCTGGCCGGTCCCCCGGCGGCCCGGGATCAACGCCTCGTTGGGAAACACCGCGTCCAAGAACTCCCGCACGCCGTCCCGCCCCTCGTCCGGGCCGTGCAACATGGCCGCGCGCAGGCTCGCCAGCGCGCCGCGCAGGGCCGCGGCGTTCTCGTGGCGCTGGCTGGGGGACAGGTTGAGCGCGCGCAAAAACACCGCGTCGCAGGTGAACGGCAGGCTGCGCTCGACCTTGGACGGCGGCTGGATGGCCACGTGCCGCACCGCGCTCTGCACGCCGGAGCGCTCCTTGCGGCCGAAGGGGGGATTCCCGGTGAGCAACAGGTAGAGGACGGCCGCCGCCGAGAACACGTCCGAGGCCGGCGAGGGGTTGCGCCCCTGCATCACCTCCGGCGCCAGGAAGTCGCCACGGCCGCGGCGGGTCTTCTGCTTGAGCGCCTTCACCGCAAGTAGCGCTCTCTCCAGCCCGATCCCGTCGAGGCGGGTCACACCCTCGAAGTCCACCACCAGGTTGGCGGGCTCCAGGCCGCCGTGGGATTCGCCCGCAAGGTGCAGCGCCTCCAGCCCTTCCAAAAAGTCGAGCCCCATCTGCAGGCTGCGGATGGGTGAAATTCGCACCTCGCGCGACAGCAAGCGGTTGGACACGGCGGACAGATCGTAGCCCTCGGGCCGCTCACTCACCCAGAAGTGGTCTTCGCCAGCCTGGAAAAAGCCCAGGTGGGAGAGCAGGCGCGGGTGCTGCATGCGCCGTGCCTGCACCGAGGCGGCCTGGAGCGCGGTAAGGCACTCCGGGGCGGAAACCGTCTGGCGCAGCAGCCGCCGCGCGCTGACCAGATGTTTTCCACTCGCGGTACACAGCCTGGCCAGGAAGATCTCGAAGAGATCCCCTTCGCCAACCCGATCGATGATCTCCAGGTGGGCCTCGCTCACGGCTCAACGCTCTTTCGGCGCCGAAGCAGTCGGCGCCTCTCGGCCCAGGCCACCTCGAGCACCACGCCACACCCGGGGCAGACCTCAGGCCGCGACTCGCCCAAGTGCAGCATGCACACCGGGCAGAAGCGCTCGTCCAGCGGGGACGGGCGCCCCGGGCGTGGTCTCGGCTCCCGCTGCAAAAAGCGCTTGAGCAGGGCACGCTCCGCCTCCCGCAGCGAGCCGCGCAGCGAGGCCGCGGCCAGCACTTCGACGATCTCCTGAAGATCGGGCCGAGGCTTCTCAGGGCGCCGACTCGTCTTGTCCCGACCCATGCCGCGATCCCCATTCTCCCGCCCGGAGCCTCCGGCGGCCACCATCCGGCGATGAAAATGCCACAACCCGCCGCCCGGCGCAACCCGGACCCGACCGAACCTCCGGCGGGACAAGAATGTTGATCCTTCAAATGCGCTGGGGTACCCTGGTACCGGTTGGCTGGCGCAGCGGGAGGCTCATGGGAAGACCGCTCCTCATCGGGTGGCTGGGATGGCTGGTGTCGTTCGCCCCCATGGCGGCGCAGGCGCAGTCCCCCCGCTTCCAGGTGATCCGCCCCGTGGAGAAGGGCCTCACCCTGGGCCTGCACCTCGGCGGCGCGGTGGACTTCAATCCGCCGGCGGGCGATCCCGTCCCCGGCGTCCTGGTGGGCCTGGAGGGCGGCTGGGATGTCACCGACGTGTTCCGCCTGAAGGCCGGGTTCATGACCATCCATTACTCCTCGACCGACCAGAACCTCCGCGGCTCCACCATCTCCATGGACTTCGACCACAACGCGGTGTGGGGCGGCGCCCAGTTTGCGCTCCTCGCCACCGAGCGCTTCTTCGCCTCGGTACAGGCCGGGGCCGGATACCTGGCCGCCAGCCCCAAGACGGTGCAAGGCATCGAGGTGGCAGGGAAAAGCGACGTCGTGCTCATCGTGGGTGGCGCGCTGGAGTGGTACACCGCCCTGCGCCACTTCTCCGCGGGCGTGGAGGCCAATGCCCTGATCATGCCCATCCGGGGCGATGTTGCCGCGGCGGCTTTCTTCACCGTGCGCTACACCTTCTCCTTCAACGAGGCGAAGGAGATCCGCCCGCCCGCGGACCGGGACGGCGACGGCGTCCCCGACGCGCAAGACAAGTGCCCCGACGTATGGGGGCCGGAGTCCAACCGGGGCTGCCCGGAAACCGACACCGACTCGGACGGGGTGGTGGACCGCGAGGACGCCTGCCCGCAGGAACCCGGGCCCGCCTCCAACCAGGGGTGCCCGGTGGACAAGGACAGCGACGGCGACGGGCTGAAGGATCGCGAGGATCGCTGTCCCAAGGAGCCTGGCCCGGCCTCGAACCAGGGCTGCCCCGAGGCCGACAGCGACGGCGACGGCATCCCCGATCGCATCGACAAGTGCCCCGAGCAGAAGGGCAAGCCCGAGTACGACGGCTGCCCCAGCAAGAACCAGGTCAAGGTGGTGGTGCGCCAGGAGAGTTTCGAGCTCCGAGAGAAGATCCACTTCGAGACCAACAAGGCCGTCATCAAGAAGGAATCCTTCCCGTTGCTCGATCAAGTGGTGGCCGCCCTGCGCCAGCACCCGGAGATCACCAAGCTACAGATCGAAGGCCACACCGACTCTGTCGGTTCGGCACCTTACAACCTCAATTTGTCCCAACGGCGGGCCGAGGCCGTCGTCGCCTACCTGGTGGGAAAGGGCATCGAGCCCGATCGGTTGGTGGCCAAGGGTTTCGGCCTGACGCGCCCCATCGCCTCCAACGCCACCGAGAAGGGCCGCAGCATGAACCGCCGGGTGGAGATGATCATCCTCGAGCGCAGCGAGTGAGCACAGGCCCCGTTCCTCGTCCCATCCTTTTGTGCCGTGCCTTCATTTTCCACGAAAACCCCTCCTCCAGGTGAACACCTATTGCGGAATCGACCGTGGGATTCATGGGACCATCGGTAGACAAGCGCGGCGTGGAGTGTGGCCGCCGGAGAGCCATTCGGGTTCAAGGCTTCGGCGGCGCGGACTTTTTGTGGGGCCGCCCTTCTTCCGCCAGCGCCTGCCGCAGGCGCAGGAACGACGGAGAGAAGGCGAAGTCGAACAGCTCGCGCATGGCCGGATCGCGCTCGAGGAGCAGCGCCCGGTCGGGGATGAAGGCCAACTCTCGACCTCCGGCGGCCTCGCTGCCACGGGCGGAGACCGCCATGGCGGCGTTGAGATCGCCGCAGGCGATGAGCGCCACCCGGGCCGCGGTGTGCCGCACGCCCTGGAGCCAACGCTCAACCCCCGCTGGGGACAGCTCCAGCGAGAGCCGCCGCAGCAAGGGGGAGAGCATCTCCAGGATCTCGGGCGGCGTCACCTGGCGGATGGCCTGGAGGTACTGCGGCGCCGTGGCTGGCAGCGGCGCCAGCGGCGGCGCATCCGGGTTGGCCAGGTGGCACAACAGGGTAAGCAGCTGCATGCGATCGGCCGGCGAGAAACGTAGCGGCAGCACGCAACCCATGGCGATGGCCGCGACCTCCCGCGCCAGGAAGAAGGTGAGCTCCGGTCCGGTGCTCCGCTCGACCACCGCGTGCGGCACCAGCAGCGCCGGCGTGCCACCGCAATCCAGATAGGCCTGGTACCCGCCCTGCGCGATGACGAAAACGTTCAGCGCGCGTCCCGACACCAGGTTCTGGGCGTACTCCACGGCCTGGTAGACCTCGGGGAAGTTGTGTCGATCCACCAGGTCGTCCCCCTTCACACCGAAGCGCTCCAGGTTGGCCGGGAAGAGCTGCTCGAGGTAGGGCGCCAACACCGCCATCACCCGCTGCAACAGATTGTTGGCCGCGGGATGGAGCACGATCTCGTCCCACTCGCCGCGATTGAGCGGGCGCGCCGGCCGCAGCGATCGCGATGCCGCCGAGATCAGGCGTCGCGCCTCGGCGTCCACCGGCGCCAAGAACCGCACCCCGCCGAAGTACCACAACGATCGATCGCGTTCGCCGCGGGCCCATTCCAACCGGGCCAGCGCCCGGAAATGATCCACCCGCAAGGGCTCCATCTCCCGGAGTTGCTCGAAAACTTCCAGCGCCGCTTGGCAGGACTCGAAGTCCGAGGCGTACATCGTCCCCAACGCTCGCAGCAACTCGGCATCTCTGGGCTTGAGCTCCAGGGCCCGCCGCAGGCAGGCAGTGGCCCGGTCGAGATCATGGAGGTTCTGCCAGTAGATCTGCGCCAACTCCCGGTATAGGCGCACCGCCTCATCGACGGGCAGGCCCGCGCCGATGCGCCACTCCAGGAGCTGTCCGTAGAGCGAAGCGTAGCGCTGGTGGCGCCCCTCGGCCCGGGCCAACTCCATGATCTCCTGGACGAGCCCCTGGTCCGCCCGGCCCAGGGCCAGCACCCGTTCCAGGTGCTCCAGGGCCTCGGCGCGCTCCCCCTGCAACAGGCAGGCGCGCCCCAACACCTGGCGCATGGCCGCCTCCCGGGCGGGGTCCAGAGGGGACTGCAACAGCACCGCGCCCTCGGACCGCAGCTCGGCCCAGGCCTCGCGCTGGCGCAGGAGGTCGAACAAGGCGAGACGGTATTCGAGGTTATCGGGAGAGAGCGTCAGCGCGGCCCGGTAGGCCTCCTCCGCCCGGGTCGAATCCTTGAGCTTGGCGGCGTACAGATCGCCCAAGAACGCCCAGCGCTGCGGTGCCTCCTCGGCGCGAGGATCCAGCTCGAGTTCACGCCGCGCCCAGGCGACCGCCTCCTCCCAGCGCATGCGGTTGGCATAGAAATCCTTGAGCCGGGCGACGGCCTCCCGGTCTGCGGGATCGCGCCGAGCCACCTCGTGGAAACAGCGCGCCGCCTCCTCGAAACGCAGCATGCGCCGCTGGGTGCGACCGAGCTCGCGCCACAGCTCCAGCGCGAGCGTCTCGAATCCCTCCTTGGGCAGGATGGAGATCATGTCCCGGATCTCGCTCGCCAGGGCTTCCAGGTCTCCTTCTTGTTCCAACAACCGACACAGGTTCTGCCGCGCCGGCAGGAACGTCGGGTTGCAGGCGATGGCGCGCCGATATTGCTCCCGGGCCTCGCTCGAATCCCCGTCCGCCTCCGCAGCCTCGCCCAGGCGGAAGGCGGTCAAGAACCTCTTCGCCGCCAGGCCCCGCTCGCCCAGGCGCCGGTAGAGGCGGGCCGCCTCGGGCAATGACTTCTGCTGGTAGCGAATCTCGGCCAGCTCCTCCAGCGCCCCGGCGTGCTCGGGATCGATGTTGAGACAGTACTCGAAATGGACCGCCGCCCGCACGGGGTCGTTCAGGTGCTCCCGGCAGATCTCGCCCATCTCGAAGGCGATGGCCACCCGCCGCGGGGTCTCCGTCACACGCTCGCGGAAGCGGTAGAGCACCTGCAGCAGTTCGTCCCACTGCCCGTCCTGGGCCAACAAGCGGGCCAACCGCTCGTGGGCTTCGGCGCTGCCGTTGTCGATGCTCAGCACCCGCTGCAACACCTCGCGGGCGCGCCGGGGGTCGGCAGGTTCCAGGAGGCGGGCGGCCCGCAGCAGCCACTCCACCCGCTGCGCTCCCTCCCCATCCTGGTCCGCCCGGCGCAGGTAGAAATCCCAGAGGGCCTCCGGCCGTTCCGAGAGCAGTGCCTCCAACCCCTGTTGCGCCAGCGCGCAGGCCGGGTCGAGGGAGAGCGCAGCCTCGAAGGACGCTCGTGCCTCCTCGAGACGACCTGCATCTCGTAACAACTGCCCCTGCCGCGTGCGCCACTCGGCCTGCTCGGCCGGGACGGTGGCCAGGGAGGCCAGGCGTTCCGCCGCGGCCATGGCCGTCTCGGACCGCTGCTCCTCGGCGGCCAATCGAAAGACCCAGCGGAGCAGCTCGGCGTCGTCGGCCCGCAGGCGCAGCGCGTGCTCCAGCGCCTGCAGGGCCCCGGCGGGATCCCGCAGCGTCCGTTCCCGCAGCTCGGCCAGTTTCACCGCAGCGCCGAAGGCCCCTTCCCCCTCTCCGGCGGCCGCCCGCGCCAGGGCCTCGGCCGCCTCGGACACCCGCCCGTCGGCCAGCAACAGCTCGGCGCGCTCCCGCCACAGATCGGCGGCAGCGGGACCGGTCTGCAACGCCGCCAGCCGGGCCAGGGCCGTCATCAGCGCCGGTCGCTGACTGGTGCGCCGGTAGAGCCGGATCAACTCTTCCCAGGCCGCTGTGTCCGCGGCCGCGAGCCGCAACAGGCGCTCCAGCAGGCCGATTCGTTCCAGGAGATCGAGCTCGGTTTCGAGACGGAGCCGACGGCGCAACAACTGCGCTTCGAGCTGTGGCGGCAACAGCTCGGCGTGCGCGAGCAACCAGCGCAGGTGGGGCAGCGTCGCGCTGTCCTCTCCCATGAGCCGGGCGAGGAACATGCGTGAGACGGCGTCCTCTGGAAAGAGCTCGAGCACGCGCAGAAATGCCTGCTGCGCTTCTTTGGGCCGTGCGGCGCCGGCCCACAACAACCCGGCTTGCCGCAGCCAGCCGCGCCGTGCGTCGGGCGCGACCTCGCGGGCCGATTGTTCCTCGTAGATCTCCGCCAACAGCGCGTCGTCTTTGCGCCGCGCTGCCAGGGCCCGCAATCGCTTCAGGGGACGCGGATCGTCGGCGGCCAGGGCCGCCGCCCGGCGCAGGACCCCGATCGCGCCCTCGACGTCTTGGAGCCGCGCCTGGTGCAACTCGGCCTGGTGCAGCAGGAGCTCGAGCCGCTCGCCGTCCGATCCGGCCCGCTCCAGCCGGCGGCGCGACACATCGAGCGCCGATCTCCACTCCTCGAGCTTTTCCAGGTACTGCTGCAGACGGTCCAGACAGCGGTTGTCGTCGGGATCCTGCTCCAGGATCCGCCGCAACACCGCCACGGCGGCGCGCTCCTGGCCCAACCCCGCGCCCAGCACCTCGGCCAGCTCCCACAGCCAGGCCCGGCGCCGCATAGGATCGTCCTCCAGATCGGCGCGACGCTCGAGGTGGTCCGCCAGCTCTTCCAGCCGGCCCTCGCTGCGATCCAGCTCCACCAGACGATCCAGGGCCTCCCGCTGGCGTGGATCCAGCTCGAGCAACGACTCCCAGGTAGAGCGAGCGGCTAGCGGGTCGCGCAGCACCTCCTCGGCCAGACGCGCGGCCTTCTGCAGCGCGGCCAGCCGCTCGCTATCCGGGGCCAGCCGCGCGATGCGCAGCCAGGCCTCGTGCTGGTTCGCCGGCTCGTCCACCAGCCGGTAGAGCTGGGCCAGCCGCCGCCAGGCATCCACCGAACCTGGGTCGGCGCCGACCACCCGTCGCAACACCCGAATGGCGCCCTGCGGATCCCCGAGCTCCCGCTCCAACAACCCGGCGGCCAGAAGCCATTTCTCGACGCGCTCGTTCGGATCCACGGTGCGGTCGGCCTCGGAGAGAAGCAGCTCCACTTGATCGGCGAACCGCCGCGCTCCGGTGAAGATCTTGTGCAACAACGACCGGGCCTCGGGGTGATCGGGCCGACTCTCCAGGCAGCGCCGGAGCCGCTGCTCGGCCTCCTCGGGCCGCCCGCGCGCGAAATCCAGCGCCGCAAGCTTGAGGTCCAGTTTTTCCCGCAGCGCCGGATCGGGCTCCTGCACGACTGGTTCCAGGCGTTGCCAATAGAGCTCCGCTTCCTCCGCTTGTCCCAGAGACTCCGAGAGTTCCGCGGCCAGCTGCAACGCCGGGGCGTGTTCGGGAAGGCTCCGCAGCACAAGCCGGCAGCGGGCCAGGCGGTGCTCGTCATCCCCTTGGTCACGCCGTGCCTGCCACAGCTCCTCCACCGCTCCCCGTGCCTCTTCCTGCTGCAGCACGGCATCGGGCAGCTGGGGGAGCCACTCCTCCAGTTCATCCAACGCCTGCAAACGGCGAAGCAACACGATGCGCCGCTGCTGGAGGCCCGGATGCTGCGGCAGGAGCGACAGCCCCCGTCGCAGCAACTGCTCCGCACCGGCACCGTCGCCCGCCCGGTCCAGACTGGCAGCAGCCTCCAGCCAGGCCGTCGCCGCCTCGTCGCCTGCCAGACGCTCGGCTTGCTCGGAGAGCAACCGCGCCAGTTCGCGGTGACGCCCCAGACGCCGGTAGAGGTTCTGCAGCGTGGCAACGGCCGCGGCGTCGAGCGGTTCGCGATCCAACAACCGCTCGCAGGCCGACACCGCGCCCGCGTCGTCCGATGCGCGCAGACGAAGGCTCAACAGGCGGCGCAGCAAACCGGTCTGCAAGGGGGGATTTCGCTGTAGCAGCGCCTCCAACGCCTCGGCGGCATCGGCGGGCCGCTCGAGTTGCTCCGCGACCTGGGCCAGCTCCGACCACAGTGCATCCGCGCTATCGCCCTCGCCGCTCGCCCGCTCGGCCAGCGCCCGGACTTCTTCCCAGATCTGTCCGCTTCGCAGTCGGGCCAGCGCCATGCGGCCCAGAAGTTCACCCCGCTCCCGCCCCGACTCCAGCAACTCCGCCAGCGCCTCTGAGGAGCCGAGGAAATCCTTCCAGGCCTGGCGCTGCCACTGCAACGCGCATAGTTCCCGCCAATGTTCGGGCGCCTTCGGGTCCCAGCGCGTGGCTTGCGCAAAGGCTTCCTCGGCACGCTCGGGAGAGCCCAAGCAATCGCGGTAGAGCAGGCCCAGGCGGTGCACTCGCTGGGCCCGCTCGGCGTCGTCCGGGGCCTCGTCCACCAGGAATTCCTGGAGATCGGCCACACCGGCGAAGTCCTCCGCCTGCTCCAGCAGCGGCTGCAGCTGCATGGCGAGCGACACGTCACGGTGGATGTCCCAGGCCTCCCGCAGTGCATCGATGGCCTCGGCGCGGCCCTCCGCTCGGGAACCGCACAGCGAGGCGTAGCGGAGCAAGCAGGTGCGGCGCTCCTCCGGATCCTCTGCGGCCTGGACCGCCTCTCGCAGAAGCTCGAGGCGCCGCTCAACCTCTTCGCCTTCGCCGAACAGCTCGATCAACTGGAGGGCGATCTCCGGCCGTGGCGAGAGTTCCCACGCCCGTTCCAGGCAGCGGCGGGCGAGCGACGGATCTTGCAGCCGGTCCCGCGAAAGCTGCGCCGCCTCGAGCAGCAGGTTGGCCGCCTCGGACGGATCGGAAACCGCATCGGCCTGGTCCCTCAACAGCTCGATCAGCTCGGCGTGCCAGCCCTCCTGGCGACAGATCGCCGCCAGGCGCTCGCGGGCCGGGGTGTAGCCTCGCTGGAGCAACGTCCTCAGGTGACGGGCGGCCTCCTGGGGACGCCCCAAGCGAAGCTGGTAGATCTCCGCCAGCTCCTCGCGCCGGGAGAGCCGCTCCCGGTCGTCGCCGGCCTGGTCGGCCTGCTCTTCCAACAAGGCCGCCAGCGTCTCGAATCGGCCGGACTCCCGCAACAGACGCAGGTAGTCGCGCACCGCATCCTGATCTTGCGGAGAAGCCTGCACCCGCTGTCCCAGCAGGCGGATGGCCTCCTCCGGTTGCTCCAGGTGGTCGAACAACAGCAGGGCCAGGCTCCGCTCCAACCCCGCCTGCCGCTCGGCGGTGCCTCCGGTCCCCAGCCAGCGCCGGTACAGCAGGGCCAGCCGGTCGAAGTCCCGAACCTCGCGCAGCAGAAGTTCCAACCGCTCGAAGCTCTCGTACGTCGCGCCCTGGAACTGCCTGGCGGCGTAACACTCCAGGTACTCCCAGTAGCGGTCGCGCGCCTCCGGGTAGCGCTCGAGTTCCCAGGCAGCGCGGGCCGCGTCCAGCGCCACGGCGGCGCGTCGCTCGCCAGCCAGGGTTCCCCGCTCGGCCCCGACTCGCAGCGCCTTCCCGCACAGCTCGAGCACCTTCTCGAAGTCGCGCCGCTCGAAAGCACGCCGGGAGAGCAGCAGCAAGGCCGGCAGGTACTCGGGGTCCCCGCGCAGGGCCTCGCCGAAGCACTCCTCCGCCCCGGGCGCGTCGCCCAGGCGAGCCTCGCGCAGGGCACCCAGCGCCAGCCACATGGCCGGCCGTTCCCGTGGCGCCGCGCGCTCGATGCGTCGGCGCAGCACCTCGGCCACCGCCTCGAAACGCTGCAAGCCGGTCAAGACTCGCTGCAGCGATGCCAGCCGTGCCGGCGCGGCCGGACTCTCGGGCGCGGCGTCCACGGCCCGGCGGTAGGCCTCGGCGGATTCGTCCCAGCGGCTCAGTTTCTCCGCCAGCAAGGCGGCGGAGGCGGTGAAAAATGTGGCCGCCTCCTCGCCCGACAAGGCCATGGCTCGCCGCTGGTAGGCCTCGGCCAGGTCCCCAAAGCGGTTCTCGTCGCGCAGCAGCTCGAACAGCCAGTCCACGGAGGGGTCGCAGGGGTCCAGGCGGGCGAGCTCTTGCAGGGCCGCGATGGTCGCCTCCCGGTTCTCTAGACGGTGTTCGACCCGGGCCAGCCGTTTCCACAACGCCTTGGACTCCTCCGGCGGCACCGGCTCCTGGAACTCCATGAGGCGGCGCAGGGCCCGGCGCGCCTCTGGCCACTGCTCGGCCGACTCGGCCAGCTCGGCCAGCAGGTTCCAGGCCGGGCGGCGATCGGGATCGAACTCCAGGGCCCGCTGCAGGCTGGAGAAGGCCCCCGCCGCATCGTGGAGCGCGACGCGCTGCCGCTCGGCCCGCTCCTGCCACAGGGCCCCGAGCGTATTCCCATCTACGACCGCCGCGTCCAGCCGGCCGACCTGCTCGACGAAGGCCGCCTCACGACCCGGCTCGCGGAGGAGGAGGAACAAGGACTCGCGGATGCGGGCGTTGCCCGGCTCGCGTGCCAGGGCGCTCTCCAGCGCTGCCACCGCGCCGTCTTCATCGTCGATCGCAAGCCGCAGCTTCGCCAGCTCGGACCACAGCTGGGCGGCCCGGTGGGGGTCGGAGATGCCCGCGGCGGAGCGTTCGAGCAGCTCGGCCAGCTCCTGCGAGCGCCGGCCCTCCCGCAGGATGAGCGACAGAGACTCCAACGCTTCCTCGTTCGCCGGCTGAAGCTCCAGCACCCGACGGTACAACCTCTCGGCGCGCCCGCGATCGGCTACGGCCCGCTCTGCCAGGCGGGCGGCCTCCAGGACCATACCCAGCGCTTCTTCCGGCCGGTCGCACAGCTCGGCCTTGTGCTCCAGGACTCGCAAGAGATCGGAGTGGTTCTGCTCCTCGCGATCGAGCTTCTCCAGCTCGTTCCACACGGTGATGTCCCGCGGCGCGAGCTCCACGGCCCGGTCGAGGAAGGCGCGGGCCTCGGTGGCACCGCCGGGGAGCTTGAGGTACCCGCGGCCCAGGATCAAACAGGACGAGGTGATCACCTCGTCCGGCGAGGGGCGACCGGCCTGGTGCAGGTCGAGCAGCCGGCTCAGATACTCCACCGCGCGCTCCCACAACCCGGAGCGGGCCGCCAGGGCGCCGGCCCGGTAGAGCGAGTGCAAATGGTCCGGCTGCTCCTCCAACACCCGCTGGTACTGCAGCAGGGCGGCGGCCGGATCGTCCAGGTCCTCTTCCCAGATGCGGGCGGCCTCCAGCCGAAACTGCAGGCAGCGCGGGTCCTGCCTCTGCCGGGCCAGCTCCACCACCCGCTCCAGCAACGCCGCAGCGTGCGCCGCCTGGCCCCGATCGCGCTGGATCCGCACCAGAAGCTCCAGCGCTTCCAGATCGGCCGGATTGTACTCCAGGGCCGCCTCCAGGTGTCGGCGCGCCCGCTCCGGATCGTCGAAGTGCGCCAGGTAGAGCGAGCCGATGCGCCGATGACAGGCGGCCACCTCCCCGGGCTCGGCCAGGAGTCTGAGCAGGCGCAGCCCGACCCGCACCGCCCGGTAGTGGCGGCCGGCTTCGGAATACAGGTCCAACAGCCGACGCAGCGTCGGCTGGTGATCCGGGTCGAGCGCCAGGATCCGCTCGGCGCAGGCGATGGCCTGTTCCACGTCTCGAGATCGCCACAGCTCGGCCGCCCGGTCGAGGGCCAGCACCGCATCCCGCCGCTCGCCACGCCCGGCGCAGGCTTCGCCCACCGCGCGGAACGCCTCGGCAGCCCTTGCCTGCCCCGTCTTCTCCAACATCACCGCCCGCGCCAGCAGAGCCGGGACGAGCCCCGGCTGGAGTCGCAGCGCATCATCGACCGTCGCCTCCAGATCGGCGAAGTGTTCCGGGCGGGCCAGGGCGATCTCCATCAGACGCCGCGCCGGCAGCTCCCCGGCAGGCTCGACGCTGCCCCGGCCCAGGTACAAGGCGCGGGCCACCGGGAGGCGGCCCTCGGCCAGGGCCCGCTCGGCTTCGGCGAAGATCTCGGCCTGTGCAGCGAAGGAGGTGGCCTGACGCAAGATCTCCGTCGGCTCGTCTGCCACGGCCGGCTCCGCCTCCGCGCTCAACCCTGGCCGACGCACGACGACCAGTAACCGCCCGCGATGGATGCCGGCCCGCAGCACCCGCGCGTCCGTCAGGTCCGGGATTTTCCAGCCATGCCGGGGCAGCAGCCGCCGCAGCAGATCGGACACCGGGTCGAGTTCGAGCACCGCCGGCGCCACCGCCCGTAGCGACAGGGGCTTGAGCGCCTGGGCCAAGCGCACCGCCAGCATGAGCGGCACCTCACTCACCCAGCCGAAGAAGCGAATGTCCGCGAGCAGGACGCGGATCCCCAGGCCGGCCCCGCTCTGCACAAAGAACCGCAACGAGAACGGCGTCGCCTGTTCCCCGGAAACAAACGTGCCCTCGAGCCGACCACAACCCTCCGCCAGGGACAGGCGCGGCTCCCGGATGCCGTGACGCGCCGGATCCAGCGCCCCGCGCAATAACGACTCCAGATCTTCTTCTGCCAGCGAAAGGCGCATCTCGAGCAGCCGGCAGCGCTGGTGGCGGAAGCGCTCCGCTCCGCCGCTCACGTCGAAGGGGAAACGCACCGAAGGGATCTCGAGCCGCAACCGCTCCAGCACCACCCCACCGGCCAGCTTGCGATCGCGCAGGCTCACCTGGGCCAACCCGTCGGAGAACTCGAGATCGAACCCCAAGGAATTGCCTTGGCGCGCGGATCCCTCTTCTGCCGGATCCGGGAGAATGTATGGCTTGCCGTCCTGTTCGGACATGCGCACCTGGCCCGTTTCTGCTTGCGATACCGCACCTTACCGGATCGCGAGCGGATTGTAGCACGAGGATTTTCAGCGGGTCCATTTTTTGACCGGCGCCGGCCGGCCCATCAGGCGTTTTGACTTGGCGGGCGCGCCCGTGCTAGAGAGAGGCCCGCCCGACAGCGGAGCGCGTCTTCTGTCGGGAACCATGGAGGAGAGGATCATGATCCGCGACGGATTCCGCATGACCATCGCCTACGACAACGACAAGCAGAAGTTCATCGCCCGCATCCCGGAACTCGACGACCTGGTGGTCGAAGGCGCCACCCGCCCCGAGGCGCTACAGGCGGCCGAGGCCGCCCTGGAAAAGGCCTTCCGCGAGGCGGCCGACACCGGGCGCGAGATGCCGGTGCCCATGGACGGGCGGGAGTTCGACGGCAAGCTGGAGATCCAGGTCAGCGCTTCTCTGCACCGGGAACTCAGCATCCAGGCCCGCCAGGAGAACGTGGAACTCGGGATGCTGTGCGCCGAGCTGCTGTCGGCCGGCCTGAGCCAGCGTCAACAGGGCCGCATCTCCCGCGGGCCGCGCGAGGGCCGGGGGCGCGAGGGGTTTCGCGACGGCAACCGCGATGGGCGCCGCGGCCGGCGCGAGGGACGAGGCTACTTCAACGTGATGGACGACAAGGCCAGCTTCCTGGAGTACGTGCGCTCGCTGGACGACCCCCGCCGCCCGCCCCGCCGCCGCGGCGGCGAGCGCGACGAGTGACCTGCCTCAGTCCGCGCCCCACACCGCGGTGATCTTGATCTCGTTGATGGCGGTGTCGTCGAACTGGCCGCGATACACGTCCTGCAGGATGATCACCCCCACGTACATCGAGCGCACCCCCATGGCCAGCTCGGGGAGCTGGACCGGCAGCCGCTGCACCACCGGCACGTTCTTGTCCTGGAAGTTGTAGGTGGCCCGTCCCAGCCATTTGAACTGGGGATCGTACTCGTCATCCTTCTGGGGCAGCTTCACCTGATAGATGTCCACCAGTAAGATCTTCGGCCGGTTGAAGTTCTCGAACTGCTCCCGGCCCGCCCCCGGGGTGATCTCCAGGTGGGTGGACTCCTCGACGATGGCGAAGGCCACCCACTCGTTCTTGCCGGAGCCCTTCACGCCCTCGGCCCAGAACGTCTCCGGGTTCTGATCCAGGATCTTCTCGGCGGCGTAATAGTCTTCACCGCGGCCCTTCTCCACCAGGGTCGAGGAAGCGACGGGCACCCGCTCGTCCTTGGCCAGCTTGATGAGCGCCTCGTGGAAAGCCTTCTTGGGGATGATCTTGGTCTGGTTGAGGTTCTTTTCCTTCTTCTCCGGTTTCTTGGCCGGGGCGCGGGCCAGGGCGGCACCGACGGCGCACAGCAAGAAGAACAGGGCCAACCACACAATCGAAATTCGCTTCATCGGTCGTTCTCCGTTGCCAACCTTCGGCGGGGCATTCTATCCGGAAGACGGGGGTCCGGGCAAACCCATTCACGGCGCCCGCTCGAACACGCGCTCGAAGGCTCCGCGATCGCATTCGATGCGCAGATGTTGGATCAGCACCTCGTCGGGAGGCTTTTGCCCAGCCCCGTCCCGGAAGCGGTTGAGGTGGAAGGAGGCGCTCTTCTGGGCCGGGAGCATCGGCCAGCGCAGCTGATAGGTCCGGTTGAGGGTCAGCACCAGATTCTTCCAGTCCCGCGAGGACTGATTGTGCACCAGGAAGTAGCGCCCACCCAGGTACTCGGCCTTGGCCAGCCGCACCTCGGCGTCGATCTGGTTCAGCTCGCCACCGGGGATGAACACCGCCAGGGTGAGGATGGCCACGGCCACGTAGCCACCGATGATGAAGACCTTGTACTTGAAGTAGCGGTTGGACTCGCGAAAGTCCTGAACCAGATTGGCGAACAGGTCCCGCAATCCCCCCAGGAAGGCCGAGAGCTTTCCCTCAGAGCGCGCCATGCTGCCCTCCGCTTACTTGTCCTCGCCGTCCTTGTTGTTCTCGGGCCGGATCGGACGCAGGCCCAGCAGGCGAGGCCCGCGGGCGGGCTCGCTCTCCTTGCGCAAACCCAGCAACTGGCGCGCCACCGAACCGCTGACCGGCGGCCGGGACACCTTGGAGTCCTCCCGTGCCCCGGCACCCGGCGGCGGGCCCGCCTTGGACGTCTCGCGGGCGGCGCCCGCTTCCGGCTTCGCCTCGGCCGGCGGCCGTGAGACCTTGGAGCTTTCGCGCGCGGGTGGGGCCGGATCCGGGGCCGGCTCCCCCGCCGACGCGTCGGCGGGCGGTGTGGGCGTGGCCACCACTGGCGCCGGGGTCAGATCCCGCTCTTCCAGGACCCGCTGCAAGGCCTGCTCCAGCGCTGCCTTCTTCTCCGCTGGTAGCGGCCGCGCCGGTTCGCGCTCCACGCCATCGGCCAGGCGCGAGATGAAGCGGATCTTGAACTCTTGCACCGCCGCGGTGAGGGGCCGCTCGTAGCCGTAGCTGGCCGGGTCGAAGAAGCTCTCGTCCATCTCGGGGAAGCCATGCGCCGCCAGCTTGTGGAAGAAGGTGGGCAGGATGCCCGTGGGCGCGTGGTAGCCCTGTACCCGGCCCTCCGCGTCCTTGCCGGTCATGGTGTAGACGAAGATGTCCTGGGTGCGGTACTCGCCCTTCTCGTTCAGCGGCAGCACCTCGCTGATGTGAGTGAGGCGCCGCGAGCCGTCCGAGAAACGGGCGCAACAGATGACGATGTTGAGTGCCGATGCTACCTGGGCCCGCACCGCCACCATGGGGATCTCCACCGAGCTCATGAGACACAGCGACTCCAACCGCCGGCAGGTGTCCACCGGCGAGTTGGCGTGTACCGTGCACATGGAGCCGGAGTGGCCGGTGTTCAGCGCTTGCATCAGGTCGAAGGCCTCGCCGCCGCGCACCTCGCCGATGACGATGCGATCGGGGCGCAGGCGTAGCGAGGAGTGCAGGAGATCGGCGATGGTGACCTGGCCCCGCCCGTGCTTGTCGGGAGGGCGGCCCTCGAAGGGCACCAGGTGCTCCTGCACCAGCTGCAGCTCCGCCGAGTCCTCGATGGTCAGGATGCGCTCGTCATTGGGGATGAGCGAGCTCACCACGTTGAGCAGGGTGGTCTTGCCCGAGCCGGTGCCACCCGCCACCACGATGTTCTGGTGGGTCTGCACGCAGGCGTCGATGAAGCGGGCCATCTCCCGCGTCATCGACTTGAAATCGACCATCTGGGCGATGGTGAGCTTGCCGGGGAAGAACTTGCGAATGGAGATGGTGGTGCCCTTGCGCGCGATGGGCGGCAGCACCACGTGGATGCGGGAGCCGTCGGGCAGGCGCGCGTCCAGGCGCGGGCGTTCCTGGTTGATCATGCGGCCCACGTACTGGGCCATGTTCTGGGCGGCAGCCTCCAGGCCCTCGGGGTTGAAGCGGGCGGCGGTCTTGTAGAGCTTGCCCTTGCGCTCGATCCAGATGTCCTCCGGGCCGTTGATCATGATCTCCGACACCGACTTGTCGTCGAGGAAGGGCAGGATGGGCTTCAAGAAGGCCCGCAGCGATTTCTCGTACATCTCCATGGCGGCCATGCCAGCGGTCCTTTCCCAGGTTGCGCCGATTATAGGCGGCCGGTCGGCACCGGGCAAGAGTTCGCGGTTTCCTGGCGCGTCGCGCTCGGGGTCAGAAGTCGGCGCTGTTGGTGGAGGAGTGCGTGACCCGGGACAGGGCGCTCGAGAAGTCGAACTGGTTGAAATCGAAAAACGTCCCCAGCAACCCCTGGAAATAGGCCCCGAACGACCAGCTCAGGCGCTCGCCGGCCGCCGGGGTGGCGAGCCCGCCCTCCGCCTGCCGCGGCCAGCCGGGCGGGAGATCGGGGAGGGTGAACCCCAGGGTCGCGCCGGGGGTGATGACCTTCCACAGGGGGCGGCGCCACACATCCTCGCTGACCTCGCTGCAGTTGGGGCCGGGGACGTAGCGGATCGAGGTCACCAGCTCCAGCAGGTGCTCGGTGAAGTGGACCGGCGTGCCGGTGGCCACCGAGGCCCAGGTGAAGGTCCGCCCGTTGCGGGAGAGCGGCGTGACCTCGAGAAAGGAGTCGAAGGCGAGCGCGCCACCGCCACCGTTGAAGCTGGTGCCCGAACGGTCGAGGATGCCCGAGGCGGCGTTGGCCTTCCACTGGTCCTGCGCCGGCAGGTTGTCGGCGTTGAGGAAGGTGGCCACGCCGGCACCGAGGTAGCCGATGCCGGCGAAGCTCCCGCTGGCCGAGACCGAGGTGACGCTCCCCGTCCCCCCCGACAGCACCCGGAACCCCATCACGAACAGGGGGCCAGTGCCGGTGCCCCCGCTCCAGTCTCCGATGGTGAAACACAGCGAGTCGGACCCGGCCGGCTTGTTCGCGATGCTGCAGTTCACGTTGGCGTTCAGGGCGGTGTCCAGGGCGATGGGGAGGTTGTGCTCGTCGCCCGTGATGCTTCCACGGCTGATGACGCCGATACGGCGGGTGGTGAGCAGCGCCACCATGTCGGCGAGCGAGCCCCCGTTCATGAGCAGGTCCACCAGGGTGGAGAAGGCCGCCCGCCCCGAGATGCCGACGATGCGCTGGTTGGTGGCGCCGATGGGGATGGGCCGGGTGGTGTAGCGGTGTTCGTAGATGGGGATGTCGAAGATCACCAGGTATCGCTCGCGCTGGGCCGGCACGTACACGTTGGAGGGCATCTCCACCCACTGCGCCCCCACCACCGCGGCGTCGGTGGCCAGCCAGCAGTCGCGCTGGCCAGATAGCATGTCGTCGAAGCGGAATTTGACCAGGCTGTCGATGCCGAACTCCGTGGCCACCAGCCCGGCGTCGAACTGGCCGTCGTAGTTGGTGTTGCCCATGCTGGTGAGCGTGCCGTCGAGACGGGCCACGGGCGGCGGATCCGATATCAACGGCAGGGGGATGATCACGTCGGAGGCGTTGGCCTCGACCACGCTGACGTAGGCGCGGCCCTCCAGCCCGGCGGTGATCATGCGCGGGCCGTCGAGCCCCGTCCCGAAATCGGTAAACTCCGCCGTCCCGATCCCGTCGGCGCGAGCGGTGTTGAGGCGCGCGGGGGGTAGGCCGGCGAGCAGGCGCTCGTAGTCGTCCTCGAAGGCGGCGCTCTCGGCCGTGCCGACCATGAGGTAGGCCCCGGGCAGCGGCGCGCCGCTCTCGGCGGCGATCACCCGCACCCGCAGGTTGCCGTCGAGCGGGCTGCAACCGCCGAGGCCCGCAGTGGACGGAGCCGCGAAGCGCACCGTCACGCTGCCGCTCAGGGTCACCACCGGCGAGGTGCAGGACCCTGAGCCGCTGAAGGCGCTGGCGGTGATGCGGGTGCTGCCCGCGCCGGCCGGCGCCAGCAGGATGCGGTAGTAGGTGCCGGGGACCGCCGCCGATTCGGCCACCGGTCCCGCCCAGCGCGTGGCCGGGTTGTCGCCCTCGATAGTCACGCTGGCTCCCGTGATCGGCTGGTGGGCCACCGTGCGCAACCGCACGCTCACCACCGCGCGCGCGCCGCTTTCGGCAGTCAGGCAGGCGCTGGTGGCGGCGATAGGCGAAGCCGGATCGGGCGTCGGGGCCAGGGCGGCGCCCAGGCACTGGCCCGAACTGTCGCAACCGTCAGGCGCGGTGCAGGGGTCGCCATCGTCGCAGGCGTAGCCCGGAGCTTCGAGGGCGTAGCTCGGGTCGCAGACGCCCGCGCCGTCGCAGCGGGCGTCTTGGCAATCCAGGGGGGTGGGATCGGGGCAGGCGCTGCCGGCGGGTTTTTGGCAGCTCCCGCCCCAACACTCCGCGTAGCTGCAATCGGAGGCCGCACAATCGTTCTTGGGATCGGTACCGTCGTCCGTCGGGCGGCAGCCGCCCTGGCCGTCGCACACCCGGCAGGTGGGGCAGTCGTTGAAGGGATCGGCGCCGGTGTCGGGCAGGTCCTGGCAGGCACCATCATGGCAGGCGCGGCAGGTGGCGCCGCACCGTCCGCCCTCGTTGGCCGACGACCAGGCGCTGTTCGTCGCGGCCGGCAGGCAGGCCTGGCACGGGTTGGCCGGGTTGACCTGTCCGGCGATGTAGCACGCTCCGGCGATCAGGCAGCGATCGGGCTGCACGACGTTTTCGCAGATGCCGTTCGCCAAGTCGCAGCGATCGTCGGTGCAGTCCCGGCCGTCGTCGCAATCGCCATCCGAGGTGCAGCAGTTCGAGAGCGGGATGCCGGTGCACGCCCCCTGACTGCAGAAGTCGGGATCGGTGCAGCGGTTGCCGTCGTCGCAGGCGCCGCTGTCGTCGTCGCTCCAATCGCGCGGGTCGAGGGCGGGGAGGCAACGTCGGCAGGGGTTGGCGGGATGCGGTGTCCCCTCGACGACGCAGGCGCCCGCGATCAGACAAAAACCGGCGCGCACGGGGTGGCTGCACACCTGTCCCCTCTCGCTGCACACGTCGTCCGTGCACTCGAGAGAATCGGCGCACACCACGCCGGTCTGGCCCGCGCAGGACCCACCGCTGCATCGGTCATTGGCCGTGCAGAAAAGCCCATCGTCGCAGGCTGCGTCGGTGTCGCTCCAGGCGGTCTTGTGGACTGCGCTCAGGCATGCCTGGCAACCGTTCTCCGGGTTCAAAGCGCCCTCCAGGATACACATGTTGCCGATCAGGCAGAAGCCGTCGCGGATGCCGTTTTCGCAGGTGCCGTCCGCGGTGTGGCACACCTCCGTGGTGCAGGCGCGGCCGTCGTCGCAGTCGGCGTCCGTCTCACAGCATCCGGCCAGGGCCGGGCCGAAGCAGTTGCCGCCGGCGCAGGTGTCCGGGCCGGTGCACACGTTCCCGTCGTCACAGCCGCGGCCGTCGTCGTCGCTGAAGGCGGACTGGTTCGCCGTGGGCTTGCAGGCCTGGCAGGGGTTCTCGGGGTTGGCCTCGCCCTCGGCATGGCACACCCCCCCGATGAGGCAGGTCCCGGCGAGCGGCTCGTGGAGGCAGGCGTTGCGCTCTGGATCGCACCAGTCGTGAGTGCAGTCGAGGAGATCGGTGCAGTCTCGCGCCGCGCCGGCGCACACGCCGTCCTGGCAGGTGTCGGGATCGGTGCACCAGTTCCCGTCGTTGCACGATTCCCCGTTGGCGTGGTTCAGCGCCTGGCAGGTCCCGGACCTGCATTCGCCGTCGGTGCAGGCGCTGGCGGCGCTGGGACAGGGCGTCCCGTCCGGACGCGGCAGGTACTGACAGGCCTCGTCCTGGCACACGCCCTGGATGCACTCGTCTTCCTGGGCGGTGCAATCCAGCACAGTGCCGACACACTGGCCGGCCTGGCAGTGGTCGCCCGCGGTGCAGGGATCGCCGTCCTTGCACTCCAGGCCATCGGCGAGCGGCGACGCCACGCACTTGCCCTGTGCGGCGTCGCACACCCCCTTCTGGCACCAGTCGTCGAGGACGCTGCAATCGCCGCAACTGGAGGCGCTATCGCTGCAACCGGCGGTCAGCAGGAAGAAAACCGCCAGCACTGCCACGCCAACGACCGTTCGGCGTACGAGGCCTCGGAAAGCCTGGCTCATGGAACCTCCCGTGTTCGTAGTCGCGCTCCCAGTGTACCCAGAGGGCGTCCGCTTGCCAATGGCAAGAGCTGGCTCTCTCCCACCTGGTTGATTCCGGCCGATCCTTCGGCTATCGTCTCTGCGGCGGGGGAGGTGGAGGCGCCGCATGCTGGTGTTCGACTCACTCGAGACCGGTCCCATCATGACCAACTGCTACATCGTGGGCGACTCGGAGAGCCACCTGGCCGCGGTGGTGGACCCCGGCGGGCACGCCGGCGCCATCGAGAGCTGCCTTACGCGCCACAAGTTGACCTGCAAGTGGATCATCAACACCCACGCCCACTTCGACCACGTGGGTGGCAACCGCGACCTCAAGAAAAAGACCGGCGCCGAGATCCTCATCCACCCGGCCGAGGCCGAATGGCTCACGGCGCTCGGCGTGCAGGCGCGGATGTTCGGCCTCTCCGCGGAGAACTCCCCCGCCGCCGACCGCACCATCGACGAGGGCGATGTCATCCAGGTCGGCAAGCTCAAGCTCACCGTGCGCCACACGCCCGGCCACTCCCCGGGCAGCATCTCGCTGGTCATCGAGGGCGAGAAGAGGATCCTGGTGGGCGACCTCGTCTTCGCCGGCTCGGTGGGGCGCACCGATCTGCCGGGCGGATCGTTCGAGACGCTGGTCGCGAGCGTAAAAAAGAAGATCTTCACCCACCCCGACGACACCCGGCTCTACCCCGGCCATGGCCCGGCCACCAGCGTGGGTGAGGAGCGGCGCCACAACCCCTTTCTTTCGGGAAACGAGCCGTGAATCGGCCGGCCGCGCAGACCGTCCCAATTTTCGCGAAACGGAGAGGACGCATGAAGCCAACCCTGTTCACCATCGGCGCGCTGATCGCCTGGTCGTGGGCCTGCCAGCCCGCCACGGCCGGGATGACGGTGCTGAAGAGCGATGACAACTTCAAGGCCCAGGCGGGCGCCGAGCCAAACGACAAGAACCCGCTGGAGGGCAAGCTGGTGATCCGCCTGGAGGGATCCGGCGGCTGGAAGGTGTCTCCCGAGGCACCGCTCGTCATCGATCTCAGCCCGCCGGAGGGCCTGAGCCTGGCCAAGACCAAGCTGAAAAACACCGACAAGGACGATCCCAAATCCGGCGCGCCCAGCCTGGCGGTTTCGTACACCGCCAAGGCCAAGGGGCGCTACCCGGTGAAGCTCAAGTTCGACGTGGTGCTGTGCACCGAGAAGATGTGCCAGAAGAAGCGTTTCGAGAGCGAGTTCCCGCTCGACGCCGGCTGAAAGGATCTCGAGCCGAAGACCGCCACCGGGGAGGAGAGATGAAGCGGCCGCGTTGGATTCTGCCCTGGGTCATGCTTTCGCCGCTCCTGGCATGGGCGGAACCCGCAGAGAAACCACCCGGTCCGGCGGAACCCGGGCCCGCGAACGAGGGCCCGCCGGGGAAGGCGGCCGATGCCCCCCGGCGCCTGGCGCAGCACTACCATGCTGTCTTCAACATCTTGAAAAAATCCGCGCTCAATACCCCCGCCGACTGCGAAAAGGCCCTGGACAGGGTGGGCGCCTACCTGGTGCGCAACCGCTCGGACTTCTCACGCATCCGCAAGGATCTCGACGACCCCAACCCGGAACGCGCCGCCAGGCTCAACCAACGCCTCCAGGCGACTCTCGCCAAGGTGCACCAGAACCACATGAACACCGTACATGTGTTCGGCGAACGCTGCCGGGACCAGCTCCACGAACTCGAGGAACTCCTCGATCGGGCCGTCTCGGGAAAACCCGCAGCCCACTCTCACGAGGGGCACTCCCACGATAAACACGAAAAGGACCGGCGCGCCGGGGAGAACGCCCCCAAGAGCGAGACCTCGAACGAACCCTCTGACAGGTAATAACCGGGACAACCAAGCTCAACAGAAGGAAACTGCCGGGGCTGGGTACGTCGTGTCCGCCGCGCTAGCGCCGGGCGTTGGCCGAACCGCTACCTGGCTTTTCCGTGACTCCGGGAATCTGGATGTGGTAGCGGGCCATCTTGTCCCACAAGGTGCTGCGCGCCACGCCCAGCGACCGCGCCGCCATGCCCACGTTGCCGTCGAACGCCAGCACCGCCTCGCGGATGACCTCCTGCTCGACCTCGCGCATGGTCATGCCCTTGCGGTACACCAGCGACTCGGCCACCCGATCCGCCAGGGTGGGCGGGTGGAAGACCAGGTGCTCCGGGCCGATGGTGTCGCGCGGACACAGGATGGCCGCCCGCGTGACGGCGTGCCGCAGCTCGCGCACGTTCCCCGGGAAGCGGTAGGTGCTGAGGTGATCGAGGGCGGCCGGCGAGAAGTGCTTGGGTCCCAGGTTGCGGGTGGCCTGCTCGAGGAAGATCCGGGCCAGCAACGGGATGTCTCTGGGCCGTTCCCGTAGCGGCGGCAGCTGGATGGGGATCACGCACAACCGGTAGTACAGATCCTCGCGGAAGGTCTTCTGGCCTACGCTGCGGGAGAGATCGCGGTGGGTGGCCGAGAGGAGCCGGACGTCGACGTGCAACGGCGCGTTGCCCCCCACCCGCCGCACCTCGCCGTTCTCCAGCACACGCAAGAGTTTCGGCTGGAGCTCGAGCGGCAACTCGCCGATCTCGTCTAGAAACAGGGTGCCCCCATCGGCCTCCTCGAACAGCCCGGCCCGCGCGGTGTTGGCGCCGGTGAAGGCGCCCCGCTCGTAGCCGAACAGCTCGCTCTCCACCAAATCCCGCGGCATGGCGCTGCAGTTCAGCGGTACCAGGCGCCGAGCGCAGCGCTGGCTCAAGCGGTGCAGCTCGCGCGCGACCAGTTCCTTGCCGGTGCCGGATTCGCCGGTGATGAGCACCGGCTCGTCGGTGGCGGCGGCACGCTGGATGAGGGCGAACACCGGCTTCATGGCCGGGTCCTGCGAGTAGATGGCCCCGAAGCCGGGCCACTCGCCGCTCTCGGCCTCGAGCCCGAGCCGCAGATCCAGCCGCCCCACGGTCAGGGTCACCCCGGGCTCCAGCCGGGCCTCGGTCACGCGGACACCGTTGATGAAGGTGCCGTTGGTGGAATCGAGATCCGACACGTACCAGCCGTCGGGTTTCTGGAACAGGCGGCAGTGGAACGAGGAGATGTAGGGCTCGCGGATCACCACCGCGTTGGATGGATCCTTCCCCAGACCCAGCACACCCTGGCTCAGCACGACCCGCACCGGACGGTCGCCGCTCATTCCGGTGAGCACCAGGCGGTGGCCGGTCGAATCGGCGGGCCGCTCCAACACTTCGGTGCCCCCGCCGGGCCGCGTGAGATCGCTTCCCGCGACGGTTTCACAGGGGCGGAGAAACAGCGACAGGGCGCCGCACGACACGCAGGCCCCCGGCGCAAGCTCGGCCTCGCTCGTCTTCTCGCCGTTCACCACGGTTCCCTTGCCGCTGCGATCCAGCAGCCGGATGCCTTTCGGGGTCTGTAAAAGCTCGAACTGGTGCCGCGAGACCTTCGCATCGGGAACGGCCAGGTCGTTGGTGGGGGCGCGGCCGACCCGGAAGGAGTCCCGCTCGAGCGGCACCACCGCCACGTCCTTGCCATCCCGGGTCAAAAGCAGCTCGAAGCTCGCCCGCGGCTCTCTCGCCTCGCCCATGTTCTTTGCACCTCGCGGCGCGAAGCTACCCGCAAAGACCGGAATCTGTCAACCTCACCACGGCTCAGATCAACGCGGTGGCGGCCGAAGATTCGCGGCCTCTGGCCTCAACCCCGGCACGCCCGCCCGCCGACAGCCGGTGCTCGGACCCCGCTTTCGATCGCGCCGAAAGCGCCTTCGCGGGTGATGCGGGCTCTACTGGAAGACGTCAGCGGGATCCGAAATCACTCCAGGGAGGGTTGGCGACTGGCGAATCCCCAAGATCACATGCTGCGTAAAACATCGTCGCAATCAGCGGAGGGCAGCCGCGTGCCGGCTCGTCGTCCTCTCGCCGCTGTTCACGGTAGCGGCATGTTGACGCAGAAGTACATGCTGGCGGTGAAGGCATCCAACGCGTCCAGCATCTGCGGCAGGATGATCATGCTCAGGCCCGTCAACCCTCCCAGGATGAAGAAGGTGATGATGGCGTAGTTGACCATGGCCTGCCCGCGCCGGCCCTTGAGTCTCGGCATTCGCCTCTTCATGTCCGCCTCCCGCCGGCCGCACCGGCTAGTAGCGCTTCTGGCAAACCTCTTCGCACTTCTTCTTGGCGAAGTCGCAAGCCTTCTTGCACTCGGCATCCGCTCCCGGCTTGCCGCCGGCGCCGTCCTTGCAGGCCTTGGTGCAATACTCCACGCTCATCTCGCAGGCCTTGAGGCACTTCTCCCGCTTCGACTCGGCCCACACCACGAGCGGGATCAACATCGCCAGGGCCAGAATCAGCCACCACAAGCTCTTCTTGCGCATCGCCGTCTCTCCCGTATGCTGCGGCGGGGCTACCTCTGGCTCACCACCATGGTGATCGAGGCGCCGGCAGCGCCGCCTTGGTTCGCCAACCCGATCCGGACGATACACATCCGGGACTCTTTTTCAAACACCAGGCTATCCTTGTCGAGCGCATCGTCGGCCATGAGCTTCCAGCCCTGTTCGCGCATCGCGTCTTTGACGGTGGCGCGCGCCTGCTCTTCAGTGCGGCCGGGAAGCAGGAAGTGCGCGCTGTGCGAGGTGTCGCCGCGGCTGTTCGATTCGGTGGTGGTGATCCGCTCGGCACCGGGGATCTGCGGCAGCGCCGGGGGAGGAACGCCCTGCTTCTTCTGATAAAGGGGCCGCGGATCCATCGAGGAGTAGACCAGCATGGAGCCGCCCGCTGGATCGGGTATCACGGTCAGTACCCGGATGGTGCGCGAGAGCTCATCGTAGAAACTGACGTAGGCGCTCCCGGCGCCAAAGCGGTGCACCTTGAGCGGGAACACCTTGCCGGCCAGTTTCTCTTGATAGTACGCCAGCACGGTCTCCTGCGAATCGCCGGTGTGCAGCACCAGCGCGTCCGCCGGGACGCCGTTGACCTTGAGGTCGCCGGAGAAACGCAGCGACAGCGCCCCCGGATAGGGGGGAAACCCCAGGACGGTCGCCGCCGGCGCAGCCGGGGCCTTCGGGGAGCTGGCCGGAGCGGCCGGGGCCGCGGCCTGCGCGCCAAGCAGAATCACAACGATGGCCAGCAGGGCCGCCATTCATCCGCTCCTAGCTGCAGTTGGGCTCGAACTGCTTGCAGCCCAGGTAGTAGGCCTCGTCACCGTCCGCCTCGCGGGCATCGAAGGTTTCCTTGTAGGTGTCGCTCTGTCCGTCCTCCATGGGCGTGGTGTAGTACTTCCACTGGACGCCGAGGTGGGGCACCAGGTTCTTGTTGTCGGGCAGGTGGTTCGACTTGAGATCGAGCAGGGTGGGGTTGTCGAGGTTCATTTCCAAAGAACTTTGGCTTTCGCTGATGTCCTCGTCGTTCATCTTCTTCGCGAAGTCATCCCAGGCGTCGGTGAAGTCGCCGCGTCCGGGAGCCGCCAGCAGCACCGCCGCGGCCCGCAACGCGTACCCGTCCAGCGGGATGCTCGACAGGGTGAAGTACATGTAGCCCAAGAACCCCAGGCTGCGGCCTTCCTGCTGGATACACCAGGGGTCGACCAGCAGGCCGAACCGGAAGTCGTGATCGGAGCCTTCGCCGAACTCGAACGGGTCATTGTCCTGTTCGAAGAGATCCTTCTCGGCAAATTCCTGCATGAACACCTTGGGCACGTAGTCGTTGCGCACGTCGATGGAGCCCTTGCAGTAGGCCTTGCCGCCCGTCGAATTGAGCAGCGCCAGCGCCAACCACATGCCGGAGGTGCTGACCGAGGAGGCCAGCGAGGTGTCGATCTCGCAGTCAATCTGCTGGCGCCACTTGAACTTGGCCCACGGCCCACCGATCCACTCGTCGCTGGCGTCCCGCTCGACATCCGAGCGCAGATCCGCGTAGAGATCATGGTTGTCGTTCTCGGCCTCGCCGGTGATGGTCCCCTCCGAGTCCTCTTGGTAGTTGGCGTAGGCCATGTCCCAGGCGGCGGAATACACCGCTTCCTGGACGTTGAGCTTGTAGCGCATGGCGTCCTGGAAGTACATGGGGAGCATGACCAGCGGCACGAACACCAGCATGAGCACCGCCAGCTCCACCATGGCGGCGCCGCGCTCGGATTGACGCATCAGTCGCAGGCGGCTCATGGCGACCTCCTAGGGCAACGGGACTTCGCTGATGCTGCCGGCCAGGATCAGCGGCAGGTACTCCGGATGGCCGGCCAGCGTCACGACATTGCGCGCCTCTTCCTGACGGAACGGCTGCAGTTTCGCGCGCCAGAAGGGGTTGAAGAAGTTGGGGTGCTCCTTCCACCCGCCGGTTTCCTTGTGGGGCCAGTGGTAGTACACCAGCGCCTTGCTCATGGCCACGCCCTCGCTGCGCGCGTTCGAGAGCTGCATCTTCTTCTCGCCCACGTCGCCCCCCAGGTTCACCTTGACCTCGCCGCTGTCGTTGAGCTCCCAGGGGCCCTTGTTGCCGTCGAAGTCCAGCCGCAGGTCCTGGTGCATGAAGGCGTACACCTTGGGCTGGCCGTAGTCGTTGCCCGGGTTCTCGTCCGAGTGGAACAGCATGAAGCAGCCGTTCTCGCCGCCCGGCTCGTACAGACACTCGAACTTCCCGGTGTGATCCGCCCCGCACACCATCGGCCACACCAGACCGAGGTGCATGCCGTCCTCGCCCGAGCCCAGCATGGACATGGCGATCATCACGGAAGATTCGCAATAAGCCTCGGAGCTGACCAAAGCGAAGTCGAAGGCCCCCACGCCCTTGCCCTCGGGTCCCGGCCCGCTCTCGGTGAGGACCTGGTAGGGGCTGCCACCGCTCTCGATCACCTTGGAGCCGCCGAGGTAGATCATCACGCTCGACTCGGTGTCGAAGATGGGCGTGTCGCTCTCGAAGTCGTCCATGGTGTCGGAGAGCACGAAGTCGCTGAAGTTGAAGTTGAGTCGCAACCCCTCCATGATCAGCCCCTTGCCGATACCCTCGCGGGTCCCGTTGGCGGCCTCGGTGGCCACGAAGTCGGCCTTCTCCTGCTTGACGCTCTCTCCGTTCACGTTGTCCTCGAAGGCGTGATCGTACTCCTGGGAGTTGATGCCCTCGATCTGCAAGGCCAGGCTGGCCTGTGGGGCGAACTCGCTCTGGATCTGCTGGCCGATGATCGGCATCTGGAGCTTGATGGCGTCGCGGACGTCCCGCTGGTCGTCGGTGATCTTCTTCATGTGCTCGTTGATGGCGTCGAGGAAATCGACGAACTTCTCGTCGATGTCCATGACCTTGCTGCCCAGGTCGATGGTTTCGATGAAGTACATCACCCCGTCCACGGTATCGAAGGCCGCGTGGATACAGTGGATGACGCAAGAGCAGTAGGGGCAGGAGCAGCACTCCCCGATCTCCATGCCCGCCATGATGAAGTCGTTGAGCGCGGCCGCCATGTTGATCTCCACCACCATGGTGGCCATGTTCATGAAGGAGTGCGCCGAGACGGCGGACACCAGCAGCGACAGGTTGGCCCGGTTGGTGTAGGCGAAGTAGTTGAAGGCGCGCGCCTCCAGGGTGGCCTCGGAGAAGGCCACCGCGTCGGTCACCTGCTGGACACGTATCTTTTCGAACACCGACTGGCCCAGGTTGAGTGTGAGCAACAAGACGAGGGCCACGATCAGGATCGAGAGCGCCCCCAGGGCCATGATCTGGCCGCGGCGACGACTGCGCAGGCGGTTCAGTAGTCCGTGTGCGTTCATGGGGCCCTCCTCAATCCTCGCACTCGTTATCGTCGGGCAGGTGATCGTACGGAATATCCGAATGCATCTTCATGGCATACTGGGATTTGATGGGGATGATGTAGACCTTGTTGTTCATGGCCGCCAGGTCGTAGGCGTTTGCGGGAAGCGCCGGGGTGTTCACCGTGCCCAGGTGCAACTCGCGGGCGGTGTGCCAGCCCCGGTACATGTAGTAGATCACCCAGTCGGCGAAGGGAATGATCATGCGGTAGTTGAGGGTGAGCTGGATGCGCAGCTTGGTCCGGTTCCCCTTACCGGAGACGTGCGGCAGATCGAAGGGGACGTACTTGGTGCCGCTCACCTCGTAGGTGTCTCCTTCCGGAATGTCCCCCTTGAGCGGGCCGCAGATCTTCACCTCGGTGTACTTCAGACTGGTGAGCAGCAGGTCCACCATTTTGTTCTTGAAGAGTATCCCCCCGAAGCCGGGCTTGTTCCACTTGATGAGCCAGTTGGCCGCGCTGTCGGTCTTGCCCAGGACCTCGGGGCTGCCCGCGCCGCCGGTCTTGTACCCCAGCACGGGCAGCGCCACCGCCAGGGCGGCCATCTCCATGCCCTTGATCCAGTCGTCCCGGCTGGAGTAGACGCGCAGGGCCCCGGTGCGCACCGCCCGGTAGGCGGCGTACTTGGCCATGATGCCTGCCTGGTGCAGCAGGCCGAGCTGAATGAGGCCGAGCAGCAAAAAGATCACCAGCGGCAGGACGATGGCGGTCTCGACCTCCACCTGGCCGCTTTCGCGATGAATCCCTTTGGGTCTTCGCATGGTCCGCTCCTCGCCGGGGTAATCGTTCACCATGCCCCATCATTAGATCAACCGCAATCACCAGACCATACGCCGACCGGACGAATAATAACATTATTTATCAATATGTTATGCGTGGCCCGGCACTCGTATCGGTCAGATGGACGCGCGGCCACCGGCCCCGGAAAACCGTTGCGGGCCCTGGATGAAAATGCTACCACCGCCTCATGAGGTTCCCCGGAAACCGCATCGCCCGCCACTACTTCCCCGTCCGCCGGCCCCAGACCCGCATTGATGCCGCTCGCCAGGAAATGGAGAACCGCTGGTACGTCGTCGGGCTCGATCAGGTGATCGCGGACGTGGAGGTGATCGGCGCGGAGCCGCTCATGCAGGAGTTCGGCATCCGGCGCGGCGAGTCGGTGATGCTGCCGGACGAGGCGCACGCCCGCCTCATCGAACGGCTGCGCAGGAGCGGCTGCCCCGTCCGCGTGCTGGCCGGCGGCGCGGTGGGGAACACCCTGCACAACTACACCATGCTGTCCGGGGAGCCGGCGGTGCTGCTCGGCTGCATCGACGAGTGCATCCGCCCCGGCTCGCCGGCGTTTTTCTACCTGGCGCAGACGCCGCCCGCGGTGCAGGTCGAGACCTTGCTGGCGCGGCCCGGGTCGATCGCCACCGCGGTGACCTTCGTGGGCGCGGACGGCGAACGCTCGTTCGCCGTCTCCAGCGGGAACTCCAACGACTTCCCGCCCGAGGCGGTGCCGGAGAGCCTGGTGCGCTCGGCCTGCGCGGCGCTGACCACGCTGTACTGCCTGCGCCGGCCCGAATGGCCCGTGGCGCGCTCGGCCTTGCGGTTGATGGAGATCGCCGCGGACGCGAACGTACCGCTGGCCCTGGGGATGGGCACGGCCTCGCTGGTGCGCGAGATGCGGGGCACGGTGATCGATCTTCTACGGCGGTTCGTCACCATCGCGGCCATGAACCAGGAGGAGGCGAAAGCCCTCACCGGCGAGGAAGACGTCCTGCTCGCCTGCCGCCAGGTTCTCGAGTGGGTGGACGCGGTGATCGTCACCGAGGGTCCCCAGGGCATGACCATGGCCGGCTGGGTGGACGAGGAGCACCGCCGCGAGACCGACCAGGAGATCCGCTCCAAGTCCATCCCACAGTACAACCGCTTCGAGTACAGCCGGCTCATGCGCCGGCGCGACTGCCGCCACCCGCAGGCCATTTTTTCCCACATCCATCCGTACCGCGGCGGCCCCGACCGGCTCGCCAACACCAACGGCGCTGGAGACGCGGCCCTGGCGGCGGTGCTGCACGACGTGGCGGCCAACCGCTACCACCGGGCGCTGTTGCCACAAAGCGACAAGCACCAGGCCGGCGCACCTTTCCTCACCTACTCCTCGCTGTCGCGAAACGCCCAGTACGGCAACCGGGTGGCCTACGAGGTGCTGCGGGGCCACTCGCCGCGTCTGGAGGCGCCGGTGGGCTCGGACGAGGAAGAGCCGCCGACCCCATGACGGCCCGCGGCCGCCTCGTGGCTCACTACGCCCGCTCATGTGGTCGCAATACGATTCGTCAGCGCCCGGGACGCCTTCGCAGCAGGACGTACACCGCGCCGGCCCCGCCGTCGCCGGGGCGAGCGGTGGCGAAGGCCAGCAGGTACTTGCGCACCCCGCCCCGCAAGAACCAGGTGCGAAGCGCGTTCTTGAGCACCGGCACCCCGTCCTTGGAGCCGTGGCCGCGCCCGTGGATGACGAGAACGCAGCGCTTGCCTGCCAACATGGCCTCTCGCAGAAAGCCGTCCACCTTTTCCCGTGCCTCTTGCCAGGTCAGCCCATGGAGATCGAGGTGATCCTGTACCGCGAACTCCCCCCGGCGGAGCTTTCGCAGCAGGCGCGGGTCCAGCCCCGGCGCCGCGCCCTCGATGGCCTCGCTGGTCTCGCTGATGTCGAGCGGCAGCTCGCCGTCCACCAGATCCCGCAGGGCCTGCATGACCTCCCGCGCCTCGACCTCGTCCCGCGCCGGCGGCACGGGAACCGTGGGCGGCGGCGGCAGGGGGGCCTCCCGCGAGCCACCGCAGAGCGGCTTCACGCCGGCCATGGCCTCGGCCAGGAGATCTTCTCCGGAATCGTCATCGGATGCTGGTCGGGGGACCGCAACGGGCGGTGCGGGCGAAGGCGCGAGGGCCTTCACTTTGGCGAAGGGCCGGTTGGAGAACTCGCGCCGGGCGGGCCGGGCGGGGCGCTGCTTCTTGCGGGTCATGGCACCACCTCGGACCGAGGCGGCGCTCAAGATCCGCAGACGGTCACGTAGCGGATGCCGTACTGGCCGTTCTGCACCTCGCGCAACACGGTGTTGAAGCGATTCTGTTGGTAGATGGACTGGGTGGGGTAGATGAGCGGTCCGACGTCCCATGGGTCGCCCAGCAGCTTGAAAGGCTTCTCGGTGATGGGGGTCGCGCCACCGTTGAGCGGCCGGTACGACAAGCTCTGCTCCTCGACCTTCTGTCCGCGCTCGCTCCAGAACACGCCGATGGTGCCGCTCGGCCCTCGCGCCGGGGCGCCGCCGACCGAGGCGGTGGAGCTGTCGCGCGCCTGGGTCACCGCCGAGGTGCCCGCCAGCAGACCGTCGGACCCGATGCGCGCCAGCCAGATGTTCCGCCTTCCCAGGCTGCTGGCGTCGAAGCCGATCCAGAAGGCGTCGTTCCACCCGCCGCCGCCGACCATGGCGGAAAGGTGCCGCGGATCGCTGAAGTCGCTGAGCCAATGCTGGACATCCTGGGGAGCGGTGACCGAGATGAAGTTCTGATCGCTCAGCCAGGTGGCCGTCACGATCACGAACTGGATCTGGTGCGACGAGCCGCCACCTTCCTCCCAGGCCACCAGGTAGCTGTCGCCGGCGGCGACCACACGGATATCGACCGGCTGGTCGGCGGTGGCCACCTGGGCGTTGTAGTGGCCGACCGGGAGTTCGTGCCCCGGATCGAAGTCGGGGCTACCGTTGTCCCCGATGAAGGCGATCCAGATCTTGTTGTTGTCCACCGAGTACGCTAGCAAGTTGCCGGCGTTCCCGCTGGCGATGGCCGGCGTGCGTGGCACCCCCTGGCCCCAGCCCGCCAGCACGTTCACCTCGCTGCCCCGCACCCCCGTCGCCGACACCGGGACGAACTTGATGGTGCCGCTGCCGATCCACACCACGTTGAAGTTCCCGCTGCGTCCGTTCCAGGTGATCGAGGGCTGAGTGCCTTCCTCCTGGGGGTTGGCTTGCAGCAGCACGTCCGCAAACTCCTGCAGATTTTCACCGTTCTGTTCCACCCGATCGAAGTAGATCTGGGAGTGGCCCGAGCGCCGGTCCTCCCACACCACGCCCGCGGTCTGCCCGCTCCCGCCTGCGGCCATGCGCGGGGCGTCCCGCGCGCTGCCGTCCCGGGCCAGGAAGATGTCGGTGATGCGGCACTCGCAGCCATCGGCCATGACTTGGTTGATGTCGCGGAACGGCTCGTTGCACAGCGTGATCTCGCAGTTGCTGTTCTCGCAATGGACGGTGGTCACGTTCGGCGGCCCCGGGTTGACCGGGCAGGTCATGCATGCCTGGCACACCCGGTTCTCGTCGCAGTAGCAGGTGAGATCGCCGGCGTCGCAGTAGGACTTGCACTCGCCGAACAGGCACATCTGCCCCTGGCCACACACGTTGCCGCAGCTACCGCAGTTGTTCTGGTCCATGTAAGTGTTGACACAGGACCCATTGCAATTCGTCGTCCCGCCGGTGCAGGCGGAGGAGCAGGCGCTGTTCTGGCACACCCAGCCGTCGGGACAACGGTTGCCGCACGAGCCGCAGTTCTCCGGGCTCACCGATAGCAGCACGCAGGAGCCGTCGCAGTTGGTCAGCCCGGCCTCGCAGTCGGAGTTGCACTGGCCCGCCGAACACACCGCGCTGCCCGGGCACACGTTCCCGCAGGAGCCGCAGTTCGAGCTGTTGATCATGAGGTTCACGCAGCGGCCGGCGCAGGCGGTCAGCCCGGTCGGGCAGGTGACGGAGCAGTCGCCGTTCTGGCACACCTGCGTGGCGGCGCAGGCCGAGCCACAGGCGCCGCAGTTCAAGGGATCGGCGCTGGTGTCCACGCAGGCGCCGTTGCACTCGGTGCTACCGTCGGGGCAGGTATCGGCGCAGCCACCCTGGCTGCACAGCTGGCCGACGGGGCAGGTGCGGCCGCAGGCGCCGCAGTTTTGCGGACTCGAGGTCAGGTCGACGCAGCTCCCGTTGCAGGCGGTGAGCCCTGGGCTGCAGCTCTCCACACAGCTCCCCCGCTCACAGCTCATGCCGCTTGGGCAGCGCTGGCTGCAGCCGCCGCAGTTGGCGCGATCGGCCAGCGGATCCACACACAGTCCGCCGCACAGGATCTCGCCCGCGTCGCACGGGTTCTGGCACTGGCCGCCCACACACACGAAGCCCGCCGCGCAGGAGAGGAAACACCCACCGCAGTGGCCCTCGTCGCTGCCGGTGTCCACGCAGCGCCCCTGGCAGTTCTGGCGGCCGCCCGAGCACTGGCCCTGGCAGGAGCCCATGTCGCACACCTGGCCACCGGGGCAGGAGTTGAAACAGGTCCCGCAGTGAGCCGGATCGCTCTCGAGCGAGACGCAGCGCCCCCCGCACAACGCGTGCCCCGGAGCGCAACCGCTGCCGCACTGGCGCAGGTCGCACACCTGGCCATTGGGGCAGCTCTGGCCGCAGCCGCCGCAGTGGAACGGATCGGTGGAGATGTCCACGCACGAGCCGGCGCAGGCGGTCCGCCCCGCCGGACACGTGGCCCCGCACACGCCGCCGGCGCACACCTGACCCGGCGCGCAGCGCACGTCGCAGCCGCCGCAGTTATCGAACGAGCCCGCCGGATCGACACAGCTCGAATGGCAGGGCAGCGATCCCGCCGGGCACTCGTCCACGCACATGCCCAGCGCGCAGTACTGGCCAACGCGGCAGGCGCGGCCGCACCCGCCGCAGTGCTGGGCGTCGCTGGCCGGGTTCACGCAGGCACCGCCACAGGGCATCAGGCCGGCCGGGCAACCGGAGGCCGAGCAGGCGCCCCACAGGCACACCTGCTCGCCGGCGCAGGAAGTCCCGCAATGGCCACAGTTGTCGTGGTCGGCGCGCACGTCGGCGCAGCGGTTGGTACAGCAAACGGTCCCGTCGCGGCAGAACGTGTCGCAGGCGCCGCAATGCGCCCGGTCGGAGGACGGAAAGCAGCTCCCCTCGCACGAAATGGTGCCCCCGGGGCAAGCCGCCACGCAGCTTCCGGCGGAGCACGACTGTTCGCACACGATGCCGCAGCTGCCACAGTTCTCCCGGTCGCCCGCGACGTCCACGCAGTCCCCGCGGCACGGCGTGGTGCCGGAGATGCAAGCGGAGGTGCAGCGGCCGCCGGCGCAGACCTGGGACGGGCCACAGAAGAGGCCGCAGCCGCCGCAGTGGGCGAAGTCGCCCATGACGTCCACGCAAGACCCGGCGCAGTCGACCTGCCAGGCGGGACAGGCGGTGACGCACTGGCCGGCGTTGCACACCCCCTCGTTGCAGGCGTTGCCGCAGAAGCCGCAGTGGTTGCGATCCTCGTTGAGATCGGCGCAGCGACCGGCGCAGGGCATGGTCCCCGCGGGGCAGGCGCCCACGCAGCCGCCGTGGTAGCAGAACTGGCCGGCGCAGTCATGCCCGCAGGCGCCGCAATGGAACGGATCCTCCAGAATGTCCACGCAGCGCCGGCCGCAGGCCACCAACCCCGCCGGGCATGAGCCGGCGCAGTCTCCTCGCGCGCACACCTGGCCCTCGGCGCAGGCGACCCCGCAGCCGCCACAGGCGTCGGCGTCCGACTGCAAATCTCGGCAGGCGCGGCCGCAGTCGGTGAGCCCCGCCGAACAGCTCGAGGCGCACTGCCCCAGGTTGCACACCTGGTCCATGGGGCAGGCGTGGTAGGGAGCGCCGCAGTGCTCCGGATCGGAGGCGGGGTCCACCGCCCGGCCGGAGATGCACAGGCCACCGGGATCGACCATGCGGCCGCAACTGCCGCAGTTGAGAAGATCCGACTGCAGGTCGACGCAGCTCCCGCCGCAGCAAGTCAAGGCGCCGCTGCAACTGTAGCCGCAGGCGCCGCAGTTCGCCTCGTCGCTCGAGAGATCCACACAGTTGCCGCTGCAGCGGGCCTCCCCGGGTTGGCACGCCGAACCGCACTGGCCCGCCAGGCACTGCTCTTTCTCGCCACATGCCCGCCCGCACTCGCCGCAGTTGTCATGATCGCTGGCCAACAGGACACAGCTGCGCTGGCAGTTCTGCATTCCCGAGGGACACCCGTTCAGGCACAGGCCCTGGTAGCAGGCCTGGGCGAGGTCGCAGGCGTGATCGCACTCGCCACAGTGGTTGGGATCCCGCGCCAGCGCACGACAGGTGTCACCGCACAGCCGCTCCTCCGAGGAGCACACCGGTGTCCCGCCGCTGCAGTCGCAGGCGGAAAACCACGCCGGCCAGACGGCCAGCATGACGACCCACAAGCCACATCGTGCCAAGCGCAGGGCCATAGGATTTCTCATGGTTCACCCCGTGACTTCGGCCATGGTAACACAGCGCCGGCAAAAGCGGCAACCGGACAATTCTCAGGGGAGCGGGAGCAACGCGGGCAAGCCGCCCGTCCCGAGCTCGTTGGGGAACGGGTCGAACACCTCCGCCGACGCCAGCGGCCCTTGCGACCCCAGGCCTCCGACCAGCAGTACGCGACCGTCCAGGAGGCGGGTGGCGCTGTGCCCGGCGCGCGCGCGGGCCAGGACCACCCGCTGGCCCAGGGCCCAGCGTGGTCCGAAGCTCAGGTTGGGGCCATCCCACCACTCCAGGAACGCCGACCCCTGGAAGCGGGCCGGAACCTGCGGATCTCGGTACTGGAAGCCCCCGGCCACCAGCAGCCCTTCCATCGAGACCTGGGTCACGGTGTGGAAAGCGCGGGCATCGATCATCTCGGCCGACTCGGAAAGCACGCTGAGCTGGTCGAGGCGCAGATCGATCATCGCCGAGCGCTTGAGCGGCGTCGGCACGAAGGGCCGATCGGGCGTGCCGAAGGCCGAGGAGTACATGCCGCCCGAGAGGATCACCCGCCCCGGCCACCACAGGCCGGCGCCGGCGTGGAGCACGGGGAATCCACCCGTCGGGTTGGCGGTCACGAAGGCGGGCACCGCGCTGTTCGCCTGATTTCCCGTCACCCAGATTCTCTCGGCCCAGATCCCGGCGTTCTGGTAGTCTGACGGCTCCGCGCCACCGACGACGAACACCTCGAAAGGCGCGCCGCCGAGCGGCACCACCGCCGGCAACACCCGCGCCTGCGAAAGCAGGTCTTCCAGGGGGAAGGTCTCCCCGCTGGCGGGATCGATCAACAGGCCGCGCCGCGATGGCGAGCCGTTCTCGAGCCCGCCCAGGAGAAGCAGCCGGCCGTCGGGGAGCCCGGCCGCCCCCGCCAGCATGGTCTCCGGCATGTCGTGCGCGTCCGAAAGGCCGCTGACCGGATCGAACACCTCGTAGGAACGCGAGGCCGGGCCACCCTCCAGGCAGCGCAGCGGCGAGCCCGGTCGATCGGGATCGGAGAAGGTGGACTGCAGGCTGGCACGCAGGCAGCCTCCCGCCAGGGCCACCCGCCCGTCGGGGAGCAGGTGGGCGGCATGCAAGCCGCGGGCGGAGGCGAGGTTTCCGGTCGCGCTGAACTCTCCGGTCCCGGGGTCGTAGACCTCCAGGCTGGCCTCGGCGACGAGTTCGGTGCACGGCTCGGGACAACTCCCCTCGGAGAAGGAGGAGAACCCCCCGGCGATGAGGATCCTCCCGTCGGCGAGACGGGTCGCGGTGTGGAAGACGCGGGGCCGGCCCAGGCCCCCCGGCGTCTCGGTGCTGTCTCCGCAGCGGCTGAGCAGGAGAGACACCGCTGTGGTGGAGTTCTTCCGGACCGGGACGTCCACCGCGCGGCCGCACCACAACACCTCGGGCACGCCGGTGAGCGGATTGGGCCGGTACCCCTGAAAGGTCACGACCAGGTGATCGCCGGTGGGGATGTCCCCCAGACGGAATTTCTCCGCCGAGAGATCGGCGAAGTCCTTGCACGTCAGCGGCTCGCCGTTGGTATCCTGGACGCACAAGCGAAATCCCTGGATGTCGGGCGGCGGCTGCCCTCGCGCCGCCGGGGCGCCGCCCCGGCTGTCCAAAGGAAGCCGCGTAACGTTGAGGCGAAGCGCGATCCGGCCGCCCTCCTCGCCGCAACCAGCCAGCATCGAAGCCGAGAGAACCCATGCGATGGCCATCATTGGTTTCATGAGGCGACCAGTATAGGAACGCTTCCCCACCAGATCAACCGAAAACTCCCGTTCCCTGGCCTGGCCCGGCCCGCCCGTGTACAATTGCGCCCGGTCGAGCCGCAGGAGAGGCGCAGGCGAGATGATCTTCTGGAACCTGAGCCGGCTTCCGCCGGTGGCGCGCGAAGAAGACCTTCGCGCCGAGTCCGAGCGAAATGCCTTCCGATCGTTTCGCAGCCTCCGCCGCCGCCGGGAGTGGGTGGCTGGCCGGGTCGCCGCCCGCCGCCTGATCGCGTCCGTGCTAGAGGAACCTCCCGACGAAGTCGAGATCGTCCCCTCTCCGGCCGGGCCGCCGCGGGCCCGCCGCCACGGGAGCGACCTGCCGCTCACCCTGTCGCTGGCCCACGGTGGAGAGTGGCTGCTGTGCGCCGTGCGCCCCGGGGTCGCCAATGCACCGCTGGGCGTGGACCTCGAGCCGCTCGTCCCGCGCCGGCGCCAGGCGTTGTGGCGCGCCCTGAACGGGCAGGAGATCGAACGGTTCGCCGCGGCCGATCCGGATCGTCTTCCCCTGGCCGATCTCTTGCAAGTCTGGACCATCAAGGAGGCCGTGCTCAAGGCGGCGGGCCGGGGCCTGCGGCTCTCCCCCCGCCGGGTGACCGTGAGCGACTGCTCCGCGAAGGGATCGTTCGCGCCGTCATCGGTCCTCTTCACCGGGCGCGCGGTCCAGGTCTGGACTCGCCGAACCGAGCGGCTGGCCATGGCCATCGGCTGGCTGGGGGAAGAACCAGAGGAAATTTCGTCCGAGCCGACCCGGATTGACTACTGAATATGCGTTCAGTATAAATGGATTGGTGAAGAAACCCGATGGAAATCCCGCCCCCGCCCCCGCCCCGCCTTCCGGCTGGCAGATCGTCGAGGATCTCTTGCGACGGCGGCTCATCTGGACCGCCCGCAGCCTGGCCGAACCAGCGCCGCGCTCAAGCTTCGGCCTCGAGGCGCTGGACAAGGCGAGCGGCGGGCTCTTGCGGGGCGGCCTGACGGAGGTGATCGTTCCGGGCGGAGGGAGCGCCACCATCGCCTACGCCGCCCTGCGTGCCTCTACCTCCCGGGGCGAGATGAACGCCTTGATCGACCCCGGCGACGGGTTCGACCCGGAGGCGGCGGCAGCGGCGGGAGTGGATCTCGCCCGCCTGCTATGGCTGAGGCCGCCCGACCGCGCGGCCACTCTCCGCGGGACGGAGATCGTCCTGGAGACCGGCGGCTTCGGCCTGGTGATCCTCGATCTCGTCGGGTGCCGCTCGGACCAGCTTCCCTCCCGGTCCGCCTGGCCCCGCCTGGCGCGGCGCGCCCGGGAAGGCCGCACGGCCCTGCTGGCGCTCGCCTCGCATGCCCAGGCCCGGCACTGTGCATCGCTTTCGCTGCGCGTGACCCGGGCCCGCTTCCGCTGGCGCGGCAGCGGCCGACTGTACTGGGACGGGGTCGAGTTGGAGGTCGAGCTCTTGCGGCGGGCGCCGAAGATCAGTTGAAGATGTCTTCCAGTTCCTTTTCCACCACCTGCTCCCGCACGTTGCGGGCGATGCTCACTTCCTTGATGAGCAGGCTACGGGCGGTGTCCAGCATCTTGCGCTCGCCGAAGCTGAGATCCTTGTCGAACTTCAGAAGGTAGAGGTCGCGCAGCACCTCCGCGATGTCGAAGATCGAGCCGGTCTTGATCTTCTCCATGTACTCGCGGTAGCGGCGGTTCCAGGTCTGGCTCTTTACGGAAATACCCTTTCCCTTCAATACCTTATATACTTCCTTCACGCGCTCGCGGGAGATCACCTCGCGCAATCCCACCGAGGCCACCTTGTCCATGGGGATCATGATCTTCATGCCGTTGTCCAGGATGCGCAGCACGTACACCTGTTGTTTCTGCCCCATGATCTCCCGTTTTTCGATCCCCATCACCTCTCCCACCCCGTGGGCCGGATAAACCGCCTTGTCGCCGATCTTGAAATTTGGCTGCATGGTTTCTCCTGGGTTATGGGATGTACACTACCGAGCGCGAGGAGGGTATCACGCCTGAAATGTTCCAGTCAATGAAAAACTGATGGGGCGATCGGGAGGGGTTACTTGCTCAGCACCACGCCCTTGGGATCGATCACCTCGCGGAGCAAGCGGATCTCCTCGGCGCTGGGGACCGGGCTCACGGGGAGGTTCTCGCCGAGGGGGATGGTGAAGCCGGAGTTCTCCCGGATGCGTTCGGGCGTGACCCCGGGGTGCAGCGAGGCGGCCGTCATGCGCCGGCTGTGCGGATCGAACCCGTACGTGGCGAGCTGGGTGATGACCCGGTAGGGCCCGGTCCCGGCCGGCAACCCGGCTCGCTCGCGGGCACCGGGGCCGTCCAGATAACCGGGGGTGGTGAGGAAGTCGAGCTTCGGCACGAACGAGCGGGCCGACTGGCGCAGGATGACGATGGTTTTTGCAGCGAAGGAGGCCACGTCGTTGGCGCCCCCGCTCCCCGGCAGGCGGGCCGTCGGATGCTGGTGGGAACCGATGACCGTGGTGTTGATGTTGCCGAAGGGATCGATCTGGGCCGCGCCCAGGAAGCCCACGTCCACGTAGCCCGCCTGCGCCAGCGACATGGCGTCGTGCATGCTGGAGAGGGCGATGGCCTGGTGATAGGTGCGCGAATCGCCCACCGAGATGGGCAGCTCGGGCACGCGCGGACCGATGCTCCCCGCCTCGAAGAACAAGAGCAGGCCCGGGGCGTGCGTGCGCTGGGCCAGCATGCCGGCGATCAGCGGCAGCCCCGTGCCCACGAACACGGACTGGTTGTCCGAGAGCATGCGCGAGGCCACCACGGCCAGCAGCTCGGTCGGAGTATATTCAGGTCGCTCACTCACCGGACACCTCCTGTCACCGCTCGCCCTTGCCGTCGCGCTGGGCCCAGGGAGTGATCGACGGCTCCTCGTAGCGCTCGATGCGGCCGAGCTGTCGCAGGCGCGCCTGCCCGCCCACCGCCTCGAGGTATGCGGCGAAGTCCGGCACGCCGAACACGTAGCGCTCCAGGTACTGGCGCACCCCCTCGTCGGTGCGCGACATAGACAGCCACTCGGCGATGTGCTGCTCGTCGCTGTAGTACAGCTGCGGCATCAGCGTGGGGTGGGCGCCGAAGGGCACCTCGACCACCGCGTCCACCAGAAAATAGGGGATGACCGTCTGGGCGGGCTCGCGCCGGATGTCCTCCTCGGAGATGAGCTTCTCGGTGGTGACGATCAGGCGCCGGGCGCAGCGCGACAGTTCGAAGTCCTCGACCAGGATGCCGTCGATCTGGCTGTTGCCGAAGCGATCGCAGCGGTGCACGTGGATCAGCGCCACGTCCGGGTAGGCCGCCGGCACCAGGCACACCGGCTTGCCGGTGAAGGGGTCGCGCACCACCTTGGCACTGCTCTTTTTCAAGGTGTCGGTGCCCAGCATGTTGCGGGTGGGGATGAAGGGCAACCCCATCATGCCCGCCAGGAAGCGCCACTGGTACCCGGCGTTGCTGATCTCGGCGATCACCTTGAGCCGCCCGCTCTGGGCGGCGCGGCGCGAGGCCGGCGACAGGCCGCGCAGCTCGTGGCCGAAGGTGTAGGCCACCTCGATCTCGTCGACGCAGCCAGCCGCGATGAGCACGTCGCTGTCGTGGACCGCCGTCTTGCCGGCCATGCGCAGGCCCCGGCGCTTCTGCCGGATGAGCTCGTACACCAGGGCCATGGACACCCGCACGTGACCGAACCCGCCCATGGCCAAGAAATCGCCGTCGCGCACGAAGCGCGACACCGCCTCGGCGGCGCTCATGCGCTTGTCGACCAGCGCGCGCGACTTGTTCTGCTGCACCCAGGCCCGGTTCTCGTCCGGGTCGCGAAACCCGAGGAGCTGGCCCTCACCCGACTGCAAGATCTCCATGCCGTCCTCCCGTGCCGCAATCGGCGCGCAGGCTACCAGAAAACCCCTCACCATCGCAAGCCACCGAATCCCTTGACTTGCGGCGTTCGAACGGCATACATTCGAGCCGTTGGCTTGACGTCGAAAGTGCTTGTTTTTGCAAGAGAAAGGTTTTTCATGCAGCCTTTTAGCGGCGTCAAGGTGTTCTCGGCCACGCTCACACGCGACCGCGAGGAGCTGGGCGAGCAGGCCACGCGCTGGCTTGCCGAACACCCGGGAGTGGAGGTGACGGACCTGCGCGTGGTGCAGTCCAGCGATCGCGAGTTCCACTGCGTGTCGATCGTGATGTTCTATCGTGAAACAGGGGCCGAGAGCGGCGCGGCCACCGGCTGAGAACGGCTCGGCGGCCGGCATCCGGAAAGGGTTTTCATGGCCAAGATCCTCATCGTGGACCACGAAAAGGATTTCGCCCTGTCTCTGGCGGCGGTGCTGGCCGGGGCCGACAACCACTTCTCCTTCTGCGAGAAGGGAAAGACCTGTCTGGAGGAAGCAGAGGCGCTGCGGCCCGATGTCATCCTGCTGCGGGCCGAGCTGCCGGATGTCTCGGGTTTCACCCTGAGCACCCGGCTGCGCAAGAGCCGGGATCTGAAGGACGTGCCGCTGGTGTTCATCTCCTCGGAGGCCACCGAGGACGCCATCCAGAAGCACCGGGAGGGAAAGCACCCGGCCAACCTGTACCTGAGCATGCCGTTCGACATGGACGAGTTTCGACGGCAGGTGTTCGGGCTGCTCGGGGCGGATCCGGCGGCGCCGCGCACGGCGCCCGACCGCTCCGAGGACGCCACTCAGGTGGACGCCACGCCGGCCGCGCCCGCGTCGGAGACCGATGCCGCTGCGGCCCAGAGCGCGGAGCCCGCCGCGGCGCCCCCCGTGGCCCCGGCCGGAGAAGCGGCCGCGCTGGCCCAGGCGCTCTCCGAACCCGCCCCCGCCCAGGATGAGCCCGAGATGATCGACGACGCCATGCTCATCGAGGATGCTCCGCCTCCGGCTTCGGCCACGGCATCGGCGCCGCCCCCGCCCCCGCCCACGCGGCCGGAGCCGAGGCGGTTCGTCAGCGATCAGGACCTGGCCTTCGTCGACCAGGCCTTCGAGTCCATCAAGGAGGCCCGGCGCGCGCTCCAGGAAGAGCGGCAGAAGGGGCCGGCCAAGCCCCGCAAGAAGGACGCCCCCAAGGGCGGGCTCGAGGACAAGCTGGACTTCTTGCGCGAGAAGCTCAAGCAGCGCGAGATGGAGATCGCGCGGCTGGCCGAGATCTGGGAGTCGAAGGAGCGGGAGTTCTCGGCCTTCAACGAGAAGCTCCTCGACAAGGAGGTCGAGATCCAGGGCCTGCGCATGCACGTCGAGGACCTGGAGCGGAAGCTGGAGGAGGCGCGCAAGGACTCCGAACAGCAGGCCCGCGAGTTCAAGTCCTCCATCGACACCCTGATGGAGGAGAAGGTCGTCACCGAGAACGACCTCATCCAGGTGGTGGCGGCCAAGGAGAAGCAGATCAACGACATGCGCGTCTCGCTCTCGCAAAAGGAGCGCGAGCGCGAGGCGCTGGAGAAGGACCTGCGGGCCAAGCTTCGCGCCGGTGAAGAGCAGTACGCCCTGCTGGGAGAGAAACTGCAGTCCTCGCTGCAGGAGGCCGCCACCCAGAACCAGCGGCAGCAGGAGACCATCGCCGGGCTGGAGCTGGCCAACTCCTCGCTGGAGGAGGACCTGCGCAAGATACGGGCCGAGTTCGAATCGCTGCAAAAGGAGAAGGAGTCGCGCGAGGCCGAGGCGGAGCGGCGCATCCAGGAGGCCGAGGGCCGCATCAGCGAGCTCGACCGGGATCTGCAGACCCTGTCCGAGGAGAAGGTGCGCGCCGAGCGCATCCTCAACGAGGGCCTGAGCGCCCAGATGCAGCGCGCCGCCGCGCTGGAGAGCGAGCTGGGGGAGGCCCGCGCCGCCTGGCAAGAGCAATCCCAGAACTACGAGCAACGCATCGAGGAACGCGAGGAGAAGATCCTCTCGCTCGAGGACGAGCTCAAGCGCCTCGGCCGCGAGAAGGAAGAACAGCAGCAGCGGCTGGCCGCGAAACTCGACGATCGCGAGTCCAAGATCAAGAGCCTGGACGAGGAGATCGCCGGGCTACGGGCCGCCAAGCTCGAGCAGGAGCAGCGCCTCGGCGGCAAGCTCGGGGAGCGGGAGCGCCAGATCGTGGAGCTGCAGAAGGAGCTCGAGGAAGCCCGCCAGGCGCACCTGCGCCAGAAGGACGACCTCGAGCTTCAGCTGCGCGACCGGCAGGAGAACATCCGCGACCTCGAGCAGAAGTTGGTGGTGGTGCGCAAGGACCGGGACGTGGCCCAGAAGGAGCTGGAGCGCCTGGGCGCGGAGCTGGAGCAGCGCAGCCGGGAGTTCACCGAGCGCATGGACACGCTGGTGCGCGAGAAGGCCCAGCGCGAGGAGGACCTGGCTTCCCAGATGCAGGCCCTGGAACAGTACCTGGAGGAAGTGCGTCGCGAGAAAGACCAGATCCAGGAAACCGCCGACCGGGAGGTCGCCGACCGCGACCGTATCATCGCCGAGATCAAGCAGGAGAGCGAGCTGTCGCTGTCCGATCGGGATCGGCGGCTCCAGGAACTGCGCGGCGAGCTCGAGGCGGTGCGCGCAGAGCGGGAAGGCCTGCAGCAGGAGCTGGAGCGACGTTCCGCCAAGTTCGAGGAGGAACTGGCCCGCCTGCAGCAGGCGCGCGACGAGGACCAGCGCGCCTTCCACGAGCAGCGCACCCGGCTGGAGCAGGATCTGGCCGAGCGCCAGGGCCAAAGCGACGCGCTACGCCAGTCCCTGGAGCACGAGCGCAGCGAGAAGGCGCGGGTGTTCGAGGAGGCCACCACGCTCCGCGCCCAGGCCGAGCGCCTGCAGGCCGAGCTGGGCCACCGGGAGGAGCTGCGCGCCGACCTGGAGCGGCGTTTCTCCGAGCTGGACCAGGCCTTCAACGTCCACCGCCAGACGGCCGCGGAGCGCAACGAGGAGCTGGAGAGCCTGCTGGCCCGTGAGCGGGAGCGAGCCGCGGCCCTGGAGCGGGATTTGGCCGCCCGCACCTCGCAGGCCGAGGCCGAGCAGGGCCGCCTCTCCGCCGACCTGAAGCGGGCCTCGGCCCAGGCCGAGCAACTGCGCTCCGAGCTCGAGCGGCTGCAGAACAGCTCGGTCGAGCGCGAGGCCGAGCTCAGCGAGCAGGTCACCGAGACCACCCGGCGCCTCCAGGAGATCGAGGCCGCGCTGCGCGCCGAGCGCGAGCGGACGACCGCCCTGGAGAGCCAGCTGCGCGAGCAGAACGACCTTTCGGCCCGCACCGAGGGTGCGCTGCGCGAGCGACTGGAGGAGGCCGAGGGCCGGGTCACGGAGCTGTCGGACGCGCTGGCCCGCGCCAACGATCAGCTCGATCACACCCGCCAGGAGATCCGCGATCGCATCCAGCAATGGGAGGAGCGCATCGGCTCGCTGAACGAGCAGCTGGCCATCGCCCAGGAACAGGAGAACCGGGTGCGCCAGGAAGCCGAGGAGAAGCTGCAGGAGGTGTCCGGCATGTGGGAGTCGCGCCTGCAGCAGGCGCAGCGGGCGCTCGAGGAGTCCAGCGCGCGGGTCATCGCCGCCGAGGCCGAGCGCGATCGCGGCAACCAGGCCCTGGCCGAGGCCCAGGCGCGCCTGGGGCGCGCCGAGCAGGACGCGCAGCGCATGGCGCGCGAACAGCAGGAGCTGCGCGCCGCCCTGACCCAGCACGACGAGGCCATGCAGCGCACCCTGCGCGAGCGCGAGGAGGCCGAGCTGCGCGCCATGCAGGAGATGGAGGCCAAGCAGGACCACTACATCAAGGAGCTGGAGCGGGTCCGCTCGGCCCACATCGCCGAGATGACCAAGATGAACCAGAACTACCTCCAACGCGGCAAGGCGCTCAAGATCGCCGAGCTGGAGATCCAACGCCTCAAGGAGAAGATCGCCGAGCTGGAGCGGCGTCCGGTCGGCGCGCCGGCGCCCCGCGCCGCGGCCCGGCTGGCCCCCGGCAAGGCCGGCGCCACCCCGCTGTCCCAGCCTCCCACGGGAGCGGCCGATGGCGGCGGCGACATCGACATCGACCAGATGCTGGACACCCTCAAGGAGTCCAAATAGTCACCGTTCTCTCCGGTTCTGTTCCTCTCTCTTCCCCGGCACCTCCATGCTTTTTCAACCTGGCACACGGGGGGCGCTCAAAAAGACCGGCGTTTCAGTGAGAAGGGGACCTCTCCTGGAAGAGGGGCATGCTTGCATGCTCCTCATGTCAGCGGACTCAGCTGAAGTTCGGCCGCTGTCAAGGGCGAGCGAAAGCGAGTCGCAAAGCGACCGCAGGCCCTTGACAGCACGAGCCGAGCGGAGGCTAGGCAGGCAGCAACCGGATTTCGAGGATAAATTGACTGGTGAAGCTCAGGAGCGCCGGAGGCGCCGGGGGTGGGCGCGGGGATCGCCGGAGCGTGGCGGAATGACGCGCTCCAGGAGGTCCAGGCGATCGAGGCGGCGCAGCCGCTCGCCGATCAGCACCCAGGCGCAGGGGTGCTCCGGGAACACCTCGCAGCGCCCGCCGGCCGAGCCGCCGCACGGTCCGTTCAGCAGGCCTTTGGCGCAGCGGGCCACGGGACAGATGCCGCCGTAGTCGTCGAGCAGACACTCGCCGCACAGGCTGCACAGCTGCTCGAACTCCGCCGGCCCGGACTGCTCGGCCTGCATCAGGGTGTCCGCGCCGGGGTGCACCGGCAGCCGCTCGAGCCTCAGATCGAGAAGCGCCGCCAGCACGCTCTGCGCCCCACCCCCGCAGGCCAGCACCAGCACCCCGCGCGCGCCCTCCAGGGCAGCGCGGCACGACTCCAGCTCACGGCGCGTCTTGCGGGCGTTGCAGGCCCCGTCCAGCACCCGGCTCCCCGCCACGCTGACGCCGTGCTGCGTGAGCGCCTCTGCCATGGCCCGCACCTCGCGCTCCCCGCCCACGCGGCAGGCGGCGGCGCACAGGTTGCAGCCGACGAGAAAGACCGGGCTCTCTCCGTCCAGACGGGTCAGGATGTGCTCCAGGGGTTTCGGCACGCTCACGATCACGGCCATCTCCTCTCGCGTACCAGGGCACCATTGTGCCCGTCTCGCGCGGTTTTGGCAAACCCGTTTGTTTGACCGGGTTTTTCGCCGCGTGATATCATCCGTCCATCTGCGACGGGAACGGCGAATACCCCATGCCGCTCCCCGGGGCGCCCCTGGAGGCCCGGTGAAGCAGCCCATCCCATTCGGAAAATTCCTGCTCCTCGAGCGCATCAACGTCGGCGGGATGGCCGAGATCTTCCTGGCGCGCACCAAGGGGGTGCAGGGGTTTAGGCGCATCCTGGCCATCAAGAAGATCCTGCCCACCATGGCCGAGGACAAGGAATTCACCGACATGTTCGTGGACGAGGCGAGGATCGCCTCGGAGCTCTCCCACGCGGGCATCGTGCAGATCTTCGAGCTGGGCAAGTACGTGGACGACTACTACATCGCCATGGAGTTCGTCCACGGCAAGGACCTGCGCTACATCCAGGAGCGCATGGCCCGCGAGCGCAAACCCCTGCCCCTCAACCTCACGGTGTTCATCGCCTTCAAGATCTGCGAGGCGCTGGACTACGCCCACACCAAGAAGGACCCCAGCGGCCGGCCCCTGGGCATCATCCACCGGGACATCAGCCCGCAGAACGTGATCATCTCCTTCGAGGGCGAGGTCAAGATCTGCGACTTCGGCATCGCCAAGGCAGCCAACCGCTCGCAGAAGACCCAGGCCGGCGTGCTCAAGGGCAAGTTCGGCTACATGTCCCCGGAGCAGGTGCGCGGCCTGCCGCTGGACGGACGCTCCGACATCTTCACCGTCGGCACCCTGCTGTACGAGATGGTCACCCTGGAGCGGCTGTTCATCGGGGAGAGCGACTTCTCGACCCTGGAGAAGGTACGCAACGCGGACGTGGTGCCGCCCTCGGCCTACAACCGCGAGGTGCCCGAGGACCTCGAGGAGATCATCCTCAAGGCCCTGGCCAAGGAGGTCGAGGACCGTTTCCAGAACGCCGCCGAGTTCGGCGAGGCCCTGCAGGGGTTCTTGCTCGAGCGCCAGACGATGGTCTCCTCGCGCGACCTGTCCACCTTCATGAAGAAGACCTTCTCGCCGGAGCTGGAGGCCGAGCTGCGCCGGCTGGAGGAGTATCAGGCCATGCCCGATCCGCCACCGGGGGCGGTCGCGGCGGCCGAGACCGAGGCGGAACCCGAGGCGGAGAGCGCGCCAGGAGACGACAACGCCAAGACCATGATCTTCGCCTCCCGCGAGCCCGGCGGCGCCGCGCCGCCTCCCCTACCCGCCGCCGGCGAACGCCCGGCGTCCATCCCCCCGTGGGAGAAGCAGCCGGACACCAAGTCCCTGAAGCCCGTCGCGGCCGTTCCCTCCCCGGACGCCAAGACCATGATCTTCACGGACGGCGCGCGCCCCGAACTCACCGACGCCAAGACCATGATCTTCGCCGATCCGGAGGCCCAGCCGGAGCCCATCACCGACCGGGGCCCCAGGCCGCAGCTCCAAGTCATCCCCGGGGGCCAGGACGTTCCTCGGCCCTCCCACGGGCCTTCGGTCCGCGAACGGTTGTTCTTCCCGCTGGCCGTGCTGGCCGCCCTGTTGCTGGGGTGGTCCATCTACGCGACCGTGGCCGCCAGCCGGGGCCGGGAGGACGCCGCCCCCACCCGACTGGAGATCCAGTCCTCGCCAGCGCTGGGCATCGAGCTTTTGCTGGACGGCCAGAAGGTTGCCAGCGAGACGCCGTTTTCGGTGGACAACCTGCCCGCCGGCAAGCACCAGGTTCGCATCACCCGCAAGGGCTATGAAGCCGTGGAGCGCAGCGTGTTCATCGAGGGAGGGACGCGGGTGCTTTTGGACCTGGCCCTCTCCAAGCTGCCGGAAGAAGCGCCGCCTCCGCCACCGGTGAAGCCCCCCCCGCCGCCGCCGATCACCGAGGTGCTGTTCGAGTCGGAGCCGCCGGGCGCCATGGTGAGCGTGAACGGCAAGAAGCTGGGCGAGACCCCGCTCCGGGTTCGAGATCTCGCTCCGGGCCCGGAGCGTCTGGCGGTCTTCACCGCGCGGGGTTTCGACAAGGCGTCACAGAAGTTCGAGGTGCGCGAGGGCCAGGAGAACCGGGTGCGGGTGGTCCTGCAGCGGCTGGCGGGCGCCAAGACCCCCGGGGTCAAGCCGCCCCCGCCGCCTCCGCCGGTGAAACCCCCGCCGGCGCCGCGCAAGGAAGAGTTCGGCTTCTTGCTCGCCAACACCGTCCCCTGGTCCAAGGTGTACGTGGATGGCGAATACACCGGCCGCGAGACGCCGATCGCCCCGGACAAGAAGATCCGCCTGCCGGCCGGACGGCACAAGGTCTCGTTCGAGACCTCCTCCGGCAAGCGCTTCGACTTCGAGATCGAGATCGAGGCCGGCAAGGACACCAAGCTCATCAAACGGCTGGAATAACCCGCGCAGGAGGCGACCATGGGCATGCAGGAGTTCGGCGGCGACGACGACGAGAAGGAAGACCGCACCGCTGCCTCCGGAGAGAAGAGGATCTTCACAGACTTCGACTGCCCGGTGTGCAACGCCAACAACCCCTACGACGACGGTTTCGGCGACGGGGCCGAGGTGCGCTGCTACTACTGCGGGGCGGAGTTCAAGGTCCTGGCTGGGGACGGTGGGCGGCCGCGCTTCAAGGAGCTGTGATCCCTCATCCACCCGCGGCGGGGAACACCACCCACACCTGATCCTCGGCCGAGAGCGGCGTCGCCATCCCCCGCAGGCGGTGGATGCTGCGACCGTTCACCAGCACGCTGCCCCGGGCCAGCAAGGGCTGCCGCTCGGGCGGAATGTGCAGGCGCACCTCCGCCAGCAGGCTCTCCACGTCGGGCGCGTCCGAGCGCAGCACGTCCCGGCCGAGATCGATTCGAAAAATCGGCGGGACCACGAACACGGCCACGGCGCGCCTCCCCTCAGGTGCGGATGCCCAGGCGGCGCACGGTCTTCTCGGAGGGCACGCCGCGCTCATCCCAACCGCGGATGGCGTAATACTCCCGCAGCATCGCTTCGAGCGGCACGCCGCCCGTCCCTTCCGACAGTGGCTCCTCCAGCAGGCGCCGCGGCAGCGCATCGTCCGCCCCGCTGAGTCCCTCGCGCAGGTTGTACAGGCGCTCCAGGCAGAAGACGCGCTCGCCGATGCGGTTGAGATCCCCCATGCTGTAGCGCTTGCCGGTCACGGCGGACAAGAACTTCTCGAACCACACGATCTGCAACGGGTTGCCGCCCGTGACCACCCGCTTCAGCACGGGCCCGGCCCGGTCCAGCAGGCCCATCAGCGCCCGGTAGGGCAGCCCGTTGGGATCCATGCGGAAGATCGCCGGCGGGATCATGGCGTAGGCCGAGAAGTAGCACATGCACAGGCTGGACACGGCGGCATTGGTGTTCTGCTGCAACACCACCAGCGGCGGCTTGGCGCGCGGCGAATGCGGGTCGATCGACACCGGGCCGGTGGCCTCCAGGTACATGGTGCTGCCGCGGATGTGGCACCCCCCGCGGTTGCTGGTGGCGTACTCCAGGCCCTGTCCCACGCAGCCGCGCGGATCGTAGGCCGGGAGCTCCAGGCCCTTCACCTGGATGGCATACTCCCCGCCCCCGAACTTCTGCGCGAGCCGGCGGGTGCCCTCGGCCAGCTCGGCGCCGAAGCCTTCCCGGGCGGCGGTGCGCTCGATGGCCGCGCGGAAGCCCGCCGCGTCACCGAAGCGCAGCCCCCAGTCGAGCACCCCGCGCTCGCACAGCTCGGCGGCGAACCCCAGCGTGTTGCCGCAGGAGATGGTGTCGAGCCCCAAATCGTCGCACAGCTCGCCGAGCTCGGTGACCACCTTGAGGTCGAACAGCCCCAGGTTGTTGCCGACAAGCCCGATGGTCTCGAACTCCGGCCCCTTGTGCTCGGCGCCGTCGTACTTGAGGTGCCGCCCGCAGCGGATGGGGCAGCTCAGGCAGCCGTCCGCACGCAGCAAAAGCTCGTCGCGCATCTTCTCGCCCGCGAGCTTGGGGGTGTTGAGATCCTGGCCGGCGCGGAAGTTGCGGGTGGGGATGATGTTGCGCCCGGCGGTGGTCATGACCAGGTTGGCGGTGCCGAGGTCCTTCAGCACGCCGCCGGTCATGGGGTGCGAAAGCAGCATCTGGGTGATGTCCTGCTGCAGGCGCTTGAAGGCCTCGGGGTCGGCCACCGGGATGGCCTTCTGGCCGCGGGCGATCACCGCCTTGAGGTTCTTCGACCCCATCACCGCCCCGGTGCCGCAGCGTCCGGCCACCCGGCGCTGGCTCACGATGGCGGCGTAGCGGACCCGGTTCTCGCCGGCGGGGCCGATCACCGCCATGCCGAAGCCCGCGGGTAGCGCCCGCTGCACCTCGGAGGTGGTCTGGCCCCACAGGTGGCTGGCGTCGCGCAGTGCGCAGCCCTGGTCGGTGATCTCCAGGAACACCGGACGCGGGCTGCGCCCCTGGATGACCACCGCGTCGAAGCCGGCCCGTTTGAGCTGGGTGGCGAAGTTGCCGCCGCAGTGGCTGTCCCCGATGGCGCCGGTGAGCGGCGACTTGGTGGTCACCACGAAACGGTTGGACTGCGGCGCGTTGGTGCCGGTGAGCGGGCCGGCCGAGAAGATCAGCGGCATGCGCTCGTCGAAGGGGTCCAGCTTCGCCGGGGTGAGATCGTAGAGCAGGCGCGCCCCCAACCCGCGCCCGCCGATGTACAGCTCCATGTCCTTCAGGTCGGGAGCGCGCTCCTCGATGCGCCCGGTCCCCAGATCCACATAGAGCAAGCGGTTCATGGCGCCGCCGGACATGCGACCTCCCCTGCCAGAGTGTGTTCAGGCTCCGTCCAGGCCGATCTTCTCGTGCTGTTCCAGCCAGGCCTGCGGGTCCTTGAGGAAGGCCAGCGAGTCGACCAGCGACAGCCGGTGCTCGCGCTCGATGCCGGACAGGAAGGCGAAGAATTCCTTCTCCTGCGGGTTCTCGCACGCATCGGCAAGCTCGCGGTAGAACTTCTCACCGCGCTCCTCGAAGGCGATGGCCCGCTCGATGGCCCGCGCGTCGTCGTCGTTGTGGTCGGCGGCCGAGCCGTCCAGATGGGCCACCCGGTCCAAAGTCTGCCGGATGTCGCTGTCCTGCACCCGCAGGGGCACCTCCTCCGGCCAGCGGCCCTCGGAGAGCAACTTGCGGTGCAGATCCTGGATGCGCGTCATGTGCTCCTGCTCGTCGCGGGCCAGGTTCTCGAACATGGCCCGGGCGAGCGGGTTCTTCGAGCGCCGGGCCTCGTTGCGGTAGAAGCCCATCTCGGTCCGTTCGTTGTGCAACGCCAGCTCGATGGACGCCATGCGATCCATGGGTCACCTCCCGCAGCCGTTGTAGCGCCGGCCCGCTCCGGGGTCAAGCGTGCCGTGCTGCCGTGCCCGCAGTACCGCATCCGATCTGACTGGACCCAGGTTCAATCGGATAGTGGGGTCGCTGGTTCGCCAAGAGCTAGAAAAATGGAGGAGGTATGGGATCGGTCTACGGGTGTTCGCTCGCTTACACTCTCAGGAGCAGGTGTTGTACTGCGGCGCCTGGCAGGTTTTACCGGACGGACAGGTGTCGGCACACTCGCTGCCGCATCCGTCCGGGCCACCGCACTTTTCGTTGCACTGAGGCAGGCACCGGCACTTGTGGACGGTCAGATCGCAGTACTCGTTCGTCTTGCATTCCGAGTTGGAGTTGCAACCATTCGTCGAACCGTCTTGCTGCTCGCCCCTGGGAACGCACACCGGCGCCATGTAGGCCTCCGGACGTGTGCCCCACATCGTGATCATCCGGCTCTTTCGCTCCTGCGCTGCCTGGGCGTCCTGGGCTGTGCAGGCGCCGGTGAGCGCGGCAAACTCATCGAGCGAGAGCCCGGCCACCCCGTCCGGCACCCGCGGCCGGCAATCACCGTCCACGCTCTGGAAGGCGATACCTTCCCGGCCCATCTCGTCGATCTTCACCTCGAACATGATCTCCCCCATCAAGGACCACAGCTCGTCCGCGGCCATCCAGTGGAGCGGCAGCCCGATCTTCTGCCCTTTGGCAAGCCCGCCCTCCACCGGCACCCCGCCGCGGGTCCAGATCACGTGGTCGCCGGAGCGCTCGGGCATGGGGCTGTACGAACCGACCTGTTCATGTCCGATCCGCACGGTCACCGTGCCAGCCGCCTCCCCGAGCAGGGTCCGCTCCACGGAGACGTTCAACTCCAGGGCGATACCGAAGGCGCCGTCGCAAGAATCGACCCACACCCAATGGCCGGCGTTGTCGGGGATGACGGCCGGCAACGAGAGCGGCCGGATGCGCTCGATCGTTCCAAACACGATGGCGTCCATGGAGAGCGCCCATTCGCATCCGCCAGGGGCGGGATACATTTCGATGCAGGACCCGAACGTGTTGACGTCGGGGAGCCGGCCGACGGTCGGGGCCGACTTGCTGCATCCAGCGTGCGAGGCAAGAATCAAGGCGAGGACAAACCAGCTCACCCAAGAAAAGCAAGAAAACCTTTTCGAGTTCATTTCTTCCTCCTGAAAAACACGATTATTTTCGGCGAGAATGACATCGCTCCGCCGGTTCACCTGGCGTAGACCAACGCGTTTTAGACGCCCGCAAAACAACTCGCGGCGGAAGGGGCCGTCGCGCTATATGTATTGGCGCCGAACGAAGAATCCAGCGACCAGCTCGTGTAGCCATCGGCGGACGAGTAGACCGCCAGGTTCTGGCCGAACCATGTTGTTCTCACCGCAATGTAAAATCTGCCGTTCTGATACCAGGCGGCGATGCCGGAGGCTGTTCTCATGTTCGGGTCCAACACGACTCCCCCGAGAAGGTTCTCCAATTTGTACCGATATGGCGGGGAACTCTGGAATGGACGGTTCCAGAATGTTTTGACCCTCACCAGGCCCTGATTGTCGGTCTGCTCGACGTAGGCCACGATGCAATCGTTTTCTCCATAGGCTTGATAGGCTTTACATGCAACGCCAGGGCTGACGCTGGATTTGACACCAAGGCTGTCAGATTCAGGGATCGTCGTGTGTGAGATGTAACCCGTGGAGACTCTAACATCGCCGTTGGTTGCATCGTTGGCGCGGTTGAGGTTCGTCCACACGGTGACACTTCTATTATTGAAGTCGTCCCAGCCGACTGAGATGCGCTCGGCCGAAGTCATACGAGAAGATGATGCGCAGGTCATCCAGGAAGACATGGAATCGCACCGATAGAGGTCTCCGGGAGTCTTGGTTTGAAAGCTGTCCGATGATCTCACGTAGCTGACCCCGAGGCTTTCGCTCTCTGAGTAAATCACTCCTAGAGGGTAGTAATGGGTATAGAAGACACGATCCATGGTGACGTCTTCCCGCCAGAGCGCGGGTGTCGGCCCCCTCGACGTCACCGTGAATAGACCGAGTGGCTTTTCGGAAGCCCCTGCCAGGTACGGCACCCATGTGCCGCCGTTGAAGGTGAAAAATGCGGCGTTTATGTCGTATCCGCCAGATACGTAGTGGATTCCGGCGCCGCCTTTCGATACGCTTGTGCCAAGAGCGATCTGTTGCTCTTGGCCGAATGACCCGTGATCCTGGAATCGGAAATACGGCGTTATGGCACGGTATCCACTCACCTCCCAGGAACACTTGTTGTCATAGTATGCAAGATCCCGAAGTCGGATTGTGCCCGAGGCTATTGAGCCGGCCATGGTGCAGTTTTCGCCGCAACGGGGATGCAGGATCTTCTGCACGTGTCCAAACTCGTGGGCGATGAGACTTGCGAAATCCGTATATCCCTCCTTGGGCGCTCCGGTAGAAAGACGCCAAAGACGACCACCGATTCTTTTTGAATAGACTTTGATTCTCGTGGCGTAACCGCCGCACTTGGGCTCGGCATACGACAAATGGTCTGACTCTGCATCGAAAGCAACAATAATGCTTTCAAAGCTCGGATGGGAGACGACACAACCCAAATACGTGGGTGGAATATCAGTGAGTGTTGTGGTTCCCATGTACCTGAAGTGCCCGCCAGTCGCCTGCTCATTCCAGACGTCGCCACCCATGACTGCGGCAACGACGGTAGGCACGTCACCTCCCAGCATCGGAATGTATGCGTCAAACGAATCTGTATTCACGCGAAACTTCTTTTGTGCGTTTGCCGCGTTGTATTCGGCGGTCGAGTAGCACGTACCCGGTGATTCACACTGGCCCCGAGCCAGACCTGAGCCGAAGATGACCCCGAGAAACGAAAGAACCACAGAGAAAACAGGCAGGAGAGGCAAGACCCGCAAGGCAGCACAAACGCCCCCCCCTGCAATCCAAGTGCCACAAGTTGTGCACCTGCCCGCACTCCCTGAGCTGCATTTGTTCCTCCCTTGGGTTAGCCATCAGTTAGGAGGATTGTATCGCTCTATCACGAACTCGTCAAAAAGGATATGTATCTTACGACCGGCTGGTGATATGCCAGTTCCTCTCGAACGATCTATCGCCAGATTCAGGGAGGGTAGCGACAGGACCCGATCGCCTGAGCCAACGAAATGATCGTTCGAGTTATTGCAAGGAACAGTCAGAAATCAAAGGTGAGCTGGCGCGGCGGTTTCTTGCGGGCGGGCAGCGGCGGCTCCTGGGAGGCCGGGGGCGGCGGGGCCGCGGTCGGGGCGGGCGGCGGGGCCTCGGCG
>JAAZNF010000112.1 GCA_012798435.1 Myxococcales bacterium | reverse complement strand
TCTCCGGCGTCGGCAGCGTCCGGTTCCCCATCTGAGCCACCCTGGCACTGGTGCTCATGGCAAGTCTGCGCCGGATTGCAATCGGTGTCGGCGCAGCAATCGCCGGTGAAGATGTCCCCGCCACAGCACACCTCTTGGGCTCCGGTCGGACAGTCGGCGGGACAGGTCAGGCAGTCCTCGCCCGCGCCCGTCTCGCAACTCCCGTTACCGCAGTTGGATACGAGCCATACCAGGTAGTGCTGTCCGTCGAAGAGCTCCGGCAGGATCGCCACCCCGGAAGGATCTCGGCCGATCTCGACCCCGCCCGGCTGTGGGTTGCCCTCGAAGTCGCACATGGAAAGACGCAGGCTGGCCACGCCCGCGTCGAGCGCCTGGGCCCAGGCCTCGGGCAGATCGCCCCAGCGCAGCGCGACCGTGTCGGCGCCCTCGACGCGGCGGGCGGTGACCACGGCTCGTTGCCGGTCGAGAAAACGCAGGTTCACATCTGCCCGGTGAGACAGTTCGAGCAGGCAAAGGGTGCCAGCGTCGGCCCGGGTCAGCGCCTGCCCGTGGAGGTCATGCCCGAAAGCGCCGTTCAGACGGGCGATGGCCCCGTCGCAGGTGAGAGCGCCGAGCGTCCGCAAGACGCCGTCACGGCTGCGCGCGTAGTCGTAGTCGCCCGCATGTGCGAAGTCGGCGATCGCCCCGGCCGCCTCGGGGAGACGCATCGTGCCGGCGACGAGGTCGCCGCTTCCGTCCTCGGCGACAAACCCCGACGGCGGTAGCGTCACCGTGCCCCCCAAGGTCTGTACGCTCCAATCGTGGTTCGCCGTGTCGAGAAAGCGCGCCTCGAACTCGTAGCCGGTGCTGTCGCAGTAGTTGTTGGACTTCTGCTCGATGCGAAGCGTCAGCGCATCGCCCGCCCGGACGGCCAGCGAGAGCGTCGCCGGCGGGCAGGCCTCCTCGACGTCGCCGGGCAGATCGCAGCTCCAGGCTTCGACGGAGTCGATGAGCAAGCGCGCCAGGACGCCGTCGCCGCAAGAGAGGTCGAGGTCCTGGACGGACGCGTGCACCTCGAGGTTGACGTCGGCCGGGGCGGTCCAGCGCAGCAGCACCGCGCCGCCGTCCGGGTGGGCGTAGGCCGGACCGAGGATGGAGAACGGCCGCGCCCCTCGCCAACGCCCGCCCAGCGGATCCCACACCAGCGGCTGTGGTCCCGCGCCGGCATCCTCCAGGTACTCGAAGCCGGCCTCGCCCTGGCGATGGGAGAAGTCCGCCTGGCTGTTGGCTGCAAAGGTGTCGCCATCGCGGTTCACGAATACGGTGAGGTCCTGGTAGTCGAGCCGCAGGCGGGCCCGAGAGAGGTCCAACCCCGAGCGCAGGGCGTCCTCCAGCGACACGAAGGCATTGCCGTTGTGGTACTGCACCTCGAGCAATGGCGCCTCGGTGTAGCGCGCCTGGAGCGCCGCCAGCAGCCAGTACTCGGGCGCATGGAGGGAGAGCCAGTCGGGGACGGCGTCGATGCTGTCGCCGAGGAAGCCGGCGTGGCCGAAGGCGATCTCCGAGGCGCGGTACTGGTCGAGATCCGCGGCCGCCACGTTCGGGGTTTCCTGGCCGAAGGGAGCGAAATAGCGGCTGTAGTACCCCAGGCCGTGGTTCAGCATGCGCGGCCGGACGCACAACAGCTCGAACTCGGGGTTGACCCGGGCGAAGCGGCGCCGCTCGGTCTGGCGCTCGACCGCGTCCACCGCGCCGGCGAAGAAGGTGTCGAACCGCGCCGGGCCCTCGCCGCCTTCTCCCAGCAGCGGCCCGCGGTAGAGCCCGCGCAGAAAGTCGTAGAGCGCCACGTGCTCGGCGAAGGCAGCGGCCAGCGTGGGCGGGTGGCCGTGCGCGCTCGAATGATCGATGGCCCGCCCCGGCGACCAGCCGGTGCTCACGTCGAGGTAGGCGGCGCTGGGGGCATAGTCGCGCGCGATGTCGCCGCTCTCGAGCCGGGAGAAGTCGATCATGCGGGATGCGGCGATGACGAAGGCCTGCTGGTGGGTGTACGGGTGGTACCAGCCGAGCTTTTTCTGACCCTGGGGGTCGAGGGCGATGGCGCTTTCGTCGTAGAGCGGGCTGGGGTAGTCCGGCGGGTTGTCGGGGTACATGTCGGTGTAGTTTTCGTGCAAGGCCAGCAGCATGCCGGCGCTCCTGGCCTCGGCCCCGAAGGCGGCCATCTCCTCCCCGGTCCCCAGCGCCGGGTTGGCCGGGTGGTGGTCGGGGAGCCCCTGGTCGTAGCCGTGGCGCTGCCAGTCGTGGAAGATGATGGCGAGCCGGGTCAGGCCGTACTCGGCGTAGCGGCGCACCATCTCACGCGCGTCGGCGAAGGCGTGGCTCCCGCCACCCGGGTGCGCGAAACCGGAGCCGATGAGGGAGAACGGGGTGCTGCCCTCCCAGCGCGACTGCGCGGCGTTGTAGGCGAGCGGGATCTCGGTGTCGCCGGAGAACTCCAGGTAGTAGAACCCGCGCTGGCCCTGCGTCCCCGAGAAGTCGCGCACCGAGTCGAAGGTCTCAGCGCCGAGGGTGATGGCGAGGCGCAGGCTGGTTCCATCGCAGGCGTCGTCTCCGGCGCGGTCCACCGAGATGCGCAATGACTCTCCGGCCCCCAGCGCCACCGTCTGGTCGTAGGCCTTCGTCGCCGTCTCGCCGTTCTGGATCCGCAACCGGGCCAGCGTTCGCTCCTGGTGGCGCACGCTGATGACCACCCCGTCGCCGCAGTTCGGGTCGGCGTCGGCATACTCCAGGTGGAGGCGCGCCTCACCGGCGAGCGGCGCCTGCCAGCGCAGGGTCACGCCCGCGGGAACACCGAAGCGCGAGTGGAGATTCCATACGTCGAGCACCAGCCGGTCCGAAAGGGCGGCACGGTAGGCGGACGGTGACGCCAGCGGCTCCGGGTACACGTCCCGGGGCTCCCGCCCGACGGCCAGGTAGGCGAACTCGTCGAGCGGGGGCGTGCGGTCCGCAGTGTCGGGCAGCAGCAGGGTGCGCGAGTGCACGAAGAGGTTCCCGCTCGCGTCCGGCCCTAGCGTCGTGCTCACCTCGGCCGAGCTCGAGCGGGTGGGATCGACGAAGGTGCTCATGACCGAGCCGTCCGGGAGCAACGCCAGCGGGACGGGCAGGTAGGGGATCTCGACCGCCTGCGCGTCGCTCACCTCGGCGTGTCCCAGCGAGACACCGGCATAGCCGTCGTTGCCGCTGCCCGCCTCCGCCTGAAAGCGGACCACCAGCGCCAGGCCCTCGAGCGACAGGCGCACGCTCTTTCGCAGCTCGCGCGCGCCGGGCCGCTCGCTCCACTCCAGCACGACCTGGTCGCCCTCCAGCCGGTGCCCCGAGAGGCTCGAGCCCGCGTAGGCACCGGGTTCGACGAGCGTTCCCTGCGCGTTCCGGTAGCGCGTTCCCGCGCCGGCGATGAGCGGGTAGAACGGCCCGCGATCGAGCGCCGCCTGCACCCGGAGCAAGCCGCGCCCCATGTCGGGGTCGGCGAGGTCGACGACGTAGGTGACCACCATGCGCCCGCTGGCCTGGAGGGTGTAGCGCTGGCTGGCTGCGTCGAAGCGCACGCTGGCGCTGGCGCTCTCCAGCGCCGAGCGGGGGGCGACCTGGCCGGGGGCGGGCGCTGGCCCGAACAACGCGGCGAACCACACGACCATGGCAAGGCATCCCTTCATGGCGGTGACCTCCAAAAACGAGCTGGCGATGCGCCCGGTGGCGCGGTCGCCGGTTGCGGCACGGATCGCGTCATGATCTTATCGCAAGACCTGCGTGAACGCAGCAAGCGGGCTCTCGCGGCAACCCCTGCCGGCCGTCCTCGGGGTTTGATTTTGGGCCAGCGAGGGAATACTCTCGGCCTGCATTTCGGAGGTGATCATGGACACCACGGCCAAGGCCGCCTCTTCCAGCCGGCGAACACTCTCGGAGCTCGAGTCGCGAAAGATCCTCGCATCCTACGGCATCCCGCTGGTGCCCGCGCGTAGCGTCGCCTCCGCGACCGAGGCGGTGCGCGCCGCGGCGGAGTTTGGCGGCCCGGTGGTGCTCAAGGGCGTCGGCGCGAGCCTGGCCCACAAGACCGAGGCCGGAGTGGTGAAGCTAGACCTGCGCTCGGCCTCCGAGGTCGAGGCGGCGTACGCCGAGATCGCGCGGCGGGCGGGCGAGCGGCTGGAGGCGGTGCTGGTGCAACCCCTGGTGCGCTCGGAGCGCGAGTTCGTGGCCGGTCTCACCCGGGACGCGCAGTTCGGTCCGTGCGTGATGTTCGGGCTGGGGGGCATCTTCACCGAGGTGCTCAAGGACGTATCCTTCCGGGTGGCGCCCATCGAGGAGCGCGACGCGCTCGAAATGCTCTCGAACATCCGCGCTCATCGCCTGCTGGACGCCGTGCGTGGAAAACCCGCGGCCGACCGTGCCGCGCTGGCCGGCATCTTGTGCGCCTTGGGACGGTTGGGGGTGGAGCGACCCGACATCGCCGAGGTGGACATCAACCCCATCCTTCTTGATGGCGCGAAGCCGCTGGCAGTGGACGCGCTGGTGGTCCTTGACGAGGCGGGCGTGGGAACCTGACAAAACCGGGTTGACAGGGGGCGATCTTGCGCCTACCCTGGTCGAGGCCGATGAAGCCGAATACCGACAGTCGAAATCTGGAGGCGGATGTTCGGCTGCTCCAGAGTATCTTCGCCAGCATCCAGGACGGCATCAGCATACTCGATCGGGATTTCCGCATTCTGATGGTGAACCCGGTCATGGAGCGCTGGTACGCGCATGCCCGGCCACTGGTGGGAAAACGCTGTTTCGAAGCCTACCACCTCCGCGATCGCCACTGTGAGATTTGTCCGAGCAGGAGGACGCTCGACAGCGGCGAGGCGGCGCGCGAGAGCGTGCCGCTCACCGGCGAAGGCGGCCGGATCACAGGCTGGCTGGACCTGTACTCCTTCCCCCTCATCGACATCCACACCGGCAAGCTCACCGGAGTCATCGAGTACGTGCGCGACATCACCGCCCAGCGCCGGGCCGAGGACGAGGCGAAGAAGCTCGCGGCCCAGCTGGCGCAGTCGCAGAAGATGGAAGCGGTGGGCCGGCTGGCCGGCGGGGTGGCGCACGACTTCAACAACCTGCTCACGGTGATCATGGGCCGCAGCGACATGCTGCGGCGCGAGATCCCCGACGCTCACCCCTGGGCGCGCGAGATGACGGAGATCTTGGAGGCGGCCCAGCGGGCGGCCTCGCTCACCCAGCAACTGCTGGCCTTCTCGCGGCGCCAGGTCATCGATCCCAAGCCCCTCGACCTCAACCACATCATCGAGCGTTCGGGCGCCCTCCTGCGCCGTTTGATCGGGGAGGACATCCACGTGGAGGTGATCGCCGGCGCCAACCTGCCCCGGGTGCTGTGCGATGCGCACCAGATCGAGCAGATCCTGATGAACCTCACCGTCAACGCCCGCGACGCCATGCCCGACGGTGGCAAGCTCACCATCGAGACCTCCGTGGTGGTCATAGACCAGGAGTACGCCCGGCTGCACCCGGAGGCTCGGCCGGGCAGCTACGTCATGCTGGCGGTCAGCGACTCTGGCTGCGGCATGTCGAGCGAGGTCAAGGCACACCTCTTCGAGCCGTTCTTCACCACCAAGGGCCGGGGGCAGGGCTCGGGCCTGGGCCTGTCCACGGTGTATGGCATCGTGCGGCAGAACCGCGGCTTCATCAACGTCTACTCGGAAGAAGGCGTGGGCAGCTCCTTCAAGATCTACCTGCCCGCCACGAGCGATGCCGCCAGCGTGGAATCACCCGAGCCGGAAGGAGAACCGGGCGGAGAGGAGACCATCCTGTTCGTGGAGGACTCCGATCCGGTACGAGGCTTCACCCTCCAGGCACTGCAACGGCTCGGTTACCGGGTGCTGGTGGCCGCCAGCCTGGAGGAGGCGCGAGGGATCTTCCTCGGGCAACCGGTGGACCTGCTCCTCTCCGACGTCATCCTCCCCGATGGCAACGGCAAGGTTTTGTACCAGGAGTTGAGCCAGAAGGCCCCCTCGTTGCGGGTGCTGTACATCTCGGGGTACACCGACAACGTCATCGCGCACCACGGCATCCTGGAAAAAGGCATCGCCTTCCTGCAGAAGCCGTTCACCGCGGGCGAGCTGGCCCGGGCGCTGCGCCGGGTGCTGGACCGCCCGGTTTGATAAAACCGCGTTTCCGGTTTTTTCCCGACCGGTGTCTCTGGTACAATGTGGCTCGTACCCGGGGGACTTCGGTGGGAGGCGGCATGAGAGACACACGCGCTGGTTTCACCCTGATCGAGGCGGTCGTGACCATCGCCATCGTCGGCATCCTGGCGGCGCTGGCCATCCCCACCTACGCCGGCTTCGTGCGCAACTCCAAGCTCTCCGAGGTCCATGGCGGGCTCAACCGCTGTTACCTCGGCGTGCTGGAATACTACGGCCGGCCCAAGAGCGACGGCATGGGCGGGGTGGTGGCGCGGCGCCTGCCGCCGCCACTGGCGCAACCGCTGTGCCCCAACCCCTCGGGGTCAGGCAATGGCACGCTGGCGAACCTCTCGGGTAGCGCCCACGCCATCGATCCCGCCCTGTACGGCACCATCGGCAAGACCTTCCAGAACATCGACTTCGTGCTCTCCGGGCCGAGCTACGCCTGCTATTCCTACGAGGTGTTCGGCAACCTCTTGGTGGGAAGCCGCGAGGAGCGGGACGCCGGGGTGCTGCTGGCCGGCGGCTGGGTGGGGCGAGCGGCGGCGGCCTGGCTGTCCCCCGCCTGGCTCGCCTCGCTGAGTTTGCGAGTGGCGGAGGTGGCCTGGCCGAAGAGGCCCCTGGCGGAAAGCAATTCGGAACAGCCCGATCTCTGGGCCCGGCGGCCGAGCAGCTCCAGCTCGGGAGGGCACGGCGGGTCGAGTTCGTCGAGCTCCGGCGGATCTTCAGGTGGGTCGTCGTCCAGCTCGGGGTCATCGAGCTCCAGCTCGGGCGGCTCTTCGGGCGGGTCGTCGTCCAGCTCGGGGTCGTCGAGCTCTAGCTCGGGCTCGTCGTCGAGTTCCGGATCGAGCAGCTCCTCCGGTGGTTCCAGCGGCGGAGCCGGGGTGCCGCTTTCGGGCGGATTCCGTTGCATCGCGTATACCGACCTGGATGGTGACGGCACGGTGGCGGTTTGGTTCAAGACCGCGACCTACGATCCAGCCACCGATGGATTCTCCGGCGGCGGTATCACGCACGTGGACGGCACCGGAGAGTGGTAGATAGAGAAAGCGGCGCACGCCCGGGATACGCGACGAGGTGGGGATGACCAGACAGGACAATAAGCCAGCTCTGGCCGACGCTTCGGCGAAACTGAAAGATCGATCCGAGGAGGCCGCCGCGGTGGTGGACCTGGACGCGGCCGATCCCCCAAGCACCCCACCATCCGCTCGCCCTACCTCAGGTCTACCCCTGACAGACCGCTCCGAGATGCTGGCCGCCAAGGTGGATCTCGACGAGCCGGACCAGCCGCTACCACCCACCGGGCCGGTGGACGGTATCGAGATGCGCCGCTGCCCGCGCGTGCCGGTAGGCCTGACGGTCCGCATGACGTATCGGGACGTGGAGGAGTTCGCCCAGGGCTACACCCTCAACATCTCGCAAGGCGGCTTCTTCATCCGCACCCGGACGCCCCAACCGGTGGGGACCCTGCTGGACTTCGAGATCCGGCTCGCGGAAGACCGGCTGGCCTTCCGTGGTTGCGGCGAGGTGGTGCGCAGCATCCCGCCGGCCCGCGAGGGCGAGCGCCCGCGCATCCCCGGCATGGGCGTGCGGTTCCTGGATCTCGACCCCGTCACGCGCTCCATGGTGGAAAACCTCATCCGGGATCACCGCTCGCCGGTGCTCGAGGACGAGGCTCCCGTTGCCGAGGCGCCGGCAGCCCCGCCCGTACCACCCCCTCCCGCCCCACCGCCAAAAGTCGCACAGGCCCCAGCTCCCGTTCCGGTTCCCGCTCCGGCTCCCGTGCCCGCTCCGGCAGCCGCGCCTGTGCCGCCTGGAGGTCTCCCGGCCACGCGGCCGGCGCTCTCGGTGGGAAGATCGTGCGACGTGCGCGGCGCCCAGCTCAAGCGCCTGACCATCGACACGCTCATCGCATCCCTGGAGCTCGCCCGCATCCCGGGTTTCGAGGACAGCCCCACGCTGCGCTACCTCCTCGGGGCCTGGTACACGGACATCTTTCACAACCGGGTGATCGACCTGGGCGTTCTGTGGAACACGCTGCTCGCCGAGGACGGCATGACCCTGGAGCGGGCCGCGCTGCCGCTGCTGATCTTCGACCTGGCCCGGCCCATCCACGGGTTCGGGGTGTTCTTCCCGGAAGGTATCCGGACGCTGGCGAAGCTTTCCGAGCTTCGCGCTGAGGCCAAGAAGCTCACCGAGAGTGGAGGTGGTTTCACGGCCGCGCTCAACGCCGTCGCCGCACGCCCCGAGCCCGAGCCGGAGAAGGCCCCGGCCCCCGAGAAGAAGAAGAAGAAGAAGGAAGAACCCCCGGCCGAATTGCCCGCCGCCTCGCGCCACCATCCGCCGGGGTACGTCTCGCCGCGAGCGAAAAAGATGCGCCGCCTGGCCGCCGCGGCCTTGGCGCTGGCCTCGGTGGTGACGCTCATCCTCGCCCTGCGGGCGGCCTTCCCCTCGCACGGCAAGGCGTTCGAGATTCCCCCGGAGGTCTACCGGATCGTGAAGCTGGAAGATGGCCGTCGCTCGGGCAACGTGCTCAGCGCCCGGCTCAACGACGTGCGCTGGTGGAGCTGGGACGTCGAGACCCGCATCGTGCGCATCCAGGAGGCGATGGAATACCTGGAACCGAAGGGGATTGTCCGCCTGCTGGTGTTCGACTCCAACCGGGGCCTGGTGGCCACCGCCGTGTGCCCGCCCGACATCAACCTGCCGGTGGTGGTGCGCTTCGAGGAAGGCCTCTGGGAAGGTCCGGCCCGCTAGGCCCGCTGGATGCCCCTCTCCCCCCTCGAACTCGCGCTGCTGCTCGTCCTGATCTTCGCCGGGGGTTTCGTGGACGCCATCGCCGGCGGCGGCGGGCTCATCACCTTGCCGGCGTACTTCGCCTGCGGCCTGCCGCCCCACGCGGCCATCGCCACCAACAAGTTCTCGAGCTGCCTGGGGACCGCCGTGGCGGTGGCGCGCTTCTCTCGCGCGCGGGCCATCCGGCTGGCTATCGGCCTGCCCGCGGGCCTGGGTGCCTTGCTCGGGGCGGTGGCGGGAAGCCGCATCGTGTTGTGGGTGCCCGAGGCGGCCATCCACGTTCTGCTGCTCTTCCTCGTTCCCCTGGTGCTCGTCCTGGTGCTGTTCGAGGGGCGCCTGCGCGCGGCCCATCCTGCCGCGACCGGCCGGCGACCGGTCCCCTGGTCCTTCGGCATCGGCCTTGGCATCGGTCTCTACGACGGCTTTTTCGGACCGGGCACCGGCACGTTCCTCACCATCGCCTTCGCCTCACGGCTCGACCTCGAACTCCTCTCCGCGGCGGCCAACGCCCGGCTGGCCAACCTGGCCAGCAACCTGGGTGCGCTGGTGGTGTTCCTGGTCGAGGAGAGGGTGGTGTTTCCGCTGGCGTTGTTCGCCGCCGCGGCCGGCGTGGCCGGGAACTTCCTGGGCGCGCTCCTCGCCGTTCACCGGGGGGCGCGCGTCATCCGTCCCTTCATGGTGGCGGTGCTCCTGCTTCTGTTGCTGGAGGTGCTACGGCGCCGTCTGGGCCTGGCGGGGTAACGCTCACGGTGAGCAGCAGGCGCAGCTCGTCCTCCTCGGGCACGTACCAGGCGTGCAGGCGCCAGCCGAGGGGGTGCCTGCCCTGCCAGGCGAAGGCGTTGCCGCGCTTGTCCTTTTGAAGCGGCTGGAGGTTGCAGGCGGACAGGGCCCCCAGCGCATCCTTGATGCGGCGCAACCTGCGCGGCGACCAGCCTCCGCCGGCGTCGGCCCCGGCATCCACCGGCACGGGGATTCGAAACAACGCGTAGCGCGCGGCGGGAGAGCTCGCCACGGGCAGCGTGATCCAGGCCTCGAAGTCCCCGTGCCGCACCCTGAGCGCCTCCGCGAACGGTGACGGATCGAACCGGCCGTCGGCGCACTTCGGCGCCAGGCCGAAATGATTGATGACCTCGAGCAGGCGGCTCTCCAGCAACATGCGCGAGAGCGCCTGGTCGTGGCTCGAGCGGATGTCTTCGAGCGTCCCTCCCGTGCGCGAGAGCTCGGCCCGCAGGCGCTGACCGTCCCAGGTCGGGGAGAGCCCCAGGAACGGCCCGAGCCAGCCCGGCCCGCCCGTCGCCACATTCGCCAACCACAGCGCCAGGGCCCAGAAGGTCATGGCGTTCACCGAAAGGAGGCCAACAGGCGCCGGGCCAGCTCGTCCTTGAGGGGCTCCAGATCCTCGATGAAACCCGTCACCGTCACCGAAGAGCCGGGGACGATCTCCAGCGTGGCGACATCCATGCGGCTGACGACCAGCGTGATGGCGCTCTTTCGGCGCTGGATCGAGCCGTATACGAGTTGCTGCGCCAGTCGAAAGCGACCCAGCTCGGGGGCGTTGGGCGCGTCGCCGTCGTACAGCGGGATCCCCGTGCGCCCGAGCTCCTCCAGCGCATCCTGCATGCGGCTGCGATCCACCACGCGGCACCTGCCGGCGGCCGCCAGCCGGGCCCTCAGGTATTCGGCCAGCTCTTCACCCAGCCGGCGTCCGTCTTCGCTGGCGGCTCCAGCCGAGTCGCGGAACGGCAACACCGCCAGCAGCGGCAACGTCTCGTCCTGGCGGGGCAAGCGGGCCAGGGTGCGCTCGGCCAGCGCGCGCACCGTCTCGTCTGGATCGGAGTAGCGCAGCTCGGAGAGCAACGGGCCCGCCGCGACACTGGCCAGCCGGCCCAGTTCCTCGATCGCCGCGGCGCGAACGCGGGGCGACTCGTCGCAAAGCAGAGAGAGCGCGAGCCGTTCGGCCTCGGGTCGAAGATCATCGCTGTGGCGGGCGGCGCTCAGTCCAAGCCGCAGGGCACCCTCGCGCACCAGGGGGTTGGGGTTCTCCTGCGCCGCGGCCAGCAGGAGGGGTTGCGCGCCGCGGCCCCGCGCCGACAGCGTCTGACGCGCGGTCTCCCGGACCTCGGGGAAGGGATCGGCCAGGCCCGCGATCAAGATGGCGGTGGCCTCGGGGGCCGGATCGCCGGAGAGCGCGCGCATGGCGGTTCGCCGCACCTCGGCGTCCGGCGCGCCGGCCGCCTCGCGACGAATGAGATCCCAAGCAGCAGCATCCGCCGGGTGCAGCGACAGCGCCTCGATGACGAGCTTTCGCATCTCGTCGGTCTCGGCCTCGGCGTACACCCGCACCAGGCTCGCGGTGTCTCCGTCGCGGCCCATCTGCCGCACGCGCTGTGGCGTGATGCTGGCGCAGCTGGCGCAGACGAGCATCGCGTATAGCCCCGTCCAGCGAAGCATGATCAACCTCCTCGTCCACCGGCCCGCCAGCGAACTTCCCCTGGCGCACCGGGGGGCCCTGGCGGCCCGGCCCGGCCGTCGCGACCCCGTTCGCCGTCCTTCCCGTCTCGCCCCCGCTCTCCGTCCTTTCCCTCGGAGCCGGATCTCCCTCCGCCTGCGGAGAAACCGCCGCTGCCGCCGCGCCCGCCATCCCCTCCTCGCCCGCCGTTCCCGCCGCGACCTCCAGCGCCGCCCCTGCCGCCTACGCCGCCCGATCCGGCGAGGCTTTCCACCTGAAGGGTTTCGCGCACTCCGCGCATGAAGGAATCGGGACCGAACAGGTGCACCTCGACGTCGCCCCCGTCACCGCCCGGGCCGCCCGCTGCGCCGTGGCCCCCGTCACCGCCGTGGCCTCCGTCGCCGCCTTTCCCGCCGTGACCCCCATCACCGCCGCGCCCGCCGTTGGCCGCGCCGCCGCCCGCCCCGGCGCTTCCGCCATCTCCACCCCGCCCGCCGTGGCCGCCGCGTCCGCCATCCCCCCCGGGCCCGCCATCTCCGCCACTCCCGCCCTCTCCTCCCGAGCCACCGATGGTGCGGATGAGAAACGCCTGGCGTGGATGGAAGATGTAGTTCTTCGTCTCGACGCCGAGTGATCCACCGCCGCGTTCGCGATACTCGGCGATGACCTGGACGAAGACCAGCTCCTCGTCGGGATAGAACTTGGAGTAGATGGGCCGCGCCTCCACCCGCAGCGTCGGCCCCGGGGCACCCGCCCCGCCCCGCCCGCCGGGGCCGCCGGGCCCACCGTCTCCGCCGCGCCCGCCCGCCCCACCGGCCCCACCCGCTTCTCCGTCCGCCCCGTCCTGACCCGGCTTTCCTCGCTCGCCGTCCTTTCCATCCTGACCGTCCCGGCCCGCCCTTCCCGTCTCACCGGCCGATCCCGGTACACCGGCGGCCCCGGCCTCACCCTCACGGCCCGAGCGCACGAAGGGCGCGTACAGCGCGGCGTCGTACAGCGGCCGGAACACGATCCGCCGGGAACGCCCGCCAAAGCGCACCTCCACCACGTACCCGGAATCGAGGGCGGCCAGCACGTTGGCCACCGGGAAGAAAGCCCCGTCCTGGAATCGGCCCTGGGCGGAGGACATCTCCACGCTGGCCTCGTCCAGCTTCTCGTACCGCAGGACGGCCTTGGCGTTGACCGGGGGCAGATCGCTGAACTCGAGCCGCCCGTCTCGCGAGAACACCGCCACCAGGTCCAACAGGCGCAAGCCCTGCTGCTCGGCCGCGATGCCCAGAGGCCCGCCGCTTTCGGTCCGCCGTGGCAGCACCAGGAGTTGCGCCACCTCGCCCTCGCCCAGGACGGGAGGGGTCGCAGCGCCCCCGGGCGGCATCGTGAGCGGAAGCAGCGGCGGCAGCCGCGGCCGCTCGGCCGGCATGCAGGCCCACGCCAGCGGCAGGATGGCCCCGAACAGGATCCGGCGCACCCGGCTCATGGAGACGCCCCCCCCTCTTGGCCCAGGATCTTCTGCAGGGCGTCGGCGCCCGCCGGTGACAAGGCCCGTAGCAGCTCGAGCACACCCGGATCGGTTTCTTGCACCAGCAGCTCACGCTGCAGGCAGGCGCGGGGACCGAGCACGTGCGGCAGCATGCGGTATAGCGCCCACAGCGACAGCAGGCGCAGGCGCGGTTCCGCCGAGGCCAGCGGCCGCAGGCCGGCCAGGGCTTCCTCCCCGGCGAGGAGCCGCCCCGCCGGCTGGGCCACCTCGGGGAGATCGGAAAGCCGCCCCAGCCGGTGCAGCAGCATGGCACGGGTGGCGCGATCGCCGGTCGCGAAGGCACGGCCGGCGAGCTTCACCGCGGCCTCCAGGGTCGCTCGCCACGCCTCGGGCCGGCCGCGAATGGCGTCCCGCGCCATTTCCAGCGAGCGGAACAGCTCGTGGACGGCCTGGATGATGGCCAGGCGCTGCTCGGAGGTACCCCGCGGTGAGGCCAGGATGGACTCGAGCACGCGCCGGTTCACCTCCGGGGTACGCAGCCTGGCGTTCAGGTACTGGTACACGGGCGGCGGCGGCTCGCGCTGGTTGCCGGCGAAAAACACCAACCCTTCCACCACCTGCTGGGATCGCTCGGCCTCGCGCTCGATGAGGGCGATGTGCCGCGCCAGCGCTTGCAGCACGTAGTCGCCGATCAGCCCCTCCATCGGAACGCGCAGAGCGGCGATCAGCGCATCCAGTGACGGCTCGGAGCGCATCTGGCCCAGCGCCCAGGCGGCCGTGGCGCGCAGGGCCGCCTCCTCGCCCACGGTGAGCAGGACCACCCGCAGCGCCGACACCGCGTCGGGCTGCGGCAGACGCAGCCGGCCCAGGGTCCGGGCCGAGGTGAGCCGGAGCGCCGGATCGAGGCCGGGGTCCTGGAGCCAGCGAGCCATTCGGGAGACGGCTTGACGACGCTCGCCATCGCCGCGCACGTCCTCGAGTTCGGCCACCGCGGTGGAAGTCCAGGCGCAACCGGCGGCCAGAACGAGGGCGAGGAGCGTCAGGGCGCGCATCGGCCCCTCCGCAGCGAATCGGCCAGCGCGGCCACCAGCAGATCCGGATCCTGGGAGAGATCGGCCAGCGCCTGCCGCACGCGCTCATCGGCGCCGCCGCAGGCGCACAGGGAACGCAGCGCGGCCACCCGGATCTCCTCGAAAAGGTCTGTCTGCTGCACCAGCGGTTCGAGGGTCTCGACGCAGCCGGGGCGGCGCAGGTTGCCCAGCGCCTCTGCGGCGGCGGCCCGCAACCAAGGGCTCTCCCGGGCGTCGAGCAGGATGGCGACGAGGTCTGGCGCGGCCTCTTCCGCCTGCTTGCGTCCCAGCACCGCCACCGCCTCCTCGCGCGCCCACCCCGGACGCGCGCGGTCGGTGGCGATGGCGCGCAGCTCGCCAAACTCGCGGCGCTCGCCCCGACGCTGGAGGTCCTCGAGGGTCAGGGCGCAGCCCGCCGCGCTGCCCAGGCTCAACAGGATGGCGATGACGGCACGATGCACACATCACCTCTCAGGGTCCAGTACCAGACGACGGAAGGACGGTACACATTTTGGCAACGTCCCCGGCCGCAACCTCAAGGTGGCGCGAACGCGCCGGCTGGGCGGTTTTCGCGGCGAGTGGCGCAAAGAGAAATCGACGCAGAACGCGCGCATCGTAAAGCGTCACGGCACGGTGCTCCAGTCGAGCTGGGAGCCGTACAGGCTGTGCGGGATGGCGAACGCCGCCAGTACCACCACCCAGCCGGCCAGCGCCGCCCAGCGCGCGAACGGCTGTTTCCAGCGCGCGAGGCCGACCGCTACCGCCCAGGCGAGCACCGCCACCAGGGTCTTGGTGTCGGTCAGATCCGAGCCCAGCGGAAAGCCGGTCCAGTACGCCCCGAAGGCGTATTTTTGCACCACGGGACCGAGCACCAGGCCACCCAGGAAAAGCCCCATCAGCCCGAGGGCCGCGTCCCGCCCCGAGGGCGTTCGCGCCAAGGCACCCAGGGCGCAGCGGTTGACGAAGAACAGGCCCAGGAAGATGCACAGGATGTGCGGGACGAGTGCCACGGCCGGCACCGCGCCCTTGTAGCGGATGATGGCGGCCCGCTCGGGAATCAGGCGCGACTCTCCGCCGCCCAGCAGACGCACCTGATATTCCAGCTTCCCCGCCGGGGGCGCGCTGGGCAGCGCCGCCGTCAGCATGTCTCCGTCACGGACGAATGGCACGGCTTGCAGCGGATCGGCGGTGGGAAAGCGGCGGTACACGAGCGTGGCGTTGGCCTTGCCATCGGCGTCTCGCAGGCGGATGACGGCCTCGCGCCCACTGTCTTCCGAGCGCGGCAGGTAATAGCCGACCCGGATCCCGGCCACCACGGCCTCGCCGCGCAGGGGATGGGTGGGGCCGGTGAGTCGCTGCATCACGGCGAAGCCCAGGGTGAGCAGGAACGCGCCCGCGCAAAGCGCCGCCGATTTCCACCCGGGCTTCATTCGGCCACCTTACGCGCGCCGAATTCGATGGTCACACGGACCTCCGTGCCCTGCCGCACGATCACCGCCTCGGCCTTCTCGCCGGGGCGGTACTGCTGCAGGGCGTGCATGTAGTCGTAGATGCTCTCTACCGTCCGCTCGCCGAGGCGCACCAGCACGTCTCCGGGGCGCAGGCCGGCCCGCTCCGCCGGGCTGCCAGGGCGAACGCCCAGGATGCAGAAGCCTTTCTCCTGGTTGGTGAAGTCCGGGATGGTGCCCACGTACACGGGGAGCCCGATGCGCGGCGCGCCGGTGGGCGCCGCCAGGGCCACGGGGGTGGGACGGGCGGGGAGCCTGCCGATCTCTCGCACCACCTCACGTACCAGCTCGAGCACCCGCACCTCGCCGTCGTAGTCGATGCGTTCGGCCGTGTCCGAGGGGCGGTGGTAATCCGCGTGCGCTCCGGTGAAGAAGAACAGCACCGGGATGCCGCGGGCGTAGAAGGCGCTGTGATCGGAGGCGCCGAACCCGTCCGGGTGCAGGCTGAGGGAGAGGCCCTTCAGGTTGGCGCGCGCCAGCAGCTCGGGCCACTCGCGCGCGGTGCCCGAGCCGTCCACCACCAGCCGCTCACGCAGCCGGCCGATCATGTCCAGGTTGATCATGGCCACCACGTCCGCGAGCGGCAGCGGCGGTTCGCGGGTGAAGTGCGCCGCTCCCAGGCCGCCCAGTTCCTCGGCACCGAAGGCGCTGAAGCAGATGCGGCGCGGGCGGTCCGCCTGGCGCGAGAGCACCCGGGCCAGCTCGAGCAGCCCCGCCACGCCGGAGGCATTGTCGTCGGCGCCGGGGTGGATGTCACCGTACGATTCGGCCAGCGAGCCCTCGATGCCGCGGCCCAGGTGATCCCAGTGCGCGCCCAGCAGGATGGTCTCGCCGGTGACGCGGGTCGCGGGGAGGCAGCCGATCAGGTTGGCGGCGCGCGCGGTGTCCCGGCGCAGGTGGATGGACAGGTCCACCCGCAAGCGCTCGAAGCCGAACGAGCCCAGGGCACGCAGATCCCTCGCCGCGGCGCCCGGCGGGCCCTCGAGCGCCAGCGTTCTCTCGAACGCCTCGCGCGTCATCGATAGCACGCACAGCGGGGAGCTGCCCGCCATCGCACCGGTTCGAAGCGTGGGGAGCGTGTCGCCGCGCTCCCCGGTGGAAACCACGATCAAGGCGCGCGCGCCGCGCTCGCGGGCCAGCGCCGCCTTGGCGCGCGTGGAGGTGAAGGGCGCGAAGGGGCTCTTGGGATCGCCGCCGTCCGGGCCGTCGCGCAGCACGAGCACCGCCCGATCGCGCACCTCCAGGCCGGCGTAGTCGTCGCGCGCCGGTTCGCGGGAGGTGATGCCGAACCCGGCGAAGGCGAGCGGCACATCCGAAAGCTCGCAGTCCGCGGAGAAGCTGGCCGGCAGGAAGTCTCTTTCCACCACCAGCTCGAGCCCCGGTGTCGCGCCGGAGAAGGCCAGGCGGTTCCCTTCGCCCAACGATACATTGGCGGTGAAGGAGAACTCCTGGGCAAAGTTGCTTCTCCCCGGCGGCGGCGTCAGCCCGAGCGCGGCAAAGCGGCTCGCGACGAAGGCCTCGGCGCGTCGCCCGCCCTCGCTCCCCGCCAGCCGTCCCTCCATGGCCGGCGAGGCCAATACGGCCACGTAGTAACGGAGGAACACCGCCGAGATCTCTTGTCCGGCGCCAGGCGCACCGGCAGCGTTCCCGGCGAGAAGCGTACTGCACAACCAGGCGACGAGGTGGGGCACGGCGAACCTCCAGGGCTTCTTCATACCCCAGTCTCGCATCCCCCTCAAGCGCGCCCGAAGTTGCCGTAGGGCCGCCTCATCGGGTAGATTGAGGACGATTCCTCTTGTAGAAGGAGTGAGATCATGAAGCGCTGCGTCTGGAAGATCACTTGGGTCCTCGTGGTGAGCACGGCGGTGATGGCCTGCGGCGGGGAGAACTCTGTCCGCATCAACCTGCCGGACGGCAACGAGGTGAAACCCGACCAGTCGATCGAGGTGCAGGCCATCGTGCTGGATGACGGTATGGCACCGCCGGCCGGCTATTCGGTGACCTTCACCACCGAGGTGGGCTCGTTCGAGGCCTACAGCACCTCCAGCACCACGCCCGTGCAGCAGAAAGAGGTCGAGATCCTGGCGGGCAAGGCCACCGTGCGGCTGTACAGCTTCCCCGGTGCCGGCGGCACCGGCAAGATCACCGCCGCCTACACTACTCAGGGCGGGTACAACATCAGCGCCGAGGTCACCATCACCGTGTCGGGGGGTTACCCGCCTTCGGGGCGGACCCTCGGCGCGAGCTGCGACACCCCCAACGTCTTGGTGTGGGCGGATACCGGCGAGCGCGCCAACATGAAGATCCGGTGCGTGGCCCAGGTGAAAGACAGCACTGGCCGGCCCATCGCCAAGGCCAACGTGCGCTTCATGGTCGAGGGCGGGTGTTCGCTCATCCCCGACACCGCCGCCAGCACGGCCAACGGCGAATACGTCTTTTACCTCAAGCCCGACCGGGATCCCATGGACGTGGAGCCATTGAGCGGCGAGCCCAACCACATGGAGCAGGGCAAGATCCACAACCCGCGCGATGGCCTGCTCACCATCGTCTTCTACACCGACGGCGAGGAGGGGTACATCGACTCGAACAGCAACGGCTCCTATGACCCGGGCGAGCCGTTCGCCGGGTTCGATCTCCCCGAGCCCTTCGTGGACGCCAACGACAACGGGGAGTTCGACAATGGCGAGAGCTACGTGGACATCGATCAAAACGGCCAATACAGCCTGGCGAACGCCAAGTGGGACGGCAACACCCTGATCTGGGTCGGCACCCGCATTCTCTTCTCCGGCCCACCCCATGAGAGCAGCGAGACCACGCGCTTCGAGCCCTCGGGCATCAACCTCGACGACGGCGCCAGCCAGAAGTTCTCCCTGTTCCTGGTGGACATCAACCACAACCCCATCGCCAACAACTACAAGGACGACGGCATCTCCATCGCGGTGACCGGATGCGACGCGACTCCCCAATGGCTCGCGCTGCAGAAGACCATGGGGGTCGAGTTCCTGGAAAACGGTTCGGTCGTGGTGGAGAGCTTCAACCGCAACCGCAGCTACGAGATCACGGTCTCGGACTTCTATCCGGGGTCGGGCCCCCACAACGCCACCCTGGACACGAGCATCAAGGCGACCGCCGCGCCCGCGGTGTCGGGCTACAACGCCCGGACCTTCACCTTCAACCTCTCCCAGGTGTCCGGGACGGTCAAGTAGCGCCCGCTGCTTCCCCGCCCGCGCCATCGGTCGGATCTCCGCCCCACCAAGCGAAGGCTCTCCCAGGCGCCCAGGGCGTTCGCGCGCAACACCGGATGAGCTCGCGCGGCGGCGCTAGGGGCAGAGCAACTGCCCCTCCGCCGAGAGGACCGGCCCCGGGGTGCCGGGATCGAGCCCGCCCACCAGCAGCAAGGAGCCGTCGTGGGCCCGGGCTGCGGCGACGCCGGCCGCGCCGGTGGAAAGCCCCTCGGCAAGAACCTCGCGGGTCTGAGGTGCGGTCCCGATCTCGATCGTCTTCTCCGCCTGCAACCCCGTTCCCAGACCGCCGGCCAATACCAACGTGCCATCGTCCATGATGACGCTGGCGTGGTAGGCCCGCGCCCGCTGGAGGTTGAGGCTCGTCCAACTCTCCGGATCGCTCTCGAAACCGCCCAGCAGACCGCTGGCCCGGGGTGTCGAACCTGCCTCGGCCGCGAGCCCACCGGAAAGGAAAAAGCCATCCGGGCCGAACGGTAGCAGCGCGTGGCCCGTAAGCGCCGGGAGATCCTCTGTGGCTACCGCCTGCGGCGCGCCCGGCGTCCCATGCTCCACGCCAGGAGTGGCGACGGCGTTTCCGCCCATCACCAAAATCTGCCCCTGCGACGCCAGCATGCGGGCCCCGCAGCGCGGCTGTGTCAGCGTGCCGACGCGGGAGAAACTCCAGGGGGCGCCCGGGACACCCACGATGATCGCTCCGTCGCGCAGGTTCTCGGTGCGCCCGCCCGCCAGCACCACCAGACCGGTATCGGAGAGCAGGGCCGCGGCCGGATCGGCGCGGGCCAACAGCTCCGACACCCCGACCACGGAGAAGGTGCCGGTCACAGGGTCGAACGCCACCGCGGAGCCCACCCGCGTATCGGGGTCCGCGTACAGGACGGGCCTTGCCGCCCCGGAGACGTCGAAGAAGGCCCGCGTGGCGCCGGAGAAGAGGAGCACCTTCCCGTTCACCAGCAGGGCCTGGTGCAGCCCGCGGCAATCCGGCATGGCGATGGGCGGGGAGAACTCGCCCCGATCCGGATCGTAGAGCACGGCGGTGCAGGCCGCCTCCAGGACGGCCGGCGGTCCCGCCTGGGCCACCCGGTCGAACCCCCCCGCGATGAGCACCCGCCCGTCGGAGAGCGAGGTGGCGCTGGCGAAGGCCCGGCCGGCGGGCAGGGCGTTTCGCAGCGGGTTCAGGCGGTAGCCGCGCCGGGTCACGAACACGCTCACCCGCGTCTCCCGGCCCGCCTGGATCTCCACCGCCCGGCTCGTTCCGCGCCAGTCGGCGCTCCCCGCGCAATCGCTCTGGCCATAGCCCGCGACCTCGACGGTCACCGCGCTGGCCGGTGTCAGGTCCAGCTCGAGCGCTCGACGCTGTGGCGCGTCGGGTCGCAGGGTAAGACAGCCGCTCCCGCCCCACGGTTGTCCGTTGGCGAAGACGTTCACCTCGATGCTCGATACCCCCAAGGGGAGCCCGCCGGCGGCCGTCTGGGCCTGCTCGCGGCTCGCGAACCGCACCTCCACGGAGAGGCCACCGCCGGCGGGAGCGCATCCCGCGAACACAACCGACGCCGCAAGCAGCCCGTGCCATGCTCGTGCTCTGTTCATGATCCTGCTCCCGCCCTAGAACGACAGCACCAGGCGGCCCTTGCCGTCCGGGATGCCCGACCCGCCTTCGCCGGCCAGCCCCACGACCAACCCGGCGGCGGCTCCGCTCACGACCAAGCCGATGGCGGTCCAGAACCACCAGGTGCGATAGAACGCCTTGGGCTCTTCGGACGGGGGCGCCTCGCGGGCAGGCCCCGGGCCCTTGGCGGGCCCGGCCCCGGTTTCGGAGGTCCGACTGCTCGCGGCGACGTCCGGGGGCGTCTCGTCCGCCAGCCGCAGCCACCCGGGGCGCGAGGCCCGGGGCTTTGGCGGCGAGGTCGGCGTGGGAGGCGCCGAGCCGTCATCCTCGTCCTTGCCGCTACTGATCTTCCGGCCGGCAACCGGCGCCGCCGCCAGCGCGGGGTCCGCCTCCGGCGCGCGGGTCCGGAGCACCGCCTCCACGTGGATGTCGCCGCTCTCTTGGGCGCTGATCTCCTGCGAGAACGGCTCATACCCCGCGGCGGCGATCTCCAGCCGGTGGGCCCCCGGCCCGGGATCCCGAGTCAGGATGAGCGGCGTCTGGCCGAGCTTCTGCCCGTCGAGGAAGACGTCTGCGCCGGTGACGTTGGCGTACACCTTGATCTGGCGCACCGGGAGCGGGCCCAGCACCTCCACCCATCCTTTGAGCAGGGCCGCTTGCAGCGCTTCCGCGGAGGGCTCCGACCGGCCGCGGGACTGGGACAGGGTGTTTCCCCGCAGCGTCTCGATCAGGCTCACGTCGACGAGGTACTTGCCGGGGAGCTTCTGCACCTCGCAATGCAGCACGCGCTCCGCCCCGGCCAGTTTTCCCAGGCGAGCCAGGCATTCCGGCTGGCTGCCGAGACAGCGCGCCTTCTTGCGCAACTGTTCGATCGGCTGCGCTGGCTCGACGCGGCGCAGGCCGGGATAGCGCTGCACCAGGGCGCGCAGGTCCTCCGCCATGCGCTCGAGCTGCGCCGGCTCCAGAAAGCGGCTCTCCGGTCCGACGATCAGTAGCCGCGCGGGGGGTTCCTGAGCGGCGCTACCGGCCGCCATCCCCGCGAGCACCAACCACGTCCCCAGTGCGACAAGAATGCTGCCTCGCATGGTCTTCTCCAGGCCTTTGTTGGGGGGCGCTTCCACCAACCCGCCCCGCCCATCGAGGCTACCGGCGCGCCCCCGGTGTGTCAACCGGCCTCCCGCCGCGAATCGCGCTAACGGAAATTCCGGGCGGTATGGCGCCCGGTGGCCGGGACCAGGGCGCGGCAGGATTCCGCGCGAACGTTCAGCACCTCCCGCTGGCGCTCCAGCCGGCCCTCGACCATCAGGGCCGGGGCGGCGCAGACTTCCGCGCGGAAACGTTCGAACACCGGCGGGGCGATCACCACGTTGCCGATGCCGCTCTCGTCCTCCAGGGTGAGAAAGCACATGCCCTTGGCGGACGGGGGCCGCTGGCGGGTGATCACCATGCCGGCGATGCGCACCCGCGCGCCGTCTTCGAGCGAGGAGAGCGAGGCCAGCGGCCGCGCGCCCTCCCGGCGCAGCGCTGGCCGCAAGCGCGAGAGGGGGTGCGGGCCGGCGGTCAAGCCGGTGTGCTCCAGATCGGCCGCGCTGCGCTCGGCGGGGCCCATCTCGCGAAGCGGGCTCTTTCCCGCGGGGAGGGGCAGTCGCGCTAGCAGCGGGCGTTCCGCGCGCGCCGCCAGGGCGGACGCTTGCCACAGCGCCTGCCGCCGTCGCAGGCCCAGGCTGGCGCAGGCCCCCGCCTGGGCCAGGGTGTCGAGCTCGTCGGCGCGAAGCCCGGTCCGGCGCGTCAGATCCGAAAGATCCGCGAACGGCCGGCGCTCCCGCTCTCGGAACAGGCGCTCGGCCGCCTCGCGGCGCAGCCCGCGCACGAAGCGCAGGCCGAGGCGCAGCCCGAGGTCCGGCTCGAGCCGGCACTCCCAGCGTGAATATCCCACGTCGATCGGGCGCACCTGCACACCGTGGCGCCGCGCGTCCTGCACCAGCGTGGCCGGGTGGTAGAAGCCCATGGGCCAGGCGTTGAGCAGGGCGCAGGCGAAGGCCGCCGGGTGGTGAGCCTTGAGGTAGGCCGAGGCGTAGGCGATGAGCGCGAAGCTGGCCGCGTGCGACTCGGGGAAACCGTAGCGTCCCAGGAACATGGTGATGCCCCGGGCGATCTCCTCTGCCGCCTCTCCGGTGATGCCTCGCTCGGCCATGCCGGCGAAGAGCAGCCGGACCTGCTCCTCCAGCCAACGCCCGGAACGGCGCTTCATGGCCCGGTTGAGCTCGGCCACCTGCCGCAGGGAGAAGCCGGCCGCGATCATGGCCATGCGCATGACCTGCTCTTGGAAGATCGGCACCCCCAGCGTGCGCGCCAGCACCGGCTCCAGGGATGGGTGGGGATAGCGCACCGGCTCCTCGCCGGCGCGGCGTTTGAGGTACGGATGCACCATCTTGCCGGACAGCGGCCCAGGGCGGATGAGCGCCACCTCCACCACCAGGTCATAGAAGCAGCGCGGCTTCATGCGGGGCAGGGTGGCCATCTGAGCGCGGCTCTCCACCTGGAACACCCCCACCGTGTCCGCGCGGCGCAGCATGGCGTACACCGCCGGGTCGTCCGCCGGTAGACGGGCCAGATCCAGTTCCACCCCTTCGCTGGCGCGCACCAGCGGCACCGCCTCGGCCAGCGCCCGCAGCATGCCCAGGCCGAGCAGGTCCACCTTGATCATCCCCATGCGGGCGCAGTCGTCCTTGTCCCACTGCACCACCGTCCGCCCTGGCATGGCGGCCGGCTCCAGCGGCACCATCTCGTCCAGACGACCAGCGGCGAGCACCATGCCTCCGCTGTGCTGGCCCAGGTGGCGCGGGAGCTTGTCGATGTCGGGAAGGAGTTCCAGCAGCAGGCGGGTCCTGCGCTCGGCGATGTCCAGGCCGGCCTGGCGCGCCGCCTCCTCGGCCGGCAGGTCCCGCCCGGAAAGAAGCTCGCTCATCTCCGAAAGCCGCTCGGCGGGGAGCCCCAGCACCTTGCCGATCTCCCGGACGGCGCCGCGCTCACGAAAGGTGATCACGTTGGCGGTCATGGCTGCACCGTGCGGGCCGTAGCGCCGGTAGACGTACTGGATGACCTCCTCGCGCGCCTCTCCGGAGGGGAGATCCAGGTCGATGTCGGGCCACTCGCCCCGCTCCTCGGACAAAAAGCGCTCGAAGAGCAGCTTCATGCCCACCGGGTCCACCGCGGTGATGCCCAGCACGTAGCACACGGCGGAGTTGGCGGCGGAGCCGCGCCCCTGCACCAGAATGCCCCGCTCGCGGCAGAAGCGGCAGATGTCCCACACCACCAGGAAGTAACCGGAGAGATCGAGCTTGGCGATGAGCGCGAGCTCGTGCGAGAGCTGCTGCATGTGCTGCACCGCCAGCGGCCGGTAGCGCCAGCGCGCCCCCTGCTGTACCAGTCGGTGCAGATAGCTGAAGGCGGTCTCGCCCGGCGGCAACGGGAACTCCGGGAAGCGGTACCCCGGCTCCTCCAGGCTGAACTGCAGCCGCTCGCCCGCTCGCCGCGCGGCATCGAGCAGAGCGGGACGGTCGGAGAACAGCCTGGCCATCTCCGCGCCGGACTTGAGGTGGCGCTCGGCGTTGGGGAGCAGGCGCCGGCCGGCGCGATCCAGCGCCACCCCCTCGGCCAGGCAGGTGAACACGTCGAGCAGCCGGCGGTCCCGCGCGTGGGCGTGGCGCACGTCGTTGGTCGCCAGCGCCTCCACGTGCGCGCTCTCGGCGAGCGCGAGGAGCCGCTCGTTGCGCCGCTCCTCGCCGGGGGCCAGGTGGCGCGCCACCTCCAGGTAGAGGTTCCCCGCTCCGAAGGCGGACTGAAGGCGCGAGAGCAGGCGCCGGGCCGTCTCCGCTTCGCCCGTGGTGTCGACCGCCGCGGCGGCCAGACACAGGAGCCCCGGGGCGTGTCGCTCGACCTCCTCCAGGGTGACCCGGCACTGGCCCTTGGGCCGACCGCGGTGGCCGGCGGTCAACAGGCGGCACAGGTTGCGGTAGCCGGCGGCGTCGCGGATCAGCAGGGCCAGCCGCCCCCCCTCGACCAGCGCCACCTCGGCGCCGATGAGGGGGCGCACGCCCCGCTCGCGGGCCGCCTGAGCGAAGCGCACCACGCCGTACAAACCGTCGCGGTCGCACAGCGCCAGCGCCGGCATCTCGAGTTCGGCGGCCGCCTCGGCCAGATCCTCGGGGTGGGAGGCCGCGCGCAGGAAGCTGAAGGCGCTCTGACAGCGCAGCTCGAGGTAGCCCTTCACCCGCAGGCCCCCGAGAGGAACCAGCGCATCCGCTCTTGGAAGATGCGGTACACCCTGCCCTCCCCCAGCTCCACGTCGTAGTAGTCCCGAGTGAAGGCTTCCTCCCACCAGCCGCCGGACAACCGCCAGGGCCCGGCCAGCCGCCGCACCCGGCCACGGGGCCACTCGCCGCACAGGCGCGCCGGACGCTCTCTCTCCAGGAGCACCCGGATCTCGAGCGGGGGGCGCATCGCGCGCAGGGCGCCGCCGCTCGCCGAAGGAAGCGAGCCCCCGCCGCCGCTTCCGAAGGGGAACAGGTCGTATTCGCCCGGGAGCCACCCGTCACGCGGGCGGGGGGAGCCCACCCGCTCCGCGCCGCACAAGACCGTCAGGCGGGCCAGGGCCTCGTCGAGACGGGAGGGCGCGGGCCCGGCGGGACGGAACAGCTCTCCTTGGCACGGTCGAGGTGATTCGATCTCAGCCTCGATCCGCAGAGCCGTGATCGGGGCACAGGGTGGCGCTTGTTCCAACGAGAGGGCGGCGAGTTCCCGCCACAGGCGGGCGGAGACAGAGGGCGCCGCTGCCTCCAGGCAGCGGGGTTCCTGCCCACGGGGGTAGAGCCCGAGCACGAGGTGCAGCCGTCGCGGGGCCAGGCCGCGCTCGGCGAGGCGTGAAAGCAACCGCGAAAACAGGCGATCGAGCCAATCGAGCAGCGGGCCGCTATGCTCCAGTGGGTATTCCAGCTCCTCGTCTTCTCGGAACCGCTCCACTTCGGGGACCGGCAAGAGCGGATCGCAATTCTCGCCGCGGCTTGTGCGCCAGAGCCGCAGGCCCTCCGGCCCCAGCCGTAACCCGACCTCCTGCGCGGAGAGGGCGGAGAGGTCCCCCAGACGCGAAATACCGAAACGATGCAGCGCCGCCTGGACATCGGCCGGCCCGCCGAGCAGGGATATCGGCAGCGGCGCCAGGAAGGCGGGTTCTTCTTCGGGGGAGAGCACCATCACGCCGCGCCCGGCCCGGGCGGCCAACGAGGCCGTCGCCCGACAGGAGGCGACGGCCACCCATGTCGCAAGCCCGACCGCGCCGGCCGCCGACCACAGAGCGCTCGCCAGCGCATCTTCCGATTCGTAGCGTCGCAGAAGGCCGCTCGCGTCGCAGAAGATCTCGGGGCCGCCGGTCACCTCCACCCGCGGCGAGATCTTTCGGATCGCGCCTTCCAGATCGGCCAGCGCCGTTCGAATTTTTTCCGGGCAGTGCTTTCGGAGAACGACGCCGGGAACAAGGCTCCGGGCGCAAGCAGCGCTCATGTCGACACGAACGCCACCGGCACGGGCCGGTTCACTACAACCGATCACCCTACCCCGTGGCCCCATATCCGAGATCACGGCCACCGGCTGGTCGCGGAGCTCCGGTTCCGCACGAAGGTGGACCGTCAAGAACAGATCCGGAATGAAGACACACCCGACCCTCATTTCAGGGCCCATTATACTGAACATGCGTATAGTATTCAAGGGCGGCGACAGCAGACTGGCAATATTCATAACTAATTGAATAAAAAAGAAATAAAATGGGGACAGGCCCTGAGAAGTTGACACCTGGCGGGTCTATTGTTACCGTCCGGTCGTGAGTAGCGACACCCCCTCCAACGCGCCACAGCCCAAGAATCGAAACCGCTGGACGTTTTTACGAAAATTCCGCTGGACGGTGTACTCGCTATTCCTCGCGTTGCTCGTTTTCGTGGCCGTATGCACGATCGTGGGCGTGGTCACGAACCTCCGCGAGCGGCATCTGGACCTGGACGTTTCTACTCGGCGACCGGGGACCCAGGATGAACTCTCCAGCCTGCACCTGCGCGACTGTTTGACCGCTTTGGAGAACCTGCATATCGAGCAGGCCCAAAAGGTTCAGGAGGCGTTCACCGGCGAGCGTGATCGGGAAGCCTTCCTGTCTGATTTTCGGGCGTGGGATCGGCAGTGGCGGCAGAAATTTGAAAAGCTCGGTTTTTCCTGCCGGTTGACGGACGGGTACGCGCGACATGCCGCCCTGTTGGTGATCGCCGAAGCGTACCGGTTGGTGGATGAGGCTCACCGCTACTACTCCATGGAGATCCGGCGCTTCATGCTCGAGAATGGGGTGGAACTCCACAAGCTGCACAAGCTCTTCGAAGACGCTCAACACGCCATCGAGCGGCTCGAGGCCCAACCGTCGGACGAATGATCGTCGGTTCTACCGGCTGAAAGATCAATCTCCCGGAGGGGTACTCCCCGGAGCGTCGGGAGTCGCAGGAGCCGCAGGGGACGGCGTGGGCACGGGAACAGGGGTCTGGGGATTGGCAGGGGTGGGTGCAGGCTCGGCCGCCGGACGCTTGCTGGCCGCCGTCGTCTCCAGCCGGATCACCCGGGCCCGAACCTGGGCCGCGGCCGGAGAGCCGGGGAACTCTGACAACCAGCGCCGTAACACCTCGATGGCCCGCGGCACATCCCCCGAGGTCTCCAAGGCGTTGCCGGCGGACATCAGGAGCCCTTCCGAGGATGGCGCTTTCGGATCGGCCTCGAACGCGGCCAGGAAGGCCTCCGCGGCCCGGCCACTGCGGTTGAGGCGAAGAAGGACGTTGGCGCGCAGGGCCTGGACCTTCGCCAGAACGGTCCCGCCGGGCTGCACCGAGAGGGCACGATCGAGCTCGCGCAAGGCGCCCTCGCCGTCCCCCTTGTTCGACAACCCGCGAGCTTCCTCGACCAGGCGCTCGCACAAGCGGGTCTTCACGGTGGCGACCTGTTCTGCAAGAAGCCTGGCGAACGCCGGGGAGATGATCTTCGCATCCACTCCCTCGACGGCGCTCAGGGCCTCCAGGTCCCGACCGTCTTTCTGCAGCCGTAAAAATTGCTCGGCCAACCGCGCCTGGCGCGAGAACTGAGCTTGTTTCTCCCGGACTTCGTCCAGGTCGGCCTGGGACTTCTTGAGCTTTTCCTCGACGATCTCGCGTTCCTTGCGCTCCGCCCCCACCTTGGCGTCGAAGGCTACATACAGGCCCGCGAAGATGATGACCACGAAGATGACGTAGGCCACCACCGAGTTGAAGATGTACTTCCGCTCGTAGGCCTCCTGCTTCTTCTGGATCTGCCGGATGTCGGCGGCCAGGTTCTTGACCAGGTTGTCGGTCTTGATGATGAGGTTGTGGGTCTCGACGATCTCCCGCTTGATCTCGGCAATCCCGTCATCGAGCGCCATTTCCGCTCCCGCCGTTGGCTACGTCCCCAAGGGGATTCGAACCCCTGTTGCAGGCGTGAAAGGCCTGTGTCCTGACCGGGCTAGACGATGGGGACACATCCCGGTTCTCCGCTTCCATGAGCCGCATGGGATTCGAACCCATGGCCCTCAGATTAAAAGTCTGATGCTCTACCGTCTGAGCTAGCGGCTCGGCATCCGCGCCGGCGCGTCCGCGACACCGGCGCACAACGGAGGCACTACCTAACAGAGCCACGATCGGGTGTCAAGGTGCAACCGGGCACAGATCATTGACGCGCGGACATCGAATCCGTAGCATCGGCCGCGTGAGACTCCTGGTGTTTTCGATGGTGTTGATCGCCATCTCCGCCTGCAGCGGCGGCGGCGGTGCCGTGCCCTCAGGGATGATCGTCATGTTCGAAGGTGCCTGCCCCGACGGATGGAGCCGGTTCGAACCCCTGGACGGGAGGTTCCCGCGCGGGGCGGCCATGGGAGGACACGTCGGCGGTGCCGAGACCCACGTCCACGTCCTCGATCTTGTCGCCCGCACCTCGCGAGAGGGCGTTCACGAACACAACCTCGCCGGGGGGGAACCGGTCGAGATCGATCCTGGTCTGTTCGGGAACCTCGGCATCTGGAACGGATATCTTCAGGCTTTCGAGGAGGCGGGCCGAGACCGGGACAAAGCGCTCAGAGCACGTGCTCGTACCGAGGCGGAGGGCGCACACGATCACTTGATCAGTGCGCAGGGCGACACGCAGACCGCCGAACATCTCCCTCCGTACCTGGACGTCGTCTTCTGCCGAAAGGACTGAGCGGGAGAGGAGCGGATTCAGTCCAGGCCCTGGCCGCGCGCCTCTTGATAGCCACGCTCCACGCGCTCGCGCAGTCTCTCTCTGGTTTCTTCGTCGGCAAAGGCGGCCTGGACCGCGTTCTGCTCCAAACGTAGCAAATCCGACAGGCCGTACCCCCAGTGCGCCACGGCCACATCATATTCATCGTTGAGCGTGCTGCCGTGGATGGCGGGGTCGTCGGAGTTCAGGGTGACCAGGATCCCCGCCTGATCCAGCCGCGGCAAAGGGTGGTTCTCCAGGCCGTCGACACAACCCGTCTGGTAATTGCTGATGGGACACATCTCCAGGGCCACCTTGCGGTTTGCGAGCAACTGCATCACCGCCGGATCCTCGACCGCCTTGAGCCCGTGACCGATGCGCCGAGCGAAGAGCGATTCCACCGCGCTTCTCACCTGGGAGGGGCTGGTGCCCTCACCGGCGTGGATGGAGCTGTAAAGAACACCGGTGTCCCGCACCCGCTCGAAGATGCGTGTGAACTTCTCGTTGGAGTGTGTGAACTCGTCTCCCGCCAGGTCCACCCCGACGAAACCCATGTCCGAAAACGACACGGCAAGATCAACGCAGCGCTTCCAACGCTCGAAGTCGTATCGTTCGCGAGCGAAGGTGAGCAGGAAGCGAACCGCCAGATCGTTTTCCTGCGCCGTACCCCGGGCCGCCTCCGCCACGGCGCGCATCACACCTTCTGCCTCCAGCCGGTTGTGGCGCGTGAGGTGCTCGGGAGAAAAGCGCAGCTCGAGGTATATCACGCCTTCACGGGCGGCATCGGCCGCGATCTCGGATGCCACTCGCTCCACATCGGAATAGCTGCGGTACCACTCGGCATGAAACTTGGTGAGAAACTGACGGAGCGTGCGAGGCTCACCCTCTCTATACGTCACCAGGGGGGCCAGGGATTCAGCATCCCTGAGAGGCAGATTGACGCCGTTCTTGCGGCCAAGTTCGAGCAGGGTCGTAAGACGTACGCTGCCCTCGAGATGCCGGTGCAGATCGAGCTTTGGCAGACCGGTCAAGATTTCCATGCGTTCATCTCGCTCCACTGTCAATCCTCCTGCAGCTCCTGCTTGGCATATATTATGCGTTCCTACCCAAATCAACCTGCAATGCAATGGGGAATGAACGGGGACAGGCCCCTGGGTTAGCAATCCACCCGCGTTGGGGACAGGCCCTTTGGTCCCGTGGTCGCGCTGTCCGGATTTTTGTCGCGCGTGTCGAAATCCGGACGCCGAGGCGGGGGTTGGCATTGCATGTCTTTGTTTGGTATGTGCATTTTTTCTGGCATCGTTCTTGCTTTTACTCTCGGGCATGGCCAGACCTTCTCGACAACAAGTCCTCGGCTCAGGCCCCGCCGTCGTCCACCTCATCCACAGGTTCACAAACGGCGAGTTTCTTCTCTCAGACCCCGCCCTC
>JAAZNF010000111.1 GCA_012798435.1 Myxococcales bacterium | reverse complement strand
GGCGGCCGCGGCCGGGGGGGCGCCCGGCGCCGGGGCCGGAGGCTCGGCCGCGCGATCCTCTAGCGGCGGGGGCAGATCCACCTCCTGATCCGCGGCCAGGTCGGCCAGGTCCTCCTCCAGCATGTTCAGCCGCTGCTGGAGCTGGAGCATCCGCAGGTCCTGCATGGCGATCTTCGGCACCAGGAAGAAGTAGGAGGCCACCGCGAACACCACGATCGACACCAGGAACATGAGCAGCACGTTGATGAACAGCGAGCGCTGCCCCCGGACGCGCGCTTCCTTCTCGTGGAGCGGAGCAGATGCGGAACCACTCGCGGACGGCTTTTCTTCGTTCGGCATGGTCACCTCGGGTTTGATTTTGAAAAACGGTATTCCTCCCCCGGCGCGCCTGTCAAGTACCAAGCCGGCGCCGCTCACCAGACGAGCTTGCGGACTTCCTCGGCCAGATCCTGGGGGAGGCGGTCGATGACGAGGACCGCGCGCCCTCTCCGCTCGACGATGATGGCGCGCCGCTCGGGATCGGTAAAGAGCATGCGCGTCTCGCCGCGGACCGCCGGCTGGTGCTCGAAGCCCGGGTCGCGGGTCTTCACCGTCTTGGCGAAGGCCCCGGCCCACTCCACCGCGTCGTCTTCGCTGTCCCACTGCGAGAGCAGCACGAAGGCGAGCGCGTCGCCCTTCTGGTACACCCGCAGCCGATCCCCGTCCCACCCGGCCGTGGCGCGCCTGGCCTCGTCGTCTTCCAGCGAGGACAGGAGCTGCAGGCTCATGAACTCGCCCAGCACGTCCTCGAAGATCATCTTCCAACCCGAAAGCGCCTTGCGGTCCAGGGCAGAAAGCGGCACCTCGACCGGCGCGTCGCGCTCGTCGAAGTACTTCTCCGGGTGCATGATCTGCTCGGTGGATCGCGGCAGCTCCGCGTAGGCGCGGTCGATGCGCTTCCAGCCGCCGCGCTTCTTGCCGTAGGACACGAAGGACAGCCCCTTGAGGTAGGGGAACATCAGCGCTTCTCGTAGCGCCTCGGGCGCCGCGGCGAACTGGGGGAACTGCTGCGCCTGCAGGCTCATCATGGCCGCGCCGAGCATCCCGTCCAGGTCCAGCAGCGAGAAGTCCACGTCGCCCCCGCCCGCCTGCTGCAGCGAGTCCATCATCATGAGCAGGGTGGCCTCGCCCTCGGCCAGGGCCGAGCGGGCGTACATGGCGTCCGAGTTGCCGCGGATGCGATCGTTGAACTTGGAGAGGTCGAAGTGCTGGTCGTCGAGCGCGTGGCAAAGCTCGTGGGCGATGATCGGCTCCTGGAGCTGCGCACCGATCCACTCGGCCAGGTAGAAGGTCTTCTTCTTGGGATCGTAGTAGCCGCCCACCTGCTCCTCGTACAGCGCCAGCATGAAGGCCCGGTAGTCGAGCTCCGCGGGCACCAGCCCCAGGGCCTTCCAGGCCAGCCCCTCCTGCTCCAGCTCGCCCGGCCGGTACTGCTCTTCGAGGGACTGGAGCAGGTAGGCGCGCACCTTGTCCTTGGTGGTGGTCTCGAAGCGGATGGTCTTCTTGAAAGGAAGCTCGCGCAGCTTGGCCACCCGCTCCTGGACGCTACGGGCCAGCGACATGAGCTCGGCGGGAGACGGGGTGGCGGCGGGCTCCTCGGCCAGCGCCGGCACGGAAAGAAGCAGAGCCAGTCCGAGCCAGGCAATACGGCGCATGGGCTTCTCCTGTTCGAAGACGGGCTATCCCTGGCGGTTCTGATCCAGGTAGCGCGCGATGAGCAGCTCGGCGCGCACGTCGAGATCGCTAAAGCGCACCCGCGTCCCGGCGGTGAAGGTCCCGCCGGCGTTCGTCACCTCCACCACCTCGCCGCGCACATCGATCGTGCGCTCCAGGCCGGGCAGGGTGAAGCGGAGCTGCACCTGGGCGCCGATGGGCAGCGACAGGGGCTTCTTGAAGAACACGCCGCCGATGGAGATGTCTCCCTGGTGCTTCTCGAATGGCCCGTTGCCCTCGGCCACCTCGACCTCGATCGGCAGGCGGTGGGAATCGCGGCGGTCCCCCAGACGGCGTTCTCTCTTCTCGGGCCGGATGGCCCGGGGGTCGGTCTTGCGGCGCTCCGGCATGAACGGCTCCTTTCCTGCGGCCGAAGCTACCGCCGCAGCGCGCGCCGGGTCAAGGGAAACCGGGCTTGACAAGGTCCGAAAAATCTCTGACGAATAGCAACGAAAGGACCGTTTCATGCCCCAGCGGTCGGAGGCTCGGCGATCGGCAACCCGCGGGATGCGGGTGCTTTGCCTGTGGGTTCTCCTGGCCGCGAACCCGGCGCCGGCCGAGGAAAGACAAGCGGTCGCCGAGGCCAAGGCGGCCGTGCAGAAGGACCCCGCCGATCCCGTCGGCTACTTCCGGCTGGCGCGCGCCTACCTGGACGAGGGCAACGACGCCTGGGCCATGAAGACGCTCCGCTCGCTGCAAGCGAGGCTTCCGGACGACTGCCGACCGGCGCTGTGGATGGCCTGGATCCGGCTGCGCCAGGGCGCGCTGGACGAGGCCCGGCAGGCGCTGGAGGCGGCGGCCTGCCCCGCGGGTTCGGCGCCCGCGGCGCGGCGCGAGATCCTGCTTTCGCGCCTCGAACAACTCGCGGGAGATCCGGCGGCGGCCCGACGGCACGCGGCGGCGGCGCGCCGGGCGGAGCGATTGTACCCCGAGGACCGGGAGCTCCTGCTGCGCGCGGCCCAGGCGGGCGAGGCGTTCCCCCCGCCGCTCCAGGGGAAGCTCGATCTCCAGCTCGGCTGGACCGCCAATGCGCAGGCCGGCTCCCCGACCGATCCCGCCGCCACGGGCGACGATCCGCGCAGCGCCATGGGCCTTTTATCGCTGTGGCTGCGCTACCTGCACCCGGAGGGATACCTGACCCGGCCGCAGCTCGAGCTCGAGGCGCGCGGCACGGGTTTCGTGGCGGCGCGGGGACGGGACTTCTCCACGCTCACGCTCTCGCTCCGTCCCGGGGTGTGGCTGGGCGAGGAGCGGCCGCTCGTGCTGCTCTCGTACCGCGGCGAGGCGCTGCTGCTCGCCGGGGGCGACCGCTACGACGACGGCCCGCTGTGGTTCACCAACGCCCACCGCTTCGAGCTGGAGTGGAACCCGACACCGCTCACCGTCTTCGCCGGCGCCGGGCGGCGGCTCTTTCGCGAGTCCGGGCGCAGCCGGACGGAGATCGACGGCGGCCTGGGCGGCGGCTTTTCCATCTCCCGGCTCCGGCTGCTGTGGGCCGTGAGCGGCCGCCTCCACGAGGCCGACAAGGAGCCGTATGACCTGCGCGGCGCCACCGGGCTCGTCTCCGGCGAGCTGAAGCTGCCCGCGCGCTTCGCTTCTCGCCTCGGCGCGGTGTTGAGTCTCGATCACTACCCGCATTCGGCGGGGTACTTCGACGCAACCGCGCCCGACACCGAGCGCCGGGACGTCCTGCTGCGCCTCTCGGCGAGCGTCTTCGCGCCGCCCCTGTGGAACGCCGTGCGGGCCGGGCTGACCTACGAGTTCGCCCGCCGCGATAGCTCCATCGGCGCCTACGACTTCACGGATCACCGCGTGCTGCTCAAGCTCTCCTTCGCCTTCTCGCTCGACCCGTTTTTGCCGCGCGCCCCGGCGCAGGCGGGCCACGTCCCGCTGGATTGGGGGGAAGGAGACGGCGCCATCGAGGAGCGCATCCAGGACCTGTTGCGACAGGACGAGGCGGCGCAGAGGAGTTCGGCATGTCTGGACTGAATTCGGGTGAACGCGCAATCGAGCGCTCCGGCTCTTCTTGCCTTGCGGTCGCTCGCGCCGGAGATAATAGGAATTCATGAACGCGCTCAACCAAGGATGGGTCGCCCTGCGCGATGCCGTGATCATCACCCTGATCGCCGTTGTAGTCGGCCTGCTCTCGAACGAGCTGCGCGAAGACGGCATCCCGCTGGTGCAGCAGACCGAGTACCAGATTCTGGTCCCCTGCCCGGAGACTGTCGGCGAGGCACCCGCCCTGCCTCCTGACGATCCGGCGCTGCGAGAGCCCGGCACGCTGCTCATCGACGCCCGCCCGGCGGCCGATTTTTCAAAGGATCACATGGAGAAAAGCCGCAACGTGCCTTACGACTACCTGATGCCCACCGATCCTTCGGCGGTGACGGACATCCTCAAGTCCGGCGCGAGACGGGTGGTGGTGATCGGCGACGGCAGCGACCCCGATCCCGGCGAGCACCTGGCCAAGGAGCTTTCGGGCAAGGGCATCCGCAACGTGTACTTCGTGCGCGGCGGCCTTCCGGCCATCCGCGCCGTGGGAGGCCGACCATGAAGCGCCTGCTCTCCTGGCGCGGCCACCCGCCCATCGCCCTGGTGGCGCGGCTCTACTTGGGATGGGTGTTCCTCTACGCCTGCTGGCACAAGCTGCTGCATCCCGGCGACTTCGCCCTGGACATCGCCACCTACCAGATCCTGCCGCTTTCGCTCGTCAACCTCATGGCCATCGTCCTGCCGTGGCTGGAGCTCATCGCCGGTGGTCTCCTGGTCATTGGCTTTCGCACTCGCGCGGCGGCGCTGTGCATCCTGGGGATGATGGCCATGTTCAGCGTGGCCATCGCCATCGCGGTCGCGCGCGGCCAGGAGATGTCTTGCGGTTGCTTCGCCTCGCAAGGGCTCAAGGAAGACCCCATCTCCTGGCTGACCGTGCTGCGCGATCTCGGCTGGACCGCGCTGGCCGCCTATGTGCTCGTGTTCGATCGGCGGCCCCTCGGCGTGGACGGCTGGCTCATGTCGCGCAAAGAAAAGGCACCTGCCAGCGTCTGAATGTAACGGGAGAGGATGGCCATGGTGATGAAGCGTCTTGCGAACGATTGGCGGCGGTTGCTGATCTTCGGCGCGGGCCTGGGTGCGCTGTTTTCTGCGAGCGCCAGTGTTGCCCAGACGCCGGCCTGCGACGCCCTTTCGCCAAAGGACCGGGCCGCCGCGGCCCAGGCGTTCGAGACGCTGCACCCGTACGACGAGTGCGACCAGACCTTCGCCCGCTGCCTTTCCGAAAAGCCGCCGAAACCGCTCGTGCTGCGTCTCGCCTCCGACGTGTGCCGCATGGTCCGCGAGGGACAGACCGTCTTGCAGATCGAGCGCGCGCTCGAAAAGCGCGAGCGCTCGCTCCACCCCGTCGGCAAGCGGGCGGTGGTGAGCGCGGACAGCGCCATGGCGGCAGGGGATGAGAACGCGCCGGTGACGGTGGTGGTGTTCGCCTGCGCCCGCTGCCCGTTCTGCAAGGTGGTGGTGTCGGGCCTGTACCGGGAGGTCACGCAAGGGCGGCTCCGGGGCAAGGCGCGGCTCGTGTTCCGCCCGTTCCCCATCAAGGACCACCCCGGCTCCACCGAGGGCGGCCTGGCGTTGCTCGCCGCGGCGCGCCTGGGCGGGTTCTGGCCGTACCTGCTTCATCTTTACGAGAACTTCGACACATTTTGCCCGAAGCTGCTCGCGGACTGGGCGGCGGCGGTGAATCTTCCGCGAGAGGAGTTCGAGCAGGCCATGAGCGATCCGGGCCTGCGCGAGAATCTAGTGGCCAGCAAGCAGGAAGGGTTGCGCTGCGGCGTCAAGGCCACGCCGACGCTTTTTATCGACGGCCGCGAGTACGTGTACGAGAACCAGCTCCCGGTCATGATCGACGTGCTGGAGGAGGCCGCCGAGGCGGCCAGCGCCGCCCAAGACACGAGCCGCTAGCCCCGGCGGCGTACTCTGGCGCGCCCGGCCGTGAAGCGGGACGAGGCGGCGCCTTCGGGTAAACCGAGCTGACTTGCCGCGCGAACGCGAGACCCACCCGGCCAGCGCGGTCGCGCTTTGGGAAGTGACGGGAAGAGGTGGATGATGTCGACACGAAGGGTTAGCTCGTTTGGCAGGTGGGCCGGAGTGGGGGCCTTGTGGCTTGGCGTACTGGCCGGGATGCGCCTTTCGGGCTGCCTGAGCCAGCGCTGCTACGAGGACCTCGACTGCCCGGCGCCCAAGGTGTGCGGGGCCAGCGGCGACTGCGTCTATCAGTGCACCCGCGACGAGGACTGCGGGGCGAACTTCCACTGCCAGGACTTCCGCTGCCGGCCCGATTCCACAAACCCCATCGAGTGCCCGCAGGACATGGTGGCGGTGGCGGACACCTTCTGCGCCGACCGCCACGAGGCCTCGCGCCCGGACGCCACGTCCACCTCGGCCGGCAGCGACGAGTCGCGGGCGGTGAGCACGGCCGGGGTCATCCCCTGGCAGGTGCGGGACAACGCCACGGCGCAGAGGGCCTGCGAGGCGGCGGGGAAAAGGCTGTGCACGCCCGAGGAGTGGCGCCTCTCGTGCAAGGGCCCTGACGGCACGGCGTACTCCTACGGGGACAGCTACGACCCGTCGGCGTGCAACGGCATCGACGCCTTCGGCCGGGACCGCTTCCACCTCGCGCCCACCGGCTCGTTTCCCCGCTGCACCAACGAGTGGGGCCTCTTCGACATCAACGGCAACCTGTGGGAGCACGTGGCCGACGGCAGCGACCAGCTGGTGCGCGGCGGCGCCTACAACTGCGGCGACTCGGCGGCGCTTCACAAGTGCGACTACGTCCCCGGCAACTGGTCCCCTTCGGCCCGCGGTTTTCGCTGTTGCCGCACCCCGCCCTCCGCCAAGGACGGTGCGGTCGCGGACGCCGACGGGGGGCGGGACGGCGAGGCGGACGACGGCGGCGATGGCGGCTGCATCGTCGAGGACGGCGACGCCGGACCCGATGAATCGGCGGATGGAGACGGACCGCCGGCGGGCGACGACGGCGGCATGGAGGAGCCGGACGCCGGGGAGGACGGCGCGGCGCAGGACGGAGGAGATGCCGGCGGCGATGGCCCCCTCATGCCTTGCCCACCGGACATGGTGGATCTGGGCATCTGCTGCATGGATCGCTACGAGGCCTCGCGTAAAGACGCCACGGCCGAAAACGCGGGGACGGACGAGTCGCGTGCGGTCAGCCGGGCCGGGGTCCTGCCCTGGTATGTAAACCCCATGAGCGTGGAGGCGCGCGACAGGTTCGCCTCCGCCTGCGAGGCTTCTGGCAAGCGACTGTGTCGAGCGGAGGAGTTTGTGCGCGCCTGCCAGGGGCCGGGACCGCAGGCGCGGCGCTACTTCTTCGGTGACCGCTGGGATCCAGAGATCTGCAACAGCGTGGACACCTACTGCGACGACTACTGCCGCGAGCACGCCATCGATCCCTGCAACACGAACGAGAACTGCGGCTACCAGTACTATTGCTTCCACGTCATGCCCACCGGGAGTTTCCCTGGCTGCACCGACGGCAGCGGGCTGTTCGACGTCAACGGCAACGTGTGGGAGATCGTGTCCAGCGAATCCATCCGCGGCTACGAGGTGCGCGGCGGCGCCTTCAACTGCGGGGCGCCCTCCTTGCGCTTCGAGTGCGGCTTCGACGCCGGCTGGAACGACCTCTTCGCAGGCTTCCGCTGTTGCCGCGATCGGGCGGGATCCTTCTGAAAGACCCCGGTTTCACGGCTTGCCGAAGCCGACGCCGGTCCGCCGATCGCTGAAGGAGAACACCGTCTCCTCGAGGTGCTCCAGCGGATCGACGGGCTTGCCGTCGCGGATCAGCGCCAAGTGCAAATGCGGCCCGGTGGCTCGCCCGCTGTGGCCGACCAGCCCCAGCACATCCCCTCGGCCGATCTCCTGACCCTCCTTCACCATGATCGCGGACAGGTGAGCATACAGCGTAAAGAGGCGTGGCGCGTGACGGATCTTGACCGTGAGCCCGGCGTTGCCCGCCGGCCCGGCGAAGACCACCACGCCATCGGCTGCCGCCAGCACCGGCTCGCGCTCCTCGGCGGCGAGATCGACTCCGGCGTGGAAGCGCACGACGCGTTCGAACGGATCGCGACGCGGCCCGAACCCCGAGGAGATGATCCCCGCTTCGAGCGGCCACTTGAGCCAGGCGCCGGCGCGCGCCTCGTGCCGTCCCACCGCCTGCAGGTCGCGCATGCGCCGGTCGATGCGCGCGACGAGCGCCTGGACCATCCGGACGAGTTCCGGTGGCGCCCCGCCCGGGCGGCGCGATTCCTGGTCCAGCTCGAACTCCGCGGCCACCCGCGCCCGGATGAGGGGCGACGGCCGCAGCCGGTCCACGGGGAGCGTGAGGTAGGCGTCGACGCTCTCGAGAAAGGGGGGCCAACCGAGCGGGTCGCTAGCTCCCCGCCGAAGCTGGAACTGGCGGATCGAACGCTCGACCTCCAAAGTGTCCGGGGCCGAGTGGGCATAGTCGCTCATCACCTCGGCCGAGATGTCTTCCAGATCCAACGCCAGGCCCCACTCGCCGAACGGCCCCGCTCCGCTGTCGGCCTCGAAGCCGGTCGCGGGCCCAGAAGAGGGTTTTTCGTTCGCCGACAGGATCGAATCGTGCGCCGCGCCCGTCCGGTGAGGCGGGGTGGGCTTGCGGGTGTCCGCCTCCCAACTCGGGCCGCAGGCCGCAAGGAGGGACAGGAACGTAAACGACATCCGCGTTCGCATCGGCCGTAAGGATAGCATCGCGGATCGGCTGCGACAAAAAATTCAGGGTGGGCTCTGCTCGTTCGTGCGGGAACCCCGAGACACCGCAGGACCTTTTTGGCGCACTGGATAGTAGCTTGGATTTTTTTCGCAAATCGCCATCGCCAGCCAAAGGATATGCCTTTTTGACACCTTGTGTCACAAGCACGCGCTCTCCGGGATGGATTTTGTCCGGAAGCGAGAGCCGGGGATTGACAGGGATGCGCGATCCAAGTCAAATCTACTTGTCCGAGGAGCTCTCTTTCCCCTCCGCTCGCCCTCGGGCCGACGATGCCCCGGAATGGACCGGGACAGTATGGAGGTTGCATGATCAAGGTGTCTGGAACCCTACTGGCTCTCTCGATCCTGTGTCTGTACCCACTCTCGGGCTGCGACTGCGGGGGCGGGCGGAACGTGACGCCGGACCGGCCGCTCTTGGGGGAGTATTCGCTTAGCGGCAGCGAGACGCCGGGGGAGTACCTGCCGACCCCGGAGGGCGCGAACGACAAGGAGGCGGAGCTCGCGGTGGAGTTTTCGGTGATCGCGGTGAAGACCACCTCCAGCCAGTACCTGTTCCTCAAGAACACGGGCTCC
>JAAZNF010000110.1 GCA_012798435.1 Myxococcales bacterium | reverse complement strand
GGAGCCCGTGTTCTTGAGGAACAGGTACTGGCTGGAGGTGGTCTTCACCGCGATCACCGAAAACTCCACCGCGAGCTCCGCCTCCTTGTCGTTCGCGCCCTCCGGGGTCGGCAGGTACTCCCCCGGCGTCTCGCTGCCGCTCAGCGAATACTCCCCCAAGAGCGGCCGGTCCGGCGTCACGTTCCGCCCGCCCCCGCAGTCGCAACCCGAATGAGGCAGAACGCACAGGGTCGTCAGAGCCCCGAAGATCTTCCACCGGTTGGCGTATCTCATCTGGTCACCTCACATGAGACATAGTACCCAGAAGGGGCAAAAACCATTCGGCACGATGCGCACGGCCGCGCGGGCTCTGGACCGCCTCTCTTGTCCGTGGCGGATGGATGCCTCGCTGATGGCGCCGGCTCGTTGGCCTCGCCAACAGGCGCTCATGGCCTCCACGTGCCGCAGGCCGCGCTTACCCCAGGGAATCGCGGCCACACGCCGTGGGTTCCCCTGCGCTTCGCATCGGCATCACAGGCAGGCGGCGGTGTAGTGGATCTCGATGCGATCGCCCTTCTGCGGGATCACGTTGTCGCCGAAGAACACGCTGTTGGTGTCGCCGTAGTAGCTCCAGCCGTCGGCCCCGCCCTGGCTGGTGGCCTTGGGCACCGAGGCGCCGTTCACTGTCACGGTGATGGTGTTGGGGTCGGCCGGGCGCGACAGCGGGAACTCGCGGATGGGGGTGAAGGCCTGGATGCCCAGGTTCTGCAGCGTCTGCGGCCAGTTGCCGCACACGCTCTCGTTGATGCCGCCGGTGCGGTTGGCCACCTCGGTGTAGCGGGTGCCGGCCGAGCCGTTCGGGTTGCAGGCGAGCGAACTGTCCTGCACGATGGCGGACACCTTCATCATGCCGGTGTTGCGTGGCCCCTTGATGTTCTGGAAGAAGTCCACGTAGAAGTCCACCTCGCCCTTGCTCTGGTCCTGCTCGTCGCTGATGCAGATGATGTAGAGCTTGGCATCCTCGCGCAAGAAGCCCGCGTTGGAGGCCGGATCGTCCACCAGCGGCGGGGAGAGCGCCATCCAGGCGGCCTGCAGCCCGGCCTCCTGCTCGTCGGAACAGCAGTTGCCGATCAAGGCGTTGTCCTTGAAGGCGTTGTTGATGTCGGGGGTCTGGTTGGTGATGATCCTCGGGCGCGAGGGCGCCTGCACCAGCACGCCCGGGATGATGTCGCGCGGCGGGGTGCCGCGGTCGGTCTCCGGGTCGTTCACCTCGGTGGCCAGGACGCCGACGTGGTAGTCCACGTCCTGGGAGATGGCCCAGCTCATGAAGTTGGTGAAGTGGGAGGCGAGCTGTCCCTGCGCCCAGTCCATGGAGCCCGAGTTGTCGATGACGAACAGCACGTCCGATTTCACCTGGCTGGGCTGGTGGAAGACGTCGGTCTGGTCCGATATCAGCGTGCCGCGCCCGTATAGCGGCACGGCCAAGAGATCCACGTTGGAGGCGTCCGACTGGATGTACAAGGTGTTGCGGTGGGCGTTCGTGTCTTGCGGGTGGTAGCGCAGCTTGACCTCGAAGTGCGAGCCGCCGGAGAGCTGGTAGGGCAGTCGCGGCGCCGAGCGGATCTCGAAGTTCCCGTCCTGGTTCTCAAGGTAGATGTCCTGGATGTTCAGCGCGATGGTCCCCAGGTTGTACACCGTGACCTTCATCTCCGGCGAGTTGCAGCCCAGGGTGACCACCCCGAAGTCGAGCTCGGCCGGCACCACCTCGATGTCCGACTCGGCCGACTGGCCGCTGATGAGGATGCAGGCGTCGCCCGGGCCCGCCGGCTGGTAGTTGGGCATAAGGCAGAAGCCCGCACCCCCTCCGGCCAGCACGTCGGGATCGTCACCGGTGTGGAAGCTGAGCGTGGCCCCGTGCATGTTGACGGAGAGCGGCGCGAACGTCACCTCGATCTCCACCCGGTCCCCGGGCTGGCCCCGCTTGGCCACCGAAAACGGCCCGCCCGGCCCCCGCGTGATCGAGAAGTCCGAGGCGAACCCCGGCATCACCGCGTGCGACAGGTTGGGCGCGCCGAAGTTGCAGGTGGCGTTGCCCACGTTCTGGATCGTCACCACCAGCGCCTTGCTCTGGTTCAGCTTCACCGTCCCGAAGTTCAGCGTCGCCGGCGTCACCTTGG
>JAAZNF010000109.1 GCA_012798435.1 Myxococcales bacterium | reverse complement strand
TTTCCCGCAAGACACCAAAGATGGCGACAGGCTTTGCTAGCGCGCCTTGGCCTCGTCCCCGGCCGGGCCGGTCCAGCGCAGCACCGGCTCGCGGGCGGCCTGCACCTCGTCGAGCCGACCCACCACGGTGTGGTGCGGCGCGTGGTGCAGGATCTCCGGGTCTTTCCTGGCCTCTTCCAGGATGGCCAGGATGGCCTCGGCGTACTCGTCGAGCGTCTCGGGCGACTCGGTCTCGGTGGGCTCGACCATGAAGGCGCCATGCACCACCAGCGGGAAGTACACCGTGGGTGGGTGGAAACCGTAGTCCAGCAGGCGCTTGGCCACGTCCAGCGTGCTCACCCCCGCCTCCTCGAAGGCCTTTTCGGAGAAGATCACCTCGTGCAGCGAGCGCTCCTGGCGCGCCACCGGCAGGTGTTTTTCCAGGCGGGCGCGCAGGTAGTTGGCGTTGAGCACCGCCATCTCGCACACCCGGCGCAGGTTCTCGGGCCCGAGCTCACGGATGTAGGCCCAGGCGCGGATGAGCACCCCGAAGTTGCCGTAGAAGGCCTTCATGCGGCCGATGCTGTGCGGCCGCTCGTGGACCAGCCGGAAGCCCTCCGGGCGCTTCTCCACCCGCGGCACGGGAAGGAAAGGCGAAAGCTTCTCGCACACGCCCACCGGCCCCGAACCCGGCCCGCCGCCGCCGTGCGGGGTGGAGAAGGTCTTGTGCAGGTTGAACTGCATCACGTCCACGCCCATGTCGCCGGGGCGGGCGCGCCCCACGATGGAGTTCAGGTTGGCCCCGTCGCAATACACCAGCCCGCCCTTCTCGTGGACGATGCGCGCGATCTCGCCGATGTGCCGCTCGAAGAGGCCTAGCGTGTTGGGGTTGGTGAGCATCACCGCCGCCACGCTGTCGTCCATGACCTGGGCCACCGCCGCCGGCTCCAGGATGCCGGCCGCGCCGGACTCGATCTCCACCACGTCGTAGCCGGCCAGGCGCGAGGAGGCCGGGTTGGTGCCGTGGGCGGTGTCGGGGATCAGCACTCTCTTGCGCGCGTTGCCCTGGGCGCGGTGGTAGGCGCGGATCATCTTCACGCCGGTGAGCTCGCCGTGGGCCCCGGCCGCCGGCTGGAGCGTGACCGCGGGAAAGCCGGAGATCTCGCCCAGGAGATGCTCCAGCTCCCACCACAGCTCGAGCGCGCCCTGGCACAGCTCCTCGGGCGTGTAGGGGTGCAGATCGGCGAACCCCGCCATGCGGCATAGTTTCTCGTTGAGGCGCGGGTTGTACTTCATGGTGCAAGAGCCGAGCGGGTACATGCCGACGTCCACCGAGTGGTTCCAGTTCGAGAGCCGGGTAAAATGCCGCACCACGGTGGGCTCGTCCACCTCGGGCAGCGCAAGCTCGCTCTTGCGCAAGAGGTCTTCCGGAATGTCGGCCAGGGAGTCGGCCGGACCGAAGGCCTGCGGCAGCGAGCAACCGCGCCGGCCGGGCCGGGAGCGCTCGAAGATGACCGGTTCGCGGTGGGCGATGCCGCGGAGTTCGTCGGGTCGGTTCATGGCGGCCTCACTTTCCCGCTAGCGCCTTCGCGTAGGCGTCGACTTGCTCGGCGGTGTTGATCTCGGTCACCGACACCAGCAAGTGGTCGGCGAGCTCCGGGTAGAAGCGCCCGAGCGGCAATCCTCCCAGGATGCCGGCTTCGCGCAGGCGGCTCAGCGTCTTCTCCACCCCGCCCTCGATTTTCAAGCAGAACTCGTTGAAGAAGGGCGCGGCGAAGGCGCGACGCACCCCGGCGATCCCGCCGAAACGCCGCAGCGCCTCGCGGGCGTTCTGGGCATTGATGCGCGAAAGCTCGGAAAACCCCGCCCGGCCCAACAGCGACAGGTGGATACACGAGGCCAGGGCGCACAGGCCCTCGTTCGAGCAGATGTTGGAGGTGGCGCGCGCCCGGCGGATGTGCTGCTCGCGGGTCGCCAGGGTGAGCACGTAGCCGATCCGGCCCTGGCCGTCGCGGGTGCGGCCCACCAGGCGGCCGGGCATCTGCCACAGGTGTTTCTCGAAACTGCCGAACAAGCCCAACCCGGGGCCGCCGAAGCCCGGCCCGCCGGCGAGGCCCATCCCCTCGCCGGTGACGATGTCGGCGCCCTGCTTCCCCGGTGCCTCGATGAGCCCGAGCGCGACCGGCTCGAGGCAGCACACCACGAGCAGCGCCCCGGCGCGGTGAGCGAGCGCGGCGATCTCCGGCACGGGCTCGAGGCAACCCAGGAAGTTCGGCTGCTGGATCACCACCGCGGCGGTGGAGGCGTCGAGGCGCTTCTCCAGCGCGGCCAGATCGGTTCGCCCGTCCGCACCGAAGGGAACCTCGTCGAGCGGGCAGTCGCAATCGCCCAGGTAGGTCTGGCAGGTGGCCCGCACCTCGGGGTGGAGCGCGCGCGCAAGCAGCGTGCGCGAGCGCTTCTTCTGCACGCGCCGGGCCATCAGCACGGCCTCGGCGGTGGCGGAGGCCCCGTCGTACATGGAGGCGTTCACCACCTCCACGCCCAGGACGGCGGCCCACTGGCTCTGGAACTCGAAGATGGCCTGGAGCGTGCCCTGGCTCACCTCAGGCTGGTACGGGGTGTAGGCGGTGAAGAACTCCCCGCGCAAGAGAAGCTGGTCCACCGCCGCCGGCAGGTGGTGCAGCGGCGCCCCGGCGCCCAAAAAGACCGCCATGCGACTGGCGGCGCCCCGGTTTTTCCCGGCCAGCGCGGCGAAGTGCCGCTCCAGGGATGCCTCGTCGAGCGCGGGAGGGATTTTCAGGGGAGAGCGGAGGCGGAATTCGGCGGGGATGGTCTCGAACAGATCGTCCACCCGCGCAACCCCCACCGCTTGCAGCATGCGTCGGACATCCTCATCCGTGTGGGGGATGTAGCGCATGGGAACCTCCTGTTACTTGGATTCCTCCTGCACGTGCTTCTGGTAGGCGGCGGCGTCCATCAACGAGTCGAGCTCGGCGGGGTTGCTCATCTCGATGCGCACCATCCAGCCCTCCTCGTAGGGCTCCTCGTTGATGTTCTCCGGGGTGTCGAGCAGAGGCTCGTTGACCTCCACCACCTTGCCGGAGACGGGGGCGAAGACCTCGCTGGAGGCCTTGACGCTCTCCACCGCGCCCAGCGGCTCGTCCTTGTGGACCTCGTCGCCCTCGCCAGGCAGCTCCACGTTGACGATGTCTCCCAGCTCCTCCTGGGCGTAGTCGGTGATGCCCATGGTCGCCACCTGGCCGTCCACCTTCACCCACTCGTGCTCTTTTGTGTACTTGAGATCCGCCGGAATGTTCATGCGCTGCCCTCCGGGTTATTTCCAAAGGCCCCGGCTATCGTATTCGAAGAAACCTGGTCGTCAAGAGAAAACGGTGCGTGAGCGTCACGGTCCGACGGTCGGCGGCGGGTCGCTGAACAGGCTCTGGAGGAACTGGCCGTAGTGGGCGCGGGCGGTGGCGTTCTGGAACACCGCGAAGTGCCCGTCCTGGGGATACTGCACCAGCACCGCGGTGAGCGCCGCGCCCACGGGCGAGCTGGCGTTGCCGCGCACCGGCGGCGGCAGCGGCGGCCGTCCCGCCAGCTCTATGGCCGGAACGGCGCGGGCCACGGGCTGTACGAGCGAGCATCCCGCCGCGACGGCCAGCGCCTCGGTCTGATCCGGCGGGCAGTACTCGTCGAGCAGCCCCTCCGAAAAGTAGACGTGTAGCGGTTGTCCCCCCGCTGGCCCGGAGAGGAAGCGCGGGGCGTAGTTGAGCGGGTCGGCGCGCTCGGCGAAGGCCTGGAAGAGGTTGAGCGCCGGGTGGTCCAGGTCGAGCTCGGTGTCCACCAGACCGAAGCCGAGCACGACCAGCTCGCGGATGTTCACCGGCGCGGTCTTCTCCAGGATGGCCTGGCCCAACCCACCACCGGCCCCGGAGAGCACCGCCCCGGCCACGTCGCCGGCCACCCCCAGCCAGATGGGGCCGGTGAGCCCGCCCTGGCTGTGGCCGAAGAAGGCCGCCTTCTCTCCATCCAGGCACAGCGCCGCGCCGGTGGGGCTGACCACGGCCGGCACGCAGAGGTCTTGCACCAGCCGGCGCAACACCAGCAGATCGACCGCGCCCTGGCGGAAGTTATCGCGCATGGCCAGGATGTTGTAGAAGTTGAAGGTGATCATGGACTCGTCCCGGCCCCAGGGGTTGCGCGCGCCGTGCAGGGGCTGATCGAGGCCGATGGAGGCGAGGCCGGCGCGGGCCAGCAGCGGCGCCGGATCGTTCGCCCCGTCGAAGTGCGAAAAGCGGTCGCCGCCGGTGCCGTGGGCCTGGAGCACCACCGGGAAGCCCGCGGCGGGAGCGCTCGTGCGCGGGATGGCCAGGGCGAAGGGCGCCCGCTCGATCCGCTGGACCACCGGCCGGCCCTGGTCATCGAACACGAAGCCCCCGCCGCCGGTGAAGTCGGGCGGCTCGCCGGACTGGAACTGGGGCAGATCGACGCTGCCTTCGAAGAGCCAATAATCGTTGGCTGTCGAGCGGAGCTGGATATCGTAGGCCCGCGGCGCCTCCAACCCGCCCAGGAAGTCGCACAGGCGATCCATCTCCGCGAGCACGTCCTGGGTGTCGAACACCGAGAGCGCCGCCACCTCCCCGCGCGCGAGCCCGAGCCGCTCGAGGTGCGAGAACACCGGCTGGTGCTGCTCCCAGTACGAGCGCAGCGTCGCGTCCTCCGGCGCGGCGGCGTACTTGGTGCGCTCGAAGGCCTCCCAGGCGCCCAGACGCTCGCCGGAGACGTCCCGCACCTCGCGCGTCACCACCAGGGCGTAGCGCGCGGCGGGACGGAGCGGAAACCCCAGCACGGGCCGGACCACCAAGGTCCGCGCCGGCGTGAACTGCCGTTCGGCGGAGAGGTAGCGCACGGAGATCGGCGTCCGCTCGAACGCGGCTTCGCCGTCCCGGGTCGGGATGCGGACCAGGAAGACGGTGGCGTCGTCTCGCAGCGACGAGGCCGGATCGGCCGGGAGGCTCGCCGGATCCAGCTCGCCGTCGAAGGTGACGTAGATGGCCTGGTTGGTGCCGAAGCCCACCGTCTCGCGGCCGATGAGCTCGATGGCGTCGCGCAGCATCGAGCTCGGCGCGGGGTTGGGAAAGCCTGAAAGGTCGAGGCGGCCGTCGGGGAGCCGCCGGGCGTTGGCCGGCCAGGGCCGGGCGAAGAAGTCGGCGCTGCTCACGTCGAAGCGCGCCGCGGTGCCGAAGATGGCGCAGCCGCTATCGGGGCAGGCGCCCTGGTAGCCGGAGTCGCTCGCCCCGCAGCCCGCGGCGAGCAGACCCGGACCCACCGTCAGGGCGGCGACGAGGGCGAATGAAAGCCGGTCCATGAGCCACGACGGCCGGTGTGCGCGAACGCGCTGGCTCCGGGGGCTCTGCGTTCGCGCACCAGGGCCGAACCCGACCTCGCTTCTCGGAATCGATGGATCTTCCAATCCAGCCGCTCGGAGAAGCGACAGACGTCCCCCCGAGAGAAGGCCCTCACGGATCATGACGCTCGGACTCCTTTCCGCTTCTTCTTGCCCGCGCCCGAGCGGTCCGGCATGGCCCGCAGCATCCGCTCCAGGTCGGGCTCGTCCAGGCCCAGGTGCCAGTTCACCAGGTGGTCCAGCAGGTGGTCCCACCACGGGATGCGCTCCGGATCCGTCTCGGCCGCGCGCCGCCGGGCCACCGCCCCAATGAGCGCCGCCGTGGCGCGATCGTCGCGCGCGGGGCTGCCCCAACCGGAGGTCACCTGCCGCACCGCGGAGAGCGGGGGTTGCCGTCCCGCTTCCGACTCGAAGCGGGTCAAGCACTCGCCCAGGAATGTCGAAAGCCGCTCGGCGGGAAAAAGCGCGGCGGGGTGCGGCAGCGGCAACGCCAGCACCTCGTAGAGGTTGACGTTGTTGTTGGAGCTCGACAGCCGGAAGCGCCACTCCAGCGGCGCCGCGTTGAGCAGCCCGAGCAGGTAGCCGCGCAGCGTAGCGTCGTCCAGGCCGGCGGTGGAGAGCGGAGTTGCGGCGCGCGGCCAGAAGGTGTTGAGCGAGTTGCCGAGGTACACGCCCGCGGGGACCTCGGCGGCCACGAAGCGGCGCGCGGATTCGCGGTTGACGATGCCGGTCTGGACGACCCGCGGCTCGGCCAGCCGCAGCCGCCAGGGGCCCCCGCCCTTCTTCTCTTGGAAGGCCTCCGCGTCCAGCCAGCGCTCTTCGGGATCCTTCGTGGAGAGGTCCGCCGAGAAAGGCGCGAGGTGCGCCCCCCGCAACAGGAGCGCGGAGGCGGGCTCGCTCTTCATCATGGGCCGGAAGAAGGTCTGATCCACCTCTCCCACGCGGCCCTCGAAGAAGTCGCCGAATCGGGCCGCGCTCTGGCGTGCCAGCCGCAGCGCGAGGTCCATATCGGCGGCCTGGCACAGCGGCAGTGCGAAGGTCTTGGGATCGAAGCTCGCGATCTCCTCGCCGGAGAACACCGCTCGCCACGGCGCCTGTCCTTCTTCCACCACCTCGATGCGGGAGCGCCGCGCGCGCTTTTCGAGCCACAGCAAGACGACCGCCTGCGTCACACCGGCGAACACCTGGGCCGTCTCCGGGTAGGCCTCGACGCCCTCCAGCCAGCCCTGGCGAATCAGGGGCTCGCGCAGGCGCGCGGCGGTGCGATCCATGAGGAACGACAGTGGCAAGACGAATCCCAACCGGCCGCCCGGGGCCAGCAGTTCGAGCGCGCGGTCCAAAAACAGCCGGCTCAGGTTGAGGTTGCCACACAACGAACGCCGGTAGGGAAGCGCGCGTACTCGTTCGAGCAAGGCCCGCACCGCCGGGTCGCGCAGATCCTTGAGAACCTCGAAGGGCGGGTTGGAGAGGACGACGTCGAACCCGCCGCCCTCGCGCTCCAGCGCCTCGGGGAAGGCCCGCCTCCAGTCGAGCGCGCCGGGCGGCGCCGCGCTCGCAGCTTCCTCCGGCGTCAGCGTGCCGGTGAGTGAATCGCCCGCGATGAATTGCCGGGCCAGGCCAGGGAGCAGCGGGCCGAGCGGATCGGCCTCGAGCTGGACGAGGCTCGCGGCGAGCGCGACCGCGGTGGCATCGAGGTCCACGCCGCACAGGCCTGCCGCCGCTTCGCGGGCCCGCTCGCGGCCTTCACCCTGCGGGGCATCGGCGAGGATGGCTCGCAGGGCCGCCAGCAGCAGCCGCCCGGCGCCGCAGGCGGGATCGAGGATGCGGAGCAGCCGGGGGGAGGTCTTCCGCTCGCGCAGCGGCCCGACGGCCCGGCGCGCCAGGCGCTCGGCGAGCCAGGCGGGGGTGTAGAACGCCCCCTGCTTTCGGCGGCCGGCGCGGCCGGAGGCGAGCGAGAGCCGCTTTCCGCGCGCGCTCAGCGAAAGCTCGATCTCCGCAAGCCGCTCGAAGAGGTCGGCCGGATCGAGCGCGCGATCGGGCAACACGAGGTCTTCGTCCGGCCCGGCACCGGGCGCGCCGGCGGGGTCGAGAGACGGCGAGAACAGCGGATAATCGAGCGAGCGAGCCTTGTCCCAGGCCGCGCGCACGGAGGCGTCGGGACCGAGCGCCGGCGCCAGCCTCGCCGCGAAGGCCGTCCTGACCAGGCTCAGGCGGGCCGCGCAGGAGAGCGACTCGAGATCGAGGCCCTTCGCTCGCCCCCGGATCTTCTCCGCCGCGCAGAGCAACCACTCGGCCTCGGGAGTCCTGGAAGAGGATCGCTTCGGCACGCCGGCCTCCGAAGTGCGGGTTGGGGCAGTATAGCACCGGAGCGCGGGCGGGTCGTCGAAAAATCGTTCGCTCCCCCACTCCGGCGACTGCCGGTGACCTGTCCGTGGGGAAAATTTTCTACTACAATCCAGGCCATGAGAAAAATCCTCCTCGCTTCGATGGCCGTGCTCGTTCTGTGCCTGCCGGGGTGCAGCGGGACCACCGCGGACGACGACCACCCCGGCGGCGACGCCGGCTGCACGCCGGACTGCACCGGCCGCGCCTGCGGCTTCGACCCGCGCTGCGGCACGAGCTGCGGCGCCTGCGCTCCCGGCGACACCTGCGACGATCAGGGGACCTGCCGGCCCGGGTGTGTTCCCGACTGCACCGGCCGGATCTGCGGCAGCGACGGTTGCGGTGGCTCCTGCGGGAACTGCGACCCGGGCGCGGGCCAGGTGTGCGTCGAGGCCAGCGGCCAGTGCGTCGTGTGCGCGCCGGACTGCCGTGACCTGGAGTGCGGCCCGGATCCGGTCTGTGGCGCTCTGTGCGGGACTTGCGAGGGTGGCTTCCGTTGCTCGGCCACTGGCCAGTGCGAGGAGGTGTGCCGGCCCGACTGCCAGGGGCGCGCGTGCGGCCTCGATCCCGTGTGCGGCACCCTGGAGTGCGGCGCCTGCCCACCGGGTGAAGCCTGCGACGCGCAGGGACGCTGCGGGCCCGCCTGCGTGCCCGACTGCCAGGGCCGTGTGTGCGGGCTGGATCCGGTGTGCGGCACCCTGGAGTGTGGCGCCTGCCCCGGCGAGGAGCGCTGCGACGCGGGCGGACAGTGTCGGCCCGCCTGCGGCGACTTCTGCGCGCCGTTCTCCGTGGTGCTGCTGCCCGACACCCAGTACTACACCAAGAAGCAGCCGGCCGGACCCGACAACACGCTGTTCAAGCAGATGCAGTGGATCCTGGATCACCGCCAGTCCCACGACATCCGTTTCGTCATTCACCTGGGCGACATCACCCACAACAACACCCTCGAGCAGTGGCGGGTGGCCGATCAGGCCTTCGATCTCCTGGACGCGGCCGGCATGCCCTACAGCCTGGTGCCCGGCAACCACGACTACCTGAAGGCCGAGGCGCGTTACTCCCGCGGCAACACCCACCTCAACGACCCCGAGCTCTTTCCGCCGGCGCGCTTCTCGGGTCGGCCGTGGTACGGTGGCTCGTACGGTGGAGGCAGCGAGAACAGCTACGCCTTGTTCGAGGCCGGCCCGTACCGCTTCCTGGTGATCAACCTCGAGTACGGCCCGCGCAAGGGGCCCCTGTGCTGGGCCGAGGAGCTCATCGCCGCGTACCCCGATCGGCGGGTGATCGTGGTCAGCCACTGCGTCCAGACCCACGGCGGCGAGTACGAACAGGGGTGCCCCAGCATCGACTACTTGATCCCGGGCGGCTCCGGGGAGACGATCTGGGACGAGCTGGCCAGCCGGCACAGCAACGTGTTCCTGGTGCTGTGCGGTCACGTCAACGACACGGAGTACAAGCTCCGGTATGGCAACGCCGGCAACCCGGTCCACGCCATCCTGACCGACTACCAGTTCGAGGCCGCCTGCACGGCTGGCTCCGCCGCAGCCTGCACCGACCACTGCCAGGCCGGCTTCTACACCGGCAACGGCTGGATGCGGGAGCTCGTCTTCGCCCCGCGCGAGAACCGGGTCTACGCCCGCACCTTCACGGTCGAGGACGGCAACCCCGCCGTGTTCCCGGACGGCGTGCCCGCATTCTTCTGCAACCCTTCCAACGTCCAGGGCAAGCGCTGGTATCCCATGGACCCGGCTGACGGGGCCCACCAGTTCGAATTCCCCTACGACTTCTCCCCCGTCGCACCGGACGTCCGGACGGAAGGCTCCCGGGCGTTCACCGACCAGACCATCAATACGGTAGCCGACGGGGACCAGCTCCGGCCGGTCCTGGCCGGTCGGGGGGTCGGAGGGTTCGTGGCGGTGTGGGAGGACGACTCCTCGGACGACGACGGCGCCGGCAACTTCGATGTGATGGTGCGCGGTTTCCACGCCGGCGGCTGCCAGGCATTCTCCCAGCGGCAGGTGAACCCGAACAGCGCGGGCCAGCAGGGGGCGCCAGCGGTGGGCATGGCGGCGGACGGCTCGTTCGTGGTGGCCTGGGAGGACGACGCCGACGGCAACGGGACCTACCAGATCCACGCCCGGGGGTTCAATGCTGACGGCTCCGAGCGCATCGCGCGCTTTTCCGTGAACCGGGTCGACACCGGCCAGCAGCGGAACCCGGCCGTGGGGGTGTCGCCGGACGGCCGCTTCGTCGTCGCCTGGGAGGATGACCGGGACAAGAACGGGGCCATGCAGGTCTGGGTGCGGGGTTTCAACGCGGACGGCAGTGAGCGTTTCTCCGAGCGGAGCGTGCATGCCGACGCCAACGGGAAGCGGCAGCGGCCGGCCGTGGCGGCGACCGCGGATGGCGGTTTCGTGGTGGCCTGGGAGGACGACTCCGACGGCAACGGGACCTTTCAGATCCACGCCCGGGGTTTCGACGCCAGCGGCGCTGGGCGGCTGGCGCGCCTGACCGTGAACTCCGAGGCCGCCGGCCAACAGCGGAGTCCGGTCATCGCGACGGATGCCGGGGGCGGATTCGTAGTGGTCTGGGAGGACGACCGGGACGGGGACGGGAACCTCCAGCTATGGGCCCGCGGGTTCGAGCCCGACGGCCGCCAGCGTTTCGCCGACCGTCGGGTGCACCAGACCGCGGGCGGCGATCACCGGTCGGCCGCGCTGGGGATGGCGGGCAGCGGCGCCTTCGCGATCGCCTGGCAGGACGATGGCGATGGCAACGGCGTGTACCAGATCCGTGCGGCTGTCTTCTCCGCCAGCGGTGGCACCGGCGCCACTCTCCTGCCCGAGCAGACCATCAACCGCGTCGCTGACGGCCAGCAGCTCGGCCCGGGCCTTGCGCTCTCCGACCTCGGCGACCTGGCGGTGGCATGGCAGGACGACATGGACGACAACGACGCCTACCAGATCCTGGCCCGCGGGCTCGTCGCCTGGACCCCGTGAAGCTGGGGACAGGCCCCGGTTATCATTCTGTATTTACTGCACAAAACGGCAGAAGAATGCTATCTGTGTGATTTTCTTGTTATTTTTCATATAGTTATGTGCGTCGGCGCGCGACGCGGAAATTTTTATCTTTGTAGATCAATGGGATGACTGGGGGCTGTCCCCTTCCTCTCACCGCCGGCGTGGCCTGCGATAGACCACGACCAGCGACAGCACTGTCAAGAACCCGGCCGCCCCGCCACCCGCGCTGGCGCAGCCGCAGCCCGAGCCCCCGACGATCTTGCCGCCGTCGCCGCCATCAGGCGTGCCGCCGGGATCTCCGGCGTCGGTCCCGGGATCCGCTCCCGCGTCTTGCCCCGCGTCCGCACCTGCGTCCACGCCCGCATCCTGTCCCGCGTCCTGTCCGGCATCGACTCCGGCATCCACCCCGGCGTCGCCTCCGCCGCCGTCGACCGGCCCGCCGTCGTCGGGCACCTCGCCCGTCTGGAGCGGATGAGGATACGGAAACGGCGTGTAGTACGGCGCCCAGGTGTTCTCGGATTCGCAGCGATACAGGCGGCCCTCGCCGGTGTGCCAGAACCCCGCGTACGGAGTGCAGCTCGCCGGGAGGGATGCTCCTTGCGGAACGTCGTTGTAGTAGTCTCGGTTCTCTTGTAGCTGCGAGACGTCCTCGCCGAAGTCCACGTCGCAGCTCGGATGCCCGCAACCGCTGCCCCCCTCTCCGCCCGACCAGGTGTTGCCCCACTCGTACCACGGGTACGGCCGCATGTGGGTGGCGAACCCCGGCTGCATGAAGCACGGGTAGCCGTCTCCGCCGACACCGTCGAGGTAGGCGCTGCACGTCTCCCCGGCCGGGCAGTCGCCGTCTTGCTCGCACAGCTCGAGCCCGGAGCGCGAGCACACCTTCCACTTGCAGGTGACCCCGGCGCCAAGCCGCGAGACACAGTCCTGGTCGGTGGCGCAGTTCATGGGGTGATCGTGGCTTACGATGTTCCAGTCGCGGTCGATGTTGGAGCACATGCGGTAGGCGGTGCCGTCGCAAGGCAGCCAGTGTTCGTTGCCGCCGGCGTCGGTGGGAGTGCGGTAGATGGCCAGATCGATGGCCGGCGAGCCGATCCAGATGTCTTCGCCCACGCGGAAGGTGTTGTCGTAGACGATGCCGGTGCCGCCGCGCAGGTGGGCCAAGCGGCCCCATGTCTTGGAGGTCCAGGCGGAGGGGCCGTCGTCGAAGACAAACTCGTTGTGGTAGGCCACCATGCTGAAGATGGACGCGCCGTAGCCGGTATCGAAGCCGTGGCTGCCCAGCATCTGGTTTTGCAAGCGGTTGTGGCGCACCACCATGCGGCCGCCGTTCTCGCCGTCGAAGGGCCGCCCCTCCCAGGAGCCGGAGAAGGCGATGTCGCAGTCCTCCACGTACACCGCCTCGGCGCTCCCCAGCTCGACCGGCCGCTTCCACTCGGGCCAGTTGTCCCAGTCCACGGTGAGGAACTCCGAGGGCGTCGTGCCGCGCACGGTGATGTGATCGACGAGCCCGTAGGTGTGGGCGTGGGTGCGGATGAGCCGCACGAACTCACCGCTGGTCGTAAAGCTCAGGTGGTGGACGCGGAAGCGATCGCCTCGCCCGCCGATGGCGATGATGGCGTCGCAGTATCCCGAGCAGGGACCGTCCTCGATGGAAAGGTGCGAGATGCTCCAGGCGACCCCCGCGGTGCCGTTCACCTCGAAGGCCGCCGACGAGGCGACCCGGATGCGGGTGGTGGCCTCGCCCTGGCCCTCCACGCGGATGGGGCGCCGGGCGTCGATCTCGACCGGAGCGGACCACACGCACGCATCCGACGAGGGACCGGGGATCCGCACCGTGCCTCCCGAGGCGACCAGCGCGGCGTCCACCGCGGCCTGGACCTCGGCGCGCTCGCAGGTCTCGGCCTGGTAACAGTCGGCGCCGCAGGGTTGAACCGCCAAGGATGGAGCCGCCGCACAACACACCACCACCGCCGCCAGCACGATCCTGCGCATGACAAATCTCCCTGTGGGCATGTCCAGTGCACCACAGGCGCGAAAAAAACGAAAGACCGGAGGATGAACGGCGAAGCGGGTGGCTTACGAGGACGGCTCGGGCGGAGTGAGCCGCTACTCGGTGGCGGGGGGCAGGCTCATGCCGCAGAGCTGGGCGGAGTCGGTGAAGATGCCCGGCCGGGCGGAGAGCCTGCTTTCGCGCACCGGCAGGTTCACCTCGACGAGCTCCATCTCCACGTCCGCGGGGAGGTATTCGACAACCTCGACCGGGACCTCGCCGTCGGCCTGCAAGGGGCACCCGTCCCGCAGGCGGCCGTCGGAGCCGGCCTTGAGCAGGAACATCCCCACCTCGTTGGTGCCGGACGAGATCCCGCCGTACCAGCCATCCAGCCGCAGCCCCCCGGTGATGAGGATGCCTCCGTCCGTGTCGAAGGAGAGCGAAGCCGCCGCCAGGCTCGCCGTGAAATCTTCCGTCATCTCGAGACCGTAGAGCCGCTTCCACACCAGGTCACCGCGGTCGTCGAACTTGAACAGCATGGCCTTGGTGCTCCAATCGGACGAGTTGTGGCCCCAGCCTGCCGCCAGCACGTAGATCCCGCCGTCGGGGCCCACCATCACCTTGCGCGGCGTCACGGAATACTGGTCTGCCCGAACGCCCACCAGGCGCTGCCAGAGTAGCCGGCCGTCCGCGCTCAGGCGATTGACCAGCATGCCCCACACCGGCACCTGGTTCTCCTCGGGGACGTCATCGTGGGAACCGCTCCAGTCGGTCCAGTCGGAGACCACCGCCAGGCTCCCGTCGGGCGCCGCGTCGACGTACACCAACCCCTGCGCCCCGTCGGAGATGGCCTTCTGCCACAAAAGCGTCCCCCCCGCGTCGAGCTTCAGCACCGCCACGGGGTCTTGCACGTCGTACAGCGCACCCACCAGCGCCACTCCGCCGTCGGGCGTCTCGACCGCGCCGGTGCCATAGAAGAAGGGATAGTCCGGCACCTTCGAGCGCACCAGCCGCTGCGAGAGGATCTCTCCGGCTCCGTCCACCCGGGTCACCAGGGCGGCGGACACGGTGCGATCGGGGTTCAGGACCGGCGAGTTCCCGGCGACGAGGAAGTCGCCGCTGCGGGTCTTGCGCACGGCGTAGGCCGAGTCGTTCTTTTCCGGCGCGCCCAGCGTCTTCTGCCACACGATGTCGCCCAAGGCGTCGATTTTCAGCAGCAGGACGTCGTCCTGGGTGGGGACATCCTCGTCCGGCAGGGACTCGGTGAGCGCGAGCAGCGCGCCTCCCTCCGCCTCCACGGCATCGATGATGGCGTTGAAGAAGAAGGCCGGCGCGTACTGGCGCTGCCAGGCGATCGTGCCATCGAAAGCTAGTTTCATGGCCCAGACCGAGGAGTTGCCGACGCGGTAGTCCGTCTGCATGAACGTCTGGCTTCCCAGCACCAGGTAGCCGTCCGGCGAGGGGAACACGTGCGTCGCCGAGCCGTCCTGGTCATACGGCGCGTCCATGCTGTTCTCGCCAAAAATGGCCACCCTGAAGAACGTGTCTTGCCCGTTGCATTCTTCGAAGACGGGACAGATGTCGGGTGTCTTTCCGGGCTCGACGGTCAAGCGTTTCACGTCGACATCCGTGCCCGTGCAGGACGAAGCCAGCACCCAGAGCATCGCCGAGACCATTCTCCACTCGAGAGACCGGCCCTTTTTCATGATCCGCCGCTCCTTTCCTCTTTCGCCCCGGAACACGAGGCGGTGTGCAGGATAAGAGCCGCCAGGGCATGAGACCGGCTCAGGTTTTTCCTACTGTGACAGAAGCGCGCGCGCGTCGTCGGCGTAGGGGCCGTTCGAAAATTCGTCCAGGTAGCGACGGGCGGCGTCGCGGGCCTTGTCGAGCCGACCGGCGTCGAGCGCGGCCCGGATGGAGCGGCCCAGGGCCTCCTCTGCCAACGGTCCCCGTGGGGCTTCTTCGCGGTATCGTTCGAACCACGTCAGCGCCGCGGCCGGATCCCGTTCGAGTTCGAGCGTTACGATGGCGAGCAGGAACGCCGCCAGCCGGGAGCGCGGCGACTGCGGAAAGCGTTTGCGGAATGCCTCGAGCGCCCGGATCGCGCGCGAGGAGTCCCGGGCCAGCCGGCAGGTTTCGGTCAGGCGCCACAGGTCGTCCGCGGCGAGCGAGACAAGGAGATCTTCAAAGGAATCGCCGACGGCCGCGAGCGCCGAGCGGTACTCGCCCACGTGGTGGAGCAGACGCCAGGCGGTGAGCGAGGACTCTTCGTGCGGCGCCGAGGTCCGGCCCGCCGGGGAGTCATCCGGTTCGACCGAGGGGACGTCGCGCGAAGGGCTCGCTCCCGGCTCCGGCGGTAGCGGGCCAGGCTCCGGTCGGACAGACGCCACCCGCAAGGCCGTGCCTTTCCCCGCTGCCAGCGTTTTCTCCGCCGCCGGCGTTCGGCCGTCGTCCGCTCGAACCCACCGTTCCCCGGCGGCGACGATGGTCTCTTCTGCAACCCCGGGGCCTTCGACCCGGACCGCGCCGCGCGCGACCGAGACCTCGATCTCGGAGCGCTCTGGGCGCCAGGATACGGAGAACTCGGTGCCGACCACGAGCACGCCGTACGGTCCGGCCCGGATAGACCAGATCCGTGCGTCGGCCCGGCGGATGTTCGCGGTCACGGCCCCGCTGGAAAGCCGCACCTCGACTCGTCTCGGGCTCGACTCGAGGATCTGGGCTGCGGACCCGGCCAGTAGCTCCACACGGCTCCCGTCATCAAAGTCGACCGGGAGGCTCTCGGACGTCGCCTGGAGAATGACTCGCGAGCCCTGGGGCTGCTCGCCTTTTACCCGAAAGCCAAACCGTTCTTCCGGAGGTGCAAGCAGCATGAGCAGTCCAAACACCGCTCCGGCCGTGGCGAGTACGGAAAGCGTGAAACGCGCTGCGCTCCGGCGGCGACGGCCCGCGGCGGCCAGGATGGCGCTTTGCTGGTAGAACAGCCGTTCGGCATCCGGGGCCGGACCCAGGTCGCTCCTGATCTTTCGGCCCAGTTCCTCGAGCCGATCGCCCTGCTGACTCATGAGCCACCTCCTTCCAACATGGCCCCGAGCAGCGAATCCCGGGCCGCGAGCTCGGAAAACTTCTGGCGGGCGCGAGCGAGTCTGCGCTTTGCGGTGGCCAACGAGCAGCCGCACAGCTGGGCCACCTCCTCCAGTGTGTATCCCTCGATGAAGCGCAGCGAAAAAACGATGCGGTCCTCAGTGCTCATGCGCTCGAGGAAAACATAGCAACGCTCCAGGAACATCCTTCGTTCGGCATCGGCGCCGGGGACGGCCGGAGCGGGAGGCGGGGCGGCGGGCGGGAAGAAGAGCCGCAGGAGTTTTCGCCGCCGTAGCTCGCGCCGGACGGTGTTGACGGTGACGCAGGCCACCCAGGCCGGCAGCGCCCTCGCCTCCCGCACGCCACCCGCGGCCTCGAAGAGATTCAAGAAAGACTGCTGGACCACGTCGTCGTGATCGCGATCGGCACCGAGCAGCCGCCACACCAGGCGGTTCACCAGCGGGCCGAACTCGCGGAAGAACTCCCGCATGGCGCTCCCGTTGCGGCGGGAGATGCCCTCGATCAGCTCGCGATAACGCGAGGAGGCCGCGTGTGGTGGAAATTCAGCGCTTTCGACATCTTGTGGCACGGACCGATCAGACCACATAGCGCTTTCTAAGAGCAAACCGGGCTCCTTTTCTGAACCACAACCCTATCCGCCGCAAAAAGATCACCGGGCACCGGATCAAGAGCCTCGAAAGCCCGAATCCGGCTCAAGCGACACCTGCTCGCATCCTCCTCTTCCCTCCACCTCATCCGATCGCGCAACCCAATGAAAAACAAAAACAATCATTGGGGACAGGCCCTGCTTTTCCGCGTTTCCCCTGAAATGTTGCGGCCGGGGGCCGCGCCTGGTATCCATCCGGCCAACCGGGAGGTGCAACGTGTTTCTCGAACGGTTCAGGCTCGATGGAAAAGTCGCCCTGGTGTCCGGCGGCGGCCGCGGCATCGGCAGGAGCATCGCGCTGGCGCTGGCCGAGGCGGGGGCCTCGGTGGCCGTGGGCGCCCGCACGGCTTCAGAGATCGAACGCACCGCCGCGGATTGCCAGGCCTATGGAGGAAAGGCCATTGCTGTCGAGTGCGACGTGCTCGACCCGGCGCAGCTCGATCGGATCGTCGGCGAGACGGTGGCGCGCCTGGGGCGGCTCGATGTGCTGGTGAACGTGGCCGGCGGGGCGCTGCCTACTCTGGCGCTACACACCGATCCGGACGACTTCGAGTGGGCCTTCCGCTTCAACGTAAGCTCTGCTTTTCGCCTGATACAGAAGGCGGCGCCCCACATGCTCGAGGCCGGCGCCGGCAGCGTGGTCAACATCTCCTCGGCGCTGTCGCACCTGGTGGACAGCGGCTTCGTTGCCTACGGCTCGGCCAAGGCCGCGCTCTCCCACATGACCCGGCTCTTGGCCTTCGAGTTCGCCCCGCGCATCCGCGTCAATGCCGTCGCCTGCGGCGCCGTCGAGACCGAGGCGCTCCGGCCCTTCCTCTCGCAAGATGGCCTCAAGCAAAGAATGGAGGAACTGACCCCCATGCGCCGCCTCGGCACCCCCGAGGACATCGCGCTCTCGGTGTTGTATCTCGCCTCGCCCGCATCGAGCTGGGTGACGGGGAAGATCCTCGAGGTGGACGGCGGCACCGTGGCCTCCAACTGGCCCATCCGCCTCCAGGCCTTCTGAGCGGGAGTGCGTGATGCAACACAACCTCTGTGCGGATCGCGCCCGTGTCTTTGGTGCGTACCTGGTCGGGCTCGGCGCGGCTTTCCTGATCGGTTATATTTTGCGCGATCACCACCCGCTCCTCGTCGCCGCGGTCGCCGACTTGGCGGGCACGGCAACGGTGTTCGCCTTCTCTGTGGCCTGGAACAACTCCAGCGTGTACGACCCGTACTGGTCGGTCGCGCCCATCCCCATCGCCTTGTACTGGGCCTGGCATGGAAGCAGCGGACGCGCCCCTGGATTGCGGGAGACGGTACTGCTTACCCTTCTCGTCGTCTGGGGGGTTCGCCTGACCGCGAACTGGGTACGGCGCTGGAAGGGCATGTCCGACGAGGACTTCCGCTACCGTACAATCCGTGAGCGTTCCGGAAGCCTCTACTGGCCGGCGAGCTTTGTATCCATCCACCTCATGCCGACCATCTGGGTGTTTTTGGGTATGCTGTCGGTTCATTTCGCGCTCACACACCTCGACCCGCCGGTCGGGTGGCTCACCATTGCCGCCGGTATGGTGACGCTCTCGGCTATCGCCATCGAGTGGCTTTCGGACCGGCAGCTGGCATCCTTCTTGCGCTCGCGCGCCGATCCTCAAGCCGTGCTCGAGACGGGACTGTGGTCCTGGAGCCGGCACCCCAATTATTTCGGGGAAGTCCTTTTCTGGTGGGGAATGTACCTCTTCGGCCTCGACGCCGCGCCGGACAAGTGGTGGACCATCGCGGGCCCTGTCTCCATCACCATTCTTTTCGCTTTCATCTCGGTGCCTTGGATGGACCGGCGCATGCTTACCCGTCACCCCGACTATCAGCGAAGGCTCGAACGCGTCTCAGGGCTGGTTCTCTGGCCTCCACGCCGGCCCTGAGCTTGGCCGTTCTCTCCAACCCGCCAGAATCACAGGAAATAACTGGGGAACAACTGGGGACAGGCCCTGGGTTGCCAGGGTTGCAACCATGCCGGCACGAGGATGTTCGGTGTTGACTTCGGAGGCGGCTGTCGGTACGTTGCCTGCACGTCGCTAGAGTACGCCCCGCGCAAGACCCATCCTTCAAGAACGGCGGACATCCGATGACCGAGAAAAGAGGCGCCTTGCCAGATGGCCGGAGACTCGGTTTCGATGCCGCGCAGTTCGCCGAATTCGCGGAGAACGCGCCCTGCCCGATACAGATCTTCGATCTCGAAGGGCGCAGCGTCCACGTCAACCCGGCCTACTTCGAGGTGTGGCCGCATCCCCCGCCGTCCTCCTGGCAATTTTTCTCCGATGAGCAGATCAAGAAACAGGGCCTGGGACCATTCCTGGATCGCGCCCGAGCCGGGGAGCCCGTCATCTTTCCGCCGGTGTGGTTTCGCCCCAGCCTCTCCGTTCCCGGCGAGACAGACCTCGAGCGATGCATGGTCATCGCATGCTTTCCCTTGTTGAACCAGGAAGGCGAGATTTGCAACTACGCGACGTTCGGCATCGACGTCACCGAGCAGCGTCGGACCGAGGAGGCCCTGCGCGAAAACGAGAGACTGCTCAAGAAGGCCCAGGAGATCGGCCAACTCGGGAGCTGGGAGCTCGACCTGGTCTCGGGCCGCCTGTCGTGGTCCGAGCAGACCCACCGCATCTTCGGGCTTCCGCCGGCGGAGTTCGGCGCCTCGTACCAGGCTTTCATGGAAGCGGTGCACCCCGACGATCGCGCTGCGGTGGACCTGGCCTATCGAGGCTCGGTGCGCGAGGGCCGCGACTCTTACGAGATCGAGCACCGCCTCTTGCGGCGCGTAACGGGCGAGATCCGCTGGGTGCTGGAGCGATGCGAGCACATCAAGGACGAGACGGGCAAGATCGTCCGCTCGGTGGGCATGGTGCAGGACGTCACCGGACAGAAACGGGCCGAGGAGGAAAAGCGACGCCTTCAGCAGCAACTCCTGCAGGCGCAGAAGATGGAGTCGATCGGAAGGCTGGCCGGCGGGGTGGCCCACGACTTCAACAACATGCTCATGGTGATCCTCGGGCACGCAGAGGTGGCGCTCTCCCAGGCCAAGCCCGAGGATCCGCTCGCGTCCCATCTGAAAGATATCCTCGATGCCGCTCGACACTCCGCCGAGCTGGTGCGCCAGCTGCTGACCTTCGCCCGCCAGCAACCGGTGGTGCCGCGCGTGTTGGACCTCAACGCCGCCATCGCCGGCACGCTCAGGATGCTGCAACGGCTGATCGGCGAGAATATCGAGCTCGTGTGGATGCCCGGCCCGAACCTGTGGCCGGTCCGGCTGGACCCCGCACAAGTGGATCAGCTGCTCACCAACCTGTGCCTGAACGGCCGGGACGCCATCCGCGGGGTGGGCCGCATCATCATCGGCACCGAGAACGTCGTGGTCGGCGAGGCCGAGCGCGAGCGGCACCCGACGCTCGCCGCGGGTGAGAACGTGCGCCTGTTCGTGAGCGACAGCGGCGCCGGCATGGGCCCGGAGGTGGTCGAGCACCTGTTCGAGCCGTTCTTCACCACCAAGGAGCTGGGCAAGGGCATCGGCCTGGGGTTGGCCACGGTGTATGGCATCGTGACGCAGAACCGCGGCGCCATCGAGGTGCACAGCGCTCCGGGGCACGGCACGACCTTCGAGATCCTGCTGCCGCGAAGCGGGTCGGAGGTGTCCCGGGCGCCGCAGGCTGGCACCGGCTTGCGCAGGGGCGAGGGTGAGACGGTGCTCCTGGTGGAGGACGAGCGGATGCTGCTCGAGCTCGGCCGCAAAATGCTCGAGGGGTTGGGGTACACGGTGCTGGCCGCCGCTACGCCGGAAGAGGCGCTGCGCCGGGCGGGCTCCTTCGCGGGTGAGATCCACCTCCTGCTCACCGACGTGGTGATGCCCGAGATGAACGGGCGGGAGCTGGCGCGCGCGCTGTGCGCCCGGCGGCCCGGAATGAGGTGCCTGTTCGTCTCCGGATACGCGCAGGACGTGGTGACCCACCAGGGCGAGGTGGAGGAGGGACTGCTCTTCTTGCAGAAGCCGTACTCCCTCGGCGAGCTGGCCGCCAAGGTGCGCCAGGCGCTCGGTAAAGAATGAGTTCGTCGTCTGCCGGTGTCGCAGGAGATCGCGCAGGTCGGCAGGCCTGACCGCCCGCGCGGCGGGTTCGCGGGAGGCCGGCCAGCTCGCGGCGGCGAGATTCTTGACCGGGTGCGGGGCGGGGCCAATAATGCGGTTTGAGGTTCGAGATGTTCGTCTCCCGGGAAACCCCCCTGGTCCTGGCCTCTGCCTCCCCGCGGCGGCGCGAGCTGCTCTCGCTCGCCGGCGTTCCTCTGGAGGTTCGCGAAAGCCGCGTCGAGGAGGTGATCGCGCCCGGGGAGGACGCCGAGAACTTCACCCGGCGCGTCGCCCGGCGCAAGGCCGAGGACGTGGCGGCGAGCCTTCCGCCCGGGCGCTTCGTCCTCGGCGCCGACACCACCGTGGTGCTGGACGGCGAGATCCTGCAGAAGCCCCGCGACGCCGCGGACGCCGCGCGCATGCTGTCACGACTGTCGGGGCGCACCCACCGGGTGCTGACCGCGGTGACCGTGCTGTGCACGGGCCCGGCAGCGCGTGAGGAGATCCTCGAGTCCAGCGAGGTGACCTTCCGGGAGCTGGACCCGGCGCTCGTCGAGGGGTACGTCCGTACCGGGGAGCCGCTGGACAAGGCCGGCGCCTACGGCGTGCAGGGCCGGGCCGCCCTGCTGGTGCGCTCTATTCGCGGCTCGTACACCAACGTGGTGGGCCTGCCGCTGTGTGAGACGATATTGTTGCTCGAGCGCCTGTGTGCCTTCCGGGCGTTCGAGGGCTCGCCCGCGTAGGAGGATGCGGCCATGAAGATCACCCCCATCGACATCCGCCAGCAGCAGTTCGAGCGACGCCTGCGCGGGCTGGACCCGCGCGAGGTGGAGTCGTTCCTCAACCTCGTCTCCGACGAGTTCGAGAAGATCCTGCGCGACAACCAGAAGCTCCAGGAGGAGCTGGCCCGCACCAGCCGGGTGGTGGAGGAGTACCGCGAGCGCGAGCGAGCGCTCAAGGAGACCATGATCACCGCCCAGAAGATCACCGACGACATCAAGGAGAGCGCGCGCAAGGAGGCCGAGGTGATCCTGTCCCAGGCCGAGCTCCAGGCGGAGAAGATCATCCACGCCGCCAACGACCGTCTGGTCAAGGTCATCGAGGACATCAACGAGGCCAAGCGCCAGCGCGAGCAGATGGTGGCCCAGCTCACCGAGACCATCGAGACCCACCGCCGCCTGCTGCTGGACGTCCACGAGGACAAGGCCGAGAACCTCTTCGTCTCGGTGGAGGAGCTCAAGCAGCGCCGTGTCAAGTTGCACGCCGCCATCCTGGAGACGTTGGAGGCCAACGCCCAGCTCCTCGGCCTGGACCGCGATCGCGAGGTGGAGACCCTTCGTGAGGAGGTCGAGCGCCTGGCCCGCTTGCAGACGAACCTCATGTCGCGCCTGCAGAACGTGCTGGAGACCCACCGCAAGCTGCTGCAGGCCCGCGAGGAGGCCGAGAGCCAGAGCGCAAGCTACAAGGTCGAAGACAAGCTCAAGGTGCTCAAGGTGCGCGAGGAGGCGGCCGACAAGAGCGAACGAACCTCCGCCGGCGAGGGCGAGGCTCGGGCGAAGGATGCCGAGCGGCGCCAGGGTTCCTAGGCGTATGCCCGCATATCTCGCCACCCAACGAGACGGCCGCCTGCGGCTCGAGGTGTGGGCCCAGCCGGGCGCGAACCGCACCGAGATCGTCGGCCTGCACGGGGACCACCTCAAGATCCGGCTGAAGAGCCCTCCGGCGGACGGCCGCGCCAACCAGGAGCTGATCCGGTTTCTGGCGGAAACGCTCGCCCTCCCGGCGCGCGCCATCGAGCTGGTCGCCGGCCACGCGGGGCGCAAGAAGAGCCTGCTGCTCGCCGGAATCGCCATGGCCGAGGCCGCCGCGCGTCTCGGCGGGCGTGGCCCGCTCCCGGGCCCGGAGGCCCCATGACAGCAGGAAGGATTCTCCGCCGCACCGATTCTTCCCCGCGCCGCGCCCGGACGCTGGCGCGGCGTTCGCTGGCCGAGGTCACCGCGTCGCTCCTCCGGGTGGCCGAGGATCTGCGCCGCAGCCGCCAGGTGGAATCCACGCTGCAGTCGGTGGCCCGCACCGCCGTGGCCATCACCGGCAGCATCCAGGCGACCCTGCGCTTGCTCGACGAGAGCGGACAGCGGCTGCTGATCTCGGCCCGCTTCGGTCCCTCGGTGCACCGCCGGGGCGCGGCGCCCTTCCGTCCCGGCGAGGGTTTCATCGGCTGGGTGGTGATCCACCGGCGGCCGGCCCTGACCAACCGGGTGCGGCGCGATCCCCGCTTCGTGCTGCGGCGCGGCCAGGCCTGGACGCCCACCGCCATCATGGCCGTGCCGCTGATGGCGCGACGGGATTGCATCGGGGTGCTCTCGGTGGCGCGCCGCGACGGGCGGCCCTATCGATCGCTGGAGCTCGACGTGCTCACCCTGCTGGGGGAGATCTCCGTGCCCTACCTGGAGATCGCCCGGCTGCGACGGCTCAGCGAGTCGGACGCGCTGACCCTGCTCCACAACCGGCGCTACCTTGCCGAGCGGCTGCCGCTCGAGATCGATCGCGCCCAGCGCTCGCGCCGGCCGCTCAGCGCCTTGTTCCTGGATCTCGACCGCTTCAAGCGGATCAACGATCGCTTCGGCCACCCCGTGGGCGATCAGGTGCTGCAAGACCTGGCGGAGCGGCTGCGCCAGGGGTGCCGCAGCGAGGACGTGCTGGCGCGCGTCGGTGGCGAGGAGTTCGTGATCCTGCTCCCCGACACCAACCTGGCTCAGGCCCGGCGGGTGGCGCAGCGCCTCCGGCTCTCGGTCAAGGGCACGCCCTTCATCACCACCGCGGGCCCGCTGGACGTGACGGTGAGCCTGGGGGTGGCGCGCCTGCGTCCCCGCGAGACCGGTGACGCCTTCCTGCGCCGTGCCGACCAGGCGCTGTATCTGGCCAAGCGCCGCGGCCGCGACCGGGTCGAGGTGAGCGGGCGCCATTGACACCCTTCCGCCGGGTGCGATAATCGGGCGAAGGAGCGATGGCTTGGAATACAGTTTCCACGAAGACTCCCACCGCGTGCTGGTGGTGGACGACGAGCGCGTGATCCGCGAGATCCTCTCGGACTTTCTGTCCATGGAGGGCTACGTGGTGCGCGCCGTCGAGGACGGCCAGCAGGCGCTCGAGGAGCTGGAGCAGCGCTCCTACAACCTGATGATCACCGATCTCAAGATGCCCCGGCTGGGCGGCCTGGAGCTGCTGGAGGAGATCAACCGCCGCTCGCTGAACGTGCTGACGGTGATCATGACCGGCTTCGGCACCGTGGAGACGGCCATCGAGGCCATGAAGAAGGGAGCCTACGACTACATCCTCAAGCCGTTCAAGGTCGAGGAGGTCATCCACATCGTCCAGCGCGGCCTGGAGAAGCAGCGCCTGCAACTCGAGAACATCCAGCTCAAGGAGGCGCTCAGCATCTACACCATGTCCGAGGTGCTCACCAAGACGCTGTCGCTCGACCGCATCCTGGAGATCATCGTCGACACCGCGCTCAAGGAGAGCGGGGCCGACGCCACCTCCCTGCTGCTGCTCGATCCGGAGACCGGGCGCTTCGAGCTCAAGCTGCGCCGGTCCCAGGACAACCAGTTCGAGCGGGAGGTGGAGGAGCTGGTGCTGCCCGAGCTCCTGGCCCACTTCCGCGAGGACCGCCTGGTGCTGTACCACGGCAACCGGGCGGCGCGCTTCTTCTCCAGCCCCACCCTGTCCCAGCGCGTGATCTCCTTCATCAGTGTGCCGCTCAAGATCCGGCTGGAGGTGAGTGGCATGCTCAACCTGTACTCCTACACCCGGGGCAAGAAGTTCTCCGAGGGCCAGCGCAAGATGCTGTCCATCCTGGGCGACCGCGCTTCCTCGGCCATCGACAACGCGCGCCTGTTCCGCAACCTGCAGGACTCGTTCCAGCAGACCATCCAGGGCTTCGCCCGGGCCATGGAGGCCAAGGACCCCTACACCCGCGGCCACTCCGACCGGGTGATGATGTACGCCGAGCTCATCGCCCGCGGCCTGGGCCTGAACGAGGCCGAGCAGCGCAAGCTGTGCACCGCGGCCCTCATGCACGACGTGGGCAAGATCGGCATCCCGCTGGACGCGCTGAACAAGCCGCAGAAGCTCACCCGCGAGGAGTACGAGGTCTTCAAGCAGCACCCCGACAAGGGGCGGCGCATCCTCGAGCCCATCGAGTTCTTGCGCGACGTGGTGCCGGCGGTGCTGCACCACCACGAGCAGTACGACGGCACCGGGTACCCGCTGGGGCTCAAGGCCGAGGCCATTCCGCTGCAGGCGCGCATCCTGGCGGTGGCCGACACCTACGACGCCATGACCTCCGACCGCGCCTACCGCAAGGCGCTGTCGCACGAGATCGCCATCGCCGAGCTGCGCCGCTGCGCCGGCACCCAGTTCGACCCGCGCATCGTGGCGGTGTTCATCATGGAGATGGAGAAGTGGCGCCGCGACCAGGGCAACCCGGGGACCCCCGCGCCCACCTGCACCTGAGGCGGCATCGCGGCCAGATGCCAAGGTCGAGAGTGCGCCTGGCTGCGCCCGCTCCGGGCAACCTGGCCAGCCGCAGAAAGAAATCGCCCGGAGATGAGACGGGCCGAAAGGCAATACCGGGTGGGCCCGGAGGACCCTGGCGGGCGCGCTCAGGGGCCGGTGCGTAGCAGGTTGACCGCCAGATCGTGGATCAACTCGCGCCGCAGCAGGCGGCGGCACAGCGACAGATCCTGTGGTCTCGGTGCGGGCCCGGGACGCATGCGGCTCGCCGCCTCCCGGCCCCGCTCGAGCACCGTGTTCAGCTTGCGTTCATCCAGACGGAAGGCCAGGCCGTCGGGCTCGGGCCGGACGAAGTAGCCGGCGCCCTCCCGCCGCAGGAGTTCTTCCGCTAGGTGCCGAGAGGCAAAGTAGCAGGAAAGATCCACGATCCGATCCGCCACGGCACCCTCCCGGTCAAACCACGGCGGCGCTCGAGAGCCGCGTCGCGGGGGAGATGGGATGGCCGATGTGTACACCCAAACGGGGCGGCTGTCCATTTTTTTTCCGAGCCCTTTTTTGGGCGGCGCGGCAGTTTTTTGCTATGGTGGGGGGCGTGGACGGCCTGCCCCGAGAATTCGGCCGGTACCGGCTGCTGGAGCTCATCGCCATCGGCGGCATGGCCGAGGTGTACCGGGCTGTGCTGGCCACGGCCTTCGGCACCGAAAAGGAGTTGTGCCTCAAGCGCGTGCTGCCCCACCTGGCCCAGAACCGCGACTTCATCGACATGTTCACCGACGAGGCGCGCATCACCCTGCCGCTCAACCACGGCAACATCGTGCAGGTGTTCGAGTTCGGGCAGGTGGGCCAGGACTATTTCCTGGCCATGGAGTTCGTGCGGGGGCGGAACCTGGAGACCGTGCTCAGCGCCCTCGAGGCGCGGGGCGAGCGCTGTCCCCTGGCGGTGGCGCTGTTCGTGGCCGCCGAGGTGGCCCAGGGCCTGGACTACGCCCATCGCTTCCGCGACGCCCAGGATCGCCCCACCGGCATCATCCACCGCGACGTCTCGCCGCAGAACATCCTGCTCGGCTACCAGGGCGAGGTGAAGCTCACCGACTTCGGCATCGCCAAGGCGCGCAGCCGCATCCGCCAGACCGCCCAGGGCATCATCCGCGGGAAGGCCTGCTACCTGTCGCCGGAGCAGGCCGAGTGCCGGGAGCTGGACGGCCGCTCGGACGTGTTCAGCTTGGGCATCGTGCTGTACGAGATGCTCACCGGGGTTCGCCTGTTCGAGGGCGAGAACGAGCTGGTCACGCTGCAGCGGGTCCGCGAGGCCCGCTTCGTCCCCGCCGCTTCCCACCGCGCCGAGGTGCCCGCCGAGGTCGACGAGCTCCTGCGGCGCGCGCTCGAGCGCGATCCGGAGCGCCGGGTGCAGAGCGCCGCCGAGTTCCAGGCCGCCCTGGCCCATGCCCGGGTGCGGGCCGATCCTTCCTTCACGCCGGCCCAGTTCGCCGAGTGGATGCGTCGGCTCTTCGCCGATGACATCAGCCGGGAGGTGGCCACGCGCACCACCCGCGATCGGCTGCTGCGGCAGATGGCCGCGGAGCAGGGGTTGGATCCAGAGCACCTGACCACCCGGGATCTGCTGCGGCTGGGCACGGTGGCCATGCGCAAGCCGCCGCAGAAGAAGGCCCGCGGGCGCTGGCTGCTCCTTCCGCTGCTGGTGGTGTCCGTGGCCGCGGCGGTGGCGTTCCTCCTCTGGCCCGGCCCTCCCGTCGGGCCGACCGACGCTGGTCCGGGGCCGGATGCGCACAGCGATGTCCTTGAAGAACCCCGCAGCGAGCCGGCGCCCGACGAGCCGGGCCCGGGCGACGCGGGAACGGATACTCCAGCCGATGGCGAGGGCGGCGCGCCGGATGGTTTGCCGCCCCAAGACGCGGGCCCGGGCCTGGACGCCAGCGCGCCGCCGGCCGATCCGGCGCCGGCGCGCTACGGGTTTTTGAACATCAACGCTGACCCCTGGGCGCTGGTGGACCTGGACGGGCGGCGGCTGCCGCACGAGACGCCGCTGTTCCGGGTCCGCGCGCGGGAGGGTTTGCGTCAATTGCGTTTTACCAACCCGCGGCTTAATATCGAAAAGACCATCACGGTGCGCGTGGTCGCGGGCGAGACCCAGACCATCAGCGTGCGCCTGCACGAGCCGTGACAGCGTAGGGAGCGTGGCCATGAAGCGATTCCCCGTCATTATTGTTGAGCTGGCCATTGCGTTGTCCGCCGGGATCTGCGCCTGTAGCAGCCAGAGCACGCCAGGCGACGGCGCCGTCACCGACGGGGAAGTGGACGCCGATCTGGACCCCTGCGCCGCCGCCCTCCCCACCTGGAAGAAGATCTGGAAGGTCAGCACCGAGACCACGCCGCTGACCGGGCTGACGCCCGACATCAACCTGATCGACGTGTGGGGCAACGCCGCGGACGACGTCTACGCCGTGGGCTATGCCGGCACGGTGCTGCACTTCGACGGCAGCGCCTGGACCGCGCTCGACCCGCTGGGCCTCAAGGAGGACTTCGAGGGCGTGTGGGGGTACGTGCTCAAGGACGCACAGGGCGCGGTGACCCGCACCGATCTGTTCGTGGCGGGCAGCAACGGCACCATCCTGCGCTACCTCAACGGGGTGTGGAGCAAGGTGCGCACGGTGTTCATCGACGATCTCGATCCGGCCAACCCCAAGACCGTCGAGGTGCGAGGGAACTTCCACGACCTCTGGGGCATCCCGGCGCCCGGGCCGGCCGATAACCAGCAACCCACCGTGATCGCGGTGGGCGGCGAGGGCCTGATCGTGCGTTACGACGCCACCGCCAATGAATTCCGAGAGCATCGCAACCGGGTGAGCTTCGTCGATCGGAACGGCGTCACGCACTGGAACCTGGAGCGCTGGTCTCCGGAGCGGCTCGGCGGCGTGTTCGGGACCGCCGCCAACAACTTCGTGGCGGTGGGCAACAACGGCACCATCCTGCGGTACGACGGCTCGAGCTGGGCCCGCGAGGCGGTGACGACCTTCGGGGGTGGCACGGCGTTCGTCACCCACCTCAACGGGGTGTGGGGCCGGCACGCCAACGAGCTCTTCGCCACCGGCCTGGACGGGACGGTGGTGCGCTACGACGGCTCCTGGCAACAGCTGGGCTGCGCCACCGAGGGCGAGTGCACCGCCGGCAACGCCCGCACCGTGTGCGGCATCCTGGGGCTGTGCGACCGCGGCACCTGCATCTGCAACGTGCCCACGGTATACCTGCGCTCCACCTGGAACTTCATGCAGTCCAAGTGCGGGCCGATCATCGACGGTGGCAGCGACGACGGCGGCGTGCAGCGCGAGACGGCCTCCTGGGTCGTCTTCGCCGGCTGGAACGGCACGCTGATGCTGGCCAACAACGGGATCTTGTGCCCCTTCGGCGAGCTGCCCGCGAACCGCCTGGAGGGGATGTGGGGGAACGCGCCGCGCTCGGAGGCCGAGCGCACCCTGGATGGCGGCAAGGTGGAGTGCGACCCGGTGGATGTGTTCATCACCGGGGTGAACGGCACGCTGATCCGCCTGACGAACGCCAAAGGCGAGTGAACCCGCCCGGCCCCGCCTGTCGTCGTCGCGTGTTGTGTTCTGATCTCCGGACGTGGCCCGATCATGCTGATTCCTCGAAGGATGTCCTACGCGAACGGGTGGCGCCGAAGAGGCCTCCGGCAAGCGATCGATCGCAAGAAACATGGAACGGCGCGACAGGGCCCGGCACCAACCGTCGTCGAGTGCCCGAGTGAGGTTGTGGCGCCTGGCCGCGATGCCGCCAGGGCGATCGCGATCAGACGCGATGTGCCTCCGTTTTCTTTCTGTAGGGATCCGCGCCTCAGCGCGGGATGAAGATCTCGTACGGCACTTCCGGCGAGAGGCGGATCTCCTGTCCCCCCACGACCCAGGGATCGCCGGTGCCACCGACCACCAGCACGTTGCCGTTGGCGAGCAGCGTGGCGCTGTGCCCCGCGCGCCGGGCCAGCATGGGGATCATCTCCCGCGGGAAGGCGCCCCGCGGCGTGAGCAGCAGCGCGGTGTTGTAGGCCACCGGCTGCGCCCCGCCGCCGAACCCACCGATCAGCAGGACCCGGCCGTCGAGCAGCGTGTTCGCGGTGTGCCCGAAGCGCTGGAACTGCAGCCCGGGGATGACGCTGGACGACTCGAGCCGGACGTCCAGGATCTCGCAGGTGTCCTCCAACGCCACCGCGTCGCGCAGCCCTCCACACACCAGGATGCGGACCTCGCCCGGATTGTCGGGCAGAAGGAGCGTGGCGGAGTGTTCCGCGCGCGCGTGTTGCAGGGAAAACGAGCTGGTCTGCCAACCCCCTGCGGAGAATCGAAGCCGGTCCACCCGGGCACTGGCCCGCCGCAGCGGCACCCCGTTCTGCGGCCAGCTCTCCCAGGCCTCCCAACCGCCGATGATGAGCAGGCCTTCGTCGGTGTCCACCCAACTCGCGCCGGCGCGCGGCGCGGAGAGCGAGAAGGGCGCCGCGCCGAACGAGCCGCGCCGCTCGTCGTAGATCTCCGCGTCCGAGAGCACCGTCCCGGCCGGGTCCAGCCCGCCGGCCACCAGGACCCCACCACCGGAGAGGCTCTGGGCCACATGGCGCGTGCGGAAGCGGGCCTCCGGGCCCGGGTGGGACGTGAGCTGCAGCACATCGAAGATCTCGACGGGCACCTCGCCGGTGGGCTCGCCGCCGGTGATGAGCCAGGTCTTGCCGGAGGAGAGCGCGGCCGCGGCGGCAAAGGCGCGGGGCTGGCGCAGGCACATGCGATCCCCGGGATCGCAGTCCAGCCGCACGTCGTCGAGCAGGAAGGCGCCGGCCGTGGGATCGAAGCGCTCCAGGGTTAGCGACCCCAGCCGGGACACCCGCGCCATGGGGTCGAACGAATCGGCCGCCACCCGGCCGCCGCCGAGCAGGACGCGCCCATCGGGGAGGGGCTTCGCCAGGTGAAACACCCGGCCCGCGCCCGACAGCAGGCAAGCCGTATCGGAGGCCGGGCAGACGGTGCGCATCGAGGTGCGGTAGAGGTTCCGCCAGTCGGGGTACAGGCCCTCGGACACCGCCGGGGGCCCGGAGAAGGCGCCGCTGCGCCCCAGCACGCCGATGTACAAAAACAGGCGCTGCGTGCCGGAGGTGGTCTCGAACGGCAAGGACACGCCGCGCGAGTAGGGCTGGCCCGCGGCGTCCAGGGCCTCCACGGTGAGCACGCGGCCCGTGCCCACGGGAATATCCTGCAGCGCCGCCACGCGATCCGAATCTGGCTCGAACTCGGCGATGCGCTCGTCGAGATCGTCGCCGACGATGCGCACGCGCAGCCGGGTCACGCGCCCGCTGGCGAAGTCCAGCGGTTGGCCGTCCTCGGCCGCGGTGAACACCAGGACCACGTCGAGATTTCCCACCTCGGCGAGACAACCCGCCAGGGTCATCAATAGCCATGCACAGACTGCGGCGCGAATCCATCGCAGGCGGCGCCCCGCCCGCGCGGGCCGACGCGGGTCGTGGCTGTGGCCAGAGGAGGCGCTAGTAGTGGATGCGCACATCGATCACGTCCTGCCGCAGCAAGAGCGGCACCGCCACCGCGGCGCCCACGGCCGCCGCCGCCACCGGCCAGATCCACCAGTGCCGCAGGTACCAGGGAGCGGCGACGCCGTTCGCGTCGGGTGTCGGGCCCGCGTCCGGGCCGGGGAGAAAACCGCTGCCCCCGTCCGGCGCCTCGGCCGCCAGCGCGAGGTCGGCGGGCGGCAGCGCCCCCCCGTCGGTGCCGGCACCGCCGTCCGCCGGGCCCGGCGCCGCGTCCGTCACGGGAGGCAGGGAGAATACGCCGGCCTCCAGCATCGAACTGGCCAGGCGCTCCGCCAACCGTTCGCCGCAGGCGCGGGCCGCGCCCGGCTCGACCACCACGGTCTCGACCGCGCGGAACGACTCGCTGGCCGCGTCGAAGAGGCCCGCCTGAAGCACCGTGCGCTCGGCCAGCCGCTCGGCCGATACCACCAGAAGGCCCTGGAGGCCCGCCGCCTGCGCCAGACGCGACAGCTCTCGCGGGTGGGGCATCTCCGGCGGCAAGGTTCCCATCTCGGCGCGTGCTTCACGGTACGCCGCCAGCACGCTGGGGCCGAAGAAGTCTTCATTCGGGGCGAGGTGTGGCACCATGGCCGCGGCGCGCTGAAACATCTTGCGCGCCTCGTCCGCGAGGCCGCTCACGAACAGCGCCTCGCCGAGCCGCAGCAGCGGTTCGGCCAGCAGATCGGGATCGGTGAAACGGGTGAATCCCGACAGCAGGATGCCCGCCGCGCGCCGGTAGTTTTCAATGGCTTCGGGCAGGCGCAGCGCCAGGTGATGTTCCCGGGCGCGGCGAAAAAAGGTCTCGGCCTCGCTTCGTACCTCGCGGCCCTGGTCGGCCTGCCGCAGCCGCTCGAGCACCTGCGGCATGGGCACGAACGACATTGGCAGGTGTTCGAGCCGCTCCGCCAGGCCCGCCTGGGCCTCCAGCGGTCCCGGCTCCCGCGCCGAGGGCAGTAGCCACCAGCCGTAGGCGCCCGCGGCTGGCCCGGCGCCATCACCGGCCGCCGCGAACACGAGGATCAGGGCCAGGGTGCACATTCGCGCGGCGAGTCTAGTGGAGGGGGGGAGGGGAGTCAAACGTTCGCCGCTTGCGCAGGCGCCGCCTGCCCGTTACATTGCGCCACATGACTCGTGTGCGGGTCGAGGAGGAGCGTTGGAATTTCTGATTCTGGGGCTGGTCTTTGCGCTGCTGCTCGCGCTGAACGGCGCCTTCGTGCTGGCCGAGTTCTCCATGGTCAAGGTGCGCAGCACCCGGGTGGCCGAGCTGGCCGCGGCCGGGGAGCGCCGGGCCTTGCGCCTCAACGTCCTGCTCGAGCGCCTGGACGAGACCCTCAACATCTGCCAGGTGGGCATCACCCTGGCCAGCGTGGCCCTGGGCATGGTGGGCAAGGAGCTGGTGGACCGCATTCTGCATGGCGGCACCCACTCCCAGTGGCTGGGCGCGCTGGTGGTGGCCGGCTCGTACGTGGTGGTGTCTGGCTCGCATATCCTGCTGGGGGAGCAGGTGCCCAAGCTGGCGGCGCTGCGCCTGGTGGAGCGGGCCGCCCTGCCGTTGGCCCGCCCCCTGTGGGTGGTGCGAAAGATCTTCTTCCCGTTGTTGTGGGTCCTCGATCGCGCGGCCGCGGCCATCCTGCGCGCCCTCGGTCTGGCCCGGCCAGTCGACGACTCCCAGTTCAGCGATGACGAGCTGCGCCTGGTGTTGGAGCGCTCCCAGGAGCGGGGCATGATGTCGTTTCGGCGGCTCCTGTTCATCGAGAACATCTTCGACCTCGGTGAGCTTCGCACCCGCGATGCCATGCGCGCGCGAGCGGTGGTGAAGTGCCTGGACGCGAACCGGCCCTGGGAGGAGAACCTGGCCGTGGTGCGTGCCTCGCGCTTCACGCGCTACCCGTTGCTGGCGGGCGATCCGGATCGGCCGGCTGGCTTCGTGCACCTCAAGGACGTGCTGATGCGCGAAGGCGGCAGACCGGATCTGGCGGCCATCATGCGGCCGGTCGTTTGGGTGAAGGAGACCCACCCGCTCGAGTCGCTGCTGTCCGAGATGCAGCGGCGCCGCGTGCACGTGGCCCTGGTCGAGGACGAGGCGGGGGTCTGGACGGGGTTCATCACCCTGGAGGACGTGATCGAGGAGCTGGTGGGGACCATCCGCGACGAGTTCGAGGACGAGGAGATCGTGCGCCTGGCCGACCTGCTGCAGGAGGATCAGATCCACCTCGACATCCGGGCCGAATCGCCGCTCTCCGCCGTGGCCGAGGCGCTCTCGCGCATGCGCCCGGAGCGCCTGCCCCGCCCCGCGCCGGAGATCTTGTCCTCGGTGGACGCGCGCGAGCGCATGGTCTCGACCTACCTGGGCCAGGGGGTGGCCATGCCGCACGCGCGCCTGGCGGGGCTCATCCGGCCCTTCGTGATGATCCTGCGCTCCGAGCGCGGGCTGAAATGCGCGGGCACGGACGAGCGGGCCCGCATCGCCTTCGTGCTGCTCACGCCGCAGGGGCAGCCGCGCATCCACCAGCGCCTGCAGGCCACCATCGCCACCCTGATGAGCGAGAGCGAGTACGTGCGCGACCGGCTGTTCTCGGCCGAGAGCGCCGCCGAGGTGCTGGAGGCCATCCGCACCGGCGAGCAGGCGGCGCTGGATTAGCCGCGTACCACCCGGTCGATCCAGCCGCTGCCCAGGACCCGTTCGCGTTCGTAGAACACCGCCGCCTGACCGGCGGTCACCGCGCGCAGCGGCGCGTCCAGCTCCACCCGGGCCTCATCCCCGTTGCGGACCAGGCGGCAAGGCGCCGGGTCCTGGCGCGAGCGGACCTGCACATGGCATTGGCACTCCTCGGGCACCCCGGGCTGCCAGACGGCCTTCCGGACCGAGAAGTGACAGGAGAGCAGATCGGATTCGTTTTCGCTGAGCACCACCTGGGGCGGCTCGGGCCGAATGTCCACCACCCAGCAGCGGCGGTGGGTCGCGGCCCGCGGTAGCCGGTGGCGCTGCCCGATGGTGAAGCGGTGGATCCCGTCGTGCCGGCCCAGCACGCGGCCGGATCGGTCCACCATGTCGCCGCCCGGGACCCGCACGCCGAAGAGCTCGCGCAGGCACTCGGCAAAGGTTTCGCCGTCCTTCACCAGGCAGGCGTCCTGGCTGTCTCGCGCCTCGGCCGCCGGGAGCGCCAGCGCCGTCGCCCGCGCGCGAACCTCGGCCTTGGTGAGCGCTCCCAGGGGAAACACCGCGGCCATGAGCTGTTCCTGGGAGAGGCGCGCCAAAAAGTAGGACTGGTCGCGCGCGCGCTCGCTGGCGCGAAGCAGATCCACTCTGCCGGCCGCATGCTCGACCCGGGCATAGTGGCCGGTGGCGAGCCGGGTCGCCCCCAGCTCCCGCGCCCGCCGCAGGAGCAGGCCGAACTTCAGCCGTTCGTTGCAGAGCAGGCACGGACTGGGGGTGCGGCCGCGGGCGTATTCATCCCAGGCGACCTTTAGCACCTCGGCCTCGAAGGCGCTGGCGGCATCGACGACGTGCAGGGGAATGCCCAGCGCCGCGGCAGTGGCGCGGGCGCGCTGTTCACCCTCGGCGCCGCAGCCGGACCTGGACGGGTCGCAACGGCGTAGCCGGAGGTTCAGCCCGATCACTGGGACACCGCGCTCGAGCAGCATGGCGGCGGCCACGCTGCTGTCCACCCCGCCGCTCATGGCGACCGCCACGGTGTCTGGGCGCGAATACCTCATGTCAGCGCAGCTTTGCCAAAGCCCGATCGCGCGCTCGCCCGCGCGGGCCATGCCGGCCTCGCGGTTGTTCGCGCGCGGAGAGGTGTGGGTAGAACGCGTGCATCGTACACCTGGAGAATTCAGCGCGCCCGCCGGGGAGGCGCCAGCGCCTCGTTCAAGGAGCCGGTGCGGTACCCTTCCAGATCGAGGCTCGCCCATGTGTATCCCGCCGCCCGGCAGGCGGCCGCGATGGCCGCGCGCACGGGGGCCTGGCATGCCCGGTCCATGTCGGCGGACGCCACCTCCACCCGGGCCAAGAGGCCGTGATCCCTCACGCGGAGCTGGGTGAAACCGAGAGCCTCCAGGCCAGCCTCGGCCCGCGCCACCCGGGCCAGGCGCTCGGCGGTGAGCCGCTCGCCGTAGGGTACGCGCGAGGCCAGACATGCCCGCGCCGGGGCGTCCCAGTTGGGCAGGCCCCGCAGGCGCGCCAGCGCGCGGACGTCCTCCTTGCCGAGGGCCGCTTCCTCGAGCGGCGAGCGCACGCCGAGTTCGCGGGTGGCGCGGCGGCCGGGGCGATAGTCGTCGCGATCGTCCCGGTTGAAGCCGTCCACCACGCTGGCGAGATGCTCCGCCGCGGCCATCTCGGCGAGGCGCGAGAACAAGGCGCGCTTGCAGTGATAGCAGCGGTCGGGATCGTTGCGGGATACGGCCGGATCGTCGAGTTCAAGCGTGTCGAGGATGCGGTGATCGACGTGCAAGGCGGCGGCGAGCGCCTTCGCGAATTGCGCCTCGCTCGGCGGGTGCAAGGGGGAGCGGGCCGTGACCAGCAGCACACGCTCGCCCAGCGCGTCCTTGGCGGCGGCGGCCAGCAGCGAGCTGTCGACGCCGCCGGAGAAGGCCACCAGCGCGCCGTCCAGCGTTCGCAGGATCGCCAGCAGGCGGCGGTAGCGCGCGTCCGAATCCAGCGCCGGGTCGGGCCGGATGTCGAGCGCCTGGGTCATGCGATGCCCTCGAACAGCGCGGTGGAGAGGTAGCGGTCGCCGAAGTCGGGCAGCACCGTCACCACCAGCTTGCCGTGGTTCTCGGGCAGGCTCGCCTGGCGCACCGCCGCCGCCACCGCCGCGCCGCTGGAGATGCCGCAGGTGATGCCCTCTTCCCGGTGCAGACGGCGAGCGAACTCGATCGCCTCCTCGTTGGAGACGCACTCGACGCAATCGACGAGGTCGAGGTCCAGCACGGCGGGCACGAAGCCGGCGCCGATGCCCTGGATCTTGTGCGGACCCGGCCGGGGTTCCTGCCCGTTTCGCACGGCGGTGAGCACCGGCGAGGCGGCCGGCTCGACGGCCACGATGCAGACTCGCTTGCCCTGGAATTGCTTCAGGTAGCGGCCGACGCCGGTGATGGTGCCCCCGGTGCCCACGCCTGCCACGAACACGTCGATGGCGCCGCCGGTATCCTCCCAGATCTCGGGCCCGGTGGTCTTGAAGTGGATGTCCGGGTTGGCGGGGTTCTGGAACTGCTGCGGCATGTAGTGGCGCGCCGGGTCGGCGGCGACGATCTCCTCGGCCTTGGCCACGGCGCCCTTCATCCCCTTGGCCCCCTCGGTGAGCACGACTTTCGCTCCGAAGGCGGCGAGCATCTTGCGCCGCTCGATGGACATGGTCTCGGGCATGGTGAGCGTGAGCGGGTAGCCGCGCATGGCGCACATGTAGGCGAGAGCGATGCCGGTGTTGCCGGAGGTGGGCTCGACCACGGTGACCTCCGTCGAGCCGGGTTTGAGCACCCCGCGCATCTCGGCGTCCCAGATGAGGCTCGCGCCCAGGCGGCACTTGACCGAGCCGGCCGGGTTGCGACCCTCGATCTTCACCGCGATGGTGGCGCCCAGGCCGCGGGCGATGCGGTGGAGGCGGACCAGCGGCGTGCGGCCGATGCTCTGGCCGTTGTCTTCGAAAATCTGGGAGGGATGGTTCATGGAGACTCCTTTGGGGCTTCAAATCTGGTACGAGGGAACCTCGCGGTGCTCCCGTTCGCGCCGGGCGAGCTCATCGAGCGTGTGGGAAGAAAAGACGCTGGTGGCGGCGGCGAATGCCTCGTTCCACAGGGCCTGCGCGGCGCAGCTCCCGGCTCGGAGACAATGGATGGCGGTCTGGGCGCACGGAGGAGAGAAAACCGGCCCATCGAGGGCCTTGAGCGCATCGAGCGCAGTGATGCTCTCGGGCGGCCGGGCGAGCTGAAATCCGCCATGCGGGCCCCTGGACACGCGCACCAGATTGGCGTTCTTCAGATGACCTACGAGAACGCGGATGTATTTTGCGGAAATGCCCTGCGCCTGAGCTACGGTTTCTGCCTGGACCGGGCCGCTGCCATACCTGACCGCGAGCTCGATAAGGATGCGAAGTCCGTACCGGACCTTGGTGGATGGGGTCATGCTCGTCCTCGAGTTTATTTGTAAAAAAATATATCATTAAGTCAAGTAAAATAGTTGACTATTTTATTTCGGATAATAAATCATCAAATGCGGTTGGGGACAGGCCCCGGTCTTTTATTGTGTTTTTTTGTTTCAAAGCCTTGAAAAAAAACGACAAAATTTGGGGACAGGCCCCTTTGTTACTTTGTTTTTGGGGTGGACTGTGATACAGAGCATAAGAGAATAAAAAGGGGAGATTATGAGAGCTACTTGTCTTGTTTTTTTGCTTGTTGTGGTGGTCCAAGGCTGTTCTGGTGAAGTCCGTCCTCTGGATGGAGGCCCGGATGTCCTGGATGGGACCGATGGAAGCGCGCTCGATGCCGGGCTCGACGCTGGAGATGTTTCAGGCACCGACAGCGGCCTCGACGGCGCAGCGGATTTTGGCCCCGATACGCAGACGGACGCGGGCCCGGACGACGGCGGGCCGGTGATCGCTCCCTGGGTGGTGTTCACGCTCGCCGACGAGAACGTTCCGATGTCCGAAAACCTCCTCCAGAATGCCTCGCTGGAAACCGAGAGCGGCGGCGCATTCGAAGGTTGGCACGCCTTCCAGTCCGGATACCAGGCGGGTCTCGGCGAGGGTCGCACCGGAAACGCCATTCGCCTTGTGCGCGGCGCCGGCGACTCCGCCCAGTACGGCGCCTACCAGTCGATCCGGCTCGACCGCCACGAGGCAAGACCGCTGTTCTTCTCCGGTTGGAGCAAGGCCGCATCCCTCACCGGGAGTCCCGACGGCGCCGCCTCCATATACCTCGACATCCAGTACATGACCGTGACCGACGATCCCGAACACGGCTGCGATCCGTCCACCTCGTCTCCTTGCGCGCTCTACGGCCAGATCCCGGCCCCGCCCTTCGAAACCGGCACGCACGACTGGCAGAAGAGGACTGGCTTCGCCGTGCCCGCCTATCCGGTGAAGTCCGTCTCGTTCTACGTGCTGCTGCGCGGCGATCACGAGGGCGGTGTGTGGTTCGACGACCTTATGCTCTCCGAGGTCGAGGCCGAGGTGCTCCCGTTCGACGGCCGTATCGTCGCCACGCATTCCCCCGCGGCGCCGTACCGGGACGGCGCTCCGCTCGCGGCGGCGACCGGGGACGGGCTCGCCCTGGCGCTGTGGAGCGGCGGCGGCGCGCCGGCCGCCCTGCGCACCGACGGACAGGATCGACTCGATCCGGCGCGAGACTACCTGGGCGGGCTCTTCTTTCACGAAATGAGCAGCCCGGTGTGGATCGCCCCGGGCGGATCGGTCGCCGAAGAGGGCGGCTCCCTGGTCCAGCGCGCCGCTCTCGCCGAGCACGCTCTGGACCTGGTCGCCAGGATCACGCCCGCTCTCGATCGCCTGGACGTCCACCTCGAAATCGAGAGCCGCCGCGCCGAGGACCGCCCGATCACGCTGTACTTCGCGCTGCCGGTCCTCGCGCCGGGCGGGATGTGGGGCGACGACGCCCGCCGCGCCCGCCCGCTCACCGGCTCGCGTGAACTCTCCAACACCGCGAGCTTCTGGTACACGCGCCTGGGTGCCACCGGCGCCTTCTCGGTCTATCCCCTGGCCACGGTGGCGAACGCCGAATTCGCGCTGGCGCTGGGTGTGCCCCTCGACCAGTCGCGGATCTTCCGCTTGGCGTACAACCCGATCTCCCACCAGCTCTACCTGGCTTGCGATGTGGGGCTTTCGCCCGCCACCGCGAAATTCCCAAACCGCGCCTGGCTGGACTTCACGCTCTTTCGCACCCGGCCTCCGGAGCCCCAGAGCGCCTTCCGCGCGGCGCTCCAGGGATTCTACGAGCGCTTCCCGGCGCACTTTGCGCGCCCCATCCCGCCCGAGCAGGAGGGCATCTGGGTGGCGTTCGCCGATCTGGCCCAGGTGCAGAACGAGCCCGGCCAGCACATCGAGGACTTCGGCATCGGCATCCACGAAATCGGCTCGCTGTCTCAGGTCGCCTTCGACGACGCCCACGGCATCCTGGCGCTGCGCTACATCTCGGAGCCGGCCTCGACCTGGCTTCGCATCACGGACGACTCGGTGGACGTCGCCGACTACGACAAGGTCCTCGCCTACCTCCGGGGCCTCTACGCCTCCGGCACCGCCTCCCAGCGCGCCCTGGCCGAAAAGACCCTCTCCTCCGGCATCTTCGATACGGCCCAGCGCTACCTCTACGAAGCGTATACGGACGGGCCGCCCTGGTGCCCGGGGAAGTGCGCCTTGTTCACGCTGTCGGCCGACCCCGACATCGCGGAGCCGCCGTACACGCTCAACCAGGCGAGCTACGCCTGGAACGCCCAGGCCGCCGCCGCCTACCAGACGTACCCGGGCCTCGACGGCGAGTACCTGGACAGTTTCGTCATGTGGGCCACGGTGCCGGATTTCCGCCGCTCGCACTTCGCCGCCGTGGACGAGCCGCTCACCTTCACCGCCGAACCACCCCACCCGCTGGGGGTGCCGATCGTGTTCTCCACCGTCAAGTTCGCCCGCTGGCTGAAGCCGCAGCTCCCGCACGGGAAGTACCTCATCGCCAACGCCATGCTGATCCGCACGCCCTGGGGCGCGGACCTCATGGACTTCATGGGGCAAGAGGTGGACTGGGTCCGGGACACCGGCGCGGGGTACGCGCTGGTGCCAGAATCCGACGAGGCGCTCCTGTACCGGCGCTCGCTCGCCTACCAGCGGCCCTACGGCTTCCTCATGAACACCGATTTTTCCAACATGAGCTACGAGATGGTGGAGCGCTACATGCGCACCTGCCTGTTCTACGGCATCTACCCGAGCATGTTCAGCCACAACGCCTCCGAGGACAACTACTTCGCAACGCCCGCGCTGTACCAGCGCGACCGGCCGCTGTTTGTGCGCTACGTGCCGCTCATTCGCGCCATCAACGCCGCCGGCTGGGAGCCGCTCACCTTCGCCGCGAGCGGGGACGCGGCGGTGTACGTGGAGCGCTTCGGCGGCGGCGGGCGGCCGCTGTATTTTGTCCTGCGCAACACAAGCGATTCGGATCGCAGCATCAGCGTGACGTTCGACCGCGCGCGACTCGGCCTGGCCGGGCCGCTCACGGTGCGCTCGCTCATCGCCGGCGCGCCGGACCAAGCACTGGGAGCCGGCGACAGCTCGTTTGCGATCTCGCTGCCGGCCGGCGACGTGGAGCTGGTCCAGTTGCTCCCGTGACTCGCCGACGCCCATGACATCTTGGATGATGCCGCTGGCCGCGCTAGACTCTTGTCGGGCCCATGGATCCCTTGGCCATACACGTCTTGCGCGACCGACCGCGGGCCGCAAGAGCCAGCGCGGGCGGGCGCGCGTTTGGGTTGCGGCCGAAGGCCGCGCTAGGATGAGCACATGCAAAATAAACTCCTGCTGATGGGCATGGCCTGGCTCCCGTGGAGCCTCGTCTCGGCCGCCGCTTGCGGCGGCGGCGGTGGTGGCGGCGGGTTCGACCCCGTCTCGTGTCTCGCCGACGCCGCCTGCCCCTACGCGCTGGTCTCGGCCCACCGCGGCATGTGCGGGGACGAGCCGGAGAACACCCTGGCCGCGTACCTCGGGTGCCAGGCGCTGGGGGTGCCCATGGTGGAGGTCGACCCGCGCCAGACCGCCGACGGCGTGTGGGTGCTCATGCACGACGACGACGTCACCCGCACCACGGACGGCGAGACACGCTTCCCCGGTAAAACCCGGGTCGACCAGCTCACCGCCGCGGAGTTCGCCCAGCTGGTCATCAATGACAGCCGCTGCGCGGGCGACCCCGAGGCCAACCCCGAGCGCTGCCATCCGGCCCTGCTCGAGGATCTGTTGCGCCGCACCCGGCCGGAGCTGCTGCTCGACGTGGACTTCAAGGCCGGGGACGCCACCTCGCTGGCCACCTTGGTGAAAACGCTCGGCGCCGAAAGGCGGATCTTGTTCTTCGACTCGAACCTCGAATCGCTGCGCGCCTACCGCGCCGTCGTCCCGGGCGGTCTGGTGATGGCGCGGGTGAGCTCCGCCGCCGAGGCGGGGCAACTGGTGCGGGAGGTCGGCCCGGAGCTCGAGCTGCGCTGGGTGCACATCGATCCGGGTTACCTGGCCGACGCCGCGCGCGAGGTGGCGGGATCGGGGGCCCGCCTGTACCTCAACGCCTGGGACTACGAGGTGGACCTGTGGTTGTACGCCGCCGAGCTCGCCACCGATCCGGAACAGCGGCGCGAGATGGAGGAGAAGGCCTGGACCCGCCTGGACGAGCTTCTCCAGAACGGCGCCCGCGGCCTCGGCAGCGAGCGCGGGGCGCAGATCTCGGCCCGGCTGTACCCTGAAGACTGGTGGTCCTCTCCCTAGCACGGCCTCAAGCGCCGCGCACGGACAGGGCCGCGTCGCGCGCATCCAGCAGGCGCCGGGCCAGCGCGTCCACATCGCCCGGGGCGTGCCGCGCCGCGCGCGCGAAGAGCCGGCAGAAGCGCTCGAGCAGGCGAGACTGCTTCGAGTCGGGGCGAAAGTCGTTGCCGGGGACGAAGAACCCCAGCCCGGCGCAACCGAAGAACACCGGCCGGTCTGCCGCCGCCGCCACCAGCTCCACCTCGAGCGTGACGCCCTGCGGGTCCTGGAGGCGCAGCCTCCGGCCGGCGCCCGCGCCGGAGGGGCGGGGAGTCTTTGGCGAGGAACGCTCCGTTGGCGAAGGCGCGTTCGCCTGCGCTCGAACGGCTCGCCGCATCGGCTTCGAGACGAACGCGAGGCAGGCGGCGAAGCGCTCGACCGGATCCCGAACGCACAAGACATATCCCCGCGGTCCGCGCTCGAGCCAGCCCGCCCGGCGGAGCAAGCCAAGCTGCCTGCCGAACCGCGCCTGCAGGCTCTCCGCGAAATGCTCGCGGTAACGGGCCGGGGAGAGAGCACCGGCGTCCTCGAGCTGGCCCACCACGTAGCGGCGCTGCTCCTCGTCCGGCTCCAGGAAGCGGCCGACGGCCAGTCGGCCCCCGGGCGAGAACGGCGTCGCCGCCGGGTACGGCAGGAACTGGTAGCGCAGCCGTCCGAAGACCGAACCGCGCGCGCTCGGCCCGAGCCCGAGCAGCGAGAACGGATCCGGGTTGGCGTCCGAGTAGAGCACCAGCCGGCCCGCGCGCTTGCCTTCCTCGTCGAGCAGATTGTCGGAGTGATCGGGCCGCGCGATCCCCAGCGCCGTGGGGTGCGCCCGGATGTTCATTTCGGCAAGCTCGGCGCGCTCTGCCAGAGAACGCCCCAGCTCGTCCATGGGAAGCCCGCGGGCCCGGCCCACGCCCTCCGGGGTGTACGGGGAAAGCGAGTACACGGTGATCTGCGTGACCCCGAAGTCGAGCAAGCGGCGCGCGGTGCGGGCCAGCTCCGCAAGCGATCCGTCGTCGAGGCCGTGGATGAGGTCGGCGTTGACGAAGAAGCGCTCGGCGCGCAGCGCCTCGATGCACCGGCGCACCATGCGCTCGGTCTGGTAGCCGCGGTTGCAGCCGGAGAGGGTCGTGCGCCGCAGCGTCTGCACCCCGAAGCTCGCCCGGTTGAGCCCGAAGCGCGCGAACAGGCGGGCCTTGGCGGGGGTCAGGCTGAGCGGGTTGCACTCGAAGGCGCGCTCGCCGCCGGGGCGAAAGCGAAAGTGCCGGTGCACCCGTTCGAGCAGCGATTCGAGCTGCCGCTCCGACAGCACGGTCGGCGTCCCCCCGCCCAGGTAGAAGGTGTCGCAAGACCGCGATGCCCCGAACTCCCGGTAGGCGTCGAGCTCGGCATGGAGCCGTTTGAGGTAGGCCGAAAGGTCACGCGGGTCGAAGTCGCCCTGGCTGTGGTAGATGCAGTAGCGACACTTGTGGGCGCAGAACGGGATGTGCAGGTAGAGGTGCAGCGGTTGCGGCGTCATCCGCGCGTCGGCCGCAAAGGAGAGCCAGGTGTCGAGGACTTCGCGGTGCGAGAGCGGCGCCTGCGGCAGCGTCGGCGCCAGGTAGAAGTGTTGCAGCACCCCGCGCGCGGCGAGCGGCCGTAGCCGCCGGGCCAGCGCCCGCAGCTCGTTCCACTCGCCCGGCTTTCCATTGGCCACCATGTGAAAACCCGTTCTTCGCGCGACCGGACGCGGGGGCGCCGGAGCCAGCGTGGGCATTCGCGCGCCAGGGACGTGCGCGCCACTCTAGTCGCGTCCGGCCGCCGGCGCAAGGCGGGTGATTTGTCAGTCGCCGCGATAGCGGCTATCATGCCGCCAAGAGGAGCGCGGAATGGATCATGCAGAGCTCATCGCCTTCGCCTTGGGCGAGCAACCGGCGGACCTGCTGCTCAAGAACGCGCGCCTGGTGAACGTGCTTTCGGGGGAGATTCACCCGGCCGACATCGCCGTGGCCGGCGACCGGGTGGCCGGGCTGGGGGAGAGCGGCGGCTACCAGGCCCGGGAGGTGGTGGACCTCGAGGGCGCCTACGTGCTGCCCGGGCTCATCGAGGGCCACATCCACCTGGAGAGCGCCATGGTGCGCCCGGTGGAGTTCGTGCGGGCGGTGCTGCCGCTCGGCACCACCACCGTGATCTACGACCCGCACGAGGTGGCCAACGTGCTGGGCCTCGAGGGCATCACCTACATGCACCGGGTAAGCGAGGGGCTGCCGGTGGATTTCTTCGCCATGCTGCCCTCCTGCGTGCCGGCCACCGCCATGGAGACGGCCGGGGCCTCGCTCACCGCCGAGGACATCGCGCCCATGCTGGACGAGCCCTGGGTGCTGGGGCTCGGCGAGATGATGAACTACCCTGGCGTGCTGGCCCGCGACGCGGCCACCATGGCCAAGCTGGCCACGGCGCGCGGGAAACGCATCGACGGCCACGCCCCCTTGCTCTCCGGCAACCGCCTGAACGCCTACGTGGCGGCCGGCATCGTCTCGGACCACGAGACGACCTCCGCCGCCGAGGCGCGCGAGAAGCTGCGCCGGGGCATGCACCTCATGATCCGCGAGGGCACCACCGAGAAGAACCTCGACGATTTGCTTCCAGTGATCACCGTGGAGAACGCGCGCCGCTGCTTCTTCGCCTCGGACGACCGCCACCCGCTCGACCTGGTGAACGGCCTGCACATCGCCGACTCGGTGCGCCGCGCCATCGCCGGCGGGCTGTCGCCGCTGATCGCGGTGCAGATGGCCACCATCAACGCCGCCGAGTACTTCCGCCTGCCGTGGCGCGGGGCGGTGGCGCCCGGCTACCTGGCCGACCTGGTGGTGGTGTCGGACCTTGCGCGCATGGACATCCGGCGGGTGTACAAGGGCGGCCGGCTAGCGGCCCTGGACGGCAACCTGGTGGAGTTCCGCCCCGTCCAGCCCAAGACCTATCTGCGCGGCTCGATCAACGTGCGCTGGATCGAGCCAGAGGACTTCTACATCCCGGCCAACGGCAAGACGGCCCGGGTGATCGGGGTGCAGCCGGGCCAGATCACCACCCGCCACCTGGTCGATGAGGTGCGCGTCGAGGGCGGGCGCGCCCTGGCCGACCCGGAGCGTGACATGTTGAAGATCGCGGTGATCGAGCGCCACCGCGGCTCGGGCAACACCAGCCGCGGCTTCGTGCGCGGCTTCGGTCTCAAGCGCGGGGCCATCGCCAGCAGCATCGCCCACGACTCCCACAATATCGTGGTGGTGGGCACGAACGATCGCGACATGTTCGAGGCCGCGGTGCGCATCGTGAAGCTGGGCGGCGGCCTGGTGGTCGCCGACGACGGCGAGACGCGAGCCTCGCTGCGCTGCCCCATCGCCGGCCTGATGTCCGACCTGCCGCTGTCCGAGGTGGCCCGCACCCTGCGCGATCTCCAGGAGGCGGCCGCGCGGCTCGGCTGCACCCTGCCCGATCCCTTCATGGCGCTGTCCTTCTTGTGCCTGCCGGTCATCCCCAGCCTGAAGATCACCGACCGCGGCCTGGTGGACGTGGACAACTTCCGCTTCATCGGCCTGTTCCCGGACGCGCCGGCATGATGCGCTTTTTCGGAGTGACCGCCCTGTTGGGATGCGTTTTCGCGGCGAACGCGGCGCGCGCGGGCGGCTTCTACCTGCCGGATCGCGGGGTGCGGGCCTTCTCCCGGGGCGGGGCCTTCGTGGCCTCCTGCGACGACCTTTCCGCCCTGTGGTACAACCCGGCGGCGCTGGCCGGCCAGAAGGGCACCCGCCTCCACCTGGACAGCGGGCTCATCTTCTACTCGCTCGATTTCAATCGCTACACCGTGCCCGAGGTGGGCGAGGCCTACGCGCCGGTGTCCAACCAGGCGCCGCCGCTGCCCGACCCGTCGTTTGCGGTGTCCTCGGACTTCGGGCTCTCGCGCTTCACCTTCGCCCTGGGCGCCTACGGGCCGTACACCGGTCTTTCGCGCTTCCCCGAGGACGGCGCGCAGCGCTACAGCCTGATCCGCGCCGACAACTTCGGGGTGCTCCTGGCCGCCGCCGCGGCCTGGGAACCGCTCGACGGCCTGCGCCTGGGTCTGGCCCCTACCCTGGTCTCGCTGCGCATCAACAACACCCTGGCGGCCTCGTCGTTCCCCGGCATCTTCGGCGGCCCGGAGGAGCGCGATCAGGACGGGGTGGTGCAGTTCTTGGCCTCCGACGACTTCGTGCCCACGGTGGTGGCCGGCCTGTGGTTGGCGCCCGGCGCCTGGGTGACGTGGCTGCGGGGCTTCGAGCTCGGCTTGTCGGTCATGGCCGGAGTGTCGTTCGACGCGCGTGGGGAACTGCGCATGCGCCTGCCCGATCACCTGTACTGGGACGGCGTCACCCTGGACCCGGAGACGCCCGAGGTGAGCACGCGCTTTCGCTTTCCCTGGGTGATGCGCGGCGGGCTGCGCTACGCCGATCCCGGCGAGCGCTTCGACGTGGAGCTCACGGTCGTCTTCGAGGACTGGTCGGTGTTCGACGAGATCGAGGTGAAGACGCTCGAGCCCGCCTACTACCGCAACGTGCCGACCATCGGCGACTACCTGGTGCTGCCGCTGCGCCTCGCGCGCCACTACCGCGACACGCTCTCGGTCCGCCTGGGCGGGAGCTACCGGCCCCTGCCCTGGCTGACCTTGCGCGCCGGCGTCTACCGCGAGAACGGTGCCAGCCCGGACGCCTACTACTCGGTGGCTGCGGCCGACGCCGGCAAGTGGGGGCTCTCCCTGGGCGCGGGGGCGCGCCTCGGCGTCTTCGAGCTCGATCTCGGCTATTTGCACGTGTTCGTGGAGGGCCGCGACATCCCCGTGTCCGAGAGCCGCGCCGTGCAGACCAACCCCAGCAACCCCGAGGGCAGCATCAGCATCGGCGGTGGGCGCTACCGCAGCTTCTACGACGTGCTGGGGCTGTCGCTTCTGGTGCGCGTGCTGTAGCCGGCCGCCCGCCTAGAAGCCGTCGCGCCGGTCGATCATCTGGTAGAACTTCTCGAGCCCCTTCTCGCCGTCCAGCAAAAAGTCCGCGGTCTCGGAGAGCGTCCGGGCGTAGTCGCCGGCGGACAGTTCGCCGGTCTGCGCCGGATCCTGGCGCTGCACGGCCTCCAGCACCGAGAGCAGATCGTCGATGACGAACCCCGCCGCGCCCGGCGTGTCGGCGGCCGCGTTGGCGAGGAGGGAGGCGAAGGCCCCGCAGCCTCCGGGATCGATGCGGGAGAGCCGCAGGAGGAGGTCGAACAAGCGCGACACCCAGGACAAAGGCGCGGCGCCCGGCTGGCAGCCGGCCCCCGGGACGAACTCCGGCTCGAGCCGATCGGGAGAAAGCACGCGGCCCAGCGCGTGCGAGAGCGAGAGGGTGAGCCGCTCGCTCTCCAGGGTCTGGAGCAGCCAGGCGAAGAGTCGGCGCGCTTCCTGGCGTGCGGCGGGATCCGCGGGCGCGAGCAGGTACAGCAAAAGATCCACCAGGTCGGCGCGCAAGCCAGCGTCCGAGGAGATGTCCACGAGCGCCGCGAGCGCCGCCGGCAGCACCCGGCCCCCCACCGCTTCCACCAGATCCGACTCCAGCTCCGCGAGCTTGGACGCCCAGGTCCCCTTGGCGCGCAGCGATTCGGCGCGCTCTGTCACGAAGTGCAGCGCGTTCAGCACGACGATCCAGGTCCGCCGGTTGGAGAACCGGTACAGGGAGCCCACCTTCTCCACGCCGAGAAAGACGTCGCCGAGCCGCTCCGAAAGCCGTTCGATCGCGGCATCGCCCGCGGGGTCGCTCTCGCGCGCGTCGTCCAGGGCGCGCAGGCCGTGGAGCAAGAGGTAGAACGGGCTGATGGGCGCCACCGGGGTGACCCCGTCTCCCGCCAGGACCGACGCCGCGCCGTCGAGCGTGGTCAGGCTCGCATCGGGGGCCAGGGCGAAGCGGGCGAACCCGTCGATCTCCGCGACCACCGAGAGCCCCGCGGGGGTGGTGAGGTCCGCGGCCACCGAGAGCAGCGAGAGCAACGCATCGACCAGCCCGGTCGCGTCCAGGATCTCGAGCAGCATCGGCTGGAGCGGGGCCACGTCGGCGCAGGCAGGTGAGGCGTGCGGTAGGCGGCACGAGAAGTGGGGGTGCAGGCTGGCGAGCAGGTCGGCGAGCAAGGCCGTGCCACTGCGAGTCGTGCCGCGGTCGCGGACCACCCACTCGGAGAAGAGCGGCTGCAGCGCCTCCAGGGCGCCGGAGAGCTCGAAGCCCAGCAGCGACTCGCCATTGTAGTCCTTGAGATCGCGGCCCTCGTTGCCCTGGGGGTTCCCCAGCACCGAGTGATCGTGGGCGATGAAGCGGTTGACGTCCTCGGGGGTGGGATGGGAGGAGCCGAACTCGGAGATGAAGGGCGAGATCCAGGACGGGACCGAGGCCTGGCCCCCGAACGAGTCCAGGTAGAAGTCGAGCAGGTCGTCGATCTCGAACCAGCCGAAGAGGTCGATGTAGGCCCGGTACGGCGTGCCGCGCGTGTCGTAGATGAGGTGCAGCAGCCTCTGCAGGTTGGAGCGGTTGGGGTACTCGCCGTCGGGCGCGGAAAAGTCCGTCGGCTCGTCGAAGACCAGGCTCGCGTCGGACAGCCGGTCGCGGTAGCGGATGAGGTCGGCGAAGCCCTTTGTGAGATTCTTCAGGCGGGGGTCGGACAGCCGTTGCAGCGTGATCCGCAGATAGCCGCGCTCGGCGCACTCGCGTACCCGCTCGAGCAGGTCGTCCAGCAGGCGGTGGTGCGGGCGCAGCGAGAGCTCCGGGTAGCGGCCGAGGACGGCGCCGGCCCGGTCGATCTCGTCGAGCAGGCGGGCCAGCTCGGGTTCCGCTAGTTCCGCCAGCGTTTGTACGGCATCGAGAAACTCGGGGAGTCTCGGGTAGGCGCCGAGCGCGCGCAGCGCGTGGAAGATCTCGAGCGCGGGCGCGTGCAGCGGATCGTACCCCGAATACAGCCCGTCGGCGTCGGCGCGGGGCGAGGGCAGGCCGAGCAGGACGCGCCGGGCGGCTACGAGGTCCCACAGGCGTTCGTCGGCCACCAGGGCGGGGAGCTGGTCCTGCAGCGCGGCCAGGACGCTCTGTGGCAGGTCGACGATGCGGTACAAGGTCCGGCCGTCGACTCGCGTGGGCTCGCCGGCGCCGTCGAGGGGCGGCGGGACGGAGAGCGGCTGCCCCGCCGCGTCCACGAAGTCGCCGCTTACGGGGTGGACGTCGGCCAGGCCGTCGCCGTCGGCGTCCACGAACGGCGCCGGCAGCGCGCCCGTCTGCGGATCGGCGAGCACCCGCGCCCGGCCGCGGTGATCGATGCGGACCAGAAGCTCCCGGTCCGCGCCGGCGGGCAGCAGCCGGGCGTCTTCGGTGAGGAAAAAGTCCACCAGGGTCCGGTCCGCCGCGTTCGGCGCCGGCTCGGATGCCGATGCGGAACGCAGGCGGCGGCACAGCTCCCGGTGCAAGAAACGGTAGGTGTCGTCTTCGTTCGACGGCGTGAAGGTCGCGTCGAGGCCGTCATGCGAAAGGAAGCGATCCGAAAGCGCCTGGAGCAGCGGATGAATGCGCGGGTACTGGAGCGCGCGGCGCAGAAGCGGCATCAGCACCCGCCCGTCGCCGTAGCCTTGCACGTGGCGCGCGTGCCACAGGGCGGAGAGGAGGTCGAAGTCGGCGCCGAGCTCGGCGAGCAGACAGGCCCCCGTGCGCGCGAAGGCCGGGATGCGGCTCTCGTCGTAGAGCGGCAGCGTCTGCACCAGGTAGTCTTGCAGGCAGGAGCGCAACGAATCGGGGATGAGCCCGTCGATGCCGCCCGAAAAGCGCGCCTCCTCCCGCGCCAGCGCCGCGGCCTTCTCGGGTGCGCGCCGCGAGAGGTCCTGGTGCAGGATACGGAACACTTCCTGGCCCAGCGTGCCGCGGGGCTGCGGGTGGCGGGTGGTGTCGAGCTCGTAGCCGCAGCTCGTCACCAGCCCGGCCAGCCAGGAAATCAAAAGAGCGCGAGCGAGGGCGCGCATGAGCCGATTGTACGCGGGGTTCGCCGCGGCTGACAAGCCGGCACGCCGGTGAGCACACCCCACAAATACTGCAATTCGATTGAGCCATTGTGGAATTTGTCGTGGTGCGGTGCGCAAAGCGAACAATTTCGCCGCAGACCGTGCTCAAGGCGCGGCCTGTTTACGCCGACCCCCCCCCGGCGCTGCTCGGGAGGACCCTGCGCGGCGGCGGGGGGCCCCCGGTCGGCTACGCGGCCGCCACGATGCATCCAAGGCGGCGACATCGATGAGCAGCCGCGCTATCTGCTCGATATACGCGGCGCGCCAGGCGAGTCCTCTATGTAGCGGAGCCGGTTCGGCGGCGAGCAACTAAGAGGACTCGCCGGTAGGCAGCCGCGCCTCCGGATACCCGTTCGCGGCGCAAAAGGTAGGCAATTACGCCGCAAACAGTGCTCCAGGCGCGGCCTGTTTACGCCGACCCCCCCCGGCGCTGCTCGGGAGGACCCGCCGTCAAGCAGCCGCGCCAAGGAGAACGTTGTCGGGAAAAAGGCGAGGTGCGGTCTGGGCTCGCAGTCGGAAGCGTTCGCGCGAACGAGGGTGTCGCGGCCGGAGGCCGCCGGGATCTTGGCACGGGCCAGCCGGTGTGATAACACCCGACGCGATGGAAGCGCACAAGCTGGCCAAGGTCTACGAGCAGGAGGTCGTGCCCGGCTGGGAGGAGCGCTTCGCGCCCTTCTTGCTGGAGGCCTTCCCCGAATCCCTGCCCCCCAAGTGCCAGCTCCTCGAACTCGGCTGCACTACCGGCCGGCTCACCCGGGAGATCGTGCGCCGCTTGCCCCCGCAGGGGCGGCTCATCGCGGTGGACGACAACTACCAGCTCATCGAGCAGGCCCGCCAGAAGATCGCCGAGCCCGATCGCAAGCGGGTGTTCTTCAAGAAAGAGGCGCCGCGGGAAGTCTCGTTCGCCGCCGGGACCTTCGACGGTGTGCTGGGCGCGGGTCTCGAAGAGGCGGGGCGGTTGGGCGAGATCCTGAAGCGGGTGAGCCCGCTACTGCGCCCAGACGGGTTCTTGCTGTTGGGCACGGTGCTCCAGGGGAGCTTCCAGGAGCTGCTCGACATCTTTCGCGAGATCCTGGAGAAGGAGGACCTCGTCCCCGCCCAGCTGGCCTTCGACCAGTTCTGCCGAGCCATTCCCGACCGCGCCGCGGCGCTGCGAATGCTCACCGAGGCCGAGTTCATCTCGCCGCGGGTGCGGACCCGCGAGGTGGGCATCCCGTTCCCGAGCGGGCTGGCCCTGCTGCAGAGCCCGCTGGTCCGGCACTACTGTCTGGAGGGTTGCCTGGCCCTCATCAAGGACCGCAGCTGGCGGGAGGGTGTGCTGGCCGGGATGGTGCGCTCGCTGGATACCTACTTCCCCGGCGGTGTCGAGCTGACCCTGCAGCTCGGCCGCCTCGAGGCCACCCGCGGTTGAGCGCGGCGATGCGTCAGCGGCTGCGCGCGCGCCGGTCGAGCCCGTAGTCCTGCACCTTGCGGATCAGGTTGCGGCGGGAGATGCCCAGGGTCTCGGCGGCGCGGCTCTTGTTCCAGCGGGCGCGCTTGAGGTGGTCCAGGATCATGGCGCGCTCGATGCGCTCGATGGCCTGGGGCAGGCTGAGGGCCGACTCGCGGCTCTCGCTGCTCCCGCCCCCGCTCCCGCCCTCTGGATAGACGTCGTAGCGGATGCGCGGCGACAGGAACTCCTCGCTGATCTCGGCGTCCTCGCCGCGCAGCACCAAGAGCCGCTCGATCTCGTTCTCCAGCTCGCGCACGTTGCCGGGCCAGGGGTAGTCCAGCAGGCGCGCCATGCAACCCGCCGACAGGCGGGGTTTGCGCGCGGCGCGGGAGTGTTTCTCGATGAAGTGCTCGGTGAGCAAGGGGATGTCCTCGCGCCGGTCCCGCAGGGCGGGCAGGTGGACGTTGATCACGTTGACCCGGTAGAACAGGTCCTCGCGGAAGCTGCCGCTGTCCACCATGGCGCGCAGATCGCGGTGGGTGGCCGCGATCAGGCGCACGTCCACGTGCTGGGTCTGGGTGCTGCCCACCGGGATGAAGGTCCCCTCCTGGAGCACCCGCAGCAGCTTCACCTGCAACGCCGGGCTCATGTCCCCGATCTCGTCCAGGAAGAAGGTCCCGCCGTCGGCCACCTCGAACAGGCCCTTCTTGTTGGCGTTGGCGCCGGTGAATGCCCCGCGGGTGTGGCCGAAGAGCTCGCTGTCGAGCAGGTTGTCGTTGAAGGCCGAGCAGTTCTGCACCACGAAGGGCCGCTCGCGGCGCGCCGAGTGGAAGTGGATGGCCCGGGCCACCAGCTCCTTGCCGGTGCCGTTCTCGCCGGTGATGAGCACGGTCGAATCCGTGTCGGCCACCTTGTCCAGCAGCCGGTACAGCTCGCGCATGACCGGGCTCTTGCCGATGATGGCCCCGTAGCTCGCCCGCTCCTGTAGCTCGCGTGCCAGCCGGTCCAGGCGCCGCTCCCGTCGGGCCACCTCCTCGCTGTACACCAGCATCTCCCGCACCAGAAGCTCCAGAAGATCCCGCAGGTAGGTGAACGCCTCCTCCGAGAGCACGCTCGAGTCCATCACCGCGCGCTCGAGCTCATGCCGGGGGATGTCCAGATCGGCGCAGCGGCGCAGCACCTCGGCGCGCTGGGCCTCGAGGTCGGACTGGGCCAGCATCCCGCCGACGAGGATGAGGCCGTTGTCGGCGCCCTCGATCTGCACGCGCATGTAGATCTCGGAGAGCCCGGCGTGGCACACGAAACGGGTCGCCCCCGCGCTTCCGGTCTTGAGCTGGTGCGCCAGCATGTCACGGGCGGTGCAGTCGCAGCGCGCCCGCCCGGCGGGGCAGGACTTCACCAAATCGCACACGGGGCGGCGGGTGGCATAGCGATCGGTCTCCGGGGTGTTGAGCAGGTTGCCTTCGTTGTCGGCGAAGCCCACCCCGAGGTTCCAGCGCTGGTTGATGAGCCCCGCCACCCGACGGATCACCCGAAGGCCCAGTAGATCCTTCCATTCTTGCATGGTCGGATTATATGTGACTTTTCGTCGCGGTCAACCTGTCTCGGTTCCGAAATAATCTTTTCAAACATAGCCGGGTGGTATCGCGATGGAGCCGACTGAACTCGCAAAGAAACCATGGGAAACCATGGGGACAGCCCCTCGATTATTATATTGAAAAATATGGGTATTTTGTATTTCGGAGGAGGACGATATAAATAACATCTTGTTTTTGTTCGTAAAAATATGGACAACGCATTATTTTGCTGAAAATTCAACAAATTGCGCGGGGGCTGTCCCCGCCGTGGTTCGGGGGAACATGGGAGCGCGGGATCACTTTCGAAAGAGGGTTTCGAGCTTCGACAGCGCCTCCTGTCTCTTGTCCCGAGCGGCACGGCGCGTACCGTCCTTTCGCAGCGAAAGCGAGATGCGCGCCTTTTCGAGGTCCACCGAGAGCACCCTCGCGTGGAGCCGCTGGCCCACCCGCACCACCTCGGATGGATGCCGCACGAACCGGTCCGCGAGCTCGGAGACATGGATCAACCCCTGCACCGGCAGGCCCAGCTCCACGAAGGCGCCGAAGCCGGTGAGGTTGCTCACCGTGCCCCCAAGCTCCATTCCCGGCTTGAGGTCGGAAAGCTTGCGCACGATGGGACTCGGTGCGCCGGTGGCCTCCGCCAGCGGAAGGTGCGCGCGGTGGGCGCGTTCCCAGGCGACCGCGGCGCGGACATCCTCGAGCGCCGAGCGGAGCATCTCGCCGTCCACGCAGTCCAGGTACTCGCCCAGGCCCAGCTCGTCCGCGGGCACGTCGGCGTACCCCTCCAGGGGATCCCGCAGGCGCCGCGCGGCCACCCGGGCGGCTTCTTCGAGCATGATCCCGGCCTGTCCCCGGGCCTGCTTCATCAGGCCGGCGGCGCGCGCCGGTTCGCAAGACAGCGTCCTTTCGGCGAAGCGGGAGGCGATTTCCGGAGCGCCGGGCGTGCCCGTCAGGACAAAAAGCGCCACCCGCTCGACCCGGCGGGCCTTCATCCAGTCCGCCACGCCCGCGAGGTCGGCGCGCTCGAAAACGGCGCTCTCCCCGTCATGCTCTCCTCCCGAGACGCAGGAGCGGATCTCCTTGCGCCCGCACGCCACGCCGCCCACCGCCTCGAGCAGGGGTGGGCGAGAGAGGAGCGAGCAGAGCGCCTCGGCCGCCTGCTCGATGACCTCGTCCTGGCAGCGTTCGTCGATGGCGCGCACCACCGCCCGCTCCGCGGCCCGCTCGAGCTCGAGCGCGAGCCTGTCTGGGGCCTCGACATCTTGGTGTCCCGCCGCGTCGTCCGGGGCGCACACGATCTCCAGGCGCAGCAGCCGATCGGCGACGCCGCGCCGCGCGGCGAACCAGCGGTGGGGCGGGACGTCGGCGCAGCTCTCGCTGTGGGAGGCGAAGCGGGCGATCTCTGGCGGCAGGGCGGCGTGCGGCGCCATGGCCAGAAAGCGCAGCCGCCCCTGCTTGAGGCACTGGCCGGCGCGCGCGAGCAGCCGCTGGTGAAGGCGGGCCGGCTCCGCCTCGCCCGCGCCGTGCCGGGCCGAGAAGCGCGCCGCCTCGATCTCTAGGGCGCCGAGCCGCTCCACGGAAAGCCCGGCCGCGGCGCCGCGCAGGGCCCGGTAGCGTAAAAGACCCCGGCGCAGGCGCAGCCAGTGGGGCGCGGCCAGGGACGCATCGGTCGCCTCGGGATGTCTCAGCAGCTCGCCGAGCGTACCGGCCTCCTCGGAGAGGCGGCACAGGGCTTCCAGCCGCTCCCGCGGCAGGCCGAACGACAACCCGGCGCGTTCTAGAAACTGCGCGGCGGATTCCATGGGCGACATTGTCCGCGTCGCTGGCCGTCAGTGCAAGAGCGGTGGCGGGCCGGGCGGGCCGTCCGGTGGCGGCTCGATCCACCCCGGGTCGTCCTCCATGGCCTCCATGGCGCGCCGTCGCGCGCGCCGGCGGCGCAGGTAGGCCAGCACAAAGATCAAGCTCGCGGCGATCCACACCACGCTGGTGGTGGCGAGCACAGAAAACCAGGTGAAGCGCGACTTGAGATCGGCGCGCCACTCGTCCTCGAGCACGGCAAGCGGCTTGTCGTAGGCCTCCTCCAGCGCCGACAGGAAGGCCTCGCCACGAGCGAGCCGCGACAGCGCGTCGGCGAAGGCCGGCGCGCCGTGACGCGACAGCAAGAACCCCACGAAGTCGATGCTCTGGGCGTAGGCCAGCTCGACGTCGTCGCCCTCGCCGGGGAAGCGCTCGGTGAGCGCCTCCAGCGAGTACAGCCGGCCGGAGAGCACGCCGCGGCCGAGCGTGGCCGAACGCTGGAAGTTCCACTCGCCGGCGCGGTACATGGCGTACCCTTCCTGGAACCAGCGCGGCAGGCGCGCGCCGGGAGCGGCGCGGTGCAATCCCACGTGGGCGTACTCGTGGAGGAAGGTCTTGCGCACCTCGTCGAGGGGCCGGCCGCCGCCCACGAACAACAACACCACGCCCTGGCGCGGCAGGGCCATCCCCGCGGCCCAGGCCGGCATGCGGATCGGAACCGGCGCGGCCCGCTCCAGCGCCGCGCGTTCGGTGGCCAGCAGCACGCGCACCGGCCCGCGGGCGGCTTCCCCCAGCTCCACGCTCATGTCGCGGACGGTGTCCTGGACTGCGCCCGCCAGGTCGGCGGCCAGCGCATCCAGACCTTCTGTGTGTTGAAAGACGAGCGCGCCATGAACCGAGCGCCGGGGCAGCTCGTCCCCGGCCGTCACCACGGCCGGAAGCAGCAGGAAAAGAAGAAGGTGGACGGCCTGCATCTCCGGCAGCATGGGCACGGCGGGCGGCCTTGTCAATCGGCTCACAGCTCGCGCGGGACGTTCTTCGCCCGGCCCGTGCGGGAGAAGCCCTCGAGCAGCAGGCGCACGAAGCGGCTGCGGAGCTGGCGCCGGGCCAGGACCTTCTTGGCCGGCGGCAGGGAGAGCAGGACGCCGAAAAACAGGTTGAGCGCACGGTGGGAGAGCGCCTGCCCATCGAACAACAGGTGCTGGAGCTTGCCGCGCTCGAGCGCCTGCAGCACCATCTTCTCGATGGCGTTCTTCGGGGTGAGCACCCGCTCGCCGATGGGAGATAGGCGGATGGCGCCGCTCTGGCAGTGGCGGTGGCACACGCCGCAGCCGAGGCACAGCGCGCCGTTCACCCGCGCCACGCTGCGCCGTCGCGGCTGGCTGCGCGAGCCGGCCGCCGGCACCCGGTCGATGACGCGCACCGGGCATACCTTCTCGCAGCGGCCGCAGCCGTTGCAGCGCTCCAGGTCGATGGTGGCCACGTAGTTGGAGGTCACCAGGCGCCGGGTGTCCGAGAGCGCGCGCAGGCCGTGCAGCATCTCGCAGCAACAGGCGCAGCAGTTGCAGATGAAGGTCGGGCGGTGCTGCACGTTGTCGGCCATCTGCACCATGTCGTGCTCGCGGGCGAAGGCCAGGACCTCCAGGGCGCGGGCCTTGTCGATGCGCCGGGCCAGGCCGGCGCGCACCAGGTAGTCCGCCCCGAAGCCCAGGCTGAGGCACATGTCGCGCGGGAGCCGGCAGGGAGCGCCGAGGTGCTCCTTGACGTGGCGGCAGTGGCACAGGCCCTCGCCGAAGCTTACGGCCGACTCGATGATGGCCGAGGCCCTCTCGTAGTCCAGCACCTGGCTCTCCACCTCCGGCTCCAGCGCGTCCTCGTGGACCAGCGGCCGGGCCAAGAAGGTGTCCGCCTCGGCCACCATGCGGAAAAACCCGAGCGACGGGTCATCGTGGAGGTAGCGGACCATGAGCTGGGCGGCGTGTTTCTGGTCGATATCGTCCCGCACCCGCATCATGGTGAACTCGAAGAAGCCGATCACCGCGGGGTTGAGATGGTAGAGCACGCTCCCGTCGGGCCGGGGAAGGTCCACCACCAGGCCGCGGGGGACCAGCGACTCGAGGACGCGGCGGCAGGCGTCCTCGCTCAGGCCCGCCCGCCGGGCCACCTTGGCGGCGCTGGAGGGGATCATGGGCATGGCGGCCGCCACCCGGCAGTCCTCCTCCGAAAACAGGGTCTCGAGCAGCTCGAAGAACTCGCGTCGCGGCGGGGCGCCGATGGGCATGCGGTCGAGGCGTTGTTGCAGGGCGAGGTAGGCGGGTTTCATTCCGAGGTGGGCCATGGGTCTCCTTGCGGGCCGGGGCGAACCCGGCGGGCGCGCTCACACCGGGCAACAGGCGGTGTTGTTCTGGCAACAGGCGTAGCCGGCGGGACAGCAACCCGCGCCGCAGCACACCGGGTACTCGGGCGGGCAGCACGTCTCGGGGCAACAGGTGTCGGAGGCTGCACAGCAGTACTGACCGCAGCACTGGTTGCCCGCCGGGCAGCAGCCGTTGGGACAACAGGTCGGCCGGTCCGAGGTGCAGCAATACTGGGCGTTGCAGCAGCTCGTGCCGTCGGGGCAGCAGCCGGGCCCACAGCACACGTTGTTGGGAGAGGCGCAGCAACCGCCGTCCGGGCAGCACAGGCCGCCCGCGACGCAGCAGGAGCCCGGGCAGCAGGTGGGGTGCGTCGATGGGCAGCACCCTTCGCCGCCGCAGCAGATGTCGTCGGCTCCGCTGCAGCGGGCGTTGCAGGCGCCGCAGTTCTGCGGGTCGGAGGCCAGGTTGACGCACGAGCTCGTGCAGCACTCGAGGCCCGAAGCGCACGGCTCGCAGCTCGTGCCGCAAAAGTCGTTCGTGACGCAGGCGCTGCAACGATCCACCTGCCGGACGTAGCCGCTCTGGCACTCGAACTCGCAGCGCCCGCCCACGCACAGGGCGGTGGCGTTGGCCGGGGCCGGGCAGGGATCGCAGCGCTCGCCGCAGCTCTCCACCGCGTCGTCGGGCAGACAGCGCTCGCCGCACTCGTGCCGCCCCGGCAGACACTGGTAGGCGCACTGCCCGGCCACGCACAGGGCCCGGGCACCCTCGCGGGGGGCGCAGCTCTGCTCGGCGCCGGCCTCGTCACGGTTGCCGTCGCAGTCGTTGTCGAGCCCGTCGCACACCTCGCTCTCCGAGGTGGGGATGTCGCCCTCCACCCAGCCGCCGCCCGAGACGCTGCAATGCAGCACCGAGGAGGCGCAGCGCATGCGCTGGCACTGGCGCGCCGGAACGCAAGCCGCGCCGTCGGGCAGGGCCACGAAGTCGAAGGGCTCTCCCTGGATGCTGCGGCAGAAGTACTCCTGGCCCGCGAAGCTCGCGCACAGATCGCAGGCGGTCCTTTCGTCGCACGGGAAGGGCGGGTTGGCCTGCGACGGCAGCTCGGCGGCGGGCGAGCACGGGGGATGGCAGACGCCTTCCTCGTCGGTCTTGCCGTCGCAGTCGTCGTCCTTCTGGTTGCAGCGCTCGGCCGCGCCAGGGTGAATCGCCGCATCGTCGTCGTCGCAGTCGTTTTGCACCGAAAAGCCGTCGCCGTCGGAGTCGGTGCCCGCGGGGAGGCATTGGCCCTTGGCGCACACCTGGCCCGGCGGACAGCTCACGCCAGCGCAGGGATCCGTCGGCAACTTGCAGCTCCCGTCCAGGCATCGCTCCAGGCCGGGGCAATCGGCGTCGTTCTTGCAACCACCGCCGCTGCTGCAGGAGAGGCTCAACGCCTGGAGGAGAAACGCGGCACCCAGGCCAATGTACGAGACCGTCCGCTTCATGGGCTCATTCTACCCGTGTTTTCTCCCCGAGATCCACTGCTGTCCTGGGCGGTCTCCGGCAAGGCAGGTCAGGCCGGCCAGTAACGGACCGTGACGGGCCGGCGCGGCGCCGGCTGGCGGTACCACTCGCGGGTCTTGCCCAGCGCCACCACCGCGTGGATGTGCTCGCCCGGCGACAGCTCGAGGAGCCGGCGGATGCGGCCGTCGCGCCGGATGGCCTCGACCGCGAAGCCGATGAGGCAAGTGCCGTAGCCGGCGGCGTGGGCGAAGAGTGTCATCTGGCCGGCGGCCAGCAGGGCGTCTTCGGCGGGGCAGGAGGCGCCGGCTCGAGAGCCGATCAAGATGACCGCCGGGGCGCCCTGGAAGAGCCGGTCGCGCCCGCCGCGCTCAAACTCCTCGAGGCCGCGCTTCACCGAAGGATAGTATTCGCGGTAGTACTGGCCCAGCGCGTCCTTCAGGAACGCCTTGGCGAAGAGCCGCGCCGGCCCCGACTCGGCCAGGCAGTTCAGCCGCCGCAAGAAATCCGCCACCGCCTTTCCCAGACGCATCACCGCTGGCCGATCGGGGAGGATGGTGAACGTCCAGCGCTGGCTGTTCGTGCCCGAGGGGGCGGTGATGCCGATGCGCACCAGATCCTCGAGGAGTTCGCGCGGCACCGGCCGCTCCAGGAACAGCCGGCTGGAGCGGCGCGACTTCATCAGGTGCGCCAGCCCCGCGGCGTCGAAGCGCCCGTAGGGGAGCCAGCCGGGCCGGTTCTCGACCGTGCGAAGCTCGGTGGCGCGCGCGTCGATCCCGGCCACGCTCACGGCCCCGGTCGGGCAGATGGCGGCGCAGTGGCCGCAGTGGATGGAGCGATCGCCGCTCACCTTCGCCTTGCCGCCCTCCATGGAGAGCGTCTGGCTGGGGCAGACCTTCACGCACAGGCCACAGCCGTTGCAGCGAGAAGCGTCGATGGTGGTGGCGGGTCTTTCGGGCATGACGCATTATTGGGCGACCGCCCGGCAAAGGCAAGCGGCCGCCGCCCCTCACGGCTCCGCGCCCAGGCGATGGAGGACGGTCGCCGCGCCGGAAGCGCCCGCCATCTCGGCGCGCAGGGTGCCGCCGGCACTCACCAGGTACCAGTGGGGCACGCCGGGCCGGTTCAGCTTCTTCTGAAGCCTGCGCTCGGTGTCCAGAAAGACCACGCCGCCGATCTCCTGCGCCATCTTTTCGAGGTTCGCCTCCGTGTCCGCGCCCACCACCACGCGGAGCCCGAGCCGGGTGCTCGTCCGGGTTTTTTCGCGGAGGGCGTGGATGACGCCGATGGCGTCGTGGCAGTGCGGGCACCAGGGCGCCAGGTACACCACGATGCAGGCGTCCCGGTTCAGGCATTCGTCGACCGCGCTCGGGCTATGCTTCGACAGCGGCAGCACGACCGAGGGGAAGCGCGCCGGAAGCAGCAGCCAGATCACCAGCGTGGCCACTCCGGCCAGGGGAAGCACCCGGATCCATGGAGGCAAGGGACGGCGCTCCTCGAAGGGTCTAAAGGCTCTCGCCGGCGGCCGGGCCTCGACCGGGGATCCCGCCAGCCTGGCGTGGAGTTCCTCCTGGTCGGCTCCGCAGCGCGGACAGCGGGCCGCTTCCGCGGGAAGTTCGGCGTGGCAGTTGAGGCATTCCGGCATGGCTCGTCCTCGGGCCCGGGCTTTCGGCTCGATTCACCCGTCTGGCGTCAGCGGGGGAAAGCCGAGCGATTCCAGGATGCGGCGCAGATCTTCTCCCGCCGGGCAGGAGAAGGTCCGGGGGCGCTCGTCGGCGGGATGGACCAGGCGCGCTGCGTTGGCGTGGAGGAAGATGCGGTTTTCGAGGCCGGGCAAGATTTGCCGGGCGCCGTAGAGGGCATCGCCGGCCACCGGGTGCCCGAGGTGGGCCAGATGGGCGCGGATCTGGTGCCGCACGCCGGTGTGGATCTGGACCCGGCACAAGGTGAAGCCGCCCGCGGAGCAAAGCGGCTCGATCTCGGTGCGTGCCTTGCGGGGTCTGCGCACCCGGCGCCGCGCGGCCGGCGACACCACTTGCACCTTTTTCGAGCGGCGATAGCGCTCGCCCAGCGGCGCGTCGCAAAAGACGGGCGAAGGCAGCTCACCCTCCACCAGCGCCAGGTAGCGCTTCTCCACCGCCCCTTCCGAGAAGGCCTGGCGCAGCGCACGGTACAGCTCCGGGGTGCGCGCCGCCAGCATGAGCCCGGAGGTGGGGCGATCCAACCGGTGCAGCAGGGCCGGGGCGCTCGTCGGGCCCACGCCGGCCAGCTCGGGAATGCGATGCAGAAGCCAGCCGGAGAGCGTCTCGCCATCGCCGGGGCCGGGGAAGGTGTTCCAGCCGGCGGGCTTGAACAGGGCCAGCAGCCCGGCCTCATCGGCCAGGATTTTTGGGGTCCGGTGGGGCATCGTTCGCGGGGGACGGGCTGGCGGGGGGAGGCTCGTCGCAGCCCGGTGGCGGGAACGGGAACGGCCCGCCCGTCTGGCTCACCAGGATCCAGTTGCGCTCCTGTTGCTCCCAGACCTGCTCCACCGTTTCGTTCTGGATCACCGTGGATGGCAAGCGGTAGAAGCTCATGTGGATGCGCACCGAGGCGCGGGGGGTTCCTGGCTGGGGGGTGACCGAGCGCAGCTCGTAGTTGGTGATGTGCAGGTCGTCCTTGGCGTCCTCGATGAGATCCAGGAACGCCTTGCGGCAATCCGGGCGCACCACCGCGGCGGCGAGGTCGCTGTACTGCCAGCGCACGTTGCGGTGGAACAGGTTGACCACCGAGCGCAGGTCGCTGGGGGTCTGTTCGTGGGCGGCGGCGCAGCCCGATAGCAGAGCGGCACCCAGGACGAAGAGCGCCCGGAACAAGGTGCGCCGGGTCATTTTTTCTCCTCGCGGTTCGTCTGGTCGCCCCACAGCAGGTGGAAGCTCACCGCGCCGGCGCCGAAGAAATACACCAGCGCGAACGCCAGAGCGAACGAGAGGATGGCGACCCAACCCAGGCCGACCAGCCAGCCGGCGACCTGCTCGGGCCACTCCCCACCGCTGCCGGCCATGGCGCCCGCGAGGATGGCCGGGGCCCCGAAGAGCAACGGCGCGAGCAGCAGCATCGGCATCTGGACCAGGATGGCCCCCAGGTCCTGGTGGGTGAGACCGCCAGCGACCCGAACCATCACGGAGAACGCCTGCGCGCATAGCCAGCCCACGACAAGGTACAGCGCGGCCGCCACCAGGCCCGCCAGCAGGTAATGCAGGAGGTACCGGCCCGGGTTCCTGAGAATGAAGGCGAAGATGCTGCGGGCCCCGGCCACGGCGGAGAGGTTGGAGCTTCCCAGGAGCGGCAGGTACGAGAACAGGGCCACCGAGAGCGCCAGGGCGGCCAGGACCGAAAGCAGTGCGAGGGCGAACGAGCCCAGGAAGGTGACCCCGTACAGGATCGGGCCGGCCACGGGGATACGTCCGGCCCAGGACAGGGTCGCCACGCCGAGCAAGAAGACCAGCACCGCGATCACGAACAGGAGCGGCGTGCCCAGGATCCCGCCCAGGTGAGAAAAGACGTACGCCACGCTCTCCCGGAAGGGCAACCGGTGGCCGGCCAGCATCTCCTGCTCCGCCGAGTGTGTGCTCATGGCCAGGCCGGTGATGGTGGTGGCGACCAGGGCCAGCGAGGCCAGGATCAGGGCCACGGTGGCGCCGATGCCGCTGTGGGTGAGGTTGCCGAGGTAGATCAGGCCCGAGAAGAGCAGCGAGCCGGTGAAGATGCCGGCGGTCGCCGCCAGCAGCTTGCGCGGGTCGAAGGGATGCGCCAGCGCGAAGAAGAGATCGCGGAAGCGGAAGCGGCCGCCGCTTCTTCCTCCGAGGTGCAGGAAGGCGAGGTAGCGTGCCAGGCGGCCGTCGCCCGGCGCGGCGGCGACCGCAGCCGTTGGCGCCGGTCGAGCGGTGCTGGCCATCGGCTCTGGCGCGGGCGGGGTCGGCTCGGGCGTCGGGACGGGGGTCTTCTCGGGCTCGGCCGCCCGGGCGACCGGGGCGGGGGTCTCGTTTTTCGGCTCGGCTTCGGCCGGTGCCTTGGGGGCTTCCGGCAGCGACGGGTCGGTGCGGGCAGGCTCGCGGCCAGCTTTCGCCGCGGCCAGCGCGTCGGTCTTGGCGGCCCGGGGCTCGCTCTCGGGTGGCGGCTTGGAGGCGCCGGCCGAGGGCTTCCGCTCGACGGCCGAGGGCGCGGCTCCGGTGGGCTTGCGGGCGACGCGGGAGGCGCTGGCGGGTCGCTCGCCGCCGCCGCGCGCGGACTCGACCGGGCGGGCGGGCTTCTCCTCGCGCTTCTCCTCGGCGGCCTTCATCTGTTGCAGCGTCGCGACGAAGGGGCTGTCCACGCGCACGGTCTTGTTGAAGGCGTCGTCGTCATCATCGTCGTCGTCCGCGGGTGGGGCGATCTTGGAGGCGTCGAAGGCAGGCGCGACCTTGGACGGGCCGGGCTTGGCGTTCTTTCCCTTGATGGAGATGGAAAACCCGCATTTTTCGCATGGGAGGATCAGGCCCTCCGGGGGAATGTCGGCGTCCTCCCGGTTGTGCCGGGTGCCGCACTTGGGGCAGAAGAACCTCATCGCCGGGCCTCCTGGTGGAGTTCGCGAAGAAGATAGTCAGAACGGGTTTTTTATGTCAACGAACCGCGAGGGAAAATCCAGACTCGCGCGCGGGCCTTCCGGCGCGAGATCGCGCCAAGCCGCGCTCACTGGATGGCGGCCTGGAGGGCGCGGCGCAGGTCGAAGTACTCCTCTGAGATGGAGTAGAAGATGAGCTCGCGGATGAGCGAGCGCGAGCTCCCCGACGGGCTGACCACCCGCGCCGACTTCAGCACCTGCACCGCGGCGTCGAGATCGCCCGAGGCCAGCAGGCCCACCCGGTTGCAGGTGTGCTCGACGCCCTCCAGCCAGTCGCGGATGGACAGCTCCTCGCTCTGGGCGCGGTACTGGCGCGCCAGCTGGAGCAGGCGCTCCTGGCTCTCCGGCGGGACCAGCCGTTGCATGCGGCGGGCCAGCGTGCCCACCTCCTCGGCCACCGGGTGCACCGGCCCGCCGGGGAGCACCAGCTCGGCCATGGCCTCGAGCAGGTTGCGCAGCTGGCGGGCGGTGAGCGAGGCGGCCAGCAGGTTCTCCGGGCGGGTGAAGGCCACCGCGCGGGCCACCATGAAGCGCAGCTCGGGCAACGTCGCCTTGCGCATGGACTCCTCGGCGTACAGCACCGCCACCGGCGAGGTGTTCACCGCCATGATGCCCTTGACGAACATGCCCCGGGGATAGAACTCGGGTTCGGGCAGCCCCAGCAGAGTCAGCGCGTCGCGGATCACCTCGCACATCTTCTGGCTGCGGTCGGCCAGGTTGAGCGCCTCGCGGGGCTTCAGCTTGTACTCCTTGCCGTCGACGGCGAACAGCGGCCGCGCGAAGTCCGCGGCGAAGTCGAACAGCTCGCCCAGCAGCCCCCGCGAGGCGGGGTGGGTCACCAGGCGGCGGTACTGAGCCTCGTCCATGCGCCGGCCCGGCGGGATGGGCAGGGCATGCCGAAACTCCCGGAACAGCCGCTGCTCGTCCTCGTTGGCCTCGTCCAGGAAGTTCAGGGTGGCGCACAGGCACAGGGTGCGGTCCCGGTCGCCGCGGGCCTCGCAGATGCGGCGCAGGGCGTGGTAGCTGTCCACCGAGAAGGGGCTGTCGGCGATGAGCTGCCGGTGCAGATCGGCGGCCCGATCGCGCTGGCCGTCGGCCTCGAGCAGGCGGGCCAGATCCTCGCGCACCTTGAGGTTGCCGGGCTCCAACAGCATCAGCTGCTCGCAGGCGGCGATGGCCTTGCGCGGGTCGTTGAGGCGGTAGCGGTACAGCTCGACCAGCTCGGTCAGGATCTCGATGCGCCGGTCGGGCTGGCCCGGGATGGGCGGCGGCAGGCGCCGCAGCAGCTCCTCCCACAGCGCGGCCAGGCGCCCCCAGTCCCGCTGGCGACTCAGGATCTTGACCGCGGCGCTCTGCGAACGGGCGTCGAGCGGGGCGAGCTGCAGCGCCCGCAGGTACAGCCCCAGGGCCCGCGTCTCGTCGTCCAGCCGCTCGGCAGCCACGTCCGCGGCGATGCGGCAGTAGCGCGCCCGGGCCGCCTCGTCCGGCGCCAGGTGGGCCAGCCGCTCCAGCACCTGCACCGCCTCGGCGAACTCCTCGGTGCGCACCAGGGCCTTGCGCAGCTTCTCCAGAACTTCCAGGCTCCCCGGGTCCTCGGCCAGCGCCTGGCGGTAGGCCTGGGCGGCCTGCGCCGGCTCGGCCATGGCGTCGGCCAGCACGTCCCCCATCTGCACCGAGAGCTTGAAGCGCGCCTGCGGGCTGGTGGAGAGCTCGCGCAGCTTGCCTAAAAGCTCCACCATCTCGGCGTGGCGGCCGAGCTGCTGCGCCATCTCCACGGCCGCCCGGATGGCTGGCAGGTGCCGCGGGAAGGCCCGTAGCGCCTGGCGGTAGTGGGCGGCGGCCTCCTCGCGCTGACCGAGCTGGAGCAGCCCCTGCGCCACCTGGCAGTGGAGGTCGGCCGCCTCCGCGGGGGCGAGGCTGGCCAGCTGCTCTTCCAGCACCGAGCGGTACAGCTCCACCGCGCGGCCCCACTCGCCGCCCCGCGCCAGGAAGTGGCCGAAGCTCATGCGCACCGCCCGGTCGGAGGGCGCGAGCTCCAAGGCCTGCTGGAACGCGTTCGCCGCGTCATCGCGGCGCCCCAGGGCCTCCGCCGACTGCGCCATCTTGAGGTACACCGCCTGCAGCTCCTGCTCCTCCAGGCCCGTGTCCGGGCCCCGGCTGGCCAGGCGGGAGTACATCTCGTGGGCCTCTTCCATGCGCCGCGTCTGCAGACGCAGGTCGGCCACCACCCGCACGGCCTCCAGGTTGTCGGGATCCAGCCGGCAGGCCTCCTCGAAACACTCCAGCGACTTGTCCTGGTTCTCCAGGCGCTCGCGCCAGATCTTGGCCATCTCGACCAGCAGCGCGGCGCGCTCGCGGCTCTGGGCGCCGGAGAGCAGCAGGTTGTCGAGGCGGATCACCTCCACCCAGTCGCCGCGGCGCCGGGCCATGCCCCGCAGGGCCATGAGCGCGTCGCGCGACGGGCTCTGCCCCGCGGCGCCCTTGCGGTAGGCCTCCTCCGCCTCCTCCGGGCGCAGCAGCTGCTCTTCCAGGATCTTGCCTCGCCGGTAGTGGATGAGGGCGGCCGCCTCGGCGTCCCCGACCCGGGAGGCGGCCCGATCCAGCATCTCCAGCGCGCCCAGCCAGTCGTGGCGCTTCTCGAGCAGCGCGATCAGCGCCTCCAGGGCCCGGGCGTTGCCGGGGTCCTCCTCCAGCACCGCGCGGTAGTAGGTGGCGGCCTGTTCGGGGTTGCCCAGCCGGTTCTCCTGGAGCAGCGCGATGGCCATCAGCAGCTCGGCGCGGGCCGCCGGGGTGGGCGCGAGCTTGAGGTGCCGCTCGTAGGCCTTCACCAGGTCCGGGAAGCGGTTGAGCCGTTCGAGCAGGGACTCCTGCAAGGTCAAGAGATCGAGATCCTGCGGGCTGATGGCGGCCAGCAGGTCCAGGTCCTCCAGCGCCTCCTGGAAGCGCTCCAGCTCCAGGGCGCGCAGCCGCGCCCGGCGCGAGAGCAGCTCGCGCCGCTGCCCGGCGTCGGTGACCTGATGGAGGGCGCGGCTCAGGAAGGCGTCGAACCGGTCCAGCGTCTTGCGCTCCCGGTAGAGGCTGGCCAGCCCGTCGAGGGCCTGGGGGTGGACCGGCTCGGCGCGCAGGATGGCGCGGTAGGTGGACTCGGCGTCCTCGAAGCGCCCACGCTGTCGCAACAGCTCGGCCAGCCGGAGCCGCAGCGGCGTGTCTTGCGCCAGCAGCCCCAGCCGCCGCAGCAGCACTGCCTGGGCATCGGCCTTCTCGAGCGCGGCCAACCCCTCGGCCAGGATGTCGAAGGCCGCCGCGGGCCCGCGCGCTTCCCCCGCGAGCTGGCTCAGGCGTTCCCAGGCGCCGACGTCCTGCCGATCCGCCGCCAGGATGTGGCGCGCCGCCTCCTCCGGGGATAGCGTGACCCCGGGGCGCGTCGGTTCCTCTTCCATGGGAGAGGTGTCCGGGTCCTGGTCCGCCACCGGGACGTCTTTCGTTTCCGTGGCCGGCGCGGCAGCCGGGCGCGGCGGCTCCGGTTGCGCCTGCGGGGGCTCGGCCGTGGGCGCGGGTGCCGGGGGGGGCGTCTGCGCGGGCGGCTCCTTCGGCGCCGGGGTCGGCGTGGGCGCCCGCTCGACCAGCGTGGGCTCACGATCGAGAAAATCGTTCGCCTCGTCCTGCTCATCGGCCGGCGCCGGGACCGGCAGGGGAGGAGGTGGCGCAACCTCAGGGCGGCGGGCCGCCGCGGGGCGCGGGGAGGGCTCGGTCACCTCGGTGATCGGCTCCGGCTCGTCGAACTCCTCCAGGTCCTGGATCGTGGCAGACGCCGTGCCCACCGGCGGCCGGCCCTGCGGTTCGGTGACGTCGAGATCCTCCGGGCGCGGCACCGCCCCGGTGGAGTCCGCAAACGGTTCCCCGGCGGGCGGTGCCGGGGCTGGCGTCTCGGACAAGGGCGCGGGCTGACCGGCCTCGCCGCGCAGGCGGGACAGGCCCTTCCGGGCGGGGATCGAGGTGGGATCCAGCGCCAGCACCCGGTCATACACGTCGGCCGCCCGGCTGTCATCGCGCAGCCGGTCCTCGAGCACCTCGGCCACGGAGAGCAAGAGCTCGATCTTCTCGTCCGCGTCCACCGGGCGGGAGGCGCGGGCCAGATCCAGCTCGACCAGCCGCTCCCAGGCGTTGCGGGACAGGAGATCGGCACGCAGCCCGCGGTAGGCGCGACTCTCCAGCGGATCCAGGGCCAGCGCCCGCTCGAAACGCTCCAGGGCTTCCTGGCGGCGGCCCTCGTCCTCCAGCAGCAGGCCGATGCTGGCGTGGACCCGGGCGGCGGCGGCGTCGGGCATGGTGGCCAACAGATCCTCGGCCACCGCCAGCACCTCCGAGGTGAAGCCGCCCGCGCGGGCCAGGCGGAACAGCTCGTCGAGCAGCCGCTCGTCCCCCGGCGCCTGCTTGGCGGCGCGCACGATCTCGAAGAAGGCCCGGTCGGGCTGGTGCAGCTGACGCTCGCGGATCTGGGCGATCTCCAGCGCCAGGTTGACCTGGGTCTCGGGATCGGCGCTCTCCTGCATGCGCCGGCCGAGCAGGGTGATGAGCTCCTCCCAGGTGCCCTGGCGCCGGTACAGCTGCTCCAGGATCTCCTCGCGCGGGCCGGGCTCGGGGGCGCTGGCGTCTCCGGGCTCGCGCAGGTTCTCGCGGTACAGCTCCACCGCCCGCTCGCGCCGGTCGAGCTTCTCCTCGTACAGGCGGGCCAGGCGCTTGCGCTGCTCCCGCGCCATGTCGGCCGGCAGATCGGCGCGCCCCAGGAAGGCCTCCAGGGCCTGGGCCAGGCGCTCCCACTCGCGCGCGGTCTGCAACAGATCGAAGCGCAGCAGTTGCGCCTCCAGGTTGCGCGCGTCCGCCTGCAGCGCCCGCTCCACCGCCTGGCGGGCGAGGTCCGCGTTGTGCAGATCGTCGAGCTGGAGCCGGGCCAGGCGCACCCACAGCGCCACCCGCGCCGCGCCCTCCGGCAGGCGGTCGGCCAGGTCTTGCAGCACCGCCGCCAGCTCCACGTGCTTGTCGCACTCCACCCCCAGGCTGCACAGCTCCTCCACCAGCCCGGGCTGATCCGGCTGGTAGCGGGCCAGGCGCACCAGCTCGAAGAAGGCCGAGGCCGGGTCGTGCAGCCCGTCACGATACAAGCGCGCGATCTCGCGCCGTAGCCGGCTCTTCTGCTCGTTGGTCTGGGCCAGCGCGATCAGGCGGGTGTAGATGGCGATCAGCTCGTTCCACTCCTCTTCTTCTCCATAGATGGAGGAGATGGCGAACAGGCGCTGCGGGTCGTCGCCGGCGAGCTCGAGCGCCTTCTGCCCGTAGGCCCGCGCCGCCTCGTCGTTCTTCTGCTGCTCGTGCAGCCGGGCCAGCTTGAGGTACAGCGCCACCCGCAGCTCGACCCGCTCGACCCGCTCGACCACGTCCTGGTACACCGCTAAAAGTTCCTGGAAGGAGCGGGTCCGCCCGGCCAGCTTCTCCATGTGCAGCAGGATGCGGACGTTCTGCGGCGCCAGGCGCACCGCGCGGATGTACTCGGTGAGGGCGCGGTCCTCGGCCTTGAGCCGCTCCTCGTAGATCTGGGCCAGCTGGGTGCGCAGGGCCAGCTTCTCCTCGGGCGACTGGGCCGCGGCGATGCGCATGAGGTAGATCTCGATGACCTTCTCCCAGTCCTCCAGGTCGTGGTAGATGACCCCCAGCGCCCACAGGGCCCGCTGGTTGGCCGGCTCGATGGCCAGCACCTCGCGGTAGGCCTGGGCCGCCTGGCGGGTGTCCCCCAGCTTCTCGTCGCACAGGCCCCCGAGGCGCAGCAGCGCGCGCACGCGCTCGCGCTCGTCGGTAAGCGCCGGGATGCGCTCGCGCAGGATCCCCGCCATGGCCTCCCAGGCCTCGGCCTGCACGAAGAGGTCCCACAGCTTGACGAAGGTCCCCTCGTCGGACGGGTTCTCCTTGAGCGCGCGCTTGAGCCGCTGGATCTCGCGGCTGCGGGCGTTGGCTTCCCCGGCGCTGCTCTTCTTCGCGGGCTTCTTGGCCATTGGTGAAGGGACTTTACCCGCGGCCCCTTGGCAAAGTCAAACCGCGGCATTATTCTCAGGCCGCCGCTGCGCGCGGCAGGGAGGATCCATGAGCGACGTCAAAAACGCCCCTCCGCCCAAGATCAACATCCAGATCCAGCTCGACGAGGACATGGCCCAGGGGGCCTACGTGAACCTGGCCATGGTGAACCACACCGAGACCGAGTTCACCCTGGACTTCATCTACGTCCAGCCGCAGCAGCCCAAGGCCAAGGTGCGCGCCCGGGTGATCTCCAGCCCCAAGCACACGAAAAGGCTGCTGGAGGCGCTGCGCGAGAACATCGCCAAGTACGAGAAGCGCTTCGGCACCATCGACGTCTCGGGCCCGCTGCCCGAGGAGATGCTCAACTAGGCCGTTTCGGCGCGGCCACGGGCCATCCCCGCGCGCGACTTGCCGCGCGCTGGTTTTTCTTGACAAAGGCCCGGCAGTTGGGCGAAAAGGGCCCACGATGCGGGTGTAACTCAGAGGCTAGAGTGCAACCTTGCCAAGGTTGAAGTCGAGGGTTCAAATCCCTTCACCCGCTTTTTTTGATGGCGCCATAGCCAAGTGGTAAGGCAGAGGTCTGCAAAACCTTCATCACCGGTTCGAATCCGGTTGGCGCCTTCTCTCGGGATCGACGGCCGGCGGCCGGCCGGTGCGCTGACGAAGGACGGGTCGCAGGAGGGGAGGAGGAGCATTGGCTGCCAGGGTCGTCGCAGCCGCGGTTTCTCGAGGTGCGTTCGCTGCGGCGAGGCGTTGGGCGCGGGCGTTGACGCTCCCGATGGCCCGCTCGTCGGGTTGAGAGGAATGTTTTGGGCAAGAGCATCCGCAAGAAAATCATGCTGGTCGAGGACGACCCAGCGTTGCGCCAGGGCCTGTACCACGTGCTGCGCACCACCGAGTGCGACCTGGTCTCGGTGGGGAGCGGCGAGGCGGCCCTGAAGCAGGTCCCGCGCGAGAAGCCCGATCTCATCTTGCTCGATCTCGTCTCGGAGAGCGTGGACGGCCTCACCTTCCTCAAGATGCTGCGCTCGTACGCCGGCGGGCAGAAGATCCCGGTGCTGGCCCTGGTGGAGGACGACAACAAGAAGCGCACCACGGCGGGGCTGGCCGGCGCCACCGAGATGCTGGAGCCCGAGCCCGAGGCCGAGGATCTCTTGCGCCTGGTGGTGCGCAGCATCGAGCTGCCCGACTTCGACATCGAGGACGCCCTGTGGCAGCTCGCCCCCATCGAGGTGCGCGAGGTGATGGCCCGCCCGCGCCCCAAGGGAAAGAAGCTCGGGCTCACCGCCCGCATCCGCCGCGGCCTCACCGACGGCCGCCTGCCCCGCCTGGCCCTCACCGACGACGCGGGGAAGAAATAGGCTTCACAGGCCGACCAGCCGGGAAAGATACGGTGTGCGTCCGATGGCCAGGGCCAGCACGGCGCTGGCGCCCCAGATAAGAATGGACTGGACCGGGATGTCGACGATCGGCGAGCCCAGCGCTCTCGCGAGTTCGATGCCGTAGCGGGGCTGGTTGAGCAGCGCCTGGACAAAGGTGTGGATGAGGTAGATTCCGAACGACAACCGGGCGAGGCGGACGGTGGTGGCGCCCGCCGGGCGCGTGCCGAATCGCCGCTTGCCGAACACGAACACGCCGACCGCCATCGCCACCACCCCGGGTGAGCCGTAGCGGTAGAAGACGTCCTGGAAGCTTCCCCGCGCCTGCTGCAACACCCCGGTCCCCAGCGCGGTGAGAAGGAACCCGGCGACAAATAGCAGCGGGGCGCCGCGCGAGAGCCAGCCGGGGGTCTGCTGCCGGTGCAGGGCCGCCCCCAGCAGGAAAAACCCCAGGTACTCGGTGAACAAGGAATCGCCGCCGGCGATGGAGATGCCGAACAGAACCTGGAGCAGCGGTCGCAGGGAAGCGGCGAAGATCCACAGGCCGACGAACGCCGTGAGCCACGGACCTTCCAGCCGGGCCGCGACGGGCTTGAGGAAGGGCGCCGACAGGTACAACCACAGGATCATGTACAGGAACCAGTACCGGTTGAGGATGCTCCCCCCGAGCAAGCCGCCGACGAAGTCGCCGACCCCGAGCGGCGCTCGGCTTCCGAGCCGCTGGAACAGGTAGAAGGCCAGGGACCAGAAAGCGAGGGGAATGACGATCTTCGGCAAGCGACGGGCGTAGAACCGCCCCGGGGAAAGGTCGGGACCGTTGAGCAGCAGCGCGCCGCTCAACATGACGAACAGCGGCACGCACCAGCGCACGGCCGCGTCCCACAGGTTGCCCGTCCACCAGGCCGGGTCCGGGGCGGCGCGCACGTCCACGTGCCGGGCCGCCACGTGGATCACCACCACCCCGCAGATGGCACCGACCCGCAGCGCGTCCAGATACGCCAGGCGTTCGGACGGCCCCTCGACGAGAGGAGGCGGCGGCACACCGGCGCCGGCGGCGGATACCTGGGCGTTCGGCATGCGCCACCTGTTAGCAGGTTTGGCACTTGCGAACAACGGAGAAAGTTGACGCTGCGGCGGATGCTCATATAGCTTGAGCCGATTCGGCAGGCGGGTGTCATGCGACTTTCCCGAACGTTGCGTACGATGAAAGACATCCTTCGCGAGTCCCGCGTGAGGCTGCCGAAGCCGACCCGCGAGGCCCTCCGTCGCTCGGTCCTCCGGCTCGGCGCCGACATCCGCAACACGCTGATCATCACGGTGGACGTCGAGGCCTCCCCCTCGCGCCAGGAGAAGGACCACGTCGAGCGGCTGATCTGGGGCCGCTTCGGAAGCCACGAGGTCGGCATCGGGCGCATGATGGACCTGGCCGAGAAGCACGGCGCGCGCCTGACGTTCTTCGTCGATTTTTGCGAGACGGCACGGTACCCGGACGAAATCGAGAAGGTGTGCCGCGAGATCGTGCGGCGCGGGCACGACGTCCAGATCCATGCCCATCGCATCCGGTTGCCGGCGGACTTCTTCGTCCGGCACGGCGTGCCCGAGGCTCCGCCGACGCTCAATCGGTTCTCCCGCGATCAGGCCGAGGTGCTGTTCCGTTTCCTGCTCGGCGAGGCGGCGCGCTGCGGGGTGCGAAACCCGGTGGCGTTCCGCGGCGGCGGGTTCGAGTTCAACGCCGAGATCCTGCGGGCCATGGAGCGGTACGGGCTGCGGCTGAGCTTCAACTACCACTGCAACCACCTGTGGCGGAACACCCCCGAGGACTGGCGTTCCTTGTTCGCCTGGCCGGACGGTGTCATCGAGGTCCCGCTGGGGATGTTGCCGAACCCCAAGGACTGGCGCGTCTTCGACTTCAACCTGTTCGACTTCTCCGACGAGGCGGCCGTCCGGCGGTTCTTCGCCGAGTACTTCCAGCGGGCGGGCGGCCACGGCGTGCTGGCGATGTGCATGCACAGCTTCTCCTTCCTCGCCGCCGACCCCCGCACGCGCCATTTCCAGTACGGCGGCGAACGCCCGGTCCAGGTCTTCGAGCACTTCCTCGCCAGCCGCCCGGAAAACCTCCGCATCATCACCGCCTCCGAGCTGGACCGCGAGATCCGAGAGGGGCGTCTGCTGGTGGAGCGGCGCGAGGGGTACCCCCTCCTGAGCCGGCTGAACCCGGCGCCGATCCGCGCCCCCGCCCTGTCGGGCGAGGAGCCCCGCCTCGCGGCATGCAACTTCTGTCGCACGCCCCGCGAGGAAATGGAGGACTTCGGCGGCCGGTCGAAGGTGCGCTGTCCCCGTTGTCAGTCCCTGGAGCGTCAGCGGCAGTTCTGGGAGGTCTACCAACGCCTCATCCGGCGCGAGTTCGATCTTTCCGGCAAGCGCGTGCTCCACATCGCCCCCAGCCCCGCCGTCCGCGACGCCCTCCGGCGCATCTGTCAGCTAGTCACCGCCGACGCCCGGCCCACCGGCTGCGATCTCCAGCTCGACATCTGCCACATGCCGCAGCTCGCCGACGCCTCGTTCGACGCCGTCATCGCCAAGGCGGTGTTGCAGCACTGCCGCGACGATCGCGCGGCGCTGGCCGAGTTCCGCCGCGTGCTGAAGCCGGGCGGGCGGGTGTTCCTGGAGTTCTCCTGCCGTATCAACCAGGAGACGGAGCCGCTCTCCGACACCACCGCCCACTATGGCCAAGAGGCCCTGGAGAAGTACGGCGTGGGCACCTTCCGGCACTATGGAGATCGCGGCGCGCTGCGAATGCTGCAGGAGTTCTTCCTGGTCAAGACCTTTCACGGGTACGACCCGGTGACGGGGGAGGTCGGCACCATCTTCTGCGGCATCCGCGATGCAGGAGGTCCCCCGTGAGCGGGCACGATCGCATTTCCGAGCTGTACCGGGGAAAACTCTGGGGGGAGCCGGAGCAGCGGGCCGCCCGGGCGCGGATCGACTGGATTTGCGCACGCGCCGGCGGCCGCGTGCTCGACATCGGTTGTTCCCAGGGTATCGCGTGCTTGTTGCTGGCCCGCGCCGGCCAGACGGTGGTGGGCGTGGACCGGGACCCGCAAGCCATCGCCTATGCCCAGGACGAGCTCTCGCGGGAGCCCGCCGAGGTGCAGGGGCGCCTGCGGTTCCTCTTGACGGACGCCGGAGCCATCCCCGGCGCGGAAGGCGTCTTCGACAGCGTGGTGCTGGGAGAGATCCTCGAACACCAGGACGATCCCGAGCGCCTGCTGCTCATCGCGCGGGAGCGCTTGCGTCCCGGCGGCCGCGTGATCATCACCGTCCCGTTCGGGCTTCATCCCGATCCCGACCACCGCTCGACCTTCTACCTGTCCTCGCTCGTCGAACAAGTGGGCCGCCACTTCCGGGTGAGCGAGGTGGCCATCGCCCAGAAATACATCTTGTGTGTGGGCGTGCGTTCCGATGAGGCGAGCGAGGCGACGGCTCTCTCCGCCGATGAACTGCTGCGTCTCTCCGAAGGGGCGCTTCTGGAGGCGGAGCGGGCCTACCTCGAGCGAGAGCGGGCGCTGCGGGAAAAGCTCGAGGCGCTGCGGCGCCAAGGCGCGGAGAAGCTCGAAGCGGCGGCGAGCGAGCAGAAGAGAGCGCAGGCAGAGATCGAGAAGTTGCGGCAGAAACAGCGCGCTGGCGAGGAGGAGCGGCGGCGCCTGCAGGCCTCCCTCGGCGAGCGCGAGGCGCTGCTGGGCCAGGCGCGGGAAGAGTTGGAGCGGGAGCGGCGGCGGGCGGAGGAGGCGCGCCGGGCCCTGGAGCGTTCCCGCGCCGAGCTGGAGAAGACGCAAGACCTCCTCGGGGAAGAGCGGCGGCGCCTCGAGTCGCTGGGCTTGAAACTGCGGGGGGCGCTGGCGCGGTCCGAGGAGGCCCGGCAGAAGGTGCAGACGCTCTCTCGCGACGCAGAGCGCCAGCGGGCGGAGGTCGTCCGTCTCACACAGACGCTCTCCGGGCTGCGGGGCGGCGTGCGCTACCGGCTGGGCGACGCGCTGGTGTCGTGCTTCTATCAGCCGAGGCGCGTCCTGTCGCTGCCCGGAAACCTGCTCAATCTCGCCCGCGAGGGGTGGCGCCGCCGCCGCGCCCGCCGCCACGCGCGCAGCGGCCTGCTGCCGCTCGCCCTGACGCCGCGCGCCACGCCCGCCGCCAGCGAGAAGCCACAGTGCGCGGAGAGCGCCCCCGCGGCGGACGATCTTCTCGAACGGCTGCAGCGCTTCCTGGAGCGGGTGGCCCAATCCGACCCCGCGCAGCCCTTGGTGTTCATGTTCTCGGGCACCATCTTCATGCAGGAGAAGCGCGCCAACCGGCCCATCCGGCTGACCCGCGCCCTGCGCGCGCGCGGCGCACCGGTGCTGTTCTCGTACTTCCGCTGGGACCGCCAGGAGCCCGTCCCGCGCGACGACGATCCGCTGCTGCTCCAGTCGCCCATCGATCGCACGCTCGAGCTCATCCGGCTGATCCTGGAGCGTGATTTCGGGCGGCGGCAGAAGCTCTTCGTGCTCTCCTTCCCCTATCCCGAGGTGTTGCGCTTCCTCAACGAGTGCTCCGCCCACGGCTGGGTGACCTACTACGACGTGCGCGACGACTGGGAGGAATTCTCCAGAGTGGGCATGGCCCGCTGGTACGATCGGGCCTGTGAGCGCTATGCGCTTTCGAACTGCGATTTGGCAAGCGCGGTTTCGGAGCCCCTGCGACGCAAGATGGAGGCGCTCGCGGGCCGGCCGGTACGGCTTTCGCCCAACGCCTACGACCCGGAGTTCCTCAAGTCGGGATTTCCCGGCGAGCCCGGTGACAAGCCGGCGGAGACCATCCTGGGGTATTTCGGCCATCTCACCGATCGCTGGTTCGACTACCCGGCGCTGTTCGAGCTGGCCTGCACCCGCCCGGAAGACCGCATCGAGCTCATCGGCCACGGCCTCCCCGAGGGGTTGACGCTGCCCCCGAACGTCAGCTACCGGGGCTTCTTGTCCCACGAGGAGATCTGCCGTGTCGCGCGCCGCTGGCGCTGCGGCCTCATTCCCTTCGTGCCGGGGAAACTCGCGGAGGCGGTGGACCCCATCAAGATCTACGAATACCTGGCGCTGGGACTCCCCACCGCCGCCGTGAGCATGCCCCAGGTCGAGAGCTACCCGTACACCCACCTGGCCCGTACCCGGGCGGAGCTGCCGTCCGCGGTGGAGCGTTGCCTCGCCGAACGGATCGATGGCGCGCGGATCCGGGCGTTTCTGGAACAGAACACCTGGGCCCGACGGGTCGAGCAGATTCTGGAGTGGGCCTTCGCTGCGGAGATCCGGCCCGCCCTGCGCTCGCTGGCGGTGCCGCCGGGAGGACAGGCGTGAAGATCTGCTTTTGCTATCGCTACCTCATCCTGGGGGGCGTGACCACCCAGATCGCCAACCGCCTGAGGTACCTGGCGGGCCGGGCCGAGATCGCCTGCCTCTACCTGGAGGACTTCGGAGGCGCCTGCGCGCTGCGCGACCTGTCAGACATCACGGTATGCGGCGACGCGGCGGGCCAACGCCGCTACTTTTCGGAGCGGCGCTTCGACGTGGTCTCGGTGATCGACTCTCCCATGATCTACCCGCCGCTGCTCGACTCCGGCTTTCGCGGGGCAGTCGTCAACGAGGTGCACACCACCACCAAGAACCTGGCCTACCTCGACGGCCTGCGCCGCGACTCGCGGGCGCTGGCCCGCATCCGCGCCATCTTCACGCCCTCCCGCTACCTGGCCAACCGCATCCAGGGAGAGTTCGGGTTCGGCGGGCTTTGCCCCGTGCGGGTGGTGCCGAACTGCCTCGATACCCATACCTTCTCGCCCGATCCGGCACCGCCCTTCCCGAACCGGCCGGTGGTGCTGTGGGTGGGGAAGCTCGACGAGCACAAGCGCTACACGGACTTTCTCGAAATCGCCGCCGCGCTCAAGCGCGCGGGGGTGGTCTGCGAGTTCTGGCTGGCGGGCGGCCAGACCGCCAAGCACGAGCGCGCCTTGGAGCTCTACCGCGCGCTCGACCGGCTCGACATCGCCGACCGGACCCGCTGGCTGTGCCAGGTGGAGTACGCCCGGATGCCCCGGCTGTACGCGCTGGCCGCCGGCAGCGGCGGTTGCCTGGTCATCACCTCGAGCGACGAGTCCTTCGGAATGACCGCGGCGGAGGCCATGGCCTGCGGCCTGCCGGTGGTGGCCACCCGGGTGGGCGCGTTGCCGGAGCTGATTCGAGAGCCGGAAACGGGGTTCTTGGTTGAGCTCGGAGACGTGGAGGCCGCCGCGAATAACGTGACGCACGTGCTCGGAGATCCCGTCCTGCGCCAGCGCATGGCGCAGGCGGCCCGCGCGAGGGTGGAGCGGATCTGCTCCATCGAATCGGCGGGCGAGGCATTTTTCGCCGCCATTCGCGCCGCGGTCGAGGACGCCTGAAACGCGGGAAGGGTCCCGGGGAGGCTTCCTTTCCTGATCGCAGCGAGGGTGTTGTCTCCTTCGGGCGCGAACGCGGGAACGCAGACGCCGGTGTGGTCGCGGCTCACCGAAAGTCGTGGCCGCGAGCCGGCCGAGGATATCCCTGGAGGCCGCCATGAGAGCCTTCCATCTGTTGCCGCTGCTTTTTTTATTCGCCGCCTGCGCCGCGGGGAGCATCTCCGCGGACGGTGGCCTGGACGCCGCGGACGCCACGGCCCCGGACGGAGGCGATGCTGCGCCGGATGGAGACGCGGCGACCGACGAGCCGGGGCCCGCCGACGCGGGCGACGGCATGGACGCGGGTACGGACGCGGACGCCGGGGAAGACGGCGGTGACGGTGGCGACGCTGCGGTAGACGGAGCCGACGGGGGCGGCGACGACGGCGGAGCGGTGGAGGAGTTCGGGGCCGAGTTCTACGTCGCGCTCGACGGCGACGACGGCAACCCCGGCACCCGCGAGCGGCCGTTCGCCACGCTGGAGCGGGCCCGCCAGGCGGTGCGCGATCTCAAGGGCGGCGCCGGCTTGCCCGAGAAGGGCGTGGCGGTGTGGCTGCGTGGGGGGGTGTACCTCCGCCAGGCGGCGCTCGAGCTCGGCGCCGAGGACAGCGGCGAGGAGGGGCGGCCGGTGGTGTGGGGCTCGGCGCCGGGCGAGCGGGCGCGCCTGGCGGGGGCGCGTCGGCTGGAGCCATCCGCCTTCCAGCTCGTCGATTCGAATTCCCCGGTGTGGCCGCGGCTGGATCCCGCGGCGCGGGGCCAGGTGTGGTCCGTGGACCTTGCGGCGCAGGGGATCTCGGACTTCGGGGCCTTGCTGCCGCGCGGCTTCTCCGCCTCCAACCCCGCCGCGCTGGAGCTCTTCGCCGACGGGGTGCCGCTCCAGCTCGCGCGCTGGCCGGACGAGGACGAGAGCGATCCCGCGCCCACCCCGCTCGACCCGGAGCTCACCCTGTTCGGCCAGCCGGCCCCGGACGTCTCCGGACGCTACCTCGCCGACGGGACATCCGACGGGCTCAACCGCTACCGCCGCGACGGGCTGGTGGAGGGCCGGCAGTACTACCTGTACCGCTACACCTGGGACTACCAGGGCCGCAGCTACACCGCCTGGTTCCTGGCCGCGCAGGGCGGCGGCTACCCCGGCGACGCCGCGCCCTGGTGGTATTTGTACAGCGAGAGTTTCGGTCGCATGCAGCCCTCGAACGGCGCGAGCGGCACGCTGAGCCCCTTCGACCCGGCCGCAAAGAACCACGGCTTCGTCTCCATCGCGCGCGCCATCGACGACACCTCGTTCGGCTACGCCGGCGATCGGCCGGCGCGCTGGACGGCCGAGCCCGAGGTGTGGCTGCACGGCTACTGGATGTACATGTGGGCCGACCTGCACGTGCGCGCCGACGCCATCGACACAACGAACCGAATGATCCGCCTGGTGCAAAAGCCCGGCTACGGCATCGCCGAGGGCCAGCCGTACTACGCCGAGAATCTTCTTTCGGAGATCACCCGGCCCGGCGAGTGGTACCTGGACCGGGCCGCGGGCCGGCTGTACCTGTGGCCGCCGGCGCCTCTCGCGGGCATCGAACTTTTGGCCTCCACGCTCGACGGCCCGCTGATCCGGGTTCAGAACGCCGCGCACCTGCGGCTGCAGGATCTGACGCTCGAGGCCACGCGCCGGGAGCTGGTCACCGTGTCGGGCGGGCACCACGTGGAGATCTTGCGCTGCGAGCTTCGCAACGCCGGCAACCACTGCGCGGTGGTGTCGGGGACGGACAACGGCGTCTCGCGCTCGCTGGTCCATCACTGCGGCGACAGCGGTGTTCTGCTATCCGGCGGCACGCGCAGCTCGCTCGTGCCGGGGCGGAACTACGTCACCAACTCCGAGCTGCACCATTTCTCCCGCTGGAGCTGGACCTACCGGCCCGCGGTGAACATCTCAGGGTGCGGCCACATCGTGGCCCACAACCTCATGCGCGATGCCCCTCACAGCGCGGTGTTGTACACCGGCAACGAGCACGCCATCGAGTACAACGAGATCCGCACGGTGTGCCAATACTCCTCGGACGCCGGGGCGGTGTACACCGGGCGGGACTGGGGCTACCGCGGCAACCGCCTGCGCTTCAACTTCATCCACGACATCGAGAGTCACTTCGAGGGCTACGGCGTGCACGGGGTGTACCTGGACGACTGCGTGAGCGGCATCGAGGTGTTCGGCAACGTGCTGTACCGGGTGTCGGGCTGGGGCATCATGCACGGCGGCGGGCGCGACGACATCATGCACAACAACCTCATCGTCCGCTGCGGCGGGGGCATCTCCACCGACAACCGGGGCCTGGTGTGGATCACCGACACCCCGGGCGACTCGTGGAACCTGCGCGAGCGCCTGCACGCCGACGGCATCCGCTACCAGGAGGACCCCTGGGCCTCGGCCTACCCCTCGCTGGCGCGCATCCCCGACGACTGGGCGCAGATCAGCGATTCGGCCGCCCACTGGCGCGAGCCGGAGGGCAACGTCTTCTCGCGCAACCTGGGGTGGCAAAACGGCCGCTTTGCGGCCGAGTCCGACTGGGCCGGCGCGGGCGGGGTCTTCGTGCACTTTTCCGAGATGCAGGACAACGTGCCCGACCAGGATCCGCGCTTTTTGGACGAGGCCAACCTGGACTTGCGCCTGCGCCCCGACTCGCCGGTGTATGCCATCCCCGGCTGGGTGGACATCCCTTTCGAGCAGATCGGCATCCAGTAGCACCTCCTCATTGACGCCGGCCCCGTCTCGCCGTATGGTGAGATGGTTCGGACGATGCCACTTGGAGGAGCGAAGCCATGAAAGCGAACACGATGCTTCTGGTCGCCCTGGCCTGCACCGGGGCAGCCTGGGCCGGCTGTGGCGAGGAGGACTGCACCTCGTTGTGGGACGCCAACAACGCGGTGGCGGTGAAGATCCCCTACGCCTACGGCGTGACGGTGTCGAAGATCAGCGAGGACTGCCAGACCTTCTTCACGCTGCACGGAGACACGGCGGTCTTCATCACCTACACCGGGGGCAAGGCCGCCATGTCGCTGTCGGGGCTCGGCCACCTGGCCACCCTCGAGGGCAAGATCTGCAACGCGGACGCGGCGCCCTACAACATCTCCCTGACCTTCAGCTCTCCGGGCGGGACCGACCCCATGAAGATTTTTTCGTTCATCGGTACCATCTCGCCCAAGGACGATGTCGCCGGCACCCCTCCCCGCCTGTCCGGGACCCTGAGCGGAACCCGCATGAAGCTCGACGGCTCCGAGACCTGCCACATCACCGAGCGGTTCGAGCCCACGCTGTGACAGACGGTTCGGCTTCTCGCCGCCGCCCGGCGGCGCGCATTCTTTCGGCATCGCCTTCGCGCCACAGGTGATCCCCATCGCGGTCAGCCGCGCCGAGAGCGCCCGTTCGCCTGCCCGCGCTGGTCCCACGGGCCTCGCATCCAGGCGCCAAGGGCGAGTATGCGTCTGGCCGCGCTAGCTTCGTGGAGCTCCGCGGCCAGACGCTCAAGTTGGATCATTACAGCTTCCAGGAACAAAAAGAGCACGCATGGGAGATGTGGTGGGTGAAGACGATGACGAACGGGAAGGCTCAGGGCCGGTAGATGCGCCCCTCTCGCGCGGCGGCGGCGCCACGAAACTTGCGGCGTGCGCGGCGCTCGATGGCGGCCAGCGCCCGGTCGTCCCGGGCCGGCTCGTGGTGGAAGAGCAGGAGCTTTCGCACCTTGGCCTTGCGAGCCACCAGGACCGCCTCCTGCCAGGTCGAGTGCCCCCAGCCCTTGCGCAGGGCCTTCCACTCGGCGTCGGTGTAGGCCGCGTCGTACACCAGGATGTCGGCGCCCTGGGCGTGGCGGATCAGGCGCTCGTTGGCCTCCGCGCCGTGCTCGTTGTCGGTGGCGTACACGATGGCGCGCCCGCCGTACTCGACACGGTAGGAGAGCGCGCGCCCGGGATGATTGAGGGCCTCGGCCAAGATCACCGCCGGCCCCACCTGCAGCCGGGCGCCGGGCCCCACGTCGCAGAACTCGACCTGGGCCCGCATGGCCTCGATGGGGACCGGGAAGTAGGGCATGGCCATCTGGCCGGCCAGGATCTCCCGCACGCCGCGCGAGCCGCGCGGCTCGCCGAAGATGGTGAAGCGGTTGCCGGGCGAGTAGGCCGGGCTGAAGAAGGGGAAGCCGTGGATGTGATCCCAGTGGTAGTGGGTGAAGAAGATGTTGGCCGAGACGGTGCCGAACTCCTTCTGCAGCGCCGCGCCCAGGGCGCGGATGCCGGAGCCGGCGTCGAAGATGTACACCACGCCGCCGGCGCGGATCTCAAGACAGGGGGTGTTGCCGCCGTACACGTTGGTGGTCGGGCGCGGGGCGGGAAGCGAGCCGCGCGTCCCCCAGCACCGCAACCAGAAATCCCGCGGCCCTGCGCTCACGCCGTCACTCCTCGCATAACCACAACGCCCGTGGAAACAAAAAGTGCATACCGCAAGGCCCATCTTATGGCAAGCGGATTTTCTCGCTGTGACATGCCGCACAACGCGCCGGCGTTCGCCCGGTTGACCGCGTCCGACGGGCGGGAATACAATCGGATCGGAGGTGGCCATGCCCAGAGCCGGTTTTCCCAAAGGGACCAAGTTCCTGTTCGTGGGGAAGTTGACCACCATGACCCGGGAGCAGGCCCGGGCCACGGTGGAATCCCTCGGCGGCCAGTGCCCTTCGGCGGTGTCCGGGGACCTCGACTACCTGGTGGTGGGCAACGAGAACTCGCCTTTCTACGGGGGGGAGAAGAAGCCCAAGCAGGCCAAGGCCGAGGCCCTCATCGAGGCCGGCGCCCCCATCGCCATCATCTCCGAGGACGAGTTTCTGAATTTGATCGGCGAGGCCCCCCGGGCCTGAGCGGAAACCGATCGAGCGCGGGATCTTTTCCACCGCGCGCGGTCCCGCGCTGGTAAAACCAGCGCCTGGCGGCGCCGCCGCCGGAGCGTTCGCTGACAGATGCGGCTTGTGACCCGCAAGGATGCCGCAGGCGAGAGAGCCTGGGCGGGCGTTCCGCGCGGGGGCGGAGGCTCAACGGGGCGGGGTGGCTGCCTGGTCGACCTCGCGCAGCCAGCGGAACACCATGGGGTACACCTCCGCCGGCGCCTCCTTCCCCAGCAGCAGGTCGCCGTGGCCGTAGTCGGCCGAGAAGCCGTTCTCCATGGACAGGACCACCTGGCGCCGGAGCGAAGAGCCCAGCCGGGAGAGCATGCGGGCGGTGATCTCGGCCGGGGCCATGCGATCCTCGGGGCCGGAGAAGAACAGGGCCGGGACGCGCACCCGCGGAAGCTCGCCGGTGTAGTTGAAGCCGCCGTCGGCGGAGCGCACCTCGCCCCGGCGCACCCAGTCGGAGAACTGCAGCGTGATGCCGGCCGACTCGTTGGTGACCAGCCGCGCGAAGATGTCCTGGCTGGTGGCCGGGTCGATGTTGTCGGGGTTGGCGAGGTAGCGCAAGAAGAACTTCAGCGCCTCGGGGCTCTGGCGCATGAGCGGCAGCATGCGCCGCCCCCATGCCTCCTGATCCATGGTGGGCAGGAAGCGATGCACCCGCACCAGGTGGCCCCACAGCCGCAGCATGAGCTGGTCCTTCTCGAAGGCCAGTGGCGTTCCGAACAACGTGAGCGAGCGCACCTCGGGGCCGGGGTGGGACTCCTGGTACGCCACCCCCAGCATGCCGCCCATCGAGTGCCCCACCCAGTGCAGCGCCTGACCGCGCCGCTCCACCACGAACGGCACCATCCGCCGCAGGTCGCGGTGGAGGAAGTCCTCGAAGTTCCAGTCGGCGTTCCCTTTCGCCGCGCGGCTGCGGCCGCGGCCGCGCATCTCGACGATCCAGGGGTCGTACCCCTGCGCCAGCGCGGCGCGGGCCAGCGAGTGGCGCTCGTTGAGATCGAAGTTGAAGCGGTTCGCGCCCATGCCGTGGACGAAGAGCACGGGCGCGCCGGAGGCCCCTTCCAGGTGGTAGAGGTGGACGGTCCAGCCGTCGTCCGTCGCGAGGGGTACGATCTCCATGGGCGCCTCGGTGCCGACGGAGTGTAGCACAGCAAGCCGAGCGGGCAAGGATTGCGTTCGGCTTGGCGCGCGGCTAGCATGCGCTCCATGGAGCTTTCGGCCATCACCGAGAACGCCCGCCGCCTGCTGCGCGAGATTCCGGCCGGGGTCACGCTGGTGGCGGCGGGCAAGAGCCGTACCCCAGCGGAGCTGGCCGCCGCGGCCGAGGGCGGCGTCGTCGCCATCGGCCACAACTACGTCCAGGAAGCCCAGCGCAGCGTGGCGGCGCTGGGCGCGCGGGTGCGCTGGCATCTCATTGGCCATTTGCAGCGCAACAAGGCCAAGCTGGCCGCGGGCCTCTTCGACTGCGTGGAGACGATCGATTCCGTGCGCTTGGGGGAGGCCCTGGAGCGGGCCGCCGCCGCCGCGGGCCGGGTGTTGCCGGTCCTGATCGAGGTGAACATCGACGACGAGCCGGGCAAGTCCGGCGCCCGGCCCGAGGAGGTGCCGGCCCTGGCTCGGGCGCTGGCGAGCCTTTCGCACCTCCGGCTCGAGGGCCTCATGACCATGGGCCGGCTGGCGGACGACCCGGAGGAGAGCCGCGGTTCGTTCCGGCGCGCCCGCGCATTGTTCGAAGAGCTGCGCCGCGCCAGCGTCCCCGGCGCCGCCATGCGGTGCCTCTCCATGGGCATGAGCGGGAGCTACCGAGTGGCCATCGAGGAGGGCGCGACCGAGGTGCGCATCGGCACCGCCTTGTTCGGTTCGAGGTGAACCGTGCCCGGTTCGCCAAACGGCGGCGCGCGCTTCTACGGGCTCATCGCGCTCGGCGCGGCGGGCCTGGCGGCGGCGCTGTGGCTGCTCTCGCCGCTCGATCTTCTGCTTTCGCGCTCGTTACACCAACCCGGGAGCGCCTTCGGAAGGATCGTCCTGCTGTGCGGCGAGTGGCCGGGGTGGCTGGCGGTGCTGCTGTGCGCGCTCGGGCTGGTCTGGTCGCGGCGCCGGCCCGGCCTGCGCCGTTCGCGCCCGCTCTTCCTGGCGGTCATCCTGCTGGCCCTGCTGCACCCGCTGCTCGTGACCCAGGCGCTCAAGTTCGGCTGGGGACGGGTGCGCCCGGCGGACCTGCGGGCCGACGCCTCCAACTATACGCCGTTCTTCTACCCGGCCGGGCCGGGCGCCGGCGAGTCCTTTCCCTCGGGCCACGTGGCCATGTCGCTCGCCGCCGCGCCGCTGCCCTTCCACCTGTGGCGCCACAGGCAGAGACGGGCGGCGGCCGCCGCCTTCGCCGGCCTGCTCGCGCTGGGGGTACTCGTCGGCCTGGGGCGCATGGTGGCCGGGGCGCATTATGCCACCGACTGTCTGTTTTCCCTGGGCCTGTCCTTCCTGCTGGCCGCCGTCATCGAACGCCGCCTGGGGGGCGCCATCCCGGCGGGCCGCCCGCCGGTTTGACAAGTGACCGGCACTTCGGGTAGGGAGATTTTGCTTGAACCGTCGGGGAGGAGGAAGGCGAGCCCATGTCGATCCTGGATCATTTGAAGTTCGACGTCCGCATCATGGAGCGCAACCGCAAGGCTGGCATCATCAGTGAAGAGGACGCCAAGCGCTTCCTGAAAGGGCTCAAGGACGCCTCCGACAACGCCGCTTCCGTGGAGGCCCAGCTCAGCCCGGTGGCCCGTCCGGTCCCCGGCCGCGTTCTGGAAGAGGAGGAGGAGCTTTGAGCGACTCCCCCGAGGCGCCCGAGTGCCGCGGCGCGGAGGTCAGTTTCGCGACCTTCGTGCTGTCCCTTTCCACGACCGCCTTGCAGCACATGGGGGTGGACGTGCTGGGCGCCGGGGCGGCGCCCGCTGTCCAGCTCCCGCTGGCGCGGCAGACCATCGACATCCTGGAAATGCTCGAACAGAAGACCCGCGGCAACCTGAGCGCCGAGGAAGCCAAGCTGCTCAGCGCCATCCTGTACGATCTGCGCATGCGCTTCGTGACCGCCAGCCAGGGCAAGTGCTCCTGAACCCGTCCAGGCCCGTCTCCCCGAGTACCATGGGCGCATCTGGATACGTATCACCCTGAATTATCCATCTCGTACGCAGGGACAGCTATTGGCGCGACTGACCGAACGCCAAGCCCGTGCGGTTCGCGAGGCAGAAAAAGACGATCGCTCGGGGTACCTGGCTACGAGGCCGACAGAGCCGGTGCCGCCAGGCGCATCAGCGCATTCCGCCGTGCCTCGGGGCCGCAGGTGGAAGTTGTACGGTTGGTGAGACAGTGAGGCAGCGCAACGAACAAGCTCCGGGGTGAATGTGCTTGGGGCGCTCTCATGGAATGCGCTAGGATGTCGCGCATGAGCGTTGGATGGATCCGCCACCGCACCGGGCCAGCCCTTTTCCTGGGTTGGCTCATTGCGGCCTGCCACGCCGAGACACCGCCTCCCCGGCAGGCCGGCCCGGATGGCGTGGCCGGGCCGGCCGGGGAAGCGCTGCCGGCCTTCGACGAGCTTTTCGCCCGGGTGAGCCCCTCGGTGGTCAACGTCTCGGCGGCGCACGAGTTGCCGGTGCCGCAGGCGTTGCTTTCGCGCCGCGAGCGGGATCTGTGGCGCGCCATGGTCCGCAGCCTGGGCTCGGGCTTCGTGCTGGATCGCGCTGGCCACATCGTCACCTGCTCGAGCGTCGTCGAGGACGCCGAGTCCATCGAGGTGTCCCTGTGGAACGGGCGCACCCTGCCGGCCCGCCTGGTCGGCAGCGACGACGCCAGCGATCTGGCGGTCCTGGCCGTGGGCGGGGACGCGGCCCTCACGCCGCTCGTGACCGGTGAGGCGGCCCGGACAGGCGACTGGGTGGCGTCCTTCGGCTACCCGTACGGCATGGCGCACTCCATTTCCGCGGGCATGGTGTCCCTGGTCCGCGACAGGGAGGCGCTGAACTCGATCCACGGGCTCATCCTGTCCGACGCGGCTGTGAACCCCGGCTGCAACGGGGGGCCGCTGGTGGACACGCACGGGCGGGTGGTGGGCATCAACCTCATCGGCCAGGAGAGCGAAGGCGGCTTGGGACTGGCCATCCCCATCCAGGACGCGTTGGAGATCATCTCACCGCTGCTGCGCGGGGAGTCTCCCCGACGCTCGTTTTTGGGGATCTCGGTGCAGCCGGTCTCCGCGGCGCTGGCGCAGGCTTTCGAGCTGCCGCGGGCGGAGGGGGCCCTGGTCACTCGCGTCATCCCGGGCGGCCCGGCCGAGCGCGCCGGCATCCTCCCGGGCGATGTCATCCTCTCGCTGGGAAAACAACCAATCCCAGATCCCACCATGCTCCAGGCCATGGTGCGGCGTCTGCCCGCAAAGAAACCGGTGGAGCTGGAGATCCGGCGCAAGGGAAAGCCCCTGCGCCTTACATTGACGCCGTCCTCAGCGGGTCCGCCGGCGCAGGAACCATAGCCCGAAGAGCGAAAGCGGGAGCCACCCGCCCGCCTGTCCCCCGCCGCAGGCGCAGCCGCCACCGGCCAGGCCGTCCTTCGGCCCGCACAGGTCCAGCGCGTCCTGGGGACAGGGGTCCGCCTCGTCGCACTGGCCGTCGTGGTCGCTGTCCTTCACGCACGGGATGCACAGGTCGAGTGGGTCCTCCGGGCAGGGGTCCACGCACGTCGGCGCGCCGTCGTGGTCCGGGTCGCGCTTGTCCTGGCAGGCGTTGCACTGGTTGGTCGCGTCGTTCGGACACGGATCCGCGCTGTCGCAGATGTCGTCCCGGTCCTGGTCCGGACACGGCGCGCAGCGGTCCAGTGGATCGTCGGGGCAGGGATCGTTCACGTCGCACTTGCCGTCCCCGTCCCCGTCCGCGCACACCGCGCACGCGTTCGTCGGATCCCGCGGGCACGGATCCTGCCCGTCGCAGGTGCCGTCGTGGTCGTGGTCGTTGCACGGCACGCAGCTGTCCGTCGGGTCGTCCGGGCATGGGTCCACGCACGTCGGCCGCCCGTCCCCGTCCGGATCGCTCGGGTCCGCGCAGGCGGCGCACTGGTTGGTGGCGTCACCGGGGCACGGATCCTGTTCGTCGCATAGCTCGTCGCGGTCCAGGTCCACGCACGGCACGCAGGCGTCGCTCGGGTCGTCCGGGCACGGATCCACCGCGTCGCAGGAGCCGTCCCCGTCGGTGTCCACGCACCCCTGGCAGCGGTTCTGCGGGTCGTCCGGGCAGATGTCGAAAGCGTCGCAGATGTCGTCCCCGTCCCGGTCCGGACACGTCCCGCACTGGTTCTGGGGATCATCGGGGCAGGCATCCTGGGCGTCGCAGATCCCGTCCGCGTCGCGGTCCATAAACTCGTGGCGGCAGCCCTGCGCCGGATCGCAGCTGTCCGCGGTGCAGGCGTCCCCGTCGTCGCAGGAGAGCGGCTCGCCCGGCTGGCAGAACCCGCCCTGGCAGCGCTCTTGTCCGTTGCAGGTGTCGGCGTCGGCGCAGGTGTTGCCGTCGTCGGCGGTGTAGGTGCAGCCGCGGGTCGGGTCGCAGGCGTCGTCCGTACAGGGGTTGCCGTCGTCGCAGGCGAGCGCTGTCCCCCCGTGACACAGGTGGTCGACGCAGCTCTCCGGGCCATTGCACGCATCGTGATCGTCGCAGTCCGCGTCCGTCTGGCACGCCTGACAGCCGGTGTCCTGGCCATCGATCCGGCTGTCGCAGTCGTTGTCCAGCGAATCCTGACAGGTCGGCTGGCCCAGCGGGCCTTCGCTGGCGGCGGGGTTCACCGATGCGTTCGAGTCGTCGCAGTCGCTCCCACCGCAGGCGGCCGGCCCGTACCCGTCGTCGTCGGCATCCAGCGGAGTGGCCAGGCAGGCGCCGGAAGAACAGCTGTTTTCGGTGCAGGAATCGTTGTCGTCGCAGGCGTTCGTGTCGTCGGGGGTGAACACGCACCCCGTCGTCGAGTCGCACACGTCGTCGGTGCAGGCGTTGCCATCATCGCAGACGACGGCCGCGCCGCTCGCGCACGAGCCGGCCTGGCAGGCGTCGCCCGCCGTGCAGGCGTCGCCGTCGTCGCAGGCGTTCGTATCGTCGGGGGTGAACACACACCCCGCCGTGGGGTCGCACGCATCATCGGTGCAGGCGTTGCCATCGTCGCAGACGACGGCCGCGCCGCTCGCGCACGAGCCGGCCTGGCAGGCGTCGCCCGCCGTGCAGGCGTCGCCGTCGTCGCAGGCGTTCGTGTCGTCGGGGGTGAACACGCACCCCGTCGTCGAGTCGCACACGTCGTCGGTGCAGGCGTTGCCATCGTCGCAGCCGAGCGGGGTCCCCGCAGTGCAGCTTCCGCCGCTGCAACCCTCGACGCCGGTGCAGACATCGGCGTCGGAACAGACGTTGCCGCAGGCGCCACAGTTGGCGGGGTCGGAGAGAAGGTCCTGGATCGGGTTGGGAATGAGCGGGCAGGTGTCCACCCCGTCGTCGAAGTTGTCGCCGTCGCTGTCGGCGTCGTTGGGGTCGGTCTCGCCCGTGTCCACCCGTCCGTTGTGGTCGGCGTCCTCGGTCCCGTCGGACAGGCCGTCGCCGTCGCTGTCCGGGTTGGTGGGATCGGTCGTGGTGGTGGGGTCCGCGTCCGGCAGGAAGATCGAAGCGTCGGTGCCGCCGAGCGGCCCGCCGCCGTCCGGGTCGGGGATGCCGTCGCTACGCCCGGCCTCCTGGCCGTCCGAGAGCCCATCGTCGTCGCTATCGAAATCGAGCGGGTCGGTGACGAAGGCGCTCTCCTCCTCGCCGTCCGAGAGCCCGTCATCGTCGCTGTCGGCGTCGTCCGGGTCGGTGCCGAGGGCGGCCTCCTGGGCATTGGTGAGCCCGTCGCCGTCGGGATCGGCATTGCCCACGTCGATCACCACCACGTTGGAGAGCCGAGAGAGGCTCGTGTCGCTCTCGATGGTGGCCAGGTTGTGGATCACCGTGCCGTCGGGCGTTCCGGCGTTGACCTGGACGCGGAACTCCAGCACGTAGGCCGCGTGCGCAGGCAGCGTGTTGAAGCGCGCCGTGACCTCGCCCGCGAAGCTTCCACCGAAGTCGCAGGCATCGGCGTCGAGCGCGTCGCTCTGGCTCTCCGGCCCGCTCCCGGTGTCGAGCGTCATGGAACCGGGGATGTAGGTGGTGAACGCGGGCGCCTTGTCCCGCAGCACCACGTTGGCGGCGTCGAGAGCGCTCGCGTTCTCGATCTGCAGCCGGAAGGTGATCACATCGTCGGCCACCACCGCCGCGGGCGAGCCGAACTTGGTCACGTTGAGCAGCGGGTACTCGACCACCGTCTCCGCCCGGTTGGAGTCCACCCGGGGTGTCACGTTCGAGAAGGCGCTGGCGATGTTCCCGATGACCGTGCCCTCGGGCAGCGTCCGCACGCGAGCCTGGAACGCCTGCGTCGTCTGCTCTCCTGCGTTGAGGGTGCCGAGGTTCCACACCACGCTGCGGCTGAGCGCGTCGTAGGCGCCGGGGGCGCTCGCCGACACGAAGTCCAGCCCCTCGTTCAGCGGATCGCGCAGCGAGAGCCCGGTGGCGCTCTGCGTCGTCGAGGTATTGCGTACGGTGATGGTGTAGGCGAGCAGGTCCCCCGCGGTGGCGCTGGCGCGGTCCACCGTCTTTGCGACCTCCAAGTACGTCTTTACCACGTCGAAGCGGTCGCGCGGGTTGAGAGAGACGCCGAAGTACTGCGCCGCTGCGCCCGCCACGAAATTGTAGATGCCGTTTGGTGCCGCATCGAACGAGACGTCGAGCGACACCTGGATCTCCTGGTAGCGGTCCAGCTCGGCGTTCGCCGCCCAGGTCAGGGTGGTCCGGCCGCCGGCGCTCGTGATGGTGGGTTCCACCTGCGCCGGTGGCGATCCCGGGACCGTCAGCCAGGCGCTATTCGGGACGTAGGTGAGCTGCGCGGACATCTCCAGCGACACTCCCGCGTTGGTGAGGTCGTCGAAGTTCCCTGCGCGCGCGGTCACGGTCACGCCCAGGCTTCCGCCACTGGTCGGCATCGAGGTGGCCGAGGGCACGCCGCGCACGGTGAGGATGGGGTTCAGAAACTGGTGGGTGAGCGGCAGCACGGTGTAGCCGAGGTCGAGCATGTCGCCGCCGGCCGGGGCGGTGGCCGCGTCCTGGCCGTAGGTCACCGCGATAGGGGCGTTGGCCCAGATGTGCGTGCCGGTGTTGTCGCCGTCGGTCTGGTCGTAGACGCGCAGGACCCCGAGCACGTCCAGGGCGTAGGGGCCCGCGTTGGGGTTGCCGTCGCCGTCGGTGTCCACGTTGTCGGGAGCTCCGTCGCTGTTCACGTCCACGTACACGGTGGTACCGTTCTGGGTGGCGGTCACCCACACGCAATTTCCCTGCACGTCTCCAGCGGCCGGCGTGGCGTTCACCGGCGCCCAGGAGATGTAGTAGTCATCGTTGAGGAAGCGACTGGGCACCAGCGAAAACCCCCAGTCGCGCGAGGTGCCGGTGTAGTCGTAGGCCACCACGCCCCAGATGAGCCGGTCGGACACGATGCGTGCCCCCGAGTTGCGCGGCAGGAGGTGCCCCGCGGCGATCGCGTCCAGCCAGGAGATGGCCGAGTTGGCCGGCAGGGTGAACGTCTTGCCCGCGGTGGGGAGCTGGTTGTCGAAGATGGTGATGGAGGCGGCGGCGACGTTGGGGTTGAAGAGGTAGATGTTCACGTTGCCGCTGGTGGTATTGTTGTACTGGCCGAGCACCGGCACCACGTAGTCGCGGCCGTAGGCGCGCATGGGGATGGCGTCGTAGAACCGGGTCTGGTACTGGCCGTCGGAGCCGGACAGGATTCCTACCTGGATCTCGCGGGTGCCGCTCACGGTGGTGTTCTCGTTTACGGTGATGGCGGAGCCGGGCACGGCGGTCTCGTCCACGATGCCGCGGGTCGAGTAGGTCTGGCCGCGATCCAAGTCGACCACCACCTGGGTTGTGCCGTTGTTGATGAGCACCCGGGTGTCGTCCTCGAAGGCCGCCACCTGGAGCTCCACGTGCTTGAACGGCGCGAAGGTGCCCGTGTCGCCGCCGTTGTTGGTGTAGGAGTTGCGGCCCACGGGGATGCGGAAGGTGAGGAAACCTTCCACTGCCTGGCGCGAGTACATCTCCCAGGCGTCGCCGATGTAGACGTTTCCCTGGGGCCAGGTGGCGTGGGCCAGGCTCACCGGGCCGCCGATGCTCACGATGCGGTCGCCGCCATCGTAGCGCATATCTGTCGGGTTGCGCGGGATGGGGATGACCGCGTTGAGGCCGCCGGCCGAGCCGTCGCTCTTGAGCGAGATCACCTGGCCGCGGTTGCGGACGTAGCGCTCGGTGCTCGCCTGGGCCGGGTTCAGGATGTCCGGCTCGTAACCGTCCTCCCATTGGTCGTAGAGAATGACCTGGCCGTCGGTGGTGGCGGTCAGCGTGATCACCGAGATCATGGCCGGCTGGAGCGCGCCGCCGCCCTCGGCCGTCGAGACCATCTGGAAGAAGTCGTGCAATTGGCTGGCTCGGCCCAGGACGAAGTACTCCTGGAGGCCGGCGGGGGTGTCCTGGGCGGCGGCCTCTGGCGGAGCGAGACTAGCCAGCGCAATGCACAGGAGGGAAAAACAGATGGCGAGGCGGCGGGTCATGTCTGAACCTCCAAGTGGACGGGAGCTGATTAGCGGAATTTTATCCGATGAAGCCGGCCGGGGCAATCTCCCGTGCGGGAGGCCCATGCCGCGGGCCGGCCACGCGGGCGGTGGAAAAACCTGTTGGAAATCAGTGGAAACGATGTTGGGCAGGAGAGGAATAATTGTGGAAGGTCAGTGGAAAAGTCAGAAGTACAGCGTCACCCGCCAGTCGAAGTCCACCTGCCGCTCCGTGGGCATGTTGCCATGGACTACCCACTGGGTGAACAGCGAGGCCTCGAAGGCGAAGTGCCGGTCGATGAACATGATGAGCCCGCCGCCGACGCCGCCGGCGAAGGCCTTGCGGTCGTTGTCGTAGGCGTAGTATCCCGTGCGAGCCGACAGGAACGGGTTCACGTACCACTCCGAAAACGGCACCAGTCGCAAGTACCCCCACGAGCGGCTCTCGTAACCGTCCTTGGGGACGATGAACTGCTGCTCGTAGCCGACCTCGAGTCCCCGCATGACGGTCACGCCGAAGGCCGCGCCGAAGCGCAGGATGCCCTGCTCCATGGCGCTCACGTTGTCCCAGGAGAGCCCGCCGCGCATCTGGCCCGGGAGGAAGTGGCCCTCCGAGGCCCCGGCGCTTGCGGAAATCAGGGTAAGAAGCAATATCGAAGTCATCGTCTTCATCGCGTATTCTCATCATGTAAGACTAGCAATACTCATGCCCGCGCCGCATCGATGAGGCCGGCGCTGGTCATGACTCTGTACGTGACGGAAAGTATTCAATTTTTCATAATTTCACAAGGACAACGGGATGTGGCTGAACCATGGAAAGTGAGCCCGGTCACCCCGCGGGCGCAGTATTTTGGGAAAGACCGTGTGTTTTTTCGCAACATACCGTGCGTTTTCGCAACTGCGCCGCTCCATGCTGATACAATAAGCGCACAATATGCTGGTAACCCTCCGGAATCGCAGTGTAAACATTGGGGACAGGCCCCGGGTTGCCGGGTTGGTGAGGCTGGTGTTGCCAATGGGGACAATTCGATATACTTCATTGTCGGAGGCGTGATGCTCGACGGGTCCATCATCCGAAAGCTCGAATCCATCGTGGGCCGGGAGCACTGCCAGAGCGCGCCGGAGGAGCTCCTGCTCCATGCCTACGACGCCGTGCCGTCGGCCCCGCCGGCCATGCCCGAGGCGGTGGTGTTTCCCGCCGACGCCGCCGAGGTCGCGGCCGTAGTGAAACTCGCCAACCAGATGCGGTTCCCCGTCGTGCCGCGCGGTGCCGGGACCAACCTCACCGGCGGCGCGCGCCCCATCCGGGGCGGCGTGGTGCTCTCGCTGGCCCGTCTCGACCGCATTCTGGCCATCGATGGCAAGAACCTCCAGGCCGTGGTCCAGCCGGGCGTGGTCACCGACGCCTTGCAGGTCGCGGCGGACCGGGCGGGGCTCTTCTACCCGCCCGATCCCCAGAGCAAGGAGACCTGCACCATCGGCGGCAACCTGGCCGAGAACGCCGGCGGCCCGCGCGCGGTGAAGTACGGCGTCACCCGCCAGTACGTGCTGGCCCTGGAGGCGGTGCTCCCCACCGGCGAGCTCACCCGCCTGGGCGCGCGGACGCTCAAGTGCGTCTCGGGTTATGACATGGTTTCGCTGCTGGTCGGCTCCGAGGGCACGCTGGGCGTCATCACCGAGGCCACCCTTCGGCTCCTGCCCCGGCCGGCCGCGCGCGGCACGCTGCTCGCCTCGTTTGCGCGCATGGAGGATGCCACCGACGCGGTGGCCGCGGTGCTCCAGGCCGGGATCGTCCCCTCGGCCATCGAGTTTTTGGACCGCTTCGCCGTCGCCTGCGTGGAGGACTTCGAACCCGCCGGCCTGCCGCGCGAGGCGGGCGCGGTCCTGGTCATCGAGGTGGACGGCGTGCCCGCCGAGGTGGACCGCCAGCAGGCGGAGATCGAGGCCTTGCTGAAGAAGCGCCCCGGCGCCGCCTGCCGCTCCGCCGCCGACGAGGCGCAGGCCGAGCGCATGTGGAAGGCCCGCCGCGCAGTGGGCCCCTCGCTGGCGCGCCTCGCCCCGCACAAGCTCAACGAGGACATCGTGGTCCCCATCGCCAACCTGAGCCGGGCCGTCTCCGACATCCACCGCATCGCCGCCGAGCAGAACGTGCGCTGCGCCTGCTTCGGTCACGCCGGCGACGGCAACATCCACGCCAACTTCCTGGTGCGACCGGAGGACCCCGGCGAGGTGCGCCGGGCCGAGGAGGCGGTGCGCCGGACCTTCCAGCGGGTGGTCGAGCTCGGCGGCACCCTGAGCGGCGAGCACGGCATCGGCACCACCAAGCAACCCTTCCTCGGCCTCGAACTCGGCGCAGAGGTTATGCACGCCATGCGCGCGGTGAAATGCGCGCTGGACCCGAACGACATCCTCAATCCGGGCAAGATCTTCCCCGCGGAGACGGCGTGATTTTTCGAACACACAGGAAGCATCGCCTGGTCGCGTTGGCCGGGGTGGCCCTGCGGTCGTGCGCTTTGCGAACTTTGAACCTTCTCTCTGAAAGAGAAGGGAATGCCAGCATTCCCTTCTTGTCAGTGGGTTCAGCTGCAGCCCGACCGCTATCAATGGCGAGCGCAGCGAGTTGCGAAGCGCTCGAAGACCATTGACAGCAAAGGTCGGTCGAAGGCTATGCGTGAGATATCGCGAGCGAACAACTGAAGGTCGATTGGGAGGCTGCCGTGCGCCGGCCGCTGACCTTACCTGAAGCCGCGAAAAAGGAGATGGCGCGCTGCGTGCGCTGCGGCGCCTGCATGAAGGTGTGCCCGGTGTTCGAGGTGATGCGCCGCGAGGGCGGTGTGGCGCGCGGGAAGATCGCGCTCGCCGACGCCGTGCTGCGCGGCGACATCCCGGACGGGCGCCTGTACCGGTATTTCCTCTCGGCCTGCCTGTTGTGCGGGCGCTGTGCCTCGAGCTGTCCCAACCAGGTGGACACCCCGCTCATCGTGCAGGCGGCCCGGGTCGAGCTCGCCGCAAAGCGGCGGGGCGGAGCGCTCAAGCGTTTTCTCCTGGGCCGTGTGCCATCGTCGTTGCGGCTCACCGGGCTGCTCAAGACGGCGCGCGCCCTGCGCTGGCTGTGGGCCCGGCGCATCCCCCGCGAGTCGGGGCTGCGCATCCGCTTCTTTGGCCCGCGCGGCGAGCGGCGGATCATCCCAACGGTCGCAACATCGTTCTTCCTGGAGCGGGAACTACCGCGAGACTTCGCGGGCCCCGGCATGCGCGTCGCGCTGTTCGTCGGCTGCGTCTCGAACTACCTACGGCCCCAGGCCGCCGCCTCCGCGCTGCAGTCGCTCCAGGCCGCCGGCGCGTGCGTGGCGGTGCCGGCGGCGCAGGCCTGCTGCGGCCTGCCGGCGTTCGGCGCCGGCGACGAGAGGTCCGCCCGCAAGCTTCTGCGCCGGAACCTCGACGCGCTGCTTCCACCCGGCGCCGAGCGGTCTTGGCCCGAGGCCATCACCTCGCCGTGCGCCTCGTGTGCCTACATGCTCAAGCAGCACCTGCCCGAGCTGCTCGGCGACGATCCCGAAGGCATGGCGCGCGCCGCGGAGCTCTCCCGGCGGGTGGTGCCGTTCTCGCGCCTGCTCTCGACGCTCTCGGGCTGGAGCGCGGAAGGGCCGGGACGAGAGGTCTCGGGACCGGCACGGGTGGTCACCTACCACGACCCCTGCCACCTGTCGCGCGGGTTCGGCGAGAAGGACGCCCCGCGCTTTGTGCTCACCCGGCTGCCCGGCATGCGTCTGGTGGAGATGGAGCACCCCTGCCACTGCTGCGGCCACGGTGGAAGTTTTAACCTCACGCACTACGATCTGTCGCGCGCCATCGCCAGGACCAAGGTCGAGCGCGTGCTCGCCACCGGCGCCGATCTCCTCGTCACCGAGTGCTCCGGCTGCTGGCTCCAGCTCAACGAGGCCATGCAAGAAACCCGCCCGGGCTTCGAGGTCATCACTACCGCCGAGGCCGCCGCGCGCCTTGTCGATCTTTCGAAAGAAAAGAAGTGACCCGGGCATAGACGTTCCTCCCCCGGCGCGGCCTCCGGCAGTAACCGGAACGCGTACCCGCCCGCGCTGGTTCTGTTGACCCCGCAGGATTTCGGAATATCAATCGTTGTCTATGGTCACTTGGGCGTATGCACGATCGAGATATCGACCCATCCGTTGCCTGTGAAGATGTTTTCTACGGAGCTGGAGCCGGAAAATCTCTTCTGATGGCCGAGGTTCGGGTCCTTGTTCGTCATCGGGACGGTGAACATGAAAGCGGCGGCTCCCTCCCAGTAGTAGTCTTTGAGCGCGGCATTTGATGCGGCGACCGTGATCGTATTGGACTCGTTGTTTTCACTCGCAACAAGGGTCAACCGCACGTCAAAACTCTTGGTCACGCACGCATCCCAGTTCAGCAGCCACAAGGAACTGGTATCTTTCTGACCGGCCAGCTGAACGGTTCCGCCGGAATCCGTAAAGGATCCGCCCGTGGACGTGAGCACCATGTTCCCACCGGTCGGACTTCCCCACAAGAAATCAGGCGACCTCAATTCGTCAGTTAATTCTTTCACGTCCGCGTGTTGCGTCACGCTTCCGGTTGCTTGAGCTTTTCCCTGGGAGTCCGTCCAGGTAGCATTGAAACTCGTGTCGACGACCACCTCGAAGGTCATCGCCGACATGATATCGGCCAGGCGATTTTCACCGCCGAGAAGTTCCACCCATTTTTCAAGTGTAATAATGATCGGGAAGGCCCGGTAATCATGCGTATTCTTGAGCTGGTCAAGGTAATAATTTCGGATGTACTCTTCCCAAGCCGTTATCGTCGTAAGAGATGCGCTGGTATCGCCCCCGAGAAGCGCAACCCTCTTTGCGATGTGGAGAGCAGTTTGGATAATGGCATACAAGTGGTCGGGAGGGGTTTCGCTGGTATAGGTGCCACCCGGATCCATTATGGACTTCTCGGCCTTTTGCGCGACTTGCAAGAGCAGGGTATATCCTTCGTTGACATCCTGATCATTCGCCCCGAGGAGCTGAAACGTCTTGATTGTGCTTGCCAAGACATTCAGGATGTCTTCATATGGAGATATGAATTCTTTCGTAAACTCATAGGCTTCTCCATTTTCAGGGTTGACCTCGGTGAACCGGCAGAACATGCTGATGGCCGGGGGAGCGGGAGGTGCCGGAGCGGGGTTTGTGATAAACAGCTTGGCGGCCGCCACCGCATTTTGATAGTCTTCTTTCGCCATGTTGAGAAGTGTGGCCAGCGCATCATCCGAATAGTTGTCGCCATAACCTTCGCCGCTGAAATGCCACAGATCCGAGTAGGCCATCGTATCGGTGTTCTCGGTGGGCGCCAACGCCACGTCCATGCGGTTCTGGTCATTTTGATTCTGGCTGAGGTTGAACATCAGCCCAACCTTCCGCTTGATGCCGTGGGGCGGAGTCACCATCAACCTTGCCGCATTGATAAAAAACAAGCCGTCCGGTTCGAGCTTTACCCCACTTGTGATTCCTGATTGGGATTGAGACCGATCGATGGTGGAGAATGCGGTCATGGTAAGCTTCTGGGTCGCCAACAATGCGCCTGCGGGAATGGAGAGCATCCATCGATAGCCGTTGGCATCTTCGACGCTGAGCACGGTGTAGTTCGTGGAATTGACGTCATAGGTCTGAACGTCCTGCCGGGTGGGATCGAGGGTGTATTGTATCGACCCGAGCCCATCCAAAGTCGCCGGTGACGTTGAAGAGGATGACGAACATGCGGTCAAAACAACCGCCATCAGAATCGCTCCTGCCGTACCATGTCAATGCACCCAACACCTGACCGCGCTTCACTTTTTTCCCGACAATGTTCTCTTCGGCGCGGCTGCTTAACGGCGGGTCCTCCTAACTGCTCGCCGCAGAGCCGGCTCCGCTGCATGGAGGACCCGCCTGGCGCGCCGCGCCACGACAAGATCCACAATGGCTCAATCAAATTGCAGGGAATCCCTGGGGCCTGTCCCCTGTGATTGTTATTGTTTATCAATATGTTATCGGCGCGGTCGACTCGTAAAACGCACTCCGGACCCGAGCCGAAAAGTGGCAGTGGAGAGCACCCGAGACCAGGAGGGGCACTGGGGTTATTTGTTTGTGTTGTCCCCGACGCGGTGTCGACGGCAAGGTATCAGTTGCCTGAGTTCTTTTCTTTTCCGCCCGGCGATGTTGCCGCGCGGCTCCAGCGCGAGCCCAGCCGGGCCAGCCAGAAGCACAGGATTCCCAGCAGGAGGTAGAAGAGCAGCCCCAACCCCTGCCCCACGCCGCCCTCGTACCACGGGTGGGCGAGCTTGGGTTCGCGCTTCCATCCCGGCGGGCACGTCGCGTCCAGCTCGTCCTTGCGCACGTCACGCGACTCGACGACCTTTCCGTCCTCGACGCGGGAGCACACGAAGAAGGTGCGGCACCGCTCGTCCTCGGTCTGCACGATCTCGCGCAGGTTGGGGTTGCAGCGCTCGCGCACCTCGTCGGGGAGGCTCTGGCGCGGGCCGCACAGGTCGGGATGAGTTTCACGCAGTCTCCCCAGAGGCGAATCCAGCGGAAACAGCTCCGGGCAGCGTTCCGTCCAGTCCGCCGGCAGCCGGTCGCAGCTCGACACGCCGCACAGCGCCCGGCCGTCCACCACCGCCTCGACCTTGTAGTCCTTGCCCAGCGAGATGTACTGGACGGGCGCCCCCAGCGCGGGCAGGCGCAGGAGCGCGGTGAGGATGCCGAAGATGGCCGCCCCCGCCATGAGCCCCGAGGCGATGAGCGGGCCCTGCTCCTCGCGCCGCTTGCGCTCCTCGGGCGTCTTTCCGGTGCGCGCCACCAGCCAGCCGCAGAAGGCGCCGGCCAGCAGGGCCAGGTTGATCCCCAGCGGAAGATACATCCCCAGCGCGAAGGCCAGCATGGGCACGCTGGAGAGGAACAGCAAGATGGCGATGATGCCGCCCAGCCCGTAGAGCAGCCAGGGCTGGTTGGCCGGGTCGTTCATCATGCCGCGCGACACCGCCGCCAGCATGTTGGCCTGGGGGGCGGGCAGCACGTTGTCGTTGGGGATCCAGCCCGGGCCGGCGGGGTTCGGAACCGCGAAGTGGTAGCTCGAGTCCATCAGCGGGATGACGAAGGCCACCACCAGCGCCGCCACCGCCATTCCGAGGAACTTGTAGCGCTGCTGGTTGCGCGGGGTGGAGCCGATCCAGTAGCCGATCTTGAAGTCGGTAATCAGTGCCCCCGAGGTGGAGAGCGCGGTGCACACCGCGGTGCCGATGATGAGGGCGATCACCATGCCGGCCGTACCGCGCAGGCCCACCATCAGCATGGCCCCGATGGCCAACACGATGGTGATGAGCGTCATGCCCGACACCGGGTTGGTGCCCACGATGGCGATGGCCTGGGCGGCCACCGGGGTGAACAGAAAGGAGAGCAAAAAGCCCGCCAGCATGCCCACCACGCCGAACAGCAGGCATTGGCCCACGCTGTAGGGCTCCTCGCCCGGTCCCGGCGACGACAGCAACGCCACCACCACGAACAGCGCCCCCATGGCCAGCATGGAGCCGAGCTCGATCAGCACCACGGTGCGCGGCGAGAGGTCGTGCTGGGTGCGCTCCGGGGCCGCGGCGGCCTGCGCCTTCTTGGAGAACCCCTTGAATCCCAGCGACACCGAGCCGGCCACGATCTTTCCCATGCGCAGGATGCCGATGAGCCCCGAGACGGCGATGGCCCCGATGCCCATGGGTTTCACCAGGTTCTTGAAGATGCCCGTGGCGCTCATGTCTCCGATCGGCCAGCTCCCGCCAGCGTAGGAGAGCGGGCCGGCGTCCCGGCCGATGAGGTACACCAGAGGCACCAGCACCAGGCACGAGAGCACCGAGCCGGCGGCGATGATGGCCGAGTACTTGAGCCCGATGATGTAGCCGAGCCCGAACAGAGAGGCCAGCGCGCTGATCTGAAGCTCCAGCCGGACCCCCGAGAGCGCCTCGCCCATACCGAAGGGGAGCGCGGCCGAGGTCAGGTTGGCGTTCCACAAGGAGAGCGCCTCGACCGAGAAGTCGAACAGCGCGCCCAGGGCGAAGGCGATGAGCAGGATCTTCCCCGCCCCGGTGCCCTGGCTCTCGCCGGTCACCAGGATCTCGTTGATGGCGGTGGCCTCGGGGAAGGGGAGCTCGCCGTGCTGGTCTTTGACGAAGTAGCGCCGGATGGGGATGATCAGCACCGTGCCCAGCACCCCGCCGATGAAGCAGGCCAGGGCGATCTGCCACCAGGCGGCGTGGAGCAGGCCCGTCTGCGCGGCGCCCACCTTGTCGTTGATGTAGATGGCCGGGATGACGAAGGAGGCCCCGGCGGCCACCACCCCGGCGGCCTGGCCCACGCTCTGGACCATGACGTTCTCCAGGATGGTGGATGCCGGCGAGCGGGCCCGCCCGAAGAAGATGGCCAGGATGGCGATGGGGATGGAGGCCTCGATGGCGTTGCCGGCCCGCAGCGCCATGTACACGCAGGCGGCGGTGAAGATCACCACCATGAGCAGGCCCATGCCGATGGACCAGCGGGTCACCTCCGCACGGCGGTCCTCGGCGGGCACGATGGGGCGGTAGACCTCGCCGGGCTGGAGCTTGCGGTAGGCGTTCTCGGGGAGCAGCTTGCCGCTCGACTGGGGCTTTTCGTCCATGCTTCGTCCTCCGCGGGTTCAGGTGGGCGGACGGTAGCACGGCAAAGCGGAGCGCTTCAAGCGGGGCGGCGCGGACGGGCCTTGCGCCGGGCAAGGCCGCTCGCTCGCCCGCGGCCGGGGCTGCGGCGGGGCGTGCCGGGGGCGGACGATTCCGCGGCGGGAGGCACCAGGGCCGCGCGCCCGGTGCCGATGAGGTCGCTCCGTCCCAGGCGGCGCAGCGCCTCACGCAGCAGCGGCCAGTGGGCCCGGTCGTGGTAGCGGATGAAGGCCTTGTGCAGCCGGCGCGCGCGCAGCCCGCGGGGCACCTCGACCGGCGGCAGATCCTCGCGCAGGGGATTTCGCCCGGTGGCGTACATGGCGGTGGCGACGGTCATGGGCGAGGGCAGGAAGGTCTGCACCTGGTCGGGCCGAAAATGGTGCGCCTTCAGCCACAGCGCCAGCTCCAGCATGTCGTGGTCGGTGGTGCCGGGATGCGCCGCGATGAGGTAGGGCACGAGGTACTGCTCCTTCCCGGCCTCGCGCGAGAAGCGCGCGAACACCTCGCAGAAGCGCTCGAAGAGCTCGACGCCGGGCTTCTGCATGCACGCGAGCGGGCCCGCGCACACGTGCTCGGGGGCGATCTTGAGGTGGCCGCCGACGTGGTGGGCGCACAGCTCCCGCACGTACTCGGACGAGCACAGCGCCAGGTCGTGACGCACCCCGGAGCCGATGAGCACCCGGCGCACGCCCGGGACGGCGCGGGCGCGGCGGTAGAGCTCGAGCAGCGGGCCGTGGTCGGTGTTGAGGTTGGGGCAGATCTTGGGATACAGGCAGGAGAGGCGGCGGCACTCGCGGTCGCGCGCGAGGTCACGGCAGCCCATGCGGTACATGTTGGCGGTGGGGCCACCCAGGTCCGAGATGGTCCCGGTGAAATCGCCGCCGTCGCGGATACGCTCGAGCTCGCGCAGCACGGACGCGACGGAGCGGCTCTGGACCACGCGGCCCTCGTGCGCCCACAGCGAGCAGAAGCTGCAGCCGCCGAAGCACCCGCGCAGGATGATCACCGAGTGGCGCACCGTCTCCCAGGCGGGGATGCGATGGCCGGCGTAGGCCGGGTGCGGGCGGCGCGAGTAGGGGAGCTCGGCCACCTCGTCCAGCTCCGACTCCGTAAGCGGCAAGGCCGGCGGGTTCGCCAGGACCTCGCGGTCGCCGTGCGCCTGCACCAGGGAGATGTCGCGCAACGCGTGGCTCTCGCGCGCGGCGAGGCGGGTGGCGCGGGCGAAGGCCGCCGGGTCGCGCGCGCATTCCTCGAAGGAGGGCAAGCGCAGGGCCGCATCCGCCCGCGCATGGCCTCGCGGCAGGCTGAGGGCGCTGCCGCGGACGTCCTGCAGGTTCTGCACCGCCTCCCCGGCGGCGAGCCGCCGCGCCACCTCCAGCACCGCCCGCTCGGCGTTGCCGAAGAGCAAGAGATCCGCCTTGGCGTCGAGCAGGATGGCGCGCCGGACGCGCTCCGACCAGTAATCGTAGTGGGCGAAGCGCCGCAAGCTGGCCTCGATGCCGCCCATGATGACCGGCACGCCGGGGAAGGCCTCGCGGCAGCGCTGGGCGTACACGATGGCGGCGCGCTCGGGACGGCGCAGGGCCTGGCCGTCCGGGGAGTAGGCGTCGTCGGTGCGGATCTTCCGGTCGGCGGTGGTGCGGTTGACCATGGAGTCCAGGTTGCCGCCGCTGACGCCAAAGAAGAGCCGGGGGCGCCCGAGCCGCCCGAAGTCGGCGGCCGAGCGCCAGTCGGGCTGGGCGACGATCCCCACCCGATACCCCGCGGCCTCCAACACGCGCCCGATCACCGCCACGCCGAAACTGGGGTGATCCACGTAGGCGTCGCCGGTGACCAGCACCACGTCGCACTCGGCGTACCCCAGCGCCTCCATCTCTTCTTGCGACATGGGCAGCGCCGGCGCGGGGGTGCGCCAGGCGCCACGGCGCGTGGCGCCGTCTTCGAAGAAGCTCACGATTCCCCTCCCGGCGGCCGAGCCCCCAACACTTCGCGGACCACGGCGCTGGCCCGCTCGACGTCCGGACCTTCGAGCCAGTGGATCTGCATACCGGCGCGCTCCCAGCGCCGCAGCCAGGCCTCCTGGCGCTTGGAGAAGAGATAGATCTCGCGACTCAAGCGCTCCTCGAGCTCGTCTTGGGAGGGGATCTCGCCGCGAAGGAATCGCGAGATGAAGCGGCACTCCAGCCCCAGCTCCTCGAGGCGCGGGTGGGTCACGCCGGCGTCGAGCAGGCGGCGCACCTCCTCGAGCATGCCGGCGGCGAGCCGCGCTCGCAACCGCTCGCGGATGCGGAGCTTGCGCGCGGGCCGGGGCAGGCTCACGCCGATCACCAGCGGCTCGAAGGCGGGGAGTTCCAGCGCCGGCCGGGTGCGGGCGGCCACGGCGATCTCGATGGCGCGGATGGTGCGCTCGCGGCTGCCGAAGTCGCTTACGTTGTGCAGGCGCGGCTTCTCGGCGCGCAGGCGCTCCTTGAGCTCCTCGGCGCTGAGCTGCGAAAGCTCCGCGCGAAGTGAATCGTCCGGGGCCGCCTCGGCCAGCCGGTAGCCGCGCAGCACCGCCTCCAGGTACAGGCCGGTCCCGCCGCACAGGATGGGCAGACGCCCGTGGGCGCAGATGTCCCAAAAGGCGCGCGCAAAGCCGCGCACGAAGTCGAACAGCGAGAACTCCTCGGAGAGCTCGGCCACGTCGACGAGGTGCACGGGGACCACCGGGCCACCGGTGCGGTACTCTTCGAGATCCTTGCCCGCGCACAGGTCGAGCGCGCGGTACGCCTGACGCGAGTCGGCCGAGACGATCTCGCCGCCGAAGGCGCGCGCCAGGGCCACCGCCAGGCGGGTCTTGCCGCAGGCGGTGGGCCCGGCGATCACCAGCAATTTCGGCCGGGCCGTCATGCGTGGCATTGTATCCGCACGGGCCCCGCGGCCGAAGCGATTTCGGCACCATGCGCGGGCATTTTTTGCGGCGGAGTGGATCCGAGTCTATGATGTCGCTCATGATAGACACGGACGACCACGGCGCGGGCGGCGAGAGCGAGTGCGAGGGCGGCGGTTCGGTCGGGGCCGCCGGCGGCCTGGGGATCAACTACCGGCGCATCTTCGAGCGCGACCTCCACCCGCTGCCCCCGGACGCGCGCATGGCCGCCGCCCGGCACGCGGAGGGGGCGCTGCTCGCGGCGCTGTGCCTGGATCCGGATCCGCGGGTGATCCGGCTGGTGCTGGAGAACGCGCTGGTCGGTCTGCCCCACGCGCGGCTCATCGCCGAGCACCACCTCAACCCGGTGGGCCTGGAGGCGCTGGCCGCCCGTAGCGCCTTCCTGCACGACGAGGCGGTGCGCCGCCTGCTGCTGCGAAACGTCCAGACGCCCGAGAGCGTGCTGCGCAAGCTATTCCAGAACAGCAACCTCCTCCAGCTCTTCAAGGTCGCGGTGAGCCGGGAGGTCAACGAGCGGGCCAAGCGCGCCGCCCGGGACGCGCTGCGCCGGCGCTTCCTCCAGGTGGGCGGAGAGGAGTGCGCCGCGCTGATCTTCACCACCGAGGGCCGCTGCCTGCCCATGCTCTTGGGCCTCCAGTTCGACGGCAAGACCACCGCGCTCCTGTGCCGGCGCACCTACGCCTCGACGCTGCTGGTGCAGAACCTGGCCCGCTTCCCCGGAACCCCGCCGCCGGTCATCCGCCACCTGCTATCCCAGCCCATGGTGCGGCGCACGCCCCACCTGCGCCAGATCCTGCTCCAGCACGCCAACTGCCCCGCCGAGGCCAAGCGGGCGACCTGACCCCCCGCCCGCGCCTGACCGCGCTTGCTCTATCGGCAGCGCCGCCAGGCGCTCAAAGACAACAAATCTTCGCGTTCGCGCGAAAGGAACGCGTCCTCACAGGCGCGCCAGGACTTCCTCCAGCGTGGTGAGCCCCTGGCTCACCTTGCGGATGCCGTCGTGGCGCAGCGGCACCAGGCCGGTCTCGGCGGCGGCCTCCTGGATCTCGCGGGCCGGGGCGCGGGCGATGAGTTTCTCCTGGACCTTCTCGTTGGGGACGAAGAGCTCGAACAGACCCAGGTAGCCCGAGAAGCCCGTGCCGCCGCAGGCCTCGCAGCCCTTGGCGGAGAAGAAGGAGAGCCCCGGCTTGGGCTTGATCCCCAGCTCGCCGAGCACCAGCTCGGTGGGGGCGTAGGGTTGGCGGCAGCGCTCGCACAATCGGCGCACCAGCCGCTGGGTGAGCACCGCGATGACGCCCGAGGCCACCAGGAAGCCGGGCATGCCCATGTCCAGCAGGGCCAGCAGGGCGGTGGCGCCGCTGCCGGCGTTGATGCGCCCGATCACGATGCGCTTTCCGAAGGCCGCCCCCAGCGTCATGCGCGCCGCCTGATCGTTGTTGAGATCGCCGACGTACAGCACGTCCGGCTCCTGGTCCAGCATGGCGCGCAGGCCGTCGATGAAGCCGAAGTTGAAGCGCTCATCGGGCTTGCCCTGGATCACCCCCGGCACCTGGTAGCGGATGGTGGTCTCGAAGGAGGCCATGTTCTTTTCGGGGGCGTTGAGGTGCTGCAGGCAGGTGTAGGCGGTGGTGGTGCGGCCCGAGCCCGGCGGCCCGGCGATCAGGATCAGGCCGTTGGGCCGCTCCAGCGCCTTCTTGAAGCCGGCCAGGATCTGGGGGTACATGCCGAGCTGGTCCAGCGAGAACTGCAGCGCCTGGGTGTAGTGGATCCGGACGTAGGCCTTCTCCCCGATCGGGGTGGGGATGATGACCGCCGCCATGTCCACCTTGCGGTCCTCCAGGTCCACCTTGAAGTAGCCCTTCTGGGCGATGCCGCGCCGGGTGATGTCCATGCCCCCCAGCACCTTGATGCGGTTGATGACGTTGGCGTGCAGACGGCTCTCCAGCGCCCCCTGCTCCTGGAGCTGGTTGCCGACCCGGATGCGCACCCGGGTGCGCTCGGGAGAGGCCTCGAAGTGGATCTCCGAGGCGCCAGCCGCCAGCGCCTGGGCGATTACCTCGTCCACCTTGCGGGTGACCGACACGTCCTCGGCGGCGGCCTGCGGTGGGCGGGGACCGGGCGCGCCCTCCTTGTCGTCCTTCTGGGTGATGAACTTGAGCTTCTTGAGATCGACCATGCGGACCTCCCGCGAAAGGCCCTGGTCAGACGAGCTTGTGCCCGCACTCGGGGCAGAACTTGGCGCCGGGGGAGAGCTTGGCGCCGCAGCCGGGGCACTCGTCTTTCTTCTTCAGGGCGAAGCCGCACTCGGGGCAGAACTTGGCGTTGCTGGCCAGGGGCTTCTCGCATTTGGGGCAGCTCGCTACGATCCCCTCGCGCCAGGCCTCGCGGTGGAGCTTCTTGTCCTCCTCGGCCATGGCGGCGTGGGCCCACACCTCCTCGACGGACTTGCTGGCCTGGGCCGCGGCCATCTCCACCCCGAGGTCGGGGGCGCAGGTCTTGCACAGGCCCTTCTTCTGCGACCAGCAGCGCTCACGGCACACCCAGGCGTTGCAGCGCGGGCACTGGATGAAGGAGGGCTTCACCTCCTCCACCGCCTGGGCGAAGGCCTTGTCGCGGGCCTGGTGCCAGGTGGCCGAGCGGGCGTGCTCGCTCACCTGGCGCGCCTTGCCGAAGATGCCCCCGAACAGGTCCGAGGCGGCGCCCAGCACCGAGGCGGCCGCGCCGGCGACGAAGGTGGAGAAACGGGTCTTGTACCCCGAGTGGCAACGGTCGCAGTGGAACTCGAACTGGAAGCCGGTGTTGGTGCAGTGATCGGTCACGTTGGAGGTGAACTGGATGGCGTCGGTCATGACCTCCTCCCTCCGTCGGCCCCGCCCTCAGCCGGGCTCGCCGGGCCGCTCGATTTCCACCAGCACGTGGTCGCGGATGTTGCGCGCCACCGACAGCAGCAGGCGCTGGCTTCCGATCTCGACGAGGTGCGAGTGCACCTCCACCGGGACTCCCTGCCCGTTCCGCGTCACCACCTCGGTCTCGTATAGCACCTTGGGCTCGCGAGCCAGAAGCTCCATCATCCCCGGCAGGGCGGCCGCCTCGCGCGGGGCCAACACGTCCAGCACGGTCTTCTGCAGCAGCTCCTCACGGGAATACCCCAGCGTCTCGCAGGCGGCCCGGTTGACCTCGACGAAACAGCCGACGGCCCGTTCGGGCGAGATCGGGTTCACGAACACCATGTCGGACACGGCGTCGAACAGCCCGCGGTACAGCGCCTCGCTGCGCTTCGCCAGCTCCAGCGCCTGGCGCAGCTCCTCGTTGGCGGAGAGCAGCTGGTTGGCCATCTCGTAACGCTCGTGCAGCAGGCGGCGGCGCTCGCGGGCCCAGCGGACCTTCTCCTCCACCACCGAGATGTGGGGCAGGGGCTTGATGAGGTAATCGCAGGCCCCCAGGCGCAGCGCCTCGACCGCGCTCTCCAGCGAGGCGTAGGCGGTGATGATGATCACCTCGATGTGCGGCCAGTCGCGCCGCACGATGCGCAGAAGCTCCAGCCCGCTCATGCCCGGCAGGTTCTTGTCCAGCAGCAGGACCTCGGGCGAATGGTCGCGCAGGATGGGCAGGGCCTCCTCGGCGGTGGCCGCGCCCGCCACGGCGAACTCCCCGGCCAGGGCCAGCACCAGCGTGTCCAGCATCACCGGCTCGTCGTCGACCACCAGCACGCGGCTCGCGCCGACCACGCCGCGATAGGGATCCGCGCCAGGTTGGGTCATGAGGCTCGGCTCCGGGTTTCGCCCTTGTCGAAACGCAACCCCTGCGGCCCCGTCGCGATGCGCACCACGTCGCCCGAGACGAACCGTCCGGCCAGGATGGCCTCGGCCACCGGTTCCTCGACCAGCCGGCGCAGCGCGGCCCGCAACGGCCGGGCGCCCAGGGTGAGATCGGGGCAGCCCTCCCGCGCCAGGAAGGCGGCCACCTCCGGGCCCGCCTCCAGGCGGATGGCGCGGTCTTCCTGGAGCCGGGTGGAGCTCTCGCGCAATAGCAAGGTGGCGATGGCGGCCAGGTCCTCCGCCACGAGCGGCCGGAAGAACAGGTGCTCGTCCAGGCGCCCCCACAGCTCGGGCGGGAAGGCGCGCCGGGCCGTCTCCAGCGCCGCCGGGGCGGGATCGAACTCCGGCGCGCGCCCCGCGTCACCCTTGGCGCCAAAGCCGATGCGCCCCTCCGGCGGCCGGCCCAGCGCCTCGCAACCCAGGTTGGAGGTCAGCACGATCACCGTGTTGGTGAAGTCCACGGTGCGGCCCTTGCCATCGGTGAGGCGGCCCTCGTCGAGGAGTTGCAGCAGCAGGAGCTGCACCTCGGGGTGGGCCTTCTCCACCTCGTCGAACAGGATCAGTGTGTAGGGCCGCCGCCGCACCGCCTCGGTGAGCTGGCCGCCCTCGTCGTGGCCCACGTAGCCCGGGGGCGAGCCCACCAGGCGGGACAGGCTGTGCGGCTCGCCGTACTCGCTCATGTCGATGGAGACGAACGACTCCCGGCTGCCGAAGAGGAACTGCGCCAGCACCCGCGCGCACTCGGTCTTGCCCACCCCGGTAGGCCCGAGGAACAGGAACGAGCCGATGGGGCGCCGGTTGGAGAAGCCGGCGTAGTTGCGCCGGATGACCCGGGCGATGGCGCGCACCACCGGAGTGTGGCCGATGAGCTGCATGGACAGGATGCGCTCCATGTTCAGCAGCCGCTCGGCGTCGGTCATGAGCAGGCGCTCCACCGGGATGCCGGCCGAGGCCGACACCACCCGGGCCACCGCCTCGACGTCCACCCGCGACTTCTCCGAGCGGCGGGCGCGGGAGCCGGCCCGATCGATGAGCGCGATGGCCTTGTCGGGCAGGCAGCGCTCTGGCAGGTAGCGCGAGGCCAACCGCACCGCGGCCTGCAGGGCCTCCCGGTCGTAGGACACCCCGTGGTGGCGCGCGTACTCCTCGGCCAGCCCCTCCAGGATCTGCAGCGTCTGCGCCGCCGAGGGCTCGGGCACCTGGATGACGTGGAAGCGCCGCGCGAAGGCGGGGTCGTTCTGGACGTGGCGCCGGTATTCGTCGTGGGTGGTGGCCCCGATGCAGGGGAACTCGCCACGGGCCAGCGCCGACTTGAGCTCGTTGGCCGCGTCCTGCGGGCCGTCCCCGGTGGAGCCGGCGCCGATCAGGGTGTGCAGCTCATCGAAGAACACGATCACCTTACCCCGGGCCCGTCCCACCTCCTCGCGGATCTTGCCGAGCTTCTCGGAGAAGGCGCCGCGCAGCTGGGTGCCGGCCAGCAGCGCCGACACGTCGAGCTCGATGATGCGAGGCCGGCCCAGCGCGCGCGCCCCGGGGGCGTCCTGCACGATGCCGCAGGCCAGGCCCTCGACGATGGCGGTCTTGCCCACCCCGGGCTCACCCACCAGAAGCGGGTTGTTGGCGCGCCGCTTGAGCAGGGTGTCGATCACCTCCTCGATCTCCCGCTCGCGGCCAATCAGCGGATCGATGCGGCCCTGGGCGGCCTGGGCGGTGAGGTTGCGCCCCAGCCGGGACAGCATGGGGAACTCCTCGGGCGCCAGTTCCCAGGCGGCGGCGGGGCTGTCGGGCGGGGGCAGGCTGGCCTGGTCGATCTCCTCCTGCGCCGCCTCGTCGGCCGGGTCCTCCACCTCGACCGCCTCGCGGCCGGGGAGAGAGGGGGCCTCGGTCTGCAGCCTCCCCGCCGGGGCGGGGCCGGCAGAGGCGATGGCGGCGGCGGGGGCGCGCTCGCCGGCCCGGGCTTGCTTGCCGTCGCGCGGCTTGAAGGCCAGCCGCCGGGGCAGGCGGCCGGTGACGTAGGAGAGCGCGGTGTTGCGGAAGGCGGGGATGACCAGGCCGGTGCGGCGCAGGAGATCGTAGGCCAGCGAGTCCCGCGCGCCGCACATGGCGATGAGCAGGTGCAGGCAGTCCACCGCCTCGGCGCCGCAGCCCGAGGCCAGCTGGCGCGCCTTGTGCTGCACCAGGCGCACCAGGCTCGCCGGCTCGTCCTCCACGGTGTGCACCAGCGCCAGGATGGCGTCCTCGTCGATCTTCTTTTCCTTGAGCAGGATCTCGGCCCGGTTGGGCACGGTGAACAGGGCGAGCAGCAGGTGGGCGGTGGTGAAGCGCTGGCTGGTCTGGCGGGCGATGTCCTCGGCCTCGGCCAGGACTTGGCGCAGCTCGGTGCTGGCGTGCAGGGTCATCGGATCTCCCGGAAGTTCACCCGGCTGGTGTACCAGATCGCCCCACGGCTTTCAATGGCTCGCCTAAAAGCGATAAGAGAGGTCGAGGACCGCGGCGATCTGGTGCCGCACCACGATGGCGCTGTCGAAGCGGCCGATCCTCTTGTCGTCGTCGGGCGGCTGGTTGTCCACCCCCAGCGGGAGCTGCACCCCCAGCGCCGCCGAGAAGGAGCCTGTGCTGTAGCGCGGCCCGAGGGTGATGGCGAAGCCGGTGCCGGTAAGCCCGTCCAGGGCCACCAGGGCGTTGAACTCCGACACGATGGAGAGGCTCTCGGTGATGGCCACCGGGGCGGCCAGATCGTAGAAGAGCACGAACCCCGCCCGGCGGTCGGTGCCGTAGATGCTCTCATCGACGTTGTCCGCGATCAGGATGAGGCAGCCCAGGTCGGTCTGCAGGCTCACCCGCCCCAGGTTCTGGCCGAAGGTCACGTAGGGCACCAGCCCCAGGTTGAGGCGCGGGATGAGGCCCATGTCGAGCATGGGCTTCTGGGCCACCAGGTAGCGCCGGCCAAAGTTGCTGTCGTCCTGGATGGCTCCGGCCTGCACGGCGGCGAGCTGCTTTTCCTCGCCGATGCGCGAGGTGGGGGCGATCAGGTCGAGCCCCACGCTCAGGTGCTTGCGATCGCCGGGCTCCTCGTGAACCAGGAAACGCGCCCCGAGCTGGACATCGCCCACGGTGTAGCTCGCGCCCACCCCGTCGGACCAGGAAAGCCCGCTCGGAAGCCGCAGCACGATCCCGAAGCGTCCCAGGCGAACCTCACCCTCCAGCACGAAGCCGAGCGAGCTCGCGTCGGGGCTTGCGCCGAAGCCGCCGTGGAGCCGCACCCGGGTCTGGGGGATGCCCGCCAGGGCGAAAATCGGCTCCTGGTAGGGCCACACCCGTTCCTGCGCTTGTGCCGCTTCATCCTCCGCCGGTACCGGGATCGGGCTCTCGGTCACCGCTGGAGGCGCTGTGTTTCCCGAAGGCGCGGGCTCGCCCACCGCGGCACCGTCTTCCTCCTCGCCCTCCTCGGCCAAGGCGGGTGACACCAGGCACAGGCTCAACCAGAACGCGAGCATCCACCGATATGACATGGATTCTCTCCCCGTTTTCCGAGGTCATGGTTAGCACATCGTCCGGGATGGGGCAAGGCAAGCGCTCACCGCGGCGGAGGGGAGGCGCAATCCGCTTCGGCTTACAGCGGCACCTCGATGCAGCAGCCGGTGATGCAGAAGTATGGCACGTCGGTGGGGCAATCAGCGCTGGTCTGGCACGGCACCACCCCCTCGCCGCACACCGGCCGGCAGCAGCCGCTCTGGCATTTCTCGTTGGCCGCCGTGTCGCAGTCCGCGTCTCCATTCGGGCACGGGGTCACGCCGGCTGGGCAGACGCCACCCGGCAAACACAGACTGTCGGGCTGCCGGAAACCGCCGAAACACTGCTCGCCGCAGTCGCAGGGATTCTCACAGGCCTGGTTGGAGACGCAGGGCGCGCAGGTGGAGCAGAAGCCGGCGCCGCTGTCGTCGTCCTTCAGGCAATACTGGCCGTTGTCGCAGTCGCCGTCCGCCGCACAGGCGCAGCCGTGTTTCCCCGCGCTGCCGCAGGCGGGCGCGAAGACGCAGGTGTCGCGGACGGAGACGTGCTCGCCGGTGGTGTTCCCGTTGATGTCCACCTCGCAGCAGCCGAGGTTGTCGCAGCCGTTGGGGGTGACGTTCTGGGTGGGGTCGGAGGGGTTGCAGCACACATCGTCGTTGCCGATGCCGCTGTTGCCGTCGAAAGGGCACTCCACGTCGCCATGCGAGCCCTTGTTGTCGCCGGGGATGCCGGTGGCGTAGCTCCCCTCGTCGTCGTCGAACGGCCCGAAGCAGTGGAGGTCGGCGCCGTCCACGGTGTCGTCGCCGTCGTTGTCCTTGCCGTCGGCGCAGGCGCATACGTGGGGCTCGACGCCGCCGTAGGCGCACATGGTTCCGTCCGGGCCGGGCCCGGCGCCGCAGGGCGGGATCACGTCCGCGCAGTCGGGATCCTTGCAGTCGATCAGGTCGTCGCCATCGTTGTCCGTGCCGTCGCCGCACACCTCGCCGCAGGCAGGGTCCTTGCCGCGGCACAAGGGATCGTCGCAGTCCTTCAGCGTGTCGCCGTTGTCATCGACGCCGTTCCCGCAGACCTCGGAGCAGGCGGGTTGGGACTGGCAGTCGGTGTCCAGGCAGTCCACCTTGGAGTCCAGGTCGTTGTCGAGCCCGTCGCCGCAGATCTCGGTGTTGCCCTGGCACAGGGCATTTGCGCGGCAGTCGGAGTCGATGCAGTCCACCACGCCGTCCCCGTCGTCGTCGATGCGGTTTGCGCAGTTTTCCACGCCTGGGGTGGTCTTGCTCGAGCTACAGCCTTCGAGCGTGGCGAAGAAGAAGAGCGGAAGGCAAGAACAGGCAAGGATCAGGGGTGCCCAGCGAATGGACATGGATACCTCCCGTGGTTCGAATCGACCCGATTCTACCACAGGAGGCGACTTTCTTGTCGGTATTTGGAGAGAAGACCCCTGCTACTTCAGGAGCAGCAGCTCCCGCAGTCGGAGGAACCTCCCGAGGATTTCAGGGAGTTCCTGGACGTGATGGACAGGCCGGCCTGCCAGCCGGACTCCGCGTAGTCGATGGTGATGTCGCCAGCCTTCTCCATCAGGCTCTTCTCCACCACGAAACGCAGCCCGTCGAACTCGAAGCTCTCGTCGTCGTCTTTTGGCTCATCCAGAGCCAGGCCCAGTGAGGGCCCTCCTCAACCAAAGGCGAGATAGACCCGAAAGGCGGAATCCGCCTTCTCGTCCTTGAGATATTGGGAGAGCCTTTTCCGGGCGGTGTCCTTTACTTCGAGCATCTGGTTCCTCGCTTTCTGTCCGCCCCCAGGAAACAGGGTAACCGCGATAAGCTCTCGTGGCAAGTGGAAACTCTGGATACCATACCCATGCAAAACGGAAACAAAAGGATAACGAATTGAAAAAAATGAAAAATTCACGAATTGTGAGCCCGGCATTGGCGAAAATCAACTGAGACAATTAGTCGCAATTTGCCGTTTGCGACTCTGCTGGCGGGATTTTCAGATTAAAATAATACAACAATATCAATATTATAAACATGTCATCCCTCGCGGCGGGCTGGCACAGTCGTTGCTTTATTTGTTCAGCGGAACTGAACCCGGAGGTCTCAAATGACCAACTCCCGGACGACCTGGAAGCTTCTGACCCTGGCTTTGGCGGTCATGGCACTCGCCGGCTGCATGAATCAGCGCGACATGACGGAGGGTTCGGGGCGGGATTTCGCCGAAATCCTCCAGGAGGTGCGCGTGTGCGCCGACGGCGCCACGGTAAACGGCATCGACGTCTCCTACTGGCAGGGCACCATCAACTGGGACCGCGTCGCCTCCTCCGGGATCAAGTTCGCCATCATCCGCACCAGCGACGGCTTCTTCCGCGATCCCCAGTTCGCGCGCAACTGGTCCGAGGCGCGGCGGGTCGGGTTGGTCCGCGGGTCGTATCACTTCTTCCGGCCCAACAAGGACGCGGCGGCGCAGGCCGACCAGGTCGTCGAGATGGTGGGCCGGCTCGGCGCCGGGGATCTCCCGGTGACCATCGACATCGAGGACGAGAGCCTGTATTCGGGGTACTCCAAGGCCACCGTGGCGAGCAAGATCCGAACCTTCGTGGACCGGGTGGAGGCGGGCACGGGCAAGAAGCCCATGATCTACGTCGGGTATTACTTCTGGGTGGACATCGTCAACGATCGCAGCTTCGGAGACAACGCGCTGTGGATCGCCCAGTGGGGCCCCACCTGCCCGAACATCCCGGATACCTGGACCCGCTGGACGTTCTTCCAGACTAGCGACAAGGGCACCGTGCCCGGTATCTCCGGCAACGTGGACCTCGACCTCTTCAACGGCAACGCCGATGCCCTGGCGAATTTCGCCGGCGGTGACGGCGGTGGCGGTGGTGGTGGTGACGATGGCGGCGGCGGCGGCGGAGACGCCACCATCCAGGGCGTGGTGTTCCAGGACGTGGGCGTGGGCACGGCGGACATGAGCCGCCGGCTCCCCGGCGCCACCGTGAGCATCTCGGGCGGCGGCTCGGCCACCGCCGGCGCGGGCGACGCCTACTGGTCGTTCTCGGTCGGGGCCGGGAGCTACACCGTGACCGCCTCGCTCGCCGGTTACCAGACCGCCTCTCGCACCTGCAGCGTCACCGCGGGCGGTTCGGTGTGGTGCTCGATCGGCCTGGTGGCCTCGGGTGATGGCGGCGGCGGGGACGATGGCGGTGGGGACGACGGCGGTGGGGACGACGGCGGCGGGGACGACGGCGGTGGGGACACCGGCGGTGGGGACACCGGCGGTGGCGGCGACACGGGTGGTGGCGACACGGGCGATCCCTCGACCCAGGGCAAGCTCTTCGGCAAGGTCGTGGATCTCACTCGCAGCCCGGATCCGCTGAACTACAAGACGGGCACCGGCATCCCGGGCGCCCGCGTGTACACCGATGACAACGAGATCGACACCATCACCGACGCCGACGGCAACTACGAGCTGTGGGTGAAACCCGGCCAGCGCGTGGTGGTCGCCACCAAGCAGGGCTATCTCCAGGGCTCCTCGGTGTGCGAGGTGGTGCTGGGTGGCGAGACCGAGTGCTACGTGCCGCTGTTCCCGGATGGGACGGGCGGCGTCAACGATGGCGGGGGAGAGCCGGAGCCCGAGCCCGTCGGCTGCGCCACCGCGGGTGGGACGCCGGCCGGGCTGTCGCTCCTCGGCCTGCTGCTTCTCGCCATCCGCCGGCGCCGGTCGTAACTTCCGCTGAAACCTCCCCGCCTTTGCCTCTACGTTCTCTTGCGCTCAAATCCTCGGACAAGATTCGCTCCTCCTGATTCCTCGAGCGATATGCATAGCGAACGGGTGACGCAGGGGCGCACCCGGCTGGAGGCTGTAATAGCCTATTTTATAACGGCATATCTTGGGGACAGGCCCCGCTGGTTCCGCTGGTTCCGTTGGTTCGGGATTCGGTGTCAGGGGTGAGGAGAATCGCGAAGCGAAATGGATCGGCACTCAGCGTGGTCTGTGCGACGAACGGATGAGTGGCGCTCAGTACGGCGACTTCTCGCAGCGGCCGCTGGAGCAGGAGCCGAAGGAGCCGCAGTCGGAGCTGGTCGAGCAGGAGCCGCACTTGCCGTTGCTGCACTTTCCCCAGCCCTTGCAGTCCGAGCTGGTCGAGCAGGCGCCGCAGTCGCCGCCGCTGCAATTGCCGTAGGCGCAATCCGAGCTGGTCGAGCAGTGGCCGCACTCGCCGTTGCTGCACTTGCTGCCGGTGCAGTCCGAGCTGGTCGAGCACTTCTTGTTGGCCACCAGGATTCCCTCATCCGTGTCCTGGGCTTCGAGCCGGGTCGGGTTTTCCCTGGGCAGCTGTGCCGTGGACTGGCTGGCCCAGAGCAGCCCGCCGAGCAGGGCGCACGCGACAACGGCCATGGTGACGAAGCGGTTCATCGTCTTCTCCTCCTGAAAAGGGTTGTGGGACGCCCACAGAATACCCCCGCGGGCGCCGGTTTCAAGTCGAGCGGGGGCGGAGGCGATAGACGGAAGCGCCGGGCGGTTTCCGCTCAGCGCCGGCGGCGCGTCAGGGGGCCGGGGGCGCCGTCCTCGAGCGAGGAGGGCCCGCCGGCCTGGCGGATCTTCCACTCTTCCCACAGGTTCAGTAAAAGCGACACGTCGGTCTGCTCGAGCTCGTTTCTGAGGTGAGGAAACTCCTTGGTCATGGAGACGTAGAAGCTCTGGTACCGCTCCGGGGTGAAGTACCGCAGCAGCACTTCGCGGGCACGGCTGTCTACGCTCAAGAACTCGACACCCATGCCGGAGGGGTACTCGGAGTTCTCGAGGCCGATGACGTGGGCGATGCGCGCCTGGATCTCGAGCGGCCCGGAAGGCAGGCTGAGCTCGATCCGCAGCTCCACGCGCGGCTTCAGCAAGAAGGTGCTGACCAGAAACACCCCGCCCAGGCCCAGGTTCTGGGTGTGGCAGAAGGCCTCGAAGCGCAGCCCCTGCTTCTTGCCCTCCTCGGGGATGAACAGCCGGCAGGGGATCTCCACCGGGATGCGTTCGTACACCCGCTTCTGTTCAGACATGCGCCACCTCCGATCGAATTCGCGTCCGGGATGCCCGGGATTGCACACGGATACCACCGGCCCGCGGGCCGCGCAAGGGATGATTCACCCGGTCAGATGTCGAGCCTGGGCATTGGGCAGCCAGGCCGATATAACCAGCCGTAATCAATGGGTAATCAATGGGGACAGGCCCCGAGGGGGGCAGGGGTCGTCTACGAAAATCGACCGGCTCTTTTGCCCCGGGGGTTACTTTGCGCCCTCCGAGGCGATGGCCAGGGTGCTCTCGAACAGCTTGGGATCCTCGTGCTCCAGGAGCCGGGCGATGGGCTCACGGATGCGTCGCTTCATCTCGGCGTAGGTGCGGGGCCGCTTCTTGGCGAGGGAGGCCGCAAACTGAACGCAGTGCGGCACCAGCTGGTCCACGGAGCACACCCCTTCCACGAACCCGATTTCCATGGCCTGCGGGCCGGTCAGCCGCTCGCCGGTGTAGTAGAGCCTGCGGAAGCCCTGGGGTGTCATGGTGGCCTGGCAGATGGCGATCATCCCCGGCAGGAGCGGGATGTTGATGTCCACCTCCGGCAGGCAGATCCAGCCCCGGTCCTGACGCATGAAACGGAAGTCCAGGTGGGCGGCCCAGAACAAACCCGCGGCGAAGGTGTGCCCGTTCAGCGCCGCCACGGTGGGTTTGGGGTACAGGGTGCAACGCTGGTACAGGTGGTTGACCGCGAGCAGGTACTCGCGGACCTTGCCGGCATCGCCCTGGTGCTCCATCAGCCAGACCAGGTCCAGGCCGGTCGAGAAGAACTTGGCGTCCTGGCTGGTGAACACCAGGGCGCCCACCTCGTCCCGGGTCTCGACCTCGTCCAGGACCTGCATGACCTCCCGGACCAGGTCCGGGTGCAGCCGGTTCTCCGGAGGACAGGTGAAGTAAAGCACACCGACGTGTTCCTGGGCCTGCACCGAAAGCTCAACATGCTTCATGGATCCTCCTGGTTTCCTGGGATGGCCGGCTGGTACGCTGCCAACGGCCCGCACGAATGTCAACGGCCACGAGCGCCTCGAACCGCAGACGTTATTAACCAACTGAAACCATGGAGGAAATAATGGGGACAGGCCCCTGGAGTTCCCCCGGGAGTCATACAGAATGGCAGCGCACGCACAGCGAACCTCGCAAAGACACCTCGCGCCTTCGGCTCCGCCTCGCTCTGCATGCCCGACCTCCCGGAGGATTCAGCCGGTATGGTATCGAGGGGCAGCGATGCTCGCAAGCACTAGCCAGGCAACGGATATCTTCCCGAGCCGTTCGCCGCCTCCCGGCGAGCGACGCGGCGCCAGCGGTTCAAGCCCACTATGAAAGGCGACAAGAGGATTGGCCACAGCGCTTCCCCCGTTCCGGCGGTGGCGCACCCTTCTGTAGCCTCGCCGTGGCAATCGTACACAGGGCCGTAATTGATGCCGTAGGCCGAGACACAGGCCGGGTGCAAGGCGTGTTGGAGCGCGAAATTCACGTCCACTGTTTCGTCCGTGTTCCAGAAGCATTGCACTCCCGCATCCCCATCCAAGTGCGCGTACTGGAGGATGACCGCCGCGACGACATCCACCATGGCCATGATGCGGTCGCCCGGGTCGAGGTCTTCACAACGGGCGCACGCCCAGGGATAGTCAGACTTGTAGAACGTCACCTCCAGCGGGAAAGTCACTCCCGAACAATCGAGATCTTCCTCGCAGTATATCGAAGAGTCCAGCAGCGCCAGGGTGACCCCGTTCAGCTGGCGCTCTTTGACCTCCACCAGGGCCACGGCGAGGTTCATCTTGGGCGAGAGCGGCCTCACGTCCCAGCAGCAATGGAGATCCTCGCAACCGGCCTTCGCCGTTCGCGGCGGGAGGGAAAAGAGGATAGCGAAGAAAAATGGTGTCCCGATGAGCCAGAGACGCGCAGATCCTATGGCTCTCGGCTTTGACTTCTTCCCTTCTTTCACGTCTTCCTCCCGGGTCGGTCGCGAGATGCCTGTATAGTAAATCCCCGCGGGCGGTTGGTACAAGAGCGGCACCCACGACCGGCCTGGCGCTCGGACACGATCGAGCCTCATCTGCCACAACCCTGTTGATAATGAAGGTTTTTTCTTGGGGACAGGCCCCGGGGGTTCCCGGGGTTTGGCAGAAGAGTCTCAGCGGCCGCGGCGCTGGAGCCGCCGCTTGACCCAGGCCGTTGCCCATAATGAGAGCGGAAAGTAGATCACCAGCAAGGGGATGAAGCACAGCATGACGAGCGCGAAGGCGACCTGCTGGGGGGTTCCGCCGAAGGAGTCCGCCACGCGGGTGCCGAACTCCAGCACCAGGAAGGTCGCCACCCCCAGCAGGGAGAGTACGGTCTTCAGCAGCACTCGCACCAGCTTCACCGCCGTGGCGATCTCGACGCCGGTGGGCGGGGGAAGGTTGATCTCGCGGCGGGATTCCATCCGGCGCACCTCATAGCGAGCGAGAGAGCCACCGATCAAGAACAGAGTCAAGATCGGGAGGAATTTTTCGGTTGTCGAGTGCCATACCCAGGTGCCACCCAACCAGAGCTCATTGAAAAAACAAGATCAATGTTGGGGAGACCCGTTGGGAACACCCGCGTCCAGGTGTCCGAAGACGGCCGGGCGACCATCGAGCATCGGATTTCTCGACTCGCATTCGGTGCCACCCGCCCCGTTTCACCCCTCGGTTCGATCTCGATGTGCCCAAAAAAAACCCTCCCGAGACCCGGGAGGGTTCCTATAGCGGGGGCTGGATTTGAACCAGCGACCTTCGGGTTATGAG
>JAAZNF010000108.1 GCA_012798435.1 Myxococcales bacterium | reverse complement strand
GAGATCGGCCGGGCTGTGCGTCGCGAGCTTCTTCGCGATGGATTCACGGTGAGTCCAGACGGTGCTCTCGCTGATCCCGAGCCGAGCCGAGATCTCCCGCGTCCGCAAACCCTGGGCGATGAGTCCCAGGACCTGGTGTTCGCGCGGGCTGAACGACGGTGTTTCCGCCATGGTTTCCTCCTGGCCGGTTAGGTCCTGCCGTCTTTCAACCTTTAAGAGGCACCCACCCGCCTAAAACCGGTGATTTTTTTTCGAGGTCTTTCGATATTCTGATAACCACTTAGAATACTTGGTGTTTTCCCGGCGGTCTAGCGATAACCGCAGCCCCTTTCAGCCAAATAGCGGGCTCCACGCCCCGATTCATGCCGTGCCCATGCCGCTTCCCGGTTGCACGCAGCATTTTCCCTCGAGCACCTTGAAAGAGGCGACCCGACCCGTCACAGGGCGCGCAAGAACTCCGGCCGGCGCAGCGGCGAGCGGGGGTCGGCCAGCACCCGGTCGATGAGGGCGAGGAGCGTCGGCTTGTCGCGCTGCAGGCGGCCCTTCAGCGCCAGGTAGTTGGAGGCGTGGTTGGAGCGGAACTCGACGCCGTCCGCCTGCATGGCGGCCACCAGCGCGCGGCACTCGGCCAGGGCTTCCTCCGGGGTGAGGTCACGCCAGGCGGGATCGCCGACCACCTCCTCGAAGGAAGGCTGGCGCGGCGTGCGCATCAGGGTGAGCGCCGAGGCGTAGCGCGGCTGGATGCGGTCGAGGGCGGCGGCGGTCTTCTCGGCGTGCCGCGCCGAGCCCGCCGGCCCGGCCAGCCCCAGGATCACGGTGATGGAGAGGTCGAAGCCCGCCTCCTGCGCCCGCCGGCACACCTCCACGATGCGCTCGCAGGTGGCGCCCTTTTGGATGCGGCGCAGCACCTCGTCGTCGCCCGACTCCAGGCCGAGGTACAGCATGCGAAGCCCGGCCGCGCGCACCGCGCGCAGGTCCTCGAGCTTGCGCGCGCGGAAGTTCTGCGGCGAGGCATAGGCGGTCACCCGCTCCAGAGTGGGCAAGCGCTGGTAGAGCCGCTCCAGGATGCGGATCAGGCGGCGCGGCGAGAGCGCGAAGGCGTCGCCGTCGGCCAGGAACACCCGGGTCACGCCGGGCAGGTGCCGGCCGGCCCAGTCGATCTCGGAAAACAGTTCCTCTTCCGGCCGCACCCGGAAGCGCTTCCCCTGGTACATGGAGCAAAAGGCGCAACGGTTGTGGGTGCAGCCGTAGGTGGCCTGCAAGATCAGCGAGTCCGCCTCGCTGGGGGGACGGAACACCGGCTCCTGATAGTGGATCACCTGGCGCTCCTTTTTACAGCACCGGCGACAGCCAGCGACCGAGAACCAGGCCCTCGGGACTCGAGGGCCAGATGATGCAGCGGGCTCGGGCCAGCACGGCGCGCGCCGGCACCGGGCCGAAGGCGCGGCTGTCGCGGCTGTTGTCGCGGTTGTCGCCCAGCAGGAACACCATCCCCTCCGGCACCGTCTGCGCCTTCATCTCGCGAGGCGAGCCGTCGCCGCGGGCACGCTCGCTGTCGAACACCACCGCATAGCTCCGCCCGTCGAGCGTCTCCCGCTCGCGCCGGCACGGCCAGGTCTCGAACACCCCGTGCGCCGTGGACACCGCGTATTCGCAGTCGCCGGGGAGCTCCTCCCCGCCGGCAAGCGCGCCGTTCAACCGCAGGCGCCCGTCCTCGACGGCCACCTCGTCCCCGGCCAGGGCCACCACTCGCAAGATGCGCAATTTCTCGGGCTCCTTGGGTTCGCCCACCAGCACCACGTCCCCCCGGCGCGGGCCGGAGACGAAAAGCGGCAGGCGCTCCAGCAGCACGCGCTCGTGTTGACGGATGGCCGGCGTCATGGACTCGTCGCTCAGGCGCTCGCCCCGCCGTGGGAGCGAGAGCGCGTTCAGCATAAGAAGCAGCAGCACCACGCCGGGCACCACGCGGGAAAAGCCCACCTCGTGCGTCCGCACCAGCCCGACGGTCAGGATGACACCCATCCACAGCCAGGCCACGAGCTCGCCCGGCCAGTCGCACAGCGCCGGCAGCGCGGCCGCCAGCGCGGCGAAGGTGACGTGCAGGGTTCGCGAATGGGGCCGCCGCCGCCCCGGGCCGAGCAGCCGCAGCCAGCCGTGCAGCAGGACCGAGGCCACCCAGGCCACAGCCGGCAACGCCACCATCACCGCGGCGCCGGTGAAGAGGAAGGTGCGCAGGGCGTGGAAGGCGCCCTGCATAAGGCGCAGGTCGTCCAGCGCCGAGAGCGCCCCCGCCGCCGCGGAGAACAAGCCGCACAGCAAGAGCCCGAACGTCATGGGCGCGACGGTGCTGCGCTCGTCCGCCAACCGGGAGAAGCAGACGCCGGGCCGGACCAACACTCGCAACCAGGTGCGAAAGAATCCGCCGGGGACGAACGTGGCGCGGCTCATGCGCCGGAGTGTCGCCCCGCGAGGGTGCGAAAATCAACCCCTACCATCAGCGCCGGGTGTGCTTGGCAGGCCTCCAGAAAGATGGTATAGCCAGGGGCGGTCGCCAGGATTTCGGCCGGAGGTGCGGCATGTGGCGCATGACGACGATGTGGGCGGCGCTCTTCTTTTTGCTCCCCGCCTGCGGCGGCAGCGGCTCCCACTGCGAGGAACCGGCGGGCGACGCGGCGGCGTACCTGGGCTTCGCCCTGGGGAAGGCCTGGGACTACGACGTGACGGTGGGGGCGGCCACCCTGTCGGGCACCGCCCGCATCGCGGATGCCGCCGATCCCGAGTACCTCACCGGCACCGACGCGCTCAAGATGGAGATCCGCCAGAACGGCATCCTCATCGCCACCCGCTGGTTCGTGGTGGAGCCCCAGCGGGGCCTGCTGTTTCTGGGAGAGCAGGTCATCGAGAACAGCCAGCAGGTGAACCGCCGCTACCTGACGCCCATCGTGCTGGTCCCCTACCCGCTCGAGCCCAAGTGCTCCGGCATCCCCCAGAGCTGGAGCACCAGCTCGGACATCGAGGGTGGCGGCAGCGAGACTCACGAGTTTTCCAACCTGGGCAAGGGCGCGCACACGGTCCCGGCCGGCGACATCGAGGCCTTCCACCTGATGCACCGGCGCATCGTGGGCGGCGGCAACACCTACTCCTACGACGAGTACTTCGCGCCCGAGCGGGGGCTCATCGAGTTCGAGCTCCCGGACGGCAACGCCTGGAAGCTGCGCTAGCAGACACAGGAGGGGATCATGTCGAGCACGCATCGAGCCGGCTGGATGTTTCTGGCCGGAGTGGCCTGCACCCTGGGGTGGCTCTCGGGCTGCGCCGGGCCGAAGCAGGCCACGCAGGACACTCCGCGTAGCGCGAGCGGCTTCGCCCCGCCCCGCTTCGAATTTCGCGGGGTGGAGTTTTCACCGCAGCAGTTTTCGGGCATGACGGTGAGCTTCAAGTTCGAGCTCATCGGCGAGGACGCGCGGGCGGCCCGGCTGGTGGCCTGCACCTGGAAGGCCGAAATCGCCGAGCGGGAACCGCTCTCCGGCTCCCTCCAGCCTCAGGGCGAGGTGAGCCAGGCCACGCGCCAGATGGTGGTCACCGAGGTGGTGCTCCCCTGGCCCAAGACCACCCCGGAGATCCTGGCCTTCATCCAGGCCGGCCAGCTGCGCTACACCTTCGCCGAGACGTGCAACCTGGAAGGCCCGGAGGGAGGGCTCAGCGTGTCGGCCGGCGACTCGGGCATGATCCCGCTGCAAAAGCTCCCCCGGCTCACGGTGACTGGGGCCTACGCCCAACGCTTCGGCAAGGACGAGACCAAGTTCACCTTCGAGCTGGCGGTGCTGAACGAGAACTCCTTTTCGGTGAAACTCGACAAGGTGGTGTACCGCATCACCCTGGAGGGCAAGCCCTGGGTGGAGGGCGAGCTGCCGGTAGAAGACCGCATCCCCGCCAACCACGAGGCCAGCTACGACATCTCCACCGAGGTCAAGTCCGGCACAGCCTCGAAGGAGATCCTGGATCTCATCAAGCGCCAGATCATCCCCTACCGCCTGGAGGGCCTGATGGTGATGGGCGACTTCGAAATCCCCATCGCCGGCGACGGCACCATCAGCTTCTCGCGCTAGGAGTTCTCACTCCACTTCGATCAGTGGGCAGCGGCGCGCGCCCGGAACGGGTCGCTCGCGCCCGGCCTCCACAGCGTCGAGCCTCAGCCGGTAGCGCCCCGGTGCGAGGTGCCGGGGCATGAAGAGCGTGAAGCCGTCGGCCAGCTCCCGGCCCGCCTGGAGTTCGCTCCACTCGACGAGATCGGTGCCGAGCGGGCGCTCGCCCCACAACAGGCCCGACGGGGCCAGCTTGTGCAGGGTGGTGCCGAGCCCGGCGCGGGGGAAGTGCTCGGGGCGGGGAAAGGGCGGCTCCGCCTCGCCGCCCTCCACCGGTGAAAAGGAGGCCCGCAGCCGCACAGCGCGCGCGTCCTCGCCCAGCCGCCAGCGTAGCAGCACCTGTAGCGCCGCGCCCCGGCGCACCCGGACGGGTTCGATGGCGCAAGAAAGCAGGCGCGAGCGGGCGGGCGGCGCCTCCGGCTCGATCGCCAGCGGCGGCAGTGAGCCGTCCGAGAGCCGGTACACGAACCACCCCGACCCCGGCGCGGGCGGCGCCACCTCGGGCGCGTTTCGTCGAAACGGCGAGAGCAACAGCGCCGGCCCCCGCGGCTCGGCCAGGCGCGCCGCCCGGGGCAGCTCCCGGGCCGGGACTAGCTGGGCGCTGGCGCCCAGGAGGAAGGTCAGCGCCAGATCCGGCCGCTGGCGGCCATTCCCCGTCCCCTCGATGAGCACCGCCGCCGCCGGCTCGCCGGCGATGGCCCGGGCGGTGGCCCGCACCGGGTTGTAGTCGGCGATGGCGGCGAACCCCATGCGGGTGCGGGCGTGCTCGTCGAGCGCGAGCAGGAACATGCAAAGCACGATTAATACCCCGACCCCGCCCGCCACCCGGCCATCCCCGAGAGCGCCCCGGGCGAGGGCCGGCCACACCCGCGCGCTTCGCTTCACGAGCCAGAAGGCCCCGGCGAAGGCGCCGGACAGCGCCAGCTGGCCCGGGAGACTCGGGTCGCGGGCCCAGTCCGCCGCGATCGGCGTAAGGAACCCGAACGCACCGGCGAGCCGCTCGGCAAGAAAAAACCAGGTCAGCGACCCGGCCATGACGGCGAGCGGCAGCAGGTGGGGCGCGCGGCGAGTTCCCTCGGACAGCAGCGCCCCCATCCCGATGGCCAGCGCGGGCGCGGCTCCGAACAACACCGCCGGCACCTTGGTCTGGACCAGCAAAAGCGGCAGCAGCGTGCCCAGGATCCACAGGGGTAGCAGCAGTTGCCGCGTCGAACGTTGCGACAGCGCCCGGACGGAAAGCAGCGCCGTCCCCGCCAGCGCCGGCAGGATGAAGAGCGGCAGAAAGAGGTTTCCCAGGAGCGAGTTGAACAGCGCATCCCAGGGTTGCCCGTGCCCCTCGTAGGAGGTGGTGACGTGGGCCAGCACCGCCTGGAACTCGAAGGCCGCTTCCACGGGCCAGCGCAGGCGGGTGTACAGGCCCCAGGCCAGAGGCAATACGATCGCGAAGGCGAGATACGCCAGCAGTCCCGAGGTCGGCACCCTACGGTCCAGCCGGAACCTCAGGCGTGGAAGCAGCCAAACCAGCAAGAGTGCGCCCAGCGGCGCCAGGGCCAGGGCGCTCTTGGCGAGCACCGCCAGGCCCTGGCACAGGCCGGCCAGGGCGAACTTGCGCCAACCCTCCCCCGCCAGCGCGCGCTCGAGGGCGAAGAAACACAAGAGCAGCCAGAACCCGAGCGCGATGTCGGTCAGATCGCCGAAGGCAAAACCCTGGACCAGCAGCCAGGCGAACGGCGAGCACAAGAGGAGCGCCGCGGCCAGCAGGCCCGCCCGCGGCGAGATCAGCCGCCGGCCGAGCACGCCCACGAGGAGGAGGGTGAGCAGAAACAGGAGCAGGCTGGGCAGGCGCAGGGCGAACTCCGACCGCCCCAGCGCACCCACCGACAGCGCCGCCTGCCAGAAGGGGAGCGGCGGCATGTGCAACCAGACGTGGTTGGCCTGCCAATTGCGGTAGTCGACCGGCAGCAGCGGATCCTCGAGCAGGGTCGGCATGAGCGGGTGGCGAGCCAGGTTCCCGGCCACCGCGGCGTGGATCGCCTCGTCCCAGCCCGGGAGGTAGGGATGTCCGAGGGTCGGGAGGTGAACGAGCGCCCCACACAGGAGCAGGCCGCCGAGGGGGATCCAAAAGCTCCACCCGGGGTGCGCCGGCTTTCCCATGCCGTGAGCATAGGCAGGCCCGCGCCACAAGACAAATTTTCGGTCGCCGCCCGGCGGTTTGAACCGCTTTCGCCGCCCATGGTATATCTCCCCTTCGTGACACGGGCCGAAGCCATACCGGAGGCGCAGCGCCTGCGCGCCGCGCTCGCCCGGCGTGAGCGCACCGTTCTCTCCAGCGAGGGGCTGGTGCGCTCGGCGGTGCTGGTTCCGCTCCTGTGGCGCGACCACCAGACGCACCTCATCCTGCTGCAACGGACCCAGGAGGTCGAACAGCACAAAGGCCAGGTCTCGTTCCCCGGAGGGGTGCGAGATCCCGCCGATCGAGACGCCATGGCCACCGCCCTGCGCGAGGCCGAGGAAGAGGTCGGGCTCTCTCCCGCCTCGGTCGAGGTGTTGGGCTTGTTGGACGACACCTTCACCTCCACCGGCTTTCACATCACGCCGGTGGTGGGGGCGGTGGACGGCCCGGTGAAGCTCACGCCCAACCCCGGCGAGGTCGAACGGGTGCTGCTGGTGCCGCTCCAGTTCTTCCGCGACCGCACGCACCACCGCAGCGAGCGGCACCTCTACCAGGGGCGCGAGGTCGAGCTGCACTTCTTCGACTATTCCGGCACGGTGATCTGGGGCGCCACCGCCCGTATCATCCTTACGTTGCTCGCCGTGCTGGACGGCCCGGGAGCAGAACCATGATCCAGGTCCTCATTCTGGCCGGCGGCTCCGGCACGCGCTTCTGGCCGCTCTCCCGCCGGCGGCGCGCCAAGCAATTCCTGGCCATCGTAGGCCGAGAACCGCTGCTCCGGCTCACCGCGCAACGGGTGCTGCCCCTGTGCGGCTGGCAGGGCCTGTGGGTGGTCACCGGCGCCGACCAGGCCGACCAGGTCCGCCGGATACTCCCCGAGCTTCCGCGCCAGCACATCCTGGCCGAGCCGCGCGCCCGGAACACCGCGGCGGCCATCGCCCTGGGCGCGGCGGCGGCGGGGAAGCGCGATCCGGAGGGCGTGTTGGCGGTGCTCCCCTCGGACCACGTGATCCGGCCGGTGGGGCGCTTTCGCTCCCTGCTGCGCGCGGCCGCGAACGCCGCCCGCGACGGCGGCATCATCACCTTCGGCGTCCAGCCCACCCGCGCCGAAACGGGCTACGGCTACATCCAGGCCGGCGCACCACTGCAATCCACCTCGGCCGGGCCGGTGCTGCGGGTGCGGCGCTTTACGGAAAAACCCGACCGGGCGCGAGCCGAGCGATTTCTGCGACAGGGCGGCTACTACTGGAACTCCGGCATGTTCGTCTTCGGGCTCGCCACGCTGCGCCGGGAGCTGGCCCGCCACCTGCCGCCGCTGGCCCTTTTTCTCGACCGGCTCGTTCGGCTGCCGCGGCGGCGCTGGGCGAAAGAGATCGGCCGCACCTACTCGCGCCTGCCTTCGGTTTCCATCGACTACGGCGTGATGGAGAAGTCTTCGGCCGTGCGCATGCTGTCCTGCGACTGCGCCTGGAGCGACGTGGGGAGCTTTTCTGCGCTGACCGAGCTCGGCCCGACGGACGGCGCCGGAAACTGGCAGCGCGGCCAGGTGCTGGCGCTGGACTGCCGCGGTTGCGTGCTGCGCTCGGAGCGACGCTTGTTGGCCTGCGTTGGACTCGAGGACATCGTGGCCGTGGAGACCCCGGACGCGGTGTTGGTGTGCTCGCGCGCGCGCGCCCAGGAGGTCGGCCGACTGGTGCGCGAGCTTGCCCGAACGGGGCGACGGCGGCTGTTGTAGCCCGCGGCGACCATGGAGGAACGCCCGATGGAGCGTGTTTCGATCGGCGTGGATCTGGGAGGCACCAACGCGCGGGCGGCAGTGGTCGATGCCGGCGGCCGCATCCGGGCCCAGGCGCGGGAACGGATCGCGGACGATCGCCGGCCCGAGGCGGTGGTGGCGGCGGTGGCGCGCCTGATCCGAACGGTCGCGCAGCAGGCGGGAGGCCAGGGCACGGCGCTGCCCCCGGTCGGCGTGGGCGTGGCCGGGCAGGTACGCCGGGGCACCGGCATCGTGGCCCGCGGTCCCAACCTGGGATGGCAGGAGGTAGACCTGGGTGGCCGGCTGGGCGCGGCGCTGGAGCAGAGCGTGACCGTGTACAACGACGTGGAGGCCATCGCCTGGGGCGAGGCGCGCTTCGGCGCCGCCCGCGGGTGCGCCGACGTCCTGGTGGTCTTCGCCGGCACCGGCATCGGGGCCGGGCTGATCAGCCAGGGCCGCATCGTGCGGGGCGCGAGCGGCGTGGCCGCCGAGATCGGCCATCTCAAGGTCGTCCCGGACGGCCTGCTCTGCGGCTGTGGCGGCCGGGGCTGCCTCGAGGCCTACGCCGGCGGCGAGAACCTCTCCCGCCTCTTGCGTCAGGCCGCGGCCGGCGGCTGGCGGGCGCTGCTGGACGCGGCGGGAGGGGACGAGCGCGCCATCCACCCCGGCCTGGCGGACAATCTGGCCCAGCAAGGCGATCCGCGCGCGATCGAGATCATGGGAACGGCGGCCGATTCCCTGGGCCTCACCCTGGCCAACGCCGCCACCCTGCTCAACCCGAGCCTGCTCCTTTTGGGCGGCACGGTGTGGCTGCGGTGCCCCTGGCTGGCCCGCCGCGCCGAGGAGAAGATGCGCTCGTACATCCTGCCCGTGGCCGGAGAGGCCTTGCGCCTGGTTCAGACTGGACTGGGAGACGAGGCCGGCATCCTGGGCGCGGCCGCGCTGGCATTGGAGGAAGGCTCCGCCGGCTAGCCCTCACATCCCGCCCATCCCACCCATCCCGGACATTCCCCCCGCGCCGCCCATCGACGCGCCGCCAGATGCTCCGCCCATCGACTCGCCGCCCTCGGCCGCTGCCCCCGTGCCCATGCCGCCGCCCTCCATCCCGCCGCCCGCCCCCGCGGCGCCGGAGGGATCGAACATGCGCACCGCTTTTTGCAGCCGGAGCAGAGAAAGCTGCCGGTTGAGCTCCTCGGTGGCCGCGGCGATCTCGGTGGAGAACAGCAGGGTGTGGGCGTCGATCACCTCCAGGTTGGTGCTGGCGCCCGCCTGGAAGGAGGCCTCGGCGAGCTGGGTCTGCTCCCGGGCCAGCTCCACCGCCCGTTGGGCCTTGGCCAGGTTGGCCTCGGTCATCTCCAGCTTCAGCCACAGCTGGCGCAGCTCGCTGCGGATGGTGCGCTCTTTGTCGCCGATGCCGATGGCGGCCTCGCGAATCTTGGACTCGGCCTCGCGGATGGCGGCGTAGCGCATGCCGCCGTCGTAGAGCGGCAGGCTCAGGGTGAGCCCGATGCTCCAGCTGGTGTAGCTGTCCGAGAAGCCCTTGACGTCGGCCACCCGGAACATGCCGCTCAGCATCAGGTTGGGCAGGAAGCGGAACCAGGCGTCCTTCTCCTGGGTGCGGGCCACCTCCAGGTTGAGCCGGGCGAGTTGCAGATCGCGCCGCTGCATCAGGGCCTGCTCGGTGAGCCGCTCCAGCGAATCCTGCGGGTGCTCCAGGGAGGCGGGCACGGCCAGCGTGAAGTCGCCGTCCTGGCCGATGAGCAGTTTCAGCGCCTCCAGGGCCAGGCATAGCCCGTTCTCGGCGCGCTTCAGATCCTGCTCGGCCTTGTTGAGGTCGATCTCCGCCCGCAGCACGTTGATCTGCGGCGTGGTTCCCGCCTCGGCCATGGCCCGGGTGACCTCCAGGTGGGCGCGCCGGGTTTGAACGGCTTTCTTGGAGATCTCGACGTACTTCTGGGTAGTGAGCGAGCCGTAGTAGGCCGCGGCCACCGCGTAGGCGATGAAGTCCTCCAGGTTGTCGGTGGAGAGCCGCGCCAGGTCCACCGCCCGGTAGGCGTTGCTGATCTGGGTGAAGGCGCGCGGCAGCAGGAGCGGCTGCGACAGGGTAGCTACGAACCCGAAGGTGTCCTGCTTCTGGATCACCGTGTCGTAGCGCACCAGCTTATTGGGGTCGAAGCAGGCGAAGTTGCCGCCGCACACGTTGGGATCGAGCCCGGGGTTGAAGATGATCGAGCTGGGATCGGCGAAGTTGGGAAATGCCATCTCGAGCGCCATGCCCACGTTGTAGTGGGTGTAGGTGCCGATGGCGTTGAGCTGGGGTTTCATCATCACCCAGGCCTTGTCCACGATCAGCGCCGCCTGTTCGAGCTTCTCCCGCGCCGCCTGCAAGGTGGGCGAGTGACTACGGGCGATGCGCTGGGCCTCCTCCAGGGTGAGCACGGTCTGGCCGGCAGGCGCCGGCGCCGCGACCTCCTCTCCCACCCGCGGGGCGGGCAGTTGCAGCGCCGGTGGCTCGGCGCGGACGGCACCGGCGAGGATCGACATGAAACCCAGGGCCAGGAAGATTCGGTTCATCGGTCGTCTCCCTCCGGGCGCTCCCTCCCCACGCCCGAGAGCAGGATATCCACCAGGCGCTCGGCCAGATCCGCTTGCGGTGCCCGCGCGGGCTGGTGGATCTGGCGCAGGCTGGCGAGCAACACCACGCCCATGTAGGCAGCGCACACCTCGTCGATGTCGAGCCGGCGCAGCTCGCCGCTCGCCATCCCCTCGGAGAAGAGCCGGGCGAACAGGCGGCGGTTGATCTGGTGCGGCTCCTCCAGCTTCATGCGGGGGAAGTCTCGCCGCGGGCCCAGCACCGTGCCCAGGATGAAGCGCATCTCCTGGAAGTGGCGGCGCCCGTAGGAGAGCTGCTCCCGGGTGAGCAGCACCAGCCGCTCCCGCGTGGTCTTGGCCTCGGCCATGACCCGCTCCAGCATCTCGCGGAACGACTCCAGGTGGCGCACGAAGAGGTGCCGGAACAGCCCCGCCTTGTTGCCGTAGTAGTAGTACAGCACCGGCTTGGTGACGCCCGCCCGGGCCACGATCTCGGCCACCGAGGTGGCGGCGTAGCCCTTCTCGCAGAAGAGCCCGGTGGCGGCGGAGACGATGCGCTCCGGCACGCCGGCTTCGGGGAGAGAGGGTTTGCGTCGGGTGGGCCTCATGCGCGTTTACCGCTCGGTAGCATGGTATCGCCCGCCGCGCCTGTCAACACTTTCCTCGCAGCGGCTCCGCCGGGCGCGCCGCCAGGCTGCCCGCCAGGCGCTCCACGCCCTCCACCGTGAGCGGCCACATCTCGAACACGTTGCGGATCATGACCACCGAGGGCGATTCCCACATGCGGCGCGACATGGGGTTGACCCAGGCCGCGTGGCGGAAGTGCCGCCGCAGCCGGCGCAGCCAGGTGATCCCCGGCGTCTCGTTGCGATCCTCCCACTGGATGGCGCCGTGCCGATCGGTGAGCTCGCCCGGGTACATGTAGGCGTCGCCCACCAGCACCAGCCGGGTGTCCCGGTCCCACTGGCGCAGAAGCTCCGCAGTGGGCACGGCCTCCGCAAAGGCCGCGTCGCGATACACCCGCTCGTAGACACAGTTGTGAAAGTAGTAGGAGTGGAGCCAGCGGAAGTTTTGCGAGGCGTGCGCCGCCGAGAAGAGCAGGCTCACCAGGCGCCGGTAGGGGTCCATCGAGCCGCCCACGTCGAGCAGCAGGAGCAGCGACAGGTTGTTCTTTCGCGGCGGCTGGAACACCAAAGACAGATCCCCGGCCTCGCGCGCCGAGCGATCGACGGTGCCGGGGAGATCCAGCTCGCAGGCGGCGCCCTCGCGCCTGAGCCGGCGCAGCTTCCGCAGGGCCACCGCGAGCTGGCGCACGTCGAGCTGGAGGTCGTGACGATGCTCGCGGTAGCGGCGCGCCGCGGCCACCTGCACCGCGGAGCCCAGCCGGCCCTCCCCGCCCACCCGGATGCCGCCCGGGTGGTACCCCGAGTGCCCGAAGGGCGAGGTGCCCCCGGTGCCGATCCAGCGGTCGCCGCCGTCGTGGCGCTCGTCCTGCTCGCGCAGGCGCTGCTCGAAGAGCTCGCGCAGCCGTTCGACGTCCACCCGGTCCAGCACTGCCCGCATCTCGGGATCGATGGGGAACGGCGGGATGGGGTCCTTCAGCCAGTCGAAGATGTCCTTCTCGATGGCGCGCAGGCCCTCGGCGTTTTGGAAGTGCTCGGCGAACACCTGGTCGAAGGTGTCCAGGCGGGACTCGTCCTTCACCAGCAGGCAGCGGGCGAGCGAGTAGAAGCCGATGAGCGAAGACCCGTGCAGCCCCTTCGCCAGGCCCTCCGCCAGCGCCAGCCACTCGGTGGGCGAGACCGGCAGCCCGGCGCGGCGCAGGTGGAAGAAGAAGCCGAGGAACAGGCCCGCGTGATCCTGCGAGGCTGGGATGCTGAACGCTTCCGCCACCATGTTCCCCTAGCGCCAGGCCTCGCGGCGGGCGCCGGGCCGTTCGCCGCGCTCGACCGCCTCCTGGTCCTCGCGGCGCTTGATGAGCGTGCCCAAAAAAGGGATGTTCTCGCCGATCTCGCGCTCGCTCACCCCCGCGGCCAGCAGCGCACCGATCCAGTCGATGAGCTCGGAGGTGGAGGGGCGCTTGCGCACGTCGGGCAGCGAGCGGATCCAGTAGAACTTCTGCAGACACTGGGAAAGCAATTTCTGGCCGAGGCCCGGGTGGTGCACCCGCACGATGCGCGCCATCAGCTCCTCGTCCGGGAACTCGATGAAGTGGAACACGCAGCGGCGCAAGAAGGCGTCGGGCAGCTCCTTTTCGCTGTTCGAGGTGATCACCACCACCGGCCGCTGGCGGGCCTTGTGGCGGTCACCGGTCTCCAGGATGGAAAACTCCATGGTGTCGAGCTCGTGCAAAAGGTCGTTGGGGAACTCCAGGTCGGCCTTGTCGATCTCGTCGATGAGCAGCACGCAGCGCTGCTCGGCCGTGAGGGCGCGCCCGAGCGGGCCGAGCTTGATGTACTGGCGGATGTCGGAGACGTCGCGGTCGCCGAAGCGGCTGTCGTGCAGGCGCTGCACCGTGTCGTACACGTACAGGCCCTCGGCAGCCTTGGAGGTGGACTTCACGTTCCACACGATGAGCTCGAGCCCGAGGTCCTGGGCCACCGCGTGGGCCAGCAGCGTCTTGCCCGTGCCCGGCTCGCCCTTCACGAGTAGCGGCCGGCCCAGCGCCACCGCCACGTTCACCGCGTGCCGCAGCTCCTCCGAGGTGAGGTAGCTGGCGGTCCCGGAGAACTGGTCGAAGGAATCGTTCTTGGCCTTCATCGGTCCTGGCTCCTTCCCGGCGCCCCTCCAAGTCTATCCCTACCATTTTTCTTACGGGAATGACAGCCGGGACCATCCCCATTTGCGGACATTCCCAACCGTATTCCAATGGAGACAATAGCTACAGGCACGGGCGGAGGGGGCGGGTGTCCGCCAACGCGGCGGACACCTTTTTTTGCACTCCGGGATAGGTTTTTTTATTGCCGAAAGGAAAGGTCCTGGACTAGTCTTACGCCGAACCAGACGGGCGAACGACGTGGGAGAGTCGATATCCACCGCTCTTCCGGTCCAAAGCGATCTATTGGACCGGCTTTCGGACGACGAGCTCATGCTCAAGCTGCGGCAGGGGTGCCCGGAGGCCTTCGACTGTCTGGTCCGTCGCCACCAGCAGGCCGCCCTCCAGACGGCCCTGCGCCTGCTGGGAGACGCCAGCGAGGCCGAGGACGCGGTGCAGAGCGCCTTCCTGGGCGTCTACCGCAACCGCGAGCGCTACCAGTGCCAGGGGTTCTTCCGGGCCTACCTGTTCCGGGCGGTGCTCAACGAGGCGCGCCTCAAGCTCAGGCGCTCGCGCCGCCAGCAGGCGGCCTTGCACCGGCTGGAAGACGCTTACGCGGTCCACCCGGCAGGCTCGACGCCGGCAGCGGACGACAGGCGGTTGCACCACGCACTCGCCCGCCTCCCGCTGCGCCAGCGAACGGTGATCGTGCTACGGTTTTCCGCCGATCTTTCGTTGGATGACATCGCGAGGACCCTGCGCTTGCCCCTGGGCACGATCAAGTCTCGCCTGTTTGGGGGGTTACGCAGGCTACGACAGGAGTATCAGGGAGAAGACGAATGAGCGGCCCCGACTGCCCCAAGGACTGGACGCCGTTCCTCGAAGGCGGTTTGCCGCAGGCGACGCGGGACGCCTGGGAATCGCACCTCTACCGTTGCCCAGAATGCGCGCGCCGGTGCCAGCGTGACCGGGAGATGATCGAGCTCCTCCGCCGACCCGATCCCTCCCTGGCGAACCGAGACCTGGTGGGTCCGCTACACACCCGGTTGACCGAGCCGCCGGCGCCCGCGCGGCGAGGTATCGCCTGGAAACTCGCGTTCGCTTCCGTGGCGGCGGCCGGTGTGGCAACCATCCTGGTCCTCCGGTTATGGCCCACGGACGGAATCCGCGCCAAATCCGGCGGGGACAACCAGGCCGAGCGCTGGACGGGCGTCAGGGTGTTCCAGGTGGATGGTGCCGGCGCCGCCGTTCCGCTGGAACCCGGGGCATCGCCGAAGGGGGATTTCGCGTTCACCTATGTCAACGGCGCAAAGCCCCCCTGGAAGCATCTGATGGTCTTTGCGGTGGACTCGGTGAAGCAGATTCACTGGTTCTACCCCGCCTACACGGATCCCAGCGCCGATCCGGAATCCGTCGTCATCGAGGCGGGCCCGGAGGAGCGCGAGCTGTCCGAGCGCATACACATCCATGCCGCCCCGGGCCGTCTGCGGATCGTCGCCCTGTTCACGCACGAGGCGCTCCGGGTGAGCCGGGTCGAGGAGTGGGTTCGACGCTCGCTGGCCGAGAACACCTTCTGGCGGGACGGCCGGTTGCCTCTTCCCGACGCCTATGAACAGATTTTGGATTTTTCTGTGCGGCCATGAGGCGCCTCTTGCCAAGCCGGTGTTGGGGATTCCTGCTGGCCGCCGGATTTGCCTCACTGGAGGCCGGGGCCGCCGAGCTCGGTCCCGCCCGCTTCGCTCTGGTGATCGGGCACAACCGGTCCGACCGTGCCGAACAACCCCCGCTGCTCTTCGCCGACGATGACGCCATCCGCATGGCCCGCACGCTCCGTCAGGCGGGTGTGGAGACCGTGCTGCTGTGCGATCCAGATGCGGACACGCGCTCCCGGTTTCCCGAGGCGGCGCCGGCCGGCCGGCCGGAGAAGGCGGCATTGCTCTCGGCCTTCGGCGGCCTGCGCTCGGCCATGACCGATCAGGTGGCCGCGGGACGGCGGGTGGAGTTCTTCTTCTTCTTCAGCGGGCATGGAGAGGTGGAGCGTGGCGAGGGGTACCTTGTGCTCGCCGATGGTCGGCTCAGCCGCGGCGAACTCTCCCGCCTGCTCTCGTCCTCGCCGGCATCCTTCAACCACGTCATCCTGGACGCCTGCCGCTCCTATTACCTGGTGTTCGGCCGCGGCCCGGGAGGCGAGCGGACCCCCATGCCCGCGGGGTTCGCCCGCGCCTGGTACCCGGGCGCATCCGAGCGCAGCGGCTTTCTCCTCTCCACCTCGTCGGACCGCGAGAGCCACGAGTGGGAGCGGTATCGATCGGGCGTGTTTACCCACCTGCTCATCTCCGCCCTGCGCGGGGCGGCGGACGCCGACTGCGACGGCCGGCTGCTGTACGCCGAGGTCGGCGCCTTCCTGGAGAACGCCGTGGCGGGAATTCCGCAGACCGACCTCAGGCCTCGCTTCTTCATACGGCCGCCCGGCATCTTCCCTGGCGACATGGATCACGCCCTGCTCTCCTGGATCCCGCGGTCTTCCGATCTGCTGCTCGACGCGCCCACCGGAGCGGTCTACCTGGAGGATGCGCGCGGCGTCCGCCTGTGCGATGCCCACCCCTCCGCCGGGAGTCCCCTGGCCTTGTTCCTCCCACCGGGGAAGGTCTTCGTGCGCGCCCCGGCACAGGGGCGCGAGTGGGCCATCGAGCGCCCCGGCGCCCGCCTGTCGGCGCTGCCCGCGCGCCCGCTCGAACGCCTGGGCGAGAAAGGCGCACTCCACGAGGCGCTGCGACACCTGATGCGGCAGCCGTTCGGCGCCGGCGAGGTGACGGATTTCCGTCGGCAGTTCGCCCGCGCCGCGCAGCTCGCGGAAAACTTGGCCGCCTTCCTGCCGCCCGCCGAACCCCCACCCCCTGCCCCGGCCGAACCTTGCGCCCGGACGGGCGAGTACCGCTGCCGGGGAGAGGTACGAGAGCGCTGCGGGCTGGACCCGGCGAAGACGCTCGCCTGGCAGAGCGACACCGACTGCGCCGCGCAGGGGATGCTATGCCGAGACGGTGCATGTGCGGCACCGGGGTTCGGCGGCAAGCTGGCCTTCGTCGGAGGCGCGCCGGGAAACGAGGAAGTGTGGGTGATGAACGACGACGGCGGCGGGCGGCGCCGCCTGACGCAATGGGCGGAGAAACCCAAGCCGTATTGGGGCGCATTCGATCCGCGCTGGTCCCCCGATGGCTCCCGGCTGGCCTTCATCTACGGGATCGACGACAGCCTGCCCGAACAACCCAAGTCCTCGCGGCTGTGCCTCGTTGATGCGGATGGGAGCGGTTTTCGCGAGATCACTCGCCGCCACAGCCTGCAATCCGGCAGCCTGAGCTGGCGAGGGCCGGACGCGCTGCTCGTCACCACCACCAACTTGACCTGGAACGCGCGCCTGCTCCAGGTGAACATCGCCGACGGCAAAAGCCGGGTGCTCCTGGAAGACAGCCCGGACGGGTTCCCCAACCCCAACGGCCCCGAGGCACACCCCACCAATGAAAACCTGCTGCTCTACCTCCCCTACCGCTGCGGCGGACAGAACGGCGGCCTGCGATTGTTGAACCTTCAAGACGGCGGCGAACGAGTGCTGGTCTTTCCGGACAGCAACCTGTTGGGGGCCCGCTGGTCGTTGGACGGAGGCGAGGTAGGTTGGCCGGACGGCCACGCGCCGCGCATCCACCGCGCGAACGCCGATGGACAGACGTTGGAGTCGGTCCGGCCCGCGGGGCTCTCTGACGACAACTGGATCGAGTCGTTCGACTATGCCGAGGGAGGTTTCGTGTTTTTGGCCCGAACGGGAGCCGACCGCTGGATCTGGGTTTGCGATCGAGACGGGCAGAACGCCCGGCCCGTCCTCCAGGCGAAGATGCCGGTGTCCGCGCTGGACTGGGCACCGGGGCGCTTGAACCCCTTCTCGAAGACCGCCTGCGCGGCCGCCGGTGGGCGGTTCGACTCGGACACTCGGGGCGGCTTCGGCTGCTGGTTCGCCGCCCGAGAGAACCAGTCCTGCCACGACGCCTGCGACCAACACGGGCTCTCCTGCCCCGCCAGCGACTGGAACGACTTCCCCAATTCCACGATCTGCGGCGAGCTCACCCGTGAAAAGCCGGCCGGGGTCAATAACCCGGACTGGAGCGGCATGGCGCCCTATCTGTACATTCCGTCCGGGACCTCGCACGGCTGCTACGTCCGCGCGCCCACGGTGCGGCAGGACTGCTCCGCCCGGTCTCTGGATCGCGTCCGCCTGTGCCTGTGCCGCCCGTTCGAAGGGCCGGCGGATTAAACTTTTTTCACCCGAGCGGCATTGATCGAACAGTCAGTCCGAGCACAGACACGGGCCGGATCGCCGGAGCCGGAGGGAGTAGTGTGCCGCGTGGGGCAAATGTTCGATCCGTTGACCGAGGCCGCCCATCGTCTGCGACAGGAGCCCGGATGCGAGTTTGTCTCGATCCGCAGTTTCGACGGCGACCGGGCAGGTTGGCCCCGGATCCCCGACCCCGTCGAGAAGGCGCTGGGCGGTCAGACCGTCGATGAGGTGTTTCGCCTGGCCGGAGTTCCGTCCGCTCACAAGCCAGCTTTCGGAGCCCGTGTCCAGGAACTGCCGGCGGCTGGGGACGACCGTGGCCTTGCGGGGGCCGGGCGGGCAATATCAGCGATGGGGTTTCGCCCGTGTCGTCTGGTGCTGCTGGCGGACGAGCGTCCGCTGGCCGCCGCCTGGCTGGGGTGCCAGCCACGGCGCCGCCCCTGTTCACCGGATGCCCCGGCGCGGGCCCTGGAGCCGCTACTTGCCGCTCTGGCCGAGCGCGCCGATCTGCTCTCGAGCCAGATCCCGGCCGGGTTCATTGCGCAGCTCATCCGCTTGCTGGATTGCGCGGCCTTCATCGTCCGCAGCGACCAACAACCCCTCCTGTGCAACGAGGCCGCCGGACGGCTGGCCCGCCTTCCGACCTGGATGAAAGACGGTTGGGTCGAGGACGGCGCCTGGGCCCGGCTCCCCCTTACTGGCAACGGAAGTCGGTATTTCCTCATGCTCTCTCGCAACGGCTCGACGCCTCTCGCGGCGGCCGCGCACAGCGACTGGGCGGCGCGCTTCGATTTCTCCCCCCACCTGGCCAGGACCGCCGCCTTGCTCCTGCGCGGACTCAGCGACAAGGAGATCGCCTCGCTCCTGGGGCTCAGCCACCACACGGTGCGAACCTACGTCAAGGAAATCCTGTCCCGCTCAAATACCCACTCCCGCCACGGCTTCGTGGCCCGCGCGCTGGGGGCGCTCTGAGGCCCGCAGGTCTTCGGATGCGACAACCACCGGCCGAACCCTGATGATCTTTTTCGATGGATCGTCGCGCTGAGCCGGCGAGCCGAACTGCGCCGGGCGCGGCACATCTGGCTCTCGAAGCTCGTGCTGTTCCGGCTCGCCTACGGCTAGCGGCGTATTTTCCTGCGGGACTCGTACACCCGGCGCGCAGGGAGCTCGAGGGCGGTGAGGAAGCCCTTCTTCTTGCCCGCGCCGGTGTCGATGCCGGCGAGGCACGGGCCGGCGAAGGCGTCGCTGGGATCCTCGGGGGTGTAGGCGGAGAACTCCTGCGGCAAGGTGGCGCACACCGTGTGCCCGAACACCAGGTACTTGCCCCGGTAGCGCACAAAGAAGTCCCGGTCGCGCAGCCACAAGAGGGCGTTTTGCGGTTTCACCTTCGACGGGTGGAGATAGACGCCGTTCTGCGCGGGGATGCCGGCGTGGAGGTAGATGGCGTGCTCGTCCTCGTAGAAGAACGGCAGCCGCCGCATCCAGGCCACCACCTCGGGCGGGAAGAACCCGCCGCGGTGCAGGAGCGCCCACTCTTCGCTCGTCGGCTGGCGGCTCGGGGCGGGCGGCGGCAGGTGCTGGTACGAGCGCAGCGTCTCCAGGCAGCCGTTCCCGCGCGGGAGCAAGAAGCCATCCCAACCGTGGTCGATCACCTTGAGCCAGGCGTCCTCGTGGTTGCCGCGCAGCGCCACCACCTTGGCCGTCCCCTCGAGCTCGAGTTGGCGCACGAACTCCACCACCTCGCGCGAGCGCGGCCCGCGGTCGAGGTAGTCGCCCAAGAAAACGATGGTGTCCGCGGCGCTTGGCTTCGGCAGGTCGGAGAGCACGCGCATCAGGGCGTCCAGCTCTCCGTGCACGTCGCCGATGACGAAGGTCCGGCCCATGCGGACATGCTAGATGGTACGGGTCTCTCTGACAAGCGGTTGCCTCGGACGCTCGCTTGCCCTAGCATCGACTGCATCGGCCGGGGAGGTCGCATGCGGAGCCTGCTCGTCGCCACGTTGCTCGCCGCCGGCCCGGGGTACGCCATGGACATCATCGGCCACCGCGGCGCCTCGAAGGACTATCCCGAGAACACCGTGCGTTCGGTGCGCGAGGCCTTCGCGCAAATGGCGGACGGGGTTGAGGTGGACGTGCACATGACCCGCGACGGGGAGATCGTCGTCATCCACGACCCCGACACGCTGCGGACCACGGGAAAGAAGCTCCTCGTCAAGGAGAGCGCGCTGGAGGCCATCCGCGCGCTCGACGCCGGCGTCTGGAAGGATCCAAAGTTCGCGGGCGAGAGGATCCCGCTGCTTGCGGAGATCCTCGACGTCGTCCCGGCGGCAAAGACCCTGATCGTCGAGGTGAAGTGCGGCGTCGAGATCCTGCCCGCGCTGGAGAGGATCCTGGCCGCGCGCGGCGCCGGGAGGAAGATCGTGCTCTTCGGCTTCGATCTCTCGGTCGTGCGCGAGGCGAAGCGGCGGCTCCCGGCACTTCCTGTGTTGTGGCTCCACAAGGGCGAGAAGAAAGCTCCCGGCCAGCCAGCGGCCTACCCCGCGGAGGTGCTGCGGCTCGCGCAGGAGGCGGGCCTCGACGGGGTGGGGCTGCACTTCGACGGGGTGAGCGCCTCCCTGGTGACCGAGGCGCGAAAGCGCGGCTTGCGGGTGTTCGTGTGGACGGTGGACGAGGTCGCCGAGGCCCGGCGCCTGCTGGGGCTCGGCGTGGACGCGCTCATCACCAACCGGCCGGGCGAGATGCGCCGGCAGCTCTTTTCTCAGTGAACCGATGGAGGTGATCGATGCCTGACAAGAACGTACCGATCCGCCACGAAGGCGAACCGCTGGCCTCTGGCCGCGACACCGAAAGAGCAAGCGCAGCCAGAGGCGATGAGCGAAGATTCGCGCGAGCGCGCCGGCTCTGGCGGCCCCGCGTTCGCGCGCCCGCAATTCTGGCCCTCGGCCTGGCACTGCTCTGCGCCGCCTGCGGCGGGACCACCAACGTGGCCGGGGAGTACTCCATCTCGCTCACCAACCGCGACAACGGCTGCGCCTTCGCCGACTGGGAGGTGGGCAAGACCTCGACCGGCATCCCGGTCAGCATCACCCAGGACGGGAGCGCGCTGACCGCGACCGTGGGCGGGCTGGCGGCCACCTTCCTCGACCTGTGGCTGGGCGGGCACACCTACCAGGGCGGGCTCTCCGGCTCGTCGCTCGAGCTCCGGCTCTACGGCAGCCGCTCCCGCTCGCAGGGCAACTGCGCCTACACCATCAACAGCACCATCGAGGCCGAGATCGACGGCGACGTGCTCACCGGCACCATCAGCTACACCGCCGCCACCAACGACAACCCCGACTGCGCCGCCCTGGAGGGCTGCGTGTCCCGCCAGGACTTCAACGGCACCCGTCCGCCGCGCTGAGCTCCAGGCCCGAGCGTTCGCAGAAAATGGCAGCCACTGGTGCCACCCACCCCGGAAATGATTATCAATCAACGGGTTGCGACACTGTCTGGGCCGGGTGGGGTTGATCGGTTGAGCGGTTTTGCGGCGTTTTGCGGTGCCAGGGACCCCGGGTGACCCCGGGTCCGGGGCGGATGTTACCTCAAGGGATGAGCTCGAACTCCTTGCCGGTGGTGCGCAGGATCTCCAGCGCCCGGTCCAGGTGGGCGCGGGTGTGGCTGGCCATCAGCCCCATGCGGATGCGCTCCTGCTTGAGCGGCACCCCGGGGTGGATGACCGGCGAGGTGTACAGCCCGCGGTCGAGCAGCGCCCGGCACAGCCGCAGCACCTTCTCGGTGTCGCGCACGAAGATGGGGATGCAGGGGGTGCAGGAAGTGCCGGTGTCGAAGCCGAGCTTCTTCACCTCGGCGAGCATGTAGTGGACGTTGTCCCACAGCTGCGCGTGCCAGTGGGGCTCGCTCTTCAGAAGCTCGAAGGCCGTCAGCACCGCGGCGGTGGTGGCCGGCGGCAGCGCCGCCGAGAACACGTAGGGCGAGGAGAAGTAGCGCAGGTACTCGATGACGTCGCGGTCGGCGGCGCAGAACCCGCCCACCGCTCCGGCGAACTTGCTGAAGGTCCCGGCCACCACGTCCGCTCCGCCGGGCAGGTTGAAGTGCTCCATCAGGCCCCGGCCGGTCTTGCCCAGGATGCCCATGGCGTGGGCCTCGTCGATCATGATGGTGACGCCGGCCGGGCGGCAGATCTCCACCATGCGCGGCAGCGGCGCCACGTCGCCGTCCATGGAGTACACCGAGTCCACGATCACCATGCGGTGGCCCTCGCACTTCTGGGTGCTCTCCACCAGCACGGCGAGGTCGCCCGCGTCGTTGTGTTTGAAGGAGCGCATCTTGCAGCGGGCCAGCACGCAGCCGTCGATGATGCTGCGGTGGGCCAGGCTGTCGAGGAGCGCCATGTCCCCCTTGCCCGAGAGCAGGCCCTGGATGGTCCCGGCCAGCGCCTTGTAGCCCGAGGCGAACACCAGGGCGTCCTGCTTGCCGTAGTGCGCCGCCAACACCTCGGCCAGCCGGTTGTGGAGCCTGGTCGTGCCGCAGGCCAGCGGCGAGCCGCCGATGCCCATGCCGTATTCGGAGAGGGCCGCCCGCGCCGCCTCGATCACCTTGGGGTGGACCGAGAAGCCCATGTAGCTGTTGGAGATGCAGTTGATGACCTCGCGCCCCTCGACGATCATGGTGGGGCCGCAGCCCGAGGTCACCTCGCGACAGTAGGTGGAGAGCCCCGAAGCCTGCAGCATCCGCACCATCTGGAGCTGCTGCTCGATGCGTTCCGATGCTCCCTTCATGCCGTCT
>JAAZNF010000107.1 GCA_012798435.1 Myxococcales bacterium | reverse complement strand
TGTATTCGAATAAAATACAAATAAAAACAAACAACTATAAAGACACAAAATCAGCAGACAATCTGTGAAAATTGGCCTTCTGTCCGGATTTCGAACACGGTGTCCGAAATCCGGACGGTAAAACCGGGGTGGGTGGAACCGAGGTTAGGAACCGAGGTTGGGGAGTTCCGAACAACAGTGTCAGGGGGAAGTGATTTCGAACACTAGGGTTTCTTGGAGGGGACCAGCTCGCGAAGGGCGGAGAGGATCTTCTCCATCTTGAAGGGCTTGGTGATGGAGGCCACTGGCTGGAGGGACTTGGCCTGGCTCTCTTGCAAGGCGCGCGGGTGGGCGGTGAGGAACAGGATGGGGATCTGCGTGTTGAGGCCTTCCTTTCGGGCGGTGCGCCCCACCTGGAAGCCGTCGATGCCGGGCATCATGATGTCGAGGATCAGCGCGTCGAAGCGCTCGCGACGCAAGAGCTCGATGCCCACCTGCCCGCTCTCGGCGCATACTACCTCGATACCCTCTGGGGCGAGGCGCTTCGAAAGCAACACCCGCGCCGACTCGTCATCCTCCACGTACAGGACTCGCATGCGACCTCCCACATGTGCCGATGCTAACCCAATGTGCCCGCCGGCCGCAATCCTCAGGGTTGCCCCTTTTTCAGTAGCTCGGCCAGGCGGTCGGGGTCGAAGCCCACCAGCAATGCCCCGCGTACGTCGAGCACCGGCACCCCGGCGTCCTCGATGCCGGCCTGCCGGAGCTTCTCGTCCAGCTCGGCGGCGGCCTCGGCATCCGCTTCCACGTCCCGGGCCTCGAAGGGCACCCGGTGCGCGTGCAACCAGGCGCGCGTCTTGCGGCAGAAGCCACACCAGGGCGTCTCGTACAAAACGACGCTCGAAGCCGGGGCCGCGGGCGGAACGCCGAACTGGCCAGCCAGGTGCTCGAGCGCGCCGTCCACCGCCGCCCGACCCAGGCTGCCGGGATCGCGGGCGGGACCGGTTCTCGTGCGCGCTTTCGCCATGGCGCGAAGGTCCACCAGACTGAAGTTTTTCTGGGACTCGCCAGCACGCACGTCGAGCAGGAGGGCGCGGTCGCGGCCCAGACGCTCGGCGGGAGAGGCCCCGGTGTCGCTCACCACCACGCGGGCGCGGGCGGCCTCGGGGATGTCCTCCACCCGCGCGGCCATGCGGATGCGGCCGTCGTCGTCGAGGTAAGAGTAGATCACCGCGGCCGGCGGCGGCGGCGGGGTGGCGTCCGAGGCCTGGGGCGCGGGCTGGCCCTGGCAGCCTGCGCATAGGATGAGCACGAGCATGGGGCCGGCCGAGAGCCGTTCGAGTGGGTGGCACCGTGCGCGCATGGGCGAATCTTGCCGGGGGTCTTTCCGGTCGTCAACTGTGTGGGGCGACACGACCTTGATTTGTCGCAAGCGCTCGTTCAAGATCCGGCGCCATGCCCGATGCCGCCTCGCCCAATCCCCCGCGCGCCGCATCCCGACTTCGACAGGCGTTGCTCCGCGTGGGAGTTCTGGAGTGGCTCATCCTGGCGGAGCTCCTGGCCCTCCAGGTCCGGCTGCTCTCGGCGCCGGACGCCGCGGCGGCCCGGCCCTACCAGCTCCGCATCCTGGGCTGCCTGGCGCTGGGCATCGCCGCCACCGCGATCTTCCGGCGGTACTTCGACGGGCGGCGGTGGCCGCGCCTGGCCTTCAACATTGCGCTCATGGTGGCCTGCCTCGCGCCCTTCGCCTGGTTGAAGGCCATGATCCCCATCATCCACCCCGGCGAGGTGGACGCATTGCTGCACCAGTGGGACCAGATGCTGTTCGGGTTCGACGCCTCGTTGTGGCTGGAACGGTTCGCCTCGCCCCTCTCCAGCGAGTGGTTCGCCGCGGCCTACTTCGGCTACTACGTGGCCGGATCGCTGATGGTACTGTACGTGCTGCTGTTGCACCGCCGCGTCGAGCACCTGTGCGAGTTCGCCGTCGTGATCCTGGGCGTGAACTTCATCGGCTGGGTGCTGTACACCCTGTTCCCCGGACTGGGGCCCGGTGTGTACCTGGCCGATCGCTTCCAGGCCCAGCTCCCTGGGCCGCATCTCACGCCCTGGCTGCTCGAGTTCGTGAAAAACGGCCCGCAGCGGGACGTGTTCCCCTCGATGCACGCGGCCCTGGCGGTGGGGATCTTCCTGTATGCCGCCCGCTACCACCGCCGCCTGGCCTGGCTGGTGGGTCTATGGGTGCCGCACATCGTGGTCTCGACCGTTTTTTTGCGCTTCCACTACCTGGTCGACGTGGTGGTGGGGGTGCTGCTGGTGCTGTTGCTCTTCGTGCTGGCCCGGCCGACGCTCGAGGCCTGGCAGCGCCTGCGCGATCGGCACGGCGTGGAGTGCCGGGGCTGATGCGCGCCGCGCTCGCGTGACACGGGGCGCGGCTGCGGGTGGCGGATTCTTGACCTCGCGCGGGCTTGACTCTACCCTGGGAACGAAATGGAAGGCCTCTCCATGTGTCGCGGCGCGTGCCTGATCGTCGCGCTGGCGGCTGTCTCCGTCGCTCGCGCTCAGACGGGCGAAGCCCAAATTCGCATAGAGCTCGAGCAGCCGCGTGTGACCCACGAGCCGGGCCGGGAGATCTCCGTGAGCGTCTCGGTGCGCGACGCCTCCGGCGGGCCCCTCGCCGGCGTCCGGCCGGTGCTGGACGTCTCCACTGGCACCCTCGGCCCACTCGAGGAAAGAAGCCCGGGTGTCTTCACCGCTCATTATCGCCTGCCGGCGGAGCGACATCCCCAGCCGGTGTTGTTCGCCGCCAAGGTGCCGGGGCAACCCCCGGCCTGGACGGTGCTGTCGATCTGCGGCCGGACCGAGCTCCCGATCGACAGCGACAAGCCCTCGGTGCTGGTCACGCTACGCATCGGCGGGCGCACCTTCGGTCCGGTCCGCACTGACGAGCAGGGGCGCGTGCGCGTGCCGGTCGAGGTGTGCCCCGCCGACGCGGAGGCCGTTGCCGAGGCGCTGGACGAGTTCGGCAACCGCACGCGCAAGAATGTGACCATCCCCATTCCGCCATCGCCGGTCCTGGTGGGCTTCGCGGAGAAGCCGTCGCTGGCGGCCGACGGCGCTGATGGCAGCGACGTCTTCCTGGTGGTCATCGCGCAGAACGGGAGGCCGGTGCCCCGCATCACCTTCCTGGCCGCCCGCACCACGGGGGCGGTCTCGCCGGTGAAGCGCCTCGCCCCCGGCCTGTACCGGTTGCGCTACACAGCCCCCCGCGGCCTGTCGGTGAAGGAGGCCGTTCTCACCATCACCACCCGCGAGTTCCCCGGCCTGGGCAAGCGCGAGTTCCGCTTCGCCCTCGGCGCCGGGGCGCCCGAAACGATGACCCTGGCCGCCAAACCCGAGCGCTTCACCAACGACGGCCGGACGTCCGGTGTGCTCGAGCTCGCCGTTCGCGACGCCGGCGGCACTGGCCTTCCGGGACTTGCACCGCGAATCAGTTGCGACGGAGCAACGGTGGCCGAAGTCCGCGACGCGGGCGGGGGACTCTACCGGGCGAGCTTCTCGCCGGCGCCGGGCCGCTTCGGTCCGGTCGAGTGCCGGGCCGAGCTTCCGGACGGCCCGCCAGCGCGTATGGGCCGAACCACGTTGCTGCTGGAGCGGCCCGTGCCGGGGCGGCTGCGCGCGCGTCTGGTCCCGGATCGCTTGACGGCAGATGGTGTGGCCGAAACCCGAGTGGAACTCGAGCTCGTCGATGAACGGGAGCTGCCGCTGGCCGGCGAGAACCTCGCGCTCGCGGCGCCGCTCGGCCGGTTGAGCGCGGTGGTGGACGATGGCGAGGGGCGATATCACGCCCAGTACCTCGGCCCCCGTCTCGCCGATGACACCCGCGTCCGCCTGGTAGCGAGCGTGGCGCGCCGGCCCGAGGTCGAGGCCGTGGCGGTCCTGGAGCTCATCGGCCTGAGGCCGCCGCCCCCGCCGGCGCCCTGGCTCACGCTGGGCGTCTTCGGCGGGCTCACCACCAACTTCGGACGGCTGGTGTATGGGCAGTTCTTCCTGGAGACGGCGCTCCTGCTCCCCTGGACGAACGGGGTGGCCTACCTGGCGCTGGAGACGGGGTACCGCGCGGGACAGCGCACCGCGGACACGGCGCTCTCGGGTTTTGCCGTCCGTGTGCGCTCGGAGCTGATCCCGCTCCACGCCGTGCTGTGCCTGCGCCTCATGCCTCACTCGACCATCACGCCGCTGCTCGTGGCGGGCGGCGGGCCGCAGTTCTGGAAGTGGTCGCAGCGCGGCGCCAACGGGTTTTCCAGCACCCAGTTCGGAACCGCCTGGGGCGCGCTGGCCGGGCTGGGCCTGGAATGGAGGCTGGGACCGGGGGCGCTGGCCTTCGGGCTGCGCTACCACTACGCTTACCTGTCGTCCCGGGCCGAGCTTTCGGCGGAACCGACGCGAGATGGTCCGCGGGCGAACGGAAACCTGGGCGGGCTCGAGGCCTCGCTCGGCTATCGCTTGTTCTTCTGAGGCCGAAGGAGCCGCGCATGAAACGCCGCTGGCCGATCTGGATGTGGACGCTATGGGGGGTCGCGGCCTGCGACGGCACCCCGCTGCCGCCCCCATTGATCGAGGAGGCCTGCCTGCTGAACGGTGCCGACTGCGTCGCAGGGATGTACGCCGGCGAGGACGGCGTGCTCGTCATCCGCGGCCAGGGGCTGTTCCAGGGATTCGACTGCGATCTGGGGAGTGACGAGCCGTTGCCTCTATCCGGTTCGTTCTCGGCCTGGGTGGGCGATCGTCCCGTGGAGCGCCTGGTGCCGGAGGTGTGGCGCGAGGGAGAGCCGGAGGCGCTGCGTGGATACCTGGGGGCAGGGCTTTGGGTGGGACGCCATCCGGTGCGAGTGCGCGCGCCCTCCGGGCAGCAGGGGGAGCGGCCGGACGCCCTGGTGGTGGCCAACCCCCTCTCTATCGAGGGGACGATCGCCGATCCGCGCCCGCGGTTGGGAGGACGGCTGACGTTGTCGTTGCGGTTGCAAAACCTGGGCCGGGCGCGGCTCACCGGGCTGCGCCTCGGGTTTTCCGAAAGCGGCACCGGAGATCTCGATCTGCCAGGAGTGCAGACGCTGGAGCCCTTGGAGGCGCTGGGGAGCCGGAGCCTGGTCTTCGAGATTCCGGCCCGGGGCGTCGGGCGCGTGGACCTCGGGGTCCTCGTCCAGGCGGTGGCGGCGGATTCGGTGCCCCTCCAAGCGGAGGGCTCCTGGCCCGTCGAGGTGAATGCTCCCTGAGCTGGACCGGCGTCGGGACCTGGTAACATCATGGGGATCTGCCCGAACGCGCTCCATTTTTCTTCCGAGAATTCAACAGCACCCGTTCAGTCCGACCACTTGACGGCGATGAATGTTAGAAATTACATTCGAACTCGCTTTCGACAAGGAGCAAGACATGCAGAGAGCGATGACGACCTGGGGTGGAGAATTCGTCTGCCTGTTGGGGCTGCTGTCTGTCACGGTGGCCATGAATGGTTGTCACAAACCGGAGGGCGCCTGTTTGTTCTTGAAGATGTGTTCCGTCGGGTCCAGTTACGAGGGGAACGATGGCAAGGAGCTCTGTATTGCCAACGGAGGCTCCTGGGTAGAGGAGGGTTGTCCAACGAACGACTGTCTCGGAATCTGCGACTGCGGGACATATTCAGTCTACTATTACAAGCAATACGGGGTGACGGCGGCAAAAGACCAGTGTGATTTCGAAGGTGGGACGTGGACCTCCGGCTGCGGGGGCGGCGATCAACCGCCAGACTGGTTCACGTCTTCGTGTGAAGAACTCGGTGGTACCACGACGGCGACCGGTGCCTGTTTCGTAGATTGCACACCTTCGGGAGATTGTTCGATCGAAGGTTTGTCCTGTGGATTTGGAGGCCAGCAATTCTGCCGGATCAGCTCCTGTTCTTCGGATAGTGATTGTGGCCCCACAGGGTGGTATTGCGAGTACAGCTGGTGTTATCTCATCTGCTCTTCGGATTCAGGCGGAGCTCAAAGTCCAGAATGTCCGGAAGGTTTCAAGTGCCTTGCTGGAACTGGAAAGGCTCCTTCGTGCGTTCGTGGTATCGACACCAACCCAACCTGCGGGGAGCCCTGCCCGAAAGGTTGCTGCAGTCCCAGCGGGCTCACCTGCTGTAGTCCACCATATTGCTCCGGCGATTGTTCGGGTTCTCCCTGCTGCTGATGGTTTGAACGTGGGTGTCGCTGACTTGCCCCCGATCTCTGCTCCTGGGATAAAAAAGATTTCCCGCTGAAGGGTGCCAGCCACCCCGGAAACCCCGGAAATCCCGCCGGGAACACCTATATAATGCATTGTAGTCAATGGGTTACATCGATAACCGACCAGGCACGAGGACGGGGTGCGGGTTGCCTTCGATTCGTGCTCAATCCTCAGCGCCGTCTTCCTCGTAGCTCAACCCGTGCTTGCGCATCAGGGCGTGGAAGTTGGGCCGCAACATGCCCACGTCCTCCGCCGCGCGGGTGACGTTCCAGTCGTTGCGCATGAGGGCATCCTGCAGGAAGCGCCGCTCCATGTCGTTGATGGCGGCCTCGCGCACCTTGCGCTTGAACTCCTTGAAGTCGTCCCACTTGTGCGGCAGGTCGGAGAGATCGCAGCGCGGCTGGGCCTCGCGCAGCTCGGGCGGCAGGTGGGAGAGGTCGATGCGCTCGCCGTCGCACAGGATGGCCATGCGCTCCACCAGGTTCTTGAGCTCGCGTACGTTGCCCGGCCAGGAATAGCACTCGAGCTGGCGCATGGCCTCGGGGCTGAACCCCTGTACCCGCACCGGGTTGGTGGCGCGGAACCGCTCCAGAAAGTGCAGCGCCAGGTGGGGGATGTCGCCCTGGCGCTCGCGCAGCGGTGGGAGCGTGAGCGGCACCACGTTGAGCCGGTAGTAGAGGTCTTCGCGGAAGGTGCGCTCCTTGACCATGGCCTGGAGGTCGCGGTTGGTGGCGGCGATGAGCCGGATGTCGACCTCGCGCTCGGCGGTGTCGCCCACCCTTTTCACCTTGCGGCTTTCCAGCACCCGCAAGAGCTTGCCCTGCGTCTCCAGGCTGATGTTCGACACCTCGTCCAGAAACAGCGTGCCGCCGTCGGCCACCTCGAACAACCCGGACTTCGCCGCCACCGCCCCGGTGAACGAACCCTTGAGGTGCCCGAACAGCTCGCTCTCGAGCAGGGTGGGCGCCAGAGCGCTGCAGTCGCAGGCCACGAACATGCGTTCCCGGCGCGGGCTCAGCTCGTGGATGGCTCGCGCCAGCAGCTCTTTGCCGGTGCCGCTCTCGCCGATGATCAGCACCGTGCCCTGGGTGGGGGCCACCCGGCGCAACGTGGCGTACACCCGCTCCATGGCGCGGCTCTCGCCCACGATGCCGGCGAACCCCTCGCGCGAGCGCAGCTCCAGGCGCAGGGCCTGGTTCTCACGGATCAACGCCGAGCGCTCCAGCACCTTGTGGAACACCATGCGTAGCTCTTCCGGCGAGAAGGGCTTGGGCAGGTAGTCGGCCGCCCCCAGGCGCATGGCCTGCACCGCGCTCTGCACCGTGGAGTAGCCGGTGATGATCACCACCTCCGAGGCCACGCCGGCGGACTTCAGCCGGCGCAGGATCTCCAGGCCGTCCAGGCCCGGCATCACCATGTCGAGGAAGATCACGTCGTATTCGCCGGAGAGCGCGGCCTGCAGGCCCTCTTGGGGGTTCTCGCGCGTGTCCACCTGGTGGCCGTCGACGGCCAGGATGCGGGTGGCGCTGAGGCCCACCACCGGCTCGTCGTCGATGATCAGGATGCGCTGGCGCGGCGCCGGGCCGCCGCCACGGATGGGATTGTCGCTCATGCGCTGTGTGCTCCTTCCCCGCTCGCCTCGGCGGGCAGATACACGGTGAAGACTGTGCCACGCTCGAGCTCGCTGTGCACCTCGATGCTGCCACGGTGCTGCTGGACGATTCCATAGCTCACGCTGAGGCCCAGGCCGGTCCCCTTGCCGATGGGCTTGGTGGTGAAGAAGGGCTCGAAGATCTTCTCCATGTGCTCGGGGCGGATGCCGCAGCCGGTGTCGGCCACCGAGAACGCCACCCGCGCCCCGTCGTTGAAGCTTCGCACGCTCAGGGTGCCGCCCTGGGGCATGGCCTCGCAGGCGTTCAGCGACAGGTTGAGCAGCACCTGCTGCAGCTGGTTGCGGTCGCCGCGTACCGAGGGGAGCACGTCGGCCAACGCTTCCTGTATGACCACGCGGGAGAACTCCTTCTGGCTGCGGACCAGCTTCAGGGTGGCCCGGATCACCGAGTTGAGATCGAGGATCTCCTGGCGCGAGGGGGACTCGCGGGCGAAGTCGAGCAGGCCGCGCACGATCTCGCGTACCCGTGTGGTCTCGCGGATGATCACGTCCAGATCGCCGCGGTCGCCCTCCAGGTGCGTCTTTTCGCGCAGCAGGTGAGCGAAGGTCAGCACGCCGGTGAGCGGGTTGTTGATCTCGTGGGCGATGCCGGCGGCCAGCCGGCCGATGGAGGCCAGCTTCTCGCTCTGGCCGATCTGGGCCCGGGTCATGCGCTCCAGCTCCGCCTCGCGTCGGGCGATGGCCTCGGCCATGGCGTTCACCGCCTGCACCAGCAGGCCCATCTCCCCGCTGTACCGGCCCAGGACGCGCGCCCCCAGGTCGCCGTCCACGACCTTCCGCGACATGGAGAGCACCCGCCCGATGGGTTTCAAGACCTGCCGCGTAAGAAAGAACAAGAGCAACAGGCTGGCCAGGGTGGTGACGGCCACCGTGGCCAGGAACCCGCCGGTGGCGGCGGCCCGCACCCGCGCGAAGGGCGCCTCCAGCAGGCCCACGTACAGGATGCCGATCACCTCGCCGTCCGGATCGCGGATGGGCTCGTAGGCGGAGATGTACCAGTCGTTCACCACAAAGGCCCGGTCGGCGAAGATCTCGCCCCGGTCCAGCACCCGCTCGGCCACCGGCGCCGAGAGCAGCGTGCCGATGGCCCGGCTGCCGTCCCGGTTGCGCACGTTGGTGGAGATGCGCAGGTCGTGGCGGAAGATGGTGGCGGTCCCGATGTCCTTCCCCTGGAAGGTCTGGGCCTGGAACACCACCTCCTTGATGCGATCCACGATGTCGAAACGGCGCGATAGCAGATTGGCGCCCAGCACCAGGCCGGTGATCCGGCCATCGGGCCCGCGCAGGGGCGCCGCCGCCGCCAGGGCCATGCCGTCGGCCTCGAACTCGCGCGCGGGCGGCCGCGCCTGCGGGGTCTTGAGCAGCTCGAAGAAGGCCCGTTCGGCCAGCGCCGGGCCCTCGCGCTCCAGCAGGGCGCGGGGTATGATGATGGTCCCGGACACCAGGCGCTGCTCGCTGAGGGCGCGACGCACTACCGACAGCTCCCGCAGCGAGTCGCCGCGAACGCCGGGGTTCGCCGAGCGGAACACCACCCGCCCCTCCGCGTCCATGGCGGTGACCATGTCCAGCTCGGCCTCGCGGGCGATCAGGGGCAGCCGCTCGGCCAGCGCGGACAGATCGTGCTGCTCCAAGGCGCGGCTGAGACTCCCCCCAGGCATCGACAGCGCCCGCAGGAAGTGGGCGATGCGGTCGGTGGCTTGTCCGTACACCTGATGCGCGGCGTTGAGATCCAGCCGCACCCGGGTCTGCACCTCGTCCAACAGCACCTCGCTCACCTGGGTCAGGCTGAACACGGCCAGGCCGGTGTTGGCGAGCAGGATCACCGCCACCGCCCCGATCATGAGGCGAAAGCGGATGCTGTGCAGGCCGAAGCGCTGCGAGCTCGACGTCATGGCGAAAGATGATGCCCGAAAAACAGCCGCCCGGCAAACCGCTCGCATTCGCTTCGGGGTCGGGCTTTGATATATGATGCGCCGCCATGGAGCGCTGGCTTGTTTTCCTGCTGTTCCTGCTCTCGCCGCTGGCCCGGGCCTCCGAGCCCGAACGGATCGTGCTGGGGCGGCTGCCGTGCGCCGATGGCCAGAGCCCGCGCGACCACGGCGTGCGCCAGTGGGCCTGGGAGGCGATGAAGCGCACCAGCCTCCAGGTCGACCTGGAGCCGGTGACGGCGGACCCCGCCGGGCCGGACCTGTTTCGCACCCCCTTCTTGTTCTGGTCCTGCCGGGGAGCGGTGGCGCCGCTCGGCGAGGAGGCCGTCGCCAACCTGCGGCGCTTCCTGGTCATGGGCGGTTTTCTGCTCGCCGACGATCCCTCGGCCGGCGACGATCCTGTCTTCATGGACAGCCTGCGCCAGACGCTCCGCCGCGTCCTGCCGGGCCGGGAGGTCGAGCCCGTCCCGCCTGGACACGTGCTGTTCCGCTCGTTCTTTTTGGCGCGTGGGACCTTCGGCCGGCGCGCCGGCAGCGAGCTCGGGGGCATCGTGTTGAGCGGGCGGCTTGCGGTGGTCGTCTCGGGACAGGACCTGCTGGGCGCGGTGGCCCGCGATCACTTCGGGAACTTCGAGCACATCTGCGAGCCCGAAGGAGAGGATCAACGCGAGCGCTCCTTCCGGCTGCTGATCAACGTGCTGGAGTACGCCCTATGCCTGGACTACAAGGACGACCGCGTGCACCTGCCCTTCATCTTGCGGCGCCGGAAGGTGATGCCGTGAGTGCCGACACCCTGCTGGTCTTCGAGCCGCCGCCCGCAGGCTGGTCTGTATTGGCGGCCTTGCTCGTCGCCGCCGGCCTGCTGCTGGCGGCCCGTGGCCTGGCCCGCTCCTCGCCGCAACGCCGGCTGAGCCTGCTCGTGTTGCGTGGTCTCGGGCTGGCCTGGTTGTTTTTTCTTCTGTTCCAGCCGACCTGGGTGCACCGCAGCCTGAGCCCGCTGCGCGGGCGCCTGGCCGTGCTGGTGGACGAGTCGGAGAGCATGTCCCTGCCCGAGGGAGATGTCACCCGCGTCGAGCGCGTGCGGCGCTTTCTCGACGATCAGCGCGCTTCGCTGGCGCGGCTTTCACGGCAGGCCGACGTGGAGGGCTTTCGCTTCGGCGAGCGGTTGACCCCTGCTCCCCTGGAGGATCTGGCTCGCTCCGCCGCGGCGGCGCGCACCGACATCGTCGGCGCGCTGCAGCAGCTCGCCGCGCAGGCGACGCCGCAACGTCCGCTGATCGGGGTGGTGGTCATCTCGGACGGGGCCGACAACGCGCTCCTCGGCCGTCACCCGTCCGGGCAGCCGCTGCCGGAGGCGGCTCGCCAGGCGGTGCGCGCCCTGAACGCGCCGCTCAGCGCCTTCGGGGTGGGTGCCGAGGGCGGCACGGACCTCGTCGTGCGCGAGGCCCGGGCCGACGATTTCGCCTTCGTGCGCAACGCGGTGAGCATCGAGGTGGAGGTGGCCTACTCCGGCCCCGGGCCGGTGGAGGTGCCGCTTCAGCTCCGTGATGCCGGCCGCACCGTGGCCGCCACCCGCGTCGCGCTGTCGGGCCCGGAGGGCCGCCGGGTCAAGCTCTCGTTCTTCCCCGACCAGGTGGGCCAGCGGGTGTTGGAGGTGGCCGTGCCAGCGCTCCCCGGCGAGCGGCGCACCGACAACAATCGGCGGCGGCTGCTGCTCAACGTGATCCGCGACAAGCTGCGGCTGCTGCACGTGGTCGGGCGGCCGTCGTGGGACGTGCGTTTCCTGCGGGAGGCCCTGCGACAGAACCCCAACGTGGACCTCATCTCCTTCTACATCCTGCGCACCCCCCAGGACGCGCCGGGCGTGTCCGAAGACGAACTCAGCTTGATCCCCTTCCCGGTGGAGAAGCTCTTCGATTCGGAGCTGCGGGGCTTCGACGTCGTCATCTTTCAGAACTTCGACTACCTGCCGTACCAGGTGGGCTTCTTCCTTGACGGCATCGCCCGCTACGTGGAGGAGGGCGGCGCCTTGTGGATGCTCGGCGGCGAGCTCTCCTTCGGTGCCGGCGGGTACGCGCGCACGCCGCTGGCCGATGTCCTGCCGGTAAGGCTCGCCGAGGGCGACGATCGGGAGGTCCAGGAGTTCGCGGCCCTGCCCACGGCCGCGGGCCGCTCCCACCCCATCACCGAGCGCATCCCCTGGGAGACGCTCCCCCCGCTGGGGTCCTACCACCGCACGCGCGGCCTGGCCGCGGACGCCGTGGCGCTGCTCGGCCATCCCTTCGAGACCGTCGGTGGCCAACGTGCGCCGCTGCTTGCGGTGCGCCAGGTCGGTCGTGGGCGCAGCGCCGCCCTGCTCACCGACTCGCTGTGGCGCTGGCGCTTCTGGCACGCGGGGCGGGGCGGGAGCGCCGAGCCCTACGCCCGCCTGGTCCACCAGCTGCTGCGCTGGCTCGTGCGTGATCCCGGCATGGAGCCGGTGGAGCTTGTGGTGGATCCCGCGCGCGGGCGACCCGGCGAGCCGGTACGCCTTACCCTGCGGGCCCGGGGGTCGCCGGCGGGCGCTCGGGTGCAGCTGGAGATCCAGGACGAGGCGCAGCGAGTCGTTCACCGCGCGGACGCGGTGCTGGACGAGTCGGGGCGGGCCGAGGTGACCTGGCCCTCGCCTCCCAGCGGCGCCTTCCAAGCCCGGGCGAGGGTGGACGCACCGGCCGGCTCGCCGCTCGGGGCGACGGCGGCGCTGGTCATCGACGAGACGGGATTGGAACGCGCCCGGCCCGAGCCGCGCCCCGATCTCCTGCGCAAGCTGGTGGAGGCGGGCGGCGGCGAGTTCGCTGAGCTTCAGCGGGCCGATCTGGCGGACGTGGCGCTGCACGCGCAGCCGATGTATCGGGTGGAGGCGAGCAGGCAGGTGACCTGGCTGGAGCAGTTCTGGCCAGTGGGCATGCTGGCGGCGCTGCTTTTCTGCGAGTGGTGGCTGCGGCGGCGCTGGGGGTTCGCATGAGCGCCGGTATCCTTCTGTGGCTGGCCATCGTGGCCTCCGCCGACGCCGTCGTGTGCCAGGACCTCCTGTTGCCGGGCGAGGCCGGCGAGCGGCCGGGCGATCTGTGCGAGCTGGCGCGGCGGCTCTCTGCCGACGGGCTGCGGCAGGAGGCTCGCGAGTGCGTCGAACGGATGCGGCGGGCCGAGCGGCAGCGGTATGGCAACTTCGAGTTCCGGGTGCTGGTGGCAGCGGGAAAAGTGCGTGTGGAGGCGGTGGCGCCCGGAAGCCACCTGGAGGGTTTGCGCCGGTGTCTGGCCACACCGTTGCGGCAGCGGCTCGCGGGCTGGCCCGGCACGGTCGAGATTTCGCTCCGCCTGCGAGTGCCGCCGGGAAAGGGGGAGGACTTCGGTCTGCGGTGGAGCGCGCCGCTCGCGCCGCGGGCGGTGCGACGGCCCCCCCCTCCGTTGCCCGGCACCTTCAAGGTGTCTTTGCAGGGGGTCCGCGGAAGCTGTTCGCTGGGAGAGCGGCGTCTAGTGCTGGAGATGGCCCCACCTTCCTCGATGCCGGAGCCCGGGCCGCGGCCGGCCGAGCCGGAACCGGAGGCGGTCCGCGCCTGCCTCGAACCGCCGCCGGACGCCCGTCGAAAGGTGCGACCCGCACCAGACGCGCGGGAATGTCTGTTCGGTCTGCTGCATGGTGTCGACCCCAACACGCGGGCGGCGGCGGCGGAGGAGATCGCCCGCCGGCGCTTCGCGGGTTCGCGCCGGCGCCTCCAGGAGGCGCTGGAAAGCCGTCTGACACAGCTTTCCAGCACCCCTCCAGCTTCGGCGGAACAGGGATCGGGATTGCTCCGGGAGGCGTGGGCGCTGCTTTCCCTGGGGGGCACGGTGCCTCCGGCGGCCTGGTCGCTGTTGGCCGGACACCCGGACGGCGAGGTCCGCCGCGCCATGGTGGTACGGCTGCTGGCCTGTTCGAGACGCCCGTTGCCGCAGGGCGCGGAGACGTTGCTCCGGGATGCGGACGAGACGATCCGTCTGCAGGCCTGCGAGATCGCCTGCCGCGCCGGCGATCCGCGAGGCCCGCAGGAACTCTTCGCCTTCCTCGATGGCGCCGCGGTCGAGCGCCGAGCCCAGGCGGCGTTGCTCGCCCCGGCCTGCCTGCGGCTCGCCCGCGGGCGATCGCTGTCGTTCATCGAACGCGAGAGCGAGACGCTGGTGGGACTGCTGTGGCTGAACCGGGTGTTCGCGCCCCCCGCGGATCTCGTCGAGCGCATCGCCGGCCCCGCCCTGGAGGACGCCTGCCCGGTGGCGCGCTGGTTGGCCGCCCGCCTGCTGCAGTGCCTTCCCTCCCCGCCGCGGGAGATGGTGCGCGCGGTGCTGCCGCGGGAGGGGGACGAGCGGCTGCGCACCGAGCTGAGGCGCCTGCTGGCGGAAGAGCCCGCTGCGCCCCGGCGAGAGGTGATGCGCCTGTGGATCGAGCCAACGATGTGAACCGTTCTCGCAGTGCGGGGACGTGGCTCGCTGCCGCTCGCACCTCCCCGTGCCCCACCTCGCCTTGGCGGTTCGTACCCGCCTCCGCTCGCGCGCTTCGACCCGTCTCTACAACGGCCGCAGCGTTGCAACATTCTCGGCAGTTGAAGATCAGCGCGGGGCGAGGAAGAGCATGGCCGAGCCGGACACGGCCAGGGCCGCGCCCAGCCAGCCGCGCAGGCTGATCCGCTCCTTTCGCACCAGCGCCACCGCCGCGGTCACCAGCACCGGGGTCAGGGCCATCAGGGTGGCGGCCACTCCCGCGGGCGCGTGCTGCACCGCGAGCAGGCTCAGCCCGACGCCCAGAAAGGGCCCGAACACCGCGCCCAGCGAGGTGTGCAGCATGGCGCGTCGATCGCGCAGGGCCGCGGCCACCGGCCCGAACAGCCGGGCCACGGCGCAGATGACGAGGAACCCGGCCAGCCCGGCCATCACCCGGATGTGGGTGCCGGCGAAGGCCGAGTACCCCTCCAGGCCGTACTTGCTCAACACCAGGCCGCCGGCCTGCCCCACCGCCCCGCCCAGCGCCAGCAAGAGCCCCACCCGCGAGGGCCGCTCGGGCCGGGGCCCGCTGCCGCTCACCCGCTCGGTGGCCACCCAGAAGACGCCGCCGGTGGTGATCAGCACCCCCAGCCACTGGAGCCACGCCAGGCGCTCCGACAAGAACACCACCGCGCCGAGCGCGGTGATCACCGGCACCAGCGCCATGACCTGGGAGGCCAGCCGCGCGCCCAGCAGCACCCAGGCGCGGAACAGGCACAGATCGCCCAGGGTGAACCCCACCACCCCCGAGGCCGACAGCCACAGCCAGGCGTGCGGGGTGGCATCGCTGGGGAGCGGCAGGCCGCGCGCTACGAATCCGAAGACGCAGAAGAACACGAAGGCCAGGCCCAGCCGGATCACGTTCACCGGCAGCGAGCCCACCCGGCGCCCGGCGCTCTCGAAGAACATGGCGGTGGCGGTCCAGCACACGGCGGTGGCCAGCGCGGCCAGCTCTCCGATGTAGCGCTCCATGGATCCCTTCCACCGGCGCGGGCCCCCGAGCCGCAGCGCGTGGAGAGCGTCTACCGAGCCGGCCGGGCTGTCAAGAGGCGCGGGGATTTGAACGAGCCGGCCCGGCATGGTACAAGGCGCGGCCATGGAGAACGTCTTTTCCGTGCTCTCGGAGCGTAATTTCGTGTCCCAGACGACCGACCCGGAGGAACTACCGCGTCTGCTGTCGCGGCAGCCGGTCACTGCCTACATCGGTTTCGACCCCACCGCCGACTCGCTGCACGCCGGGTCGCTGCTGCCGCTCATGGCGCTTTCGCACTTTCAGCGCTGCGGCCACCGGCCCATCGCCGTGCTGGGAGGCGGGACGGCCATGGTGGGGGACCCCTCGGGCAAGACCGAGATGCGCAAGATGCTCACCCCCGAGGAGATTCGGCAGAACGGCGAGGGCTTGCGCCGGCAGTTCGCCCGCTTCATCGATCTGGACGGCGCGCGCGCGCTCATGGTGGACAACGCCGAGTGGCTGTTGCCGCTCAACTACATCGACTTTTTGCGTCGCATCGGACGGCACTTCAGCGTCAACAAGATGCTCGCCCACGAGAGCACCAAGATCCGCCTGGAGAAGGGCCTGTCCTTCTTGGAGTTCAACTATCAGTTGTTGCAGGCCTACGACTTCCTCACCCTGTTCCGTCGCGAAGGTTGCATGCTGCAGATGGGCGGCGATGATCAGTGGGGCAACATCGTGGCCGGCATCGATCTCATCCGGCGCGAGGAGGGCAAGCCGGCCTACGGCATCACCTTCCCGCTGCTCACCACCGCCAGCGGCGAGAAGATGGGTAAGACCGCGCGCGGGGCGGTGTGGCTGGACGCGCGCCGCACCCCACCCTACGACTTCTACCAGTACTTCCGAAACTGCGACGATCGGGACGTCGAGCGCTTCCTGGGTTTCTTCACCTTCCTCCCCATGCCGGAGGTGCGCTCGTTGTGCCGCGGGGGGGGGCAGGCCCTCAACCACGCCAAGGAGGTGCTGGCCACCGAGGTCACCCGCATCGTCCACGGGGACGAGGCCGCCGCCTCCGCCCAACGGGCTGCCCGCAGCGCCTTCGGTGGCGCGGAGGCGGGCGCGGACGACATCCCGGGCCTCTCGCTCGATCCCGCGCAGCTCGCGGCCGGGATGCTGGTGGTGGACCTGCTGGCCCACAGCGGTTTGTGCGCCTCCAAGAGCGCGGCACGGCGCCTGGTGGAACAGGGCGGGGCCTGGCTGGGAGAAGAGCGCGTCGGCTCCATCGAGCGCCGCCTGAGCGAACAGGACTTCGCGCGCGGCCCGGTGCTGCTGCGCGCGGGCAAGAAAAAGGTCTTCCGCCTCACCCTCGCGGGTGGGGCCGGAAGACCCGGCTCGTAAACCCGGAGGGTGTTTTATGGCCATGCTCCGCGTCGCCGCTGCGCTGCTCGCCGTCATGCTCGGCGCCTGTCGGCCCGAGGCCGACCCCCTGTTCATCCGCGGTGGCGGTGCCGGGTTGCTGTTCGAGGTCGAGGGCCGCGCCGGCAGCCAGCGGGCCATGCTGGAGGCGGTGCGCGAGCGGTTGCGCTCGGAGGGCGTGGGAGAATTCTCGGCCGAGGCCGTGGGCCAGCGCGGCCTGCGGGTGCTGTTGCCGGGCCTGGATGGCGCCCGCGCGCGTGAGGTGGAGCAGCTCTTGCTCCAACCGCTACGCATCGACATCGCCGCGGTGGACGATGGCGAGGAGTACTTCGCCGCGCTGCGCCGCACCCTCGGGGAGGGAGAGTCGGTGCAGGTGCGCTTCGACGCCTATGCCCCGGGCCGCGCCACCGGGTACCTGCAGGCCGCCGAGGCGCGGGACCTGGATGACTTCCTGGCGGTGAACGCCCCGCCGCCCGGTCGGCGCTTCGCCCGCATGCGAGCGCCGGCGGCGGTGCTGGCGTTTCTGATCTCCGACCCGCCCGAGATCCAGAACCCGGTGTTGCGCTCGCTCCAGGCCCTGGTCGAGCCCGAACACTCCCCCCCGGCGGTGCGCGCCCGCCTGGCGCCGCCCTTCCGTCAGGGGTTGTCTGAGCTGACCCGGCGTATGGAGGGGAGGCGGATGGCCATCTTGGTCAGCGACCGCATCCGCGCCCTGCCCCGGGTGGAGCGGCCCAGCGACGACGGCAGCCTGCGCATCGAGCCCAGCCCCATCGTGGCCGAGGAGGCGGCGCGTGTCGAGGCCCGCGCCCTGGCGGCCGGGCTCAACGCCTGGGGACTGTCCCGCTCCTTGCGCCTGCTGCGCCGCGAGATCACCCACCCCGGGCCCGTCGCCGCGGGTTTGTGATAGGATGGGCGGACGTCGAGGTGGCCATGCCGCAAAGCGAAGTGGAATGCCTGCGCGACGAGGTGCTCAAGCTCAACCGCATCGGCATCGCACTCACCAGCGTTCACCAGCTGGATCAGCTGCTCGATCTGATCGTGCGGGAGGCCCGCGCCCTCACCGCGGCCGACGCCGGCAGTCTGTACCTGCGCGAGGGCGAGCGGCTGCGCTTCGCGGTCTCCCAGAACGACACCCTGCGGCAGCGCCTGGGCGAGGCGGGGGAGCGGGCGCTGTTCTCCTCGTTCACCCTGCCCATCAACGAGCGGAGCATCGCCGGCTTCGTGGCCTCCACCCGGCGCAACCTGAACCTGGCCGACGTGTACCGGCTGCCCGCGGGCGTTCCCTTCGGCTTCAACCCCGACTTCGACCGCCGCAACGACTACCGCACCGTCTCCCTGCTGGCCGTGCCCATGCTGGATGCCGAAGAGCGGGTGCTGGGCGTGCTCCAGCTCATCAACGCCACACAGCACGGCCAGGTCATCCCTTTCCACGAGCGCTTCGAGGACCTGGTGCGCTCGCTGGCGTCCCAGGCGGCGGTGGCGGTGCGCAACGCCGAGCTCACCCAGGAGCTCAAGCGCGTGCACCTGGACACCATCTACCGCCTGTCGGTGGCCGCCGAGTATCGCGATCACGACACGGCCATGCACGTGCGGCGCATGAGCCACTACTCCGCCGCCCTGGCTCGCCGCCTGGGCTACGACGCGCGCCGGGTGGAGCAGGTGCTGTACGCCTCCCCCATGCACGACGTGGGAAAGATCGGCATCCCCGACGCCATCCTGCTGAAGCCCGGCCGGCTCACCCCGGAAGAGCGGGAGGTCATGCAGCAGCACCCGGAGATCGGGTCCCGCATCCTGTCGGGCTCGGACTCCGAGATCCTGAAGCTCTCGGAGGTGGTGGCGCTCACCCACCACGAGAAATGGGACGGCACCGGCTACCCGCGACGCCTGCGGGGCGAGGATATCCCCGAGGTCGGGCGCATCGTGGCGGTGGCCGACGTGTTCGATGCGCTGTCCAGCAAGCGCGTGTACAAGGGGGCCATGGGCATGGACGAGGCGCTCTCGATCCTGCAAAAAGATGCGGGCACCCATTTCGATCCGCGCTGCGTATCCGCGTTCCTCGACATCCGGTCCGAGGTGGCAGACATCGCGCAGCGCTATCGCGATCCCGATGTAAAAACAGCCTAGTCGAGGCCCCGCATGAGACTGTACGACCATCTCGTCCGGGCCGCGCGCTCCTCTGCGGAGCGGCCGGCCATCGTGTTCGGCGAGCGGCGCATCGGCTACCCGGAATACCTGAGCGAGGTGAGCCGCGCCGCCCGCGCCTTCCTGCGGCTCGGCGTGCAACCGCAGGAGCGGGTGGCGTTGCTGCTCCCCAACTGGCCCCAGTTCTGCTTCGCCGCCCTCGGGGCCATGGCGGCGGGCGGGGTGGCGGTGATGCTCAACCTGCGCTTGCAAGCCGAGGAGATCCGCCACCAGCTCGAGGACTCGGGCAGCCGGGTGCTGGTGCTGGTGGATCGTTTCAAGGGGCGCGACTACCTGGAGACGCTGGCGCGCATCCGCGAGCGGCTCCCGGCGCTGGAGAAGGTCATCGTGGTGGGGACGCCGCAACCGGGGCAGCTCGGCTATGCCGATTTTTTGGCGCTTGCCGACGGCCTGGAGCCGGAGCGGCTGGTCCAGGTGGTGTCTGTGCGCAGCGAGGACGAGACCCTCGCTCTACTCTACACCAGCGGCACCACCGGACGGCCCAAGGGGGTGATGTTCGGACACGGCGATCTCATCCGCAACTGCCAGAGCTACCTCTCCGCCATTCGCATGACCGCCGAAGACCGGCGCCTCACGGTGGTCCCCATGTACCACACCAGCGGCATGGTGGCGGTGTTCTCGACCATCCTGGCCGGTGCCGGGGTGGTGCTGCTGGACGATTTCTCCGCCGACGAGTGCTGGCGGGCCATCGAGCGAGAGCGCTGCACCGTGTTCGGCGGCGTGCCCACCATCCTGACGCTCATGTTGCGCAGCCCCCTGTGCGGACAGGTGGACGCCTCCAGCCTGCGCGTGTTCGTGAGCTTCGGCGCGCCGCTGCCGCCGGCGCTGGTGCGCGCCGCGCGCGAGCGGGGCCTGGACGTGCTCAACGTGTACGGCATGACCGAGCTGGGCATCGCCACGCTGACCCAGTTCGGCGATCCGCCCGACCGGCTGGAGCGCACCGTGGGCCGCGCCGCGCCGCATGTCGAGCTCAAGATCGCGGACCGCCAGCGCCGGCCGCTCCCCGACGGGGAGGTGGGCGAGCTGGCGGTGCGCTCGCGCACCATGATGAAGGGCTACTTCGGCCAGCCCGAGGCCACCCGGGCCTGTTTCGACGCCGAGGGTTTCTTCTACACCCGGGACCTGGCGCGCCGCCTGCCCGACGGCTACCTCGAGATCCTGGGCCGGCTCGACGACATGTACATCCGCGGCGGGGTGAACGTGTACCCCAAGGAGATCGAGGACGTGCTGGCCACCCACCCGGCGGTGCAGCTGTGCGCGGTGGTGGGGGTCCCCGACCCGGTGATGGGAGAGGTCGGGCGGGCCTTCGTGGTGCTCCGGCCGGGAAAGACCGCTCTGCCGGAAGAGCTTCGGGCCTACCTCGCGGAGCGCATCGCCGACTACAAGGTGCCCGCCGCGGTCGAGATCCGCGACGCGCTGCCGCTGAACTCCACCGGGAAGATCATCAAGAAGGCGCTGCGGCCGCCCCAGGAAGAAAGCCGTTCGTAGAGTCGGAAAGTCCTCCGCCGGGCCCGACGTGGCGAGCCGGGGACAACCAATAGATCAGGCGGACTTCGGCCCCTGCTGCTCGCGCCACTCTTTGCGGAAGCGTTCGCTGGCCTCGCGGGCGGCGCGGCGGGTGTCCGGCGGAAGCAGGAAGCTTCGCATGGGGAGGGCCAGCGTTAGACCGGCCGCGAGCACGTCCGCCGCCGCCGCCGCGTCTTCCGAGAAGCCCCCCGCCGCCGCGGCCACGACGAGCAGACCGGCAAAGTCCCAGGCGCGCCGCCCGGCCCGCTCGGGCCCCGGGGCCAGCGAGAGGTTTTGCAGCGACAGCCAGAGGAGCAGCAGCGCCCCGGCGGCGAAGACAAACGGGGCGTACGGGGCGCGCGCATCGATGAAGGGCCGGCCCGCGAAGAGGTGCGAGTGGACGAGCCCCATCATGGCCAGGGCCACCATCGCCTGGGACGGCCCGAACCGCACGCCAGCAAGGCGTGGCACCAGGATGTCATCCCGGGTGAAACGCACGCAGCCCAGGGCGCAGGGGAGCGAGGCCAGGATGGCGGCGGGGGCGATGCCCCAGCCGGGCCCTCCCGCGTCCGCTCCCGCGCGGAAGGCGAGGTACACCGCGAAGGACGGCGCGAGACCAAACGGCACCTGACGGCAGATGTCGAGCAACACCTTGTTGAAGCGGCTCCAGCGCGCCCCGGCCGCGAGCCGCGGGGCGAGCGACACGTCGAGCAGGGCGGCGGCGAGCACCGCCAGCGCGGCCAGCGAGCGCAGGCCCTCGGCCGCGGCCGCCACGGAGACGATGCCGCCCGCCAGCACGGAGAGCGCCAGGAGGTCGCGGGTTTTCAGCGGCTGGATGGTCATGGCTCAACCCATCTCGGCCTTCCAGCGCTCGCCCATGCGGCGGCAGTAGGCGCGGATGTCGGCGCGGGTGGCGCGGGGGATGATGCTCCAGCCGAACCAGGTGTACAGGGTGAAGTTCACCGCGAACACGTCGAACACCAGCCGCGGCATGGACAAGATGGCCGCCGCCACGAAGCTCAACGCCGAGGTGGCGATGAACCACACCGTCGAGAAGAGCACCATGAAGGTGGGCTTCTTGGGCTTGGCGTGATAGGGGCGAACCGTCAGCGTCAGCGCGCTCACCGCGGTCACGAACACGGCGCCCGCGCCGAAGAGCCAGGCGTTGGCCGTGGACTGGGGATCGCTCATCCACGGCCCGCGGTAGAGATGGCTGCAGAACAGGGTCCCCAGGTAGAGCGCGTACACGGTGCGCGGCAGGCCCAGGTGGAACTCGGGGAAGGTGAGCTCCATGACGTCGTTGCGCGAGAAGCGCACGCAACCCACGAAGATGGGGAAGGCCGCCAGCAGCCCCGCGGCCCACGCAGGCCAGCCGGCGCCCCCGGCCTCGAACGGCAGGCGGAACACCAGAAAGAGCAGCATCCCCGGCGCCAGCGAGTAGGCCACCAGGTCGGCCACGTTGTCGAACACCTCGCCGAAGCGGTTGCCGCCGCCCGTGGCGCGGGCCACCGGGCCGTCCAGCGAGTCGAACACCCAGGCGATGAGCATGAGGTAGCAGGCCCAGTCGATGCTGCCCTCGAGCGAGGCGATCATCGAGCCGATGCCGCCCAGGACGTTGCCCAGGGTCACGAAGTCCTTCAGCTGCAGTGGGTTGAAAAGCCACATGCCGCGCCTCCTATACCATCGGCCGCGGCCGTCCGCAATCTTGGCTCGTGGTTCCGAGGCGTCTCAGGCCCGAAGCAGCGCCTTCATCACGAACACGCCGCACAGCAGGGCCGCCATGAGGTACACCAGCCCCGGCACCTGCCGCCCCTTGCCGGAGAGGAGTTTGAGGAGCGGGTAGGCCACGAAACCGAGGGCCAGCCCGTCGGCGATGGAGTAGGTGAGCGGGATGCCGGCGATCACCAGGAAGGCCGGGATGGCCTCGGACGGCTCCTCCCAGCCGATGTGCGCGATCATGCGCACCATCATGGAGCCGACCAGGATGAGCACCGGCGCGGTGATGGGGTGGTAGGGGACGCCGCCGATGACCACCCCGCCGCCCACCATCTGCACGAGCGGAAAGCAGAACATGGCCAGCAAGAAGAGCGCCGCGGTGACCACCGAGGCCAGCCCGGTGCGCGCCCCCGCCGCCACGCCGGCCGCGCTCTCGATGTAGGCCGACACGGTGGAGGTGCCGAGCAGCGCGCCCGCGGTGGTGCCCGCGGCGTCGGAGAACAGCGCCCGCCCGGCCCGCTCGAGCTGGCCGTCCTTCATCAGGCCCGCCTGCTGTCCCACGCCCACCAGGGTGCCCACGGTGTCGAAGAGGACCATGAACAAGAAGATCACCACCACCGGGATCATGGCCGCGTCCAGAAGGCTCGCCAGGTCCAGCTTGAAGAGCACCGGCGCCAGGCTGGGCGGGGCGCTGAAGAGGCCGTGCCATTCGGCGAGCCCCAACGGCAGCGCGGCCGCGGTGGAGGCCAGCAGGCCCCACAGGAAGGCCCCCGGGATCCGCAGCGAAAGCAGAACGCCGGTGAAGACCAGCCCGCCCAGCGTGAGCAGCGCCGGGCCCGAGCCCAGATCCCCCAGGCCCACCATCGAACCCGGCGCGGCCCGCACCAGGCCGCCCTGCTGCAGCCCGATGAAGGCGATGAACAGGCCGATGCCGGCGGGGATGGCGTGTTTCAGCGAGAGCGGCAGCTTCTCCAGGATGGCCTCGCGGAAGCGGAAGGCCGAGAGCAGTAGAAACAGCACGCCGGAGGCCAGCACCGCCGCCAGCGCCGCCGGCCAGGGCACGGGGGCGCCGGTCACCGCGCCGGCGCACACGCTGACGAAGAAGAAGTTTTCGCCCATGCACGGGGCCAGGGCCACCGGGTAGTTGGCCCCGAAGGCCATGACCAGGGTGGCGAAGGCCGAGGCCAGGCAGGTGGCCACCATCACCGCCCCGAAGTCCATCCCCGCCGCCTGCAGCACCATCGGCTGGACGAAGATGATGTAGCTCATGGTGAGGAAGGTCACCACGCCGCCGCGCGCCTCGGCGCGCAGGCTGGTGCCGCGCGCGGTGAGCTGGAAGATCCGCTCGATCCATTCTCGCATGTCACGCCCTCTCGGTTTCCGCGGCCTCGGCCGTCACCCACCGCACGAAGGCGATGGTTCCGCGGGCCTCGCCTTCGCGCGCCAGCTTGCAAAGTTCTCCTCTGGCCGCGCCGGCGCCGTGGGGCTTTGCGGCCAGACGCCCGATGAAATTCACCAGCTCCTTCTAAAAGTAGTTCCCCAGCCAGGTCACGCCCCACCAGAAGTGCGTCTCGTCGTGGCTGAGGTCGGAGCGGTACCATACGTCGTAGCCGATCATGGGACTGGGGATGAAGATGCCCCACATGCCGACCTCGCGTGGCGTGGCCAGGGGGAGGACCACGCGTGCGCGCAGGCCGGGCCGCCACTCTCCCTCCTTGAAGGACAGGGCCTCCACCCGCCCCTCGACGAGCAACCTTCCCACCTTGAGCGCCGGGCCGAAGCCCAGGATCGACCAGCCCGTCCCGCGCGAGGAGCGCTGGTAGGAGAACAGCGCCCCGCCCACGCCCAGATCGAGCCAGTGGCGCGGCTCGCCGAAAGTGAGGTACTCCAGGATGGAGAAGTGGAAGGATGTCCAGCCATAGGAGTCGCCGCCGCCGCCGATGCTGCCCAGGAAGGCCCCCGCCAGCACCCGCGGCATGGCCAGGTACTCGACGACGTTCTCGCCGAAGGTGCCCGCGTAGGCGCCGGGGTAGAGGTCTTTCGCCCTGGGCGGCGGTTCCCGGCCCGATCCCGGTAGCCACAGGGGGAAAAAAAGCTCGCGTGAGCGGCCCGCCGAGTCTGCAGTACGGCGCAAGAGGAGCGCGCGGCCCTGGGGCGACACGGCGACCTCGATCTCGGCCGAGACGTGCCCGGTGTCCCACAGCCACGAGAGCTGCCCCAGCCAGATCGCCGCCGCCTCGCCGAAGGGAATGAAGTCCGCCCGGATGGCGAGCGCGTTTTCCCGGTTCTCGTTCCTCGCGCAGTCGAGCGCCGTGATCTGCAACAGGCCGGGTGGCTGGCTTGCGCCCTCGGGTAGCGGGATGGCGGCGTGGCTCCCCGGCCCGGGGACTCCTTCTTCGCATCTTCCTGCCGGATCCTGTCCTTGTCTCGCAGGCAGCGGCTCGGGGGGGCCGACCAGCGTCACGCTCTTCCAGGCCGGGCCGGGAAAGGTGCCCTGCGGCGCCGGGTGCCCGCCGGTAAAAAGCGGCAGTTCCTTGGCGACATCGAATCCAATGCTTCGCAGCCACTCGGCCGAGCGCTGGAGGAGCTGCTCGCGCGCCGCCGCATCCGGCGTCTCGGCGGCGTCCCCGGCCTGCCACACGATGGCCGGCTTGCCCTGGGCCATGCGCCCGAGGATGAGGATCTCCTCCCGCCCCGGGCAATCGCGGCAGGCCTCGCTGCAAAACAGCGCGGCGGAATGCCCGTCCTTGTGCCAGGCCCACAGCTCGCAACGGTGGGCCGCGGCTTGCCGAGGGAGCGCCGGGAGGAGGACCACGCACAGGGCGGCGACCCGGAGGAATGGAACACAAGACGATTTTCGCATGGGCCAGACCCTATCCGTTGCCGGCGGCCCAAGTCAATGCGAACCCGACCTGACCGCACCGCGCTTTTTTCCAGACATTATCCTCTATGGCTCGGCTGCTTGACGGCGGGTCCTCCTAACTGCTCGCCGCCGAGCCGGCTCCGCTGCATGGAGGACCCGCCTTGCGCGCCGCGCCACGGAAAGTTCCACAATGGCTCAATCGAATTGTAGTATTCATGAGGTACGGTCAGAAAACCGACGGTTGACAGCCCGGCTCCGACAGAGGAATCTCGACCCATGCGCAAATCCTTTCCGGCGCGACGTCTGGCCGCGACAGCCGTCGCAGGTCTGTTCTTGTTTTTCGCCGCCTCGTGCAACGTGGTGCGGCTCAGCCGCGAGATGGCGCTCGAGGACTTTCGAGACCACGGCATCCAACCAGCCATGGTGGAGCTTGCGGCGGGCCGCATGCGCGTCTTCGCCGGAGGCGAGGGGCCGGCGGTGCTGCTCGTCCACGGCTTCGGGGTGGGCGCGCTGGAAACCTGGAAGCGCCAGGTGCCCGCGCTCTCGCCCGGCCATCGGGTGATCGCGGTGGACCTGTTCTGGTTCGGCGAGAGCGTGCCGCGCGATCCGGCCGGAGTGAGCGGCGCCCCCGAGCAGGCCGACGCGCTGGCGGAGCTGCTCGATACCCTCGGCGTGCCGCACGCCGCGGTGGTGGGCGTCTCCTTCGGCGGGCTGGTGGCCCTGGAGCTTGCGCTGCGCCACCCGGAAAAGGTGGTGCGGCTCATCCTGGTGGACGCCGCGGGCCTGGCGCCGACGCCGGCCGAGCGGGCCGAGATCGCGCGCAACTTCGGCGGGGTGACGGACCTCACCCGCGTGCTCATCCCGGCCGATATCTACGAGCTGCGCAGGTTCCTGGAGCGGGTGTACCACCATCCGCCGTTCATCCCCAATTTCGCCCTCCAGCAGGTGCTGGAGGAGGAGTTCTGGAAGCACCGCCCGGCCAAGGCGCGCATCTGCCGGGTCATCCTGGACGGGGGGCTGCATCCCGCGGAGGACTTCGCCGCCATCCGGGCCCCGACCCTGCTGGTATGGGGCCGGCACGACCCGCTGGTGCTGCTCTCCATGGGCCGGCGCCTCGAGCAGGCCATCCCGGGCGCGCGCCTTTCCGTGTTCGAGGAGTCGGGGCACTTGCCGATGATCGAGGAGCCGGAGCGTTTCAACCGGGTGATGCGGGAGTTCTTGTGATTCGTTTGTCCTTGACAAGGGGTTTTTCCTAAGGTAGGCATGGCGCACGTTTCAGGATCGGCAACTTGAATGACGGTCGGGACGCCGTTGCTCCCACCCCAATCGGAATCCGCAGACAGGGCGCGTACGTGGCGCCGAACGCGATAATGATCGGAGACGGAACCCATCCCCACCCCCAGGCCCCGCGCGCCGCCGGCGCCGGGCGCCCCCTCCTCCAGGAGAAGGAGAACGCATGAACCTCAACGAACTGAAGAACATGAAGATCAGCGAGCTCAACAAGCTGGCCAAGGAGCTCAACGTCCAGGGCGGCGGCGGGCTGCGCAAGTCCGAGATGATCTTCGCCATCCTGCAGGCCCAGGCCGAGAAGGACGGCAACATCTACGGCGAGGGCGTGCTGGAGATCCTGCCCGACGGCTTCGGTTTCTTGCGCTCGCCGGACTACAACTACCTACCCGGCCCGGACGACATCTACGTCTCCCCCTCGCAGATCCGCCGTTTCAACCTGCGCACCGGCGACACCATCGCCGGCCAGGTGCGGCCGCCCAAGGAGGGCGAGCGCTACTTCGCCCTGCTCAAGGTGGAGATGCTCAACCGCGAGGATCCCGACGCCGCCAAGGACAAGATCCTCTTCGATAACCTGACCCCGCTGTATCCGCACAAGAAGTTCTTGCTGGAGTACGAGCCCAAGAACTTCTCCACCCGCATCATCGACCTCTTGTGCCCCATCGGCAAGGGGCAGCGCTGCCTGATCGTCAGCCCGCCGCGGGCCGGAAAGACGGTGCTGCTCCAGGACATCGCCCACGCCCTGGCCCACAACCACAAGGAAGTGGAGCTCATCGTCCTGCTCATCGACGAACGCCCGGAGGAAGTCACCGACATGGAACGCTCGGTGAAGGGCGAGGTCATCAGCTCGACCTTCGACGAGCCGGCGCAGCGCCACGTGCAGGTGGCCGAGATGGTGATCGAGAAGGCCAAGCGTATGGTCGAGCACGGCAAGGACGTGGTCATATTGCTCGACTCCATCACCCGCCTGGCGCGCGCCTACAACGCGGTGGTGCCGCCCTCGGGCAAGATCCTCTCCGGCGGCGTGGACTCGAACGCCCTGCACAAGCCCAAGCGCTTCTTCGGCGCCGCCCGGGCCATCGAGGGCGGCGGCTCGCTCACCATCGTGGGCACCGCGCTGGTGGACACCGGCTCGCGCATGGACGAGGTGATCTTCGAGGAGTTCAAGGGCACCGGCAACTCCGAGATGCGCCTGGACCGCAAGCTCATGGAGAAGCGCATCTTCCCCTGTCTGGACATCAACGCCTCCTCCACCCGCAAGGAGGAGCTCCTCATGGATCCCATGACCCTGCAACGGGTGTGGATCCTGCGCCAGCTGCTGCACCCGCTCAACGTCATCGACTCCATGGAGTTCCTGCTCTCCAAGATCAGCCGCACCCAGAGCAACAAGGAATTCCTGGAGTCCATGAACCAGTAGGCGCGCGCCTCGACCGGCGCGTCGTCGGGACTGAAAATGCGCGCGGCGCGCCTTTCTGGCTTCTTGTGCCGGGTGGGTGTTCTCGCCCTGTTGCACCCTTCGCCGGCGGCCGGCGCCGACAAGACCGCGGATCCCGCGACGCTGCAATCGCAACTGGGCGGCCTCGTTCCGGGCGACACGCTCCACCTGAACGCCGGCACCTATGACCACTTCGTCATCGACGGGCGCAACGGCAGCCCGACAGAATGGATCACCATCACGGGGCCCGACGCGGGCCCGCCTGCCGTGATCCAGGCCGATCCCGGTCCCTGCTGCAATACCGTAGAAATCGTCGACTCGAGCTACGTCGTCTTGCGCAACTTGACCATCGACGGCCGGGGCGTCGACGGCGCCTTCGGCGTCAGCGCCAAGGGCGGCACGGGGAACCTGGTGCACCACGTCACCGTCGAGGGGTGTACGTTTCTGCGCCACGATGCGGGACAGCAGACCGTGGCCATCTCGACCAAGACGCCCACCTGGGGCTGGGTCATCCGCCGCAACCGCATCGCCGGCGCCGGCACCGGCCTGTATCTGGGGAACAGCGACGGCACGTCACCGTTCATCGGCGGTCTCATCGAGCACAACCTGGTGCAGGACACCATCGGCTACAACATGGAGATCAAGTGGCAGCAACCGCGCCCCGACGTTCCGGGCATGCCCACCGCGCCGACGACGACCGTCATCCGGCACAACGTCTTCATCAAGACCGACCGGCCCAGTCCCAGCGGTGACAGACCCAATTTGTTGGTCGGAGGATTTCCGGACAGCGGGCCGGGGTCCAACGACCGCTACGAGATCTACGGCAACCTCTTCTTCCACAACCCGCGCGAGTCTCTGCTGCAGGCGTCGGGGCGCGTGTCGATCCACGACAACATCTTTGTCGATGTGACCGGCACCGCCATTCGCCTCCAGAACCACGACCTGCCGCTCAAGCTCGCGACCGTCTACAACAACACCATCTTCGGGGCCGGTGTGGGTGTCGGCTTCGGCAGCACGGCGACGCAGGGGGATGCGGTGGTCGGCAACCTCATCTTTGCGGACACGCCGATCACGGGCCCCATCGCGAATTCGAGCGACAACATGACCGACGCGGTCGCCAACGCCGGCAGCTACGTCGTCTCGCCATCGCTCCTCCTCGGCGCGATGGACTTCTATCCGCTTTCGGGACGCTGCCAGGGCTCGGCGCTCCCGCTCGCCCAGTTCGCTGGCGACACGGATTACGACAAGGATTTCAACGGCACCAGCAAGGGCGGATGGATCTTCCGTGGCGCCTATGCCGGTGAGGGCGAAAATCCCGGCTGGCAGCTGGCGGCCGAGGTCAAGGAGCTCGGCTCCGTCGATCCCGGAGACGGGGGCACGACCTGGGACGGAGCGGATGGTGTCGATGCCGGAGTGGATGCCGGCACCGATACCAACCTGGGCGGAGACGATGGAGCAGGGGATGATGGTTCCTATCCTGGAGGAGAAGACGCCGGAGGCGGAAGCGAAACCGACGTCAGCGACAGTGGCTCGACGGACGACAAGGCTGGTGTCATTGGTGGCTGTGGATGCCATCTGGATGTGAACTTTGGCGGCATGGCCGTTCTCCTCGCACTCGGGGCGCTTCTGGCGATTGCCGTGCGGCGTGGGACGAAGAGGCGAAAGGTCTGACTCCTGCGGTTCCCGTCCTGCCCGGGGCCCCCGTCCTCGGCCTTCCCGGTCCCGGTCGAATCCCGTCAGTCTTCGCTCAAGGTCGCACCTTCCAGGGCGGGTGTCGGTACGCGCCTTGGCCCCACCCGGGGATCTCTTCGCGCATCGAGCCGAAAACGGTCAGCGCAGGTCGATGTTGAGGGTGAGGGCCTGGCCCGCCACGATATTCACCTTGCGGGTCTCCTCCTTGCCGGTCTGCTTGCAGAACACCCGCACGGTGTGGACGCCCTCGTAGAGCTGGAGGGGGTTCTCCAGCGGCGTGCTGCCCACCATCTGGCCGTTCACGTACACGTCACCGTAGGGCAGCACGAAGAGCTTCAGCGTTCCCTGCCCGAAGACCTTGCTCACGGTCTGGCTCTTGCCGGGCAGGACCTGGACCGTCTGGCGGAACTCGATGCCGAAGCGCTTGTTGGAAAGCTCGAGCTTGTGCGGGCCGGCGCCGAGCGGGATGCCCTTCTCGTCCGCGGCCATGCCCAACGGGGTCTGGCCGTAGCTCACCCCGTCGATGGTGACCTCGGTCCAGGGGCGGGAGTCGATCTTCAGAAAGCCCCCCTGGCTCATGGCCAGCCGGCGCTCCTCCTCCTCCTTGCGGCGCCGCTCCTCCTCGGCCTTGCGCTTCTCCTCCTCGCGGCGGCGGCGCTCCTCCTCGCGCCGCTGCCGGCGTTCTTCCTCGGCCGTTGTGTTGCGCCGGGGGCCGGCGTCGGGACGGCCGGGGTCGGCCGGCAGGGCGGGACCGGGATCGGCGGGGCTTTCGGCTCCGGCATCGGGCGTCTTTGGCGCCAGGGGGCCTTCGTCGGGCTCGGCGACCACCGCTCCGGCGTCCGCCGGGAGTGCCGGCTCGGTCGGCGGGAGCGATGCAGGCCCCGCATCGGAGAGGCCGGGGCGGGCAGGACCCTCGGGTGGTGGCCCGAAGAGCAGGTAGGCCCCGCCCACGCCGATCAGCACGAACAGGCCCAGGATGGAGGCCGCCAGCACCAGGTTCTGCCGGCCGCCGCGGCGCGCCGGGATGGCCGGGGCGCGCTGGCCGGTCTTGCTGCCGCTCCGCCGGGGAGGGGGCGGCGGCACCGGGCTGGTGACGGCGGCCGCGCTCGCCGTCTCGGACTGCTGGATGTTCTGGGAGAGCCGGAACATCTCGGACGGGGTGAGCACGGTGGGCGCGTCCTCGCCCTTGGCGGAGGGGGCGCGGGGCGGCGTGCGGCCGCTGCGGGCCGCTTTGGGCTTGGAGCCGCCGGCCTCGCCGGGCTTGGCCATCTCCGGCCGCGAGGGCGTCGGCAGCGAATACCCCACTCCCTGATCGCCCGGGGGGGCCAGCTCGCGCAGGAAGGCGCCCAGGGTGTAGCCGTCCACCAGGATCTTGCGGTTGATGAGGAACTGCTCGAGATCGGAGCGGAGCTCGCGGCAGGTCTGGTAGCGTTTCTCTCGATCCTTGGCCAGGGCCTTGAGCAGGATGGCGCACAGGTCGTCGGGGATGTCCGGTTCGAGGATCTGGGGGTGGGCCGGCTCCTGCTGCACGATGGACAGCATGATCTCGAGCTCGGTCTCCCCGTTGAAGGGCCGCTGCCCGGTGAGGAACTCGTACAGCACGATGCCCAGCGCGAAGATGTCCGAGCGCCGGTCGAGCCCGTGTTTGAGGCTGATCTGCTCCGGGGACATGTAGGCGGCCTTGCCCTTCAGGGTGGAGGTGCGGGTCTGGTACAGGTTGCGGGCCGCCTTGGCGATGCCGAAGTCCAGGACCTTCACCACCCCGTCGTAGGTGAGCATGAGGTTCTGCGGGCTGACGTCGCGGTGGATCAGGTTGAGCGGGGTGCCGTCGGCGTCGGTGAAGGAGTGGGCGTACTCCAGCCCCTCGCAGGCGAAGGAGACGATCTTGGCCGCGTACTCGAAGGGGAGGTGGGTGTTCTTCTTGAGGCACTCCTTGAGGATGCGGGAGGTGGAGAGGCCGTGCACGTACTCCATGGCCACGAAGTAGGTGCCCTTGACCTGGCCCAGCTCGAAGATCTGCACGATGTTGGGGTGGGAGAAGCGCGCCGCCAGGCGGGCCTCGTCCAGGAACATGGTCACGAAGTCGGGGTCCTCGGTGAGGTTGGGCAGGATGCGTTTGATGGCCACGCTCTTCTTGAAGCCCTCGGGCCCCACGTAGGTGGCCAGGAAGATCTCGGCCATCCCGCCGACGGCGAGCTTGCGCTCCAGTGAGTATTTTCCGAAGATCTCTCCCACCGGGAAACTCCGCTCCCTCCACCCGTCCCGACGGCCGAGGCCGGCGTCGGGGTCTACCCCGACCCTACGTTATGCGCGAATGCGGCGCATTGGCAAGCATCTTGCTCATCCGGCTCTCCCTCTTTCCCGACGCCGTAGAAATCGTTTGACAGCGAAAGGCCGCTTTGCGTATACAGGCCCGGTACCGCGGCGAGACGGCCGCGACACCCAACCCGCCGGAGCCTCTCCGGCCCGCGAAGGAGAAACCTCATGGCCATGAAGATCGTCGTGGAAGAGTGCCTCAAGTGCGGAGCGTGCGTCATGGTGTGCCCGCGCGAGGCCATCTCCGAGCTCACCGATTCGAACGGCGACATCTACTACGCCATCGACGCCAAGAAGTGCACCGAGTGCAAGGACGAGGGCGGCCCCCAGTGCAAGAACGAGTGCCCCGTCCCCGAGTGCATCGTGAAGGCCGAGTAGTCCCGACCCCCCTCAGCGCAAGCGCACCACGGTGACGCCGTCGCCCCCCTGGTCGATGGGGGCCGGCTCATGCCTTTTCGCGTAGGGCGAGCGGCGCAGGTAGTTTCGCACCGCGGATTTGAGCGCCCCGGTTCCGTGGCCGTGGAGCAGGAAGGCCGCCGCCTCGCCCGCGCCGTACAGCCGGTCGAGGAAAGCCTCCACCGCGGCCAGCGCCTCGTCGACGCGCAGGCCGCGCAGATCCAGGGTGTTGTCCGCGTGGCGCAGGGGGTCGGGCGCCCCATCGGCAGGGGCGGGAGACGAAGGGGCGGGCCTGCCTGCCCCGGGCTGCTTGCCCGGCCGGGCCGCGGCGGCAGGCTCGCGCCGGGCCTGCTCGAACGGCACCCGCATCCCCATCGAGCCCAGCTGGACGCTGAGCATGCCGGTGCGCCGATCGACCGCGGTGACCTCGCCCGTCCGGCCCAGGGGGAGCACCGTCACCCGGTCGCCCGGCTGGAAGTCCCCCGGCCCGTCGCCGTCCTGGGCGGGCTCCGCGGCGGGAGAGGCGGGCGGCGAGAGCGATGACTCCAGGTCCTTGAGGCGGGCGCCGGCCTGCGAGGCCCGCGCCACCGATGGCGTGCGGCGCAGCTCCTCGAGCAACGCCGCCGCCTCCCGGCGGGCCCGCCGGATCTCGTCGAGCGCCTGGTGGCGTTCTTGCTCCACCCGCTGCCGAAGCCGCGACTCGAACTCCCCGCGCTCGTCGGAGAGCCGCTGCCGCTCGCGCTCGATCTCCTGGCGCGCGCCGTGCAGCCCGTCCCGTGCCTGCTGAAGCGCAAGGCGTTCGCTCTCCAGCGATGCCAGCAGCCCGTCCAGGCGGTGCTCCTCCTGCGCCAGCAGGGACTCGGCGCGCCGCACGATCTCCTCCGGCAAGCCGTGGCGCCGGGCGATGGGCAGGGTCAAGCTGCGGCCGGGCACGTCGGGGTGCAGCACGAACGTCGGCGCCAGGTGTTCCACGTCGAAGCCGACGCTGGCGTTGGCGAAGCGCGCGTCCTCGGCGGGCAGGGCCTTGAGCTCCTCGAAGTGGGTGGTGACGAACGACCAGGCGCCCCGCTCGGCCAGCGCCTCGCACACCGCGCGGGCCAGGGCGGCGCCGTGGCGCGGCTCGGTGTCGGCGGCGATCTCGTCGACGAGCGCGAGGGTGTCCGGGTCCGCGCGCGCCAGGATGTCGCGCAGGCGTTCCAGGTGGGAAGAGAAGGTGGACAGCCCGCGGCCCAGGTCCTGTTCGTCGCCGATGACCGCCGCCAGCTCGCGAAACACCGGCAGGCGGGAACCGTCGGCGGCCGGGATGGCGAACCCGGCCTGGGCCAGCAGCGCGCACAACCCCGCCGTCTTGAGCGTGACCGTCTTGCCCCCGGCGTTGGGCCCGGTGATGAGCAGCCCCCGGGCGTGCCGCGGCAGGCGGATGTCGTTGGCCACCGGCGCCGGTCCGTCCAGCGCCATGAGCGGATGCCGCGCGGCCAAGAGCTCGAACGTCTCCGCGCCCAGCTCGGGCAGGACGCCGTCCCAGCGGGCGGCCAGGATGGCCTTGGCGCGCAGCACATCGAGCCGCGCCAGCGCCTCCAGGCTGGCGCGCAGCGCCGGTGCGCGCTCGGCGATCTCGCGCGAGTATTCGGCCAGGATGCGTGCCTCTTCGTCGAGCGCCGCCGCGCGGGCGATGGTCAGGCGGTTGCCGTCCTCCACCATCTCGGCGGGTTCGATGAACAGGGTGGCCCCGCTGCCGGAGACGTCATGCACGATGCCCGGGACCGCCGCGCGCGCCTCGGAACGCACCGGCAGCACGAAGCGCTCCTGGCGCAGGGTGACGATGGGCTCCATCAGCGAGCCGGCCAGACGCCCGTTGACCAACGCCTCCAGCCGGCCGCGGATGCGCTCGGCAATCCGGCGAGCCTGGTCGCGCAGGGCGAACAGCTGGGGGCTGGCCGAGTCCCGAAGCAATCCCTGGGCGTCGAAGGCCTGCGCCAGGTCCTCACCGGGGCCCATCAGGTCGCTCGCCTGGCGGGCGATGGACGCGAGCGCCTCTCCGCGGCCGCCCCCGGAGAGGAGGAAGCGCCGTACCCGCGAGGTCACCGCCATGGCCCGCGCCACCCGCAGCACCGCGGCGGGGGTGAGCACGCCGCCCTTCTCGGCCCGTTCCAGGTCGGCGCCGATCTCCTCGACGGGTTCTATGGGCAGGGCCAGCCCCTGGCGTTCGAGGGCCAGCGCCTCCTTCAGGCATTGCTGATCACGCCGGATCTCGCTGGTGTCCGTTCGCGGCGCGAGGTGGCGCGCCTCGGCCGCGCCGCCCGGGGTCAGGCACAGCGCGGCCAGCCGGCGCCGCACCTCCTCGAAGCCGAGGGACGCGAGGGTCGCAGGATCGAACGCCATGCTCCCGGGGGAGCTAGGGGGTGCACAGGTTGGCAGGGTCGTCCGGGCAGGAGTCGCAGGCGTCGCCGAGGCCGTCGTCGTCGCGGTCCTTCTGCGCGCCCAGGGCGATCTCTGCGGGGGAGACCACACTGTCGCCGTTGACGTCGCAGTGCTTGGCCAGGGGGGTCTGGCCGTCGATGACCTTCTCGCACTCGAAGCCGTTGGGATGCTGCGGGCAGTTGTCGCAGGAGTCCGACACCTCGTCGCCGTCGCCGTCCGCCGCGGTTGGAGAGCCCGTGCCGTCGATGGCCACGTACATGACTCCGCCGTCAAACAGGCTGGGCGCCTTGCCGCTGAACCAGGCGTCCCAGGCGACCGCTCCTGGCGGTCCGTGCAGGCACTGCGGGGGTTCCCGGGTCTTGACGGACTGGCCTGCCTGGGTGCCATCGTACTGGTCGGGGATGCCGTCGAAGTCGGCGTCGAAGGCCGAGCACACGAAGATGTCGAGCTGGGAGTCGCAGGTGTTGGTGAGCAGCAGGGTGGGCTGCTTGATGAGGGGTTCTTTCGGCTTGGCCTCGACCCGGTTGCCCTGGGCGTCGTAACACGACTCGGCCTTGGTGTTCGGATCCACCTTGTAGAATGGAGAGGTCTCGTCGCATTCGCCGTAGGTGCGCATGCGGTAGTAGTTGGCCAGGCAGTACAACGCCGCCGGGTAGCGCAGCACCGCGGTTCCGTTCACGGTCTCGATCACCCACACGTTCGGGCCGAAGCAGCCGCACAGCGAGATCTCCAGCGCGTCGCAGGTGGAGCAATCGAAGAACGGCCAGCGGCTCGACTCCACCGCGCGCTCGGCCAGGTCGCAGATCTCGTCGTAGTCCGTGGCCCCCACGGTGGTGGAGCAGGTCTGCTCCCCCTCGGTCAAGGGGTCCTTGTCCTTGACGAACCGGTCCACCTGGGCGCGCAGGTCGGCCAGCTTGTCCTCGCAGGGGTTCTTGCAGCCGGCAGCGAAAGAAGCGGCCAGGACGCCCAAGAGGAGCCACAGTGCAAAGGTTCGGTTCACGTCGGCCTCCAAAGGATGAAGACCCCTCCGGCTGCGCCAGGCGCCCGGAGCGGACACAAGTGCAGGTTCGTGGCTAACACCCGTCCCCTCGGGTGTCAAGGGAAAACTCTTGTCCGAGCCCGCCGCGTTTGCTAGAGATTTCACCATGCAGCGGGTCATTTCCAGCCTGGTCGCGATTCTTCTTTCGGGGTGGGGGAGGCCTGCTCTCCCGGCCAACGACCCGCGCGATGAGATCGCCGCCGACCGGACCGCCGCCGGGGCGCTCCAGCTCTTCCGGGACGGGGTGGCCCTGTCCCAGGAAGGCAACTTCGCGGAGGCGCTCTCGCGCTTCGAGGCCGCCCGCAAGCTCTCGCCGAACTGGGCGCTGCCCTACATCGAGATCGCGGTGGCCCACATGATGACCGACAACGATCGCGAGGCCATCGGGCGCGCGCTCTCCGAGGCGGTGCGGTTGGGGGCCGAGATCCCCCGCGCCCATTACCTGTACGGAGTGTACCTGCAAGAATCGGGAAAACGCGCCGAGGCGCTCCTGGAGTTCGTGCGCGCGCTCCAGCTTCGGCCTTCTCTGGTAGACGCGCGCTACCGGCTGGCCGCTCTGTACGTGGAGGAGGGCCGCCAGGAGGAGGGCATCCGCCAGTACGAGTACGTGCTGCAGACCCGGCCGGGCCACGCCGGGGCCATCCGCGACCTGGCGGTGCTGTACGAGCAGTCCGGGCAGCTGGAGCGGGCCGAGGAGCAGCTTCGAAAGCTCGCCGAGTTCGAGCCGAAGAACGCCCGGCCGCTCTTCGAGCTCGCCCGTTTCTACCAGCGGGCCGGCCTTCCCGACAAGGCCCGCGCGGCGCTGCAGAAGGCCGAGCGCCTGGAGCCGAGCCCCGGCCGGCGCAACCTGCGGCCGCTGCCCAAGTCGAAGAACTGAACCTCGTAAGGAGAGCGGGGCCACCATGAGCCAGACGCAGTTTTCGGTCGGACAGAAACACCAGCGCGCCCGGCGCATCGGGCCCGAGGACGTGCGGGCGTTCGCCGACCTCGCCGACGACCACAACCCGGTCCACCTCGACCCGGCCTTCGCCGCCAAGACGCGGTTCGGCCGGCCGGTGGCCCATGGCATGCTCACCGGCAGCCTGTTCTCGGGGATCCTGGGGATGGAGTTCCCCGGCCCGGGGACGGTGTACCTCTCCCAGACCCTGCGCTTCTTGGCGCCGGTGTTCGTGGGTGACGAGGTGACGGTGTCGGTGGAGCTCGTCGAGCTTCTGCCCAAGGGCCGGGCGCGCTTTCTCACGCAGGCCCGTTGCGGCGAGCGGCTGGTGCTCGAGGGCGAGGCCGAGGTGCTGCTGCCGCGCTTGACTTGATTCATCCCCGCAGGTAGACAGGACGGGTCACGGGTTGGGGGTGGCCCGCGCGGGCCTGAGAACACACCCCACGAACTTGATCCGGATGATGCCGGCGTAAGGAAATCCGTGACGGCCGAGCCCTTCCTTCGCCCGTCGTCCATCCAAGGAGAGTTGCCATGAGCGATTTCGCCAAGCGGTGCGCGGAGCGGCTCGCCCTGCTCCGGCAGAAGCGGCCCATGATCCACCACATCACCAACGCGGTGGTGCAGAACTTCACCGCCAACGTGACCCTGTGCCTCGGCGCCGCGCCGGTCATGGCCCCGGCCCGGGCCGAGGTCGAGCAGATGGTCTCGGCCGCGGGCGCTCTGCTGCTAAACATCGGCACCCTCGACGAGGAGCAGGTGGACAGCATGATCTGCGCGGGAAAGCGCGCCAACGCACTGGGCATCCCGGTGGTGCTGGACCCGGTGGGCGCCGGGGCCACCAAGCTTCGCACCGACGCCTGCCGGGCCATCCTGGACGCGGTGCGGCTCTCGGTGCTGCGCGGCAACGCCGGCGAGGTGCTGTCGCTGGCCGGCGCCAGCGGCCGGGTGCGCGGCGTAGACTCGCTCGAGGCGGGCGGGATCGACGAGGACCGGGTACGGGCCATGGCCCGCGACTTTCGCCTCACCGTGGCCGTCACCGGGGCGGTGGACGTGGTCAGCGACGGGCAGCGCCTGTTCCGGGTGCGCAACGGTCATCCGCTGATGGCCCGGGTGACCGGCACCGGTTGCGCCGCCACCACCGCGGTGGCGGCCTTCCTGGCGGTGGACCCGATGCATCCCGCCGAGGCCACCGCCTGCGCGCTGGCGGTGTTCGGGCTGGCGGGCGAGATCGCGGCTGGGCGCGCCGCCGGGCCGGGGACCTTCGTGCCCCACCTGCTCGACGCGCTCGCGGGCATGGACGAGCGTGCCCTCGCGGCCGGCCTCAAGGTGGACCCGGCATGACCGGCGATCTGCTGGCGCTGTACCTCGTGACCGATGCGGCGCTGGCCGGAGAGCGCGGCGTCATCGAGGTCTGCCGCCTGGCCCTGCGCGCCGGGGTGCGCCTGGTGCAGCTTCGCGACAAGCAGGCTTCGGACGCGGAACTCATCGTGCAGGCGCGCGCGCTGCGGGCGCTGTGCCGCGAGCACGGGGCGTACCTGCTCGTCAACGATCGGGTGGAGGTGGCCGCCGCCGCCGGTGCCGATGGGGTTCACCTGGGCCAGGGCGATGCCCCTCCCGCCCGGGCCCGCCAGAGGTTGGGGCCGGACGCCATCATCGGCGTTTCGGTGCGGACACCCGAGGAGGCGCGCCGGGCCGAACGAGACGGAGCCGACTACATCGCGGCCAACCTGGTGTTTCCGACCGCCACCAAGACCGATCTGCCGGGGCCTCTCGGCCTCGCTGGCGTGCGGGCCTTGCGGGACGCAAGCCACCTGCCGCTAGTGGCCATCGGTGGAATCAACGCGACCAACGCCGCCGAGGTGGTCGCCGCCGGCGCCGACGGCGTGGCCGTGGTCTCGGCCGTCATGGCCGCGCCCGACCCGGCGGCCGCCTGCCGCGGGCTTCTCCAGGCGGTGCGGGAGGGAAGGAGGCGACGTGGACCGAACCCCTGAGCGCTTTTCCGAGTTCGGCTTCATCGAGGGTTTGCGCCGCGGCATCTGCCCGGCGCACCCCATGGTCGAGACCGGCATCGGCGATGACTGCGCAGTGCTCCGGTTGTCCGACGAGCGCTGCCTGTTGCTCACCACCGACATGCTGATCGACCGGGTCCACTTTCGGCTCGGGACGCTCACTCCCTTCCAGCTCGGATGGAAGGCCCTGGCGGTCAACCTCTCCGACATCGCGGCCATGGGGGGCCGCCCGGTTTCCTGGCTCCTGGCCATCGGGCTCACGCCGAACCTTCCCGATGTGTTTCTCGAAGAGCTGAAGCGGGGGTTGTTCGCTTGCGCCCGCCGGTACGGCGCCGACCTGGTGGGCGGCGACACGGTGATCGCGCGGACGGATCTGTGCCTGAGCCTGACCGTGATCGGCGAGGGCGATCAACGGCGCTTGCTGCGGCGGGGCGGCGCGCGTGAGGGAAACGTGATCTTCCTCGGCCGCCCGACGGGCGACAGCGCGGCCGGGTTGCGAGTGGTCCTCGACGATCCGCCCGGCCTCTCTGCTGAGGTACAAAAGATGCTGCGCCGGGCTCACCTCGAGCCCGAGCCCCAGCTCGAGCTCGGTCGCCTGCTTGCCGAGGAGGACCTCTCCCGCGCCGCCATCGACGTGAGCGACGGGTTGCTACAGGACCTCTGGCACATCTGCGAGGAGAGCCATGTGGGCGCCGAGATCGACGAATCCGCCGTGCCGCTCTCCGCGCCGCTCGTGGCGTTCGCCTTGGCCACGGGCGCGAACGCGCTCGACCTCGCGCTCGCGGGTGGGGAGGATTACGCCTTGCTGTTCTGTGTCCCCCCGGAGAACGCCGAGCGCTGCCGCCGCCTCTGCCGGGAGCGCCTCGCCATCGAGGTGCGCGAGATCGGACGGGTGCGACGGGAACAAGGGCTGTGGCTGCGCGGGAGCGGCGGGTTGCGGCCGGTGGCGCCGCGGGGGTACGATGCCTTCCGCGAAGGGTTGCGGGAGGAAAGACCCAAGGGATGATCTCGGCGCGTCAGATCGTGATCGTGGGCGGCGTGGCGGCGGGGTTGGCCGCGGCCAGCCGGGCGCGCAAGCGGGATCCCGCTGCCCGCGTGGTGGTGCTGGAGCGCGGCGGCGACATCTCGTACGGAGCCTGCGGCCTTACGCTCAACCTTCGCGATCCCGAGCGCTCTCTCGATGACTTGGTGGGGTACTCTCCGTCGCGCCTGGCCGCCGAGCGAGGCCTGGACATCCGGCTCTTTCATGAGGCGCTGGAGGTCGACGGCCGGCGGCGGGAGGTCCGGGTGGCCTGTGCCGGATCTGAGCATGCCATCCCCTTCGACAGCCTGGTGATCGCCACCGGTTCTCGCGCGCGGTGCCCGGGCTGGGCCGCCCACCGGCCGGAAGGGCTCTTCTTCCTGCGCACCCTGGAGGACGGCCGCCGGCTCAAGCGCGCGCTCATGGAACGTGCCTGCCGCCGGGCGCTCGTCGTGGGCGGGGGGCACATCGGTATCGGGGTGGCCGAGGCGCTTTCCGCGCGCGGTCTTGCGGTGACCATGGTCGTCCGCGGTACGGCCATGCCTCCCGGTGCCCCGCCCGAGGTGACCGTCACCGTTGCCGAGGAGGTCCGCAGATCGGGGGTCGATGTCAGGCTGGGCGCCGAGGTGGTGGCGCTCGGTGCCGGGGAGCGTCTGCGGCAGGTCGAGACGACCGCAGGGCGCCTGGATGCGGACCTGGGGATGGTGGCGGTGGGGTTCGAACCCGAGACGGAGCTGGCGCGCCGCTCCGGGATCCGGCTGGGCGACACAGGGGCGATCGCCGTGAACGAGCGGCTGGAGACCTCTCTCGCCGGCGTGTTCGCTGCGGGTGACTGCGCCGAGAGTCATCACCGCCTGCTCGGGCGTGGGGTGTTCGCGCCGCGGGGAACCACCGCCCGCCGCCAGGGGCGCCTGGCCGGCGAGAACGCGTGCGGCGGCAGCGCCGTCTTCGGGGGAGTGGTCGGAACGGCCCTCATGAAGGTCGGCGGCCTCGAAGTCGGCGCGGTGGGCATCGACGAAGGGCAGGCCGCTTCGCGGGGGCTTCGTCCCAAGGTCGTCGCCGTCCGGCACCGCACGCGGGGGCGGGGCGTTCCGGGCGGAAGCGAGATCTTCGTCCGGCTGGTGTTCGATGATGCCAGCAAGAGGATCCTCGGGGGATGGCTGTGCGGTGCCGAGGGCGTCGCCCGGCGCCTGGACGTGCTGGCCGCAGCGCTCACCGCCGGGTGGGCGCTTTCAGACCTCGAGTCGCTGGACGCCGGGTACACGCCGGCACTGTCTCCGGTGGATGATCCGCTCCTGCTGGCGGCGCACGAAGGGTTGAAGCTCTAGCTTGTGTCTCTGTGTGTATCGATATGTATCAATGATACACATGGCCGGACTGGGGAGCATGCAGAGAACGGCGGCCTGCGGCGGTATTGTTTTTCATGATACTGCTGCCCGGATTCGATTATTCATTTAAGTTGTTGTTATTTATATATATTTTGCTTGAGGGAGGAATCGTCCGGGGATTGTCCGGGGTGTCCGGGGTGGGTGGCACCCAGGATTTCACAGGATTTTCGCACATTCTTTGTCGTGGCTTTTTCTTTCATCTACGTTGCAACGTGGCACAACTGTTGCTTCTTCCGTTGACGGACCCATGGCAAGGAGCCGACCGTGAACATGCGTAAAGTGGTGAAGATCGATGAGGAGCTTTGCGACGGTTGCGGCCAGTGCGTGCCCGCCTGCGCCGAGGGCGCCATCCGTATCGTGGACGGGAAAGCACGCCTTCTCGCCGAAAACCTGTGCGACGGGCTCGGCGCCTGCCTGGGAGAATGTCCGCGGGGAGCCATCTCCATCGAGGAGAGGCCGGCCGAGGCGTTCGACCACGAGGCGGTGCGCCGCGCCCGAGAGAGTCCTCCGATCAGGATCGAAGCGCGACCGTTCTCGGGCTGTCCGTCCGCGCAGGTCCAGGTGCGTGCGCCGGTGCCGCTCGCGGAGAGTGGCACTCGCGACGTGGGCGCTTCCGCGCTCTCGCACTGGCCGGTGAAGCTCCGTCTGGTGCCGCCCACGGCCCCGTTTTTGAACGGCGCGGATCTGGTTCTCACAGCGGACTGCGTTCCCGTCGCCAAGGCGGCGTTCAACCCCGGCCTGCTATCGGAAAAGGCCGTGTTGATCGGCTGTCCCAAGTTTGATGATCTCGACTCCGCCCGAGACCGGCTGGCTGGCATTCTCGTCGGGGGGAACGTCCGCTCCGTGACCGTCGCGGTGATGGAGGTGCCCTGCTGCTCGGGGTTCCGGCGGATCGCCCGGGAGGCGATCGCTGCCTCGGGCCGAGACATACCGCTTCGCGAGCTGATCGTGTCGCGCGACGGCCGTGTCGAGGATCTGCCCGCCGCCGGGTTGTCTCAGAAGTGAGACAACGTTCCGTCCCGCTTCACCCGTCGGATCGCCAGTGAGAACGCCACCAGGGACAACGGCCCGGCCACGGCGGAGAAGACGACGAGCGCCAGTATGGAGCGAGAGACATCGGAGAGGCTCTCTCCCAGAATGAGTAGCTTCCGCATGGCCTCCAGCGAGTGCGTGATGGGCAGGACGTCGGCGACCGTCCTCGCCCAATCCGGCAGCACCGACACTGGATAGTACACTCCCCCCAAGAGATAGCTCAGTCCCTGGACGAGCCAGGCGCTGGGATCGGCCCGCTTGAACACCAGCACGACCGCCGCCGAGAAGATGCCGAGGAACGAGAAACTCACGACCGTGAGCGCCAGCACGAGCAGCGCGCCGGCCCAGTTGGCGTGCGAGAACTCGACGCCGAAAAAGAGCGTACCCACGAGCAGCACCAGGAGGACCCGCAGCGTGGTGGCCAGGAAAGCATAAGCCGACGAGAAGACGATGAGCTGGCTCGCCGGAGTGGGCGTGACCAACAGCGCCTCCAGCGTCCCCAGCACCTGGGCAGAGCGGATGGTTTCGGCGAAGCTTCCGATGGCGACGCCCAGGTAACTGGAGAAGGCGAGCCCGACCAGAACGAAGGGGAAGTAATCCCCACCGTATGGCTCCAGCGAGGGGATGGTGATCCCCGCGAACATCCGGGCGAAGAAGTAGAACGCTCCGGTGAGCATGAATACGAAAACCAGCTGGGCGAAGAAGGCCAGCCGGTAGCTCGCGTCGGTGAGGAGGTCCTTTCTGAGAAAAGCGAAAATTTTTACAATTATTTCAGTCACTTGTTGCTTTCGCGCGATCACGGAACCACGGGGCCTGTCCCCAATGCTTCTTCTTTTTTTTCAAGTAGTTGCATGGCCCTGGGCATGATCTCGTCGGCGGTCCCGTTGGCCACTATGCTTCCGGAGGACAACACCACGATCCGGCTACAGAAATCGCGTGCTTCCTCGAGGTTGTGAGTGGAGAGCAAGACGGTTTTCCCGGCCTGGGAGGACAGTCGTGAAAGCAGCGCCCGGACGTTCTTGGCGGATACCGGATCGAGCCCGCGCGTTGGTTCGTCGGCCAGGATGACCTCCGGATCGGCCAGGAAGGCCCGGCCGAGCGCAAGGCGTTGCCGCATGCCCGTCGAGAGCTCGCGAAACGGCCGGTCCAGCTCGGGCCCTATCTCGACGAGGGCGGCCACCTCGTGGATTCTCTCTTTCGCCCGTCGGCCCCATAGTCCGTACAAGGCGGCGAAGAACCTGAGGTTCTCGCGAGCCGAGAGCCGGTGGAAGAAGCTCCGCTCATCGCCGAGGACGAACCCGAGCCGCTCGCGAATGCGGCGCTCGGCGCGTGCCGGATCGAGCCCCAGCACGCGTACCCAACCGCGATCGGGCGAGAGCGTCGCCGCCAGGATGCGCAACAAGGTGGTCTTGCCGGCGCCGTTGGGCCCGAGCAAGCCCACCCGGTCCCCCGATGCAACCGAGAGCGACACGCCGCGCAGCGCCTCGCGCCTCGTCCGTGCGAAGGGCCGCCGCAAGACCTGGGTGAGCGGGCGCGCCGCCGGGAAGCTCTTGGCGAGGTCGCGGATCTCGATGGCTGGCATGCCTATGGCTGCCCCTTGCGCTGGTAGAGATTCACCGCCCGGTTGTGGCAGGCGAGATCCTTGCAGAACTCGTGGGTGCCGTTGTTCTTCGACACGAAGAACATGTACTCGGTCTGGTCCGGCCATAGCACCGCCCGGATGGCGGCCGCGCCGGGGTTGCAGATCGGACCCGGCGGAAGCCCCGGATAGCGGTAGGTGTTGTACGGGTGGTCGCGCTCCAGGTCGGAGCGGTAGATGGTGGTCTCGACCTTGCCGGTGGCCAGGATCTTGGCGTAGATGACCGAAGGATCGGTCTGGAGCTTCCAGCCCTGTTTCAGCCGGTTGTGGAACACCGCGGCGATGAGCGGCCGCTCGCGGGCGTCGCCGGTCTCCTTCTCCACGATGGAGGCCAGCGTCAGCACCTCGAGCTCGGAAAGGCCCATCTCCTTCGCCCGTTGGCGCACCTCGGGTGTGAACACCTTGCGGTTCTCGGCCAGCATGGTCTTGAGGATCTCGTCCACCGGGGTGTGCTTGCGGAAGGCGTAGGTCTCCGGCAACAGGAACCCTTCCAGCGAGGGGGCGGGCACCCCTAGCGAGGCGCAGAACTCCTTGTCCCGGGCGTGCTGCTCGAAGGCCTGCGCGTCGGCCAGCTCCGCGTCGGCGAACACCTTGGCCACTTCGTCCAGGCGCAGCCCCTCGGGGACGGTGATGCGGTGGGTGATCGGCGTGCCGTCGAGCAGCACCTGGATCACCTCGTCGGGCGTCATGTTGTCGCGGAAGGCGAGCTCTCCGGACTTGAGGTTCCCGGCCTCGCGCCGGAAGAAGCGCAGGTAGTAGTAGAAGCTGTCCGGATCGTCGATGACCTTCTTCTCGGCGAGCAGCGCGGCCACCCGGCGCGGCCCCGAGCCCGCCGGGATGTCCACCGCCACGGTGGCGCCGGAGCCGAGGGCCGGCGTGGAAGCGTAGTTCTTGGCCCACAGGTAGAGCCCGAGCGCCACCAGCACAAGAAGCAGCGCCAGGGTGCCGAGGGCGATGAGGACCTTCTTTTTCATCTGGCTGTCTCCCGTGCTTGCGCTGTCTGCGCGGCCAGGTAGCTCTCCAGGATCAGCGCCGCCGCGAGCGCGTCCACCTTCTGCCTGCGCCGGGAAGGCCGGACCCCCTCCTGGCGCAGGATGCCCTCGGCCTCCCAGGTGGAGAGCCGCTCGTCCCACAGGTGGACCGGAACCTCCAGGGGCGCGAGGTGGGCCTGCAGCGACAGCGCGAAGCGCCGGGCCCTTTGCGCCGCCGGGCCCTCGCTGCCGTCCATGTTCAGCGGCAGGCCCAGCACCACGCCGCCGGCCTCCTGTTCGCGCACCAGCCGCTCGACGGCCAGAAGGTCGCGCCGGCCGCCGTGGCGCGCGATGAACGACAACGGCCGGACGGTGAGGCCCAGCTCGTCGCACACCGCGACGCCGATGCGGACCGTTCCCAGGTCGAGGCCCAGCAGACGCATGGGGCGGCATTATAGGGCCGGCGCGTCGCCTTGCCAAGACGGACCGGATGCCCTCGACCACCGGCCGGCTTGCCAACGAATGCCGCTCGTGCTAGGCGCACGCGACATGGAGTTCTTCTCGGACTATCGGATGTTTCCGAAACCGTCGAGCCCCCGGGTGGTCACCATCGGCTCCTTCGACGGGCTGCACCGGGGGCACCAGTTCCTGGTCGGTCGGGCCCGGGACCTCGCTCGCAGCGTGGGCGGTGAACTGTGCGTGCTGACCTTCGAGCCGCATCCGGCGCGGGCGCTGGCTCCGGATCTCAGCCCTCCCTTGCTCATGCCGCCGCGGCGGAAGGTGCGCGCGCTCTACGCCCTGGGCGCCGATCGGGTGTTGCAACAAGCCTTCGGCAAGGAATTCGCCGCCATGGAGGCCGCCGCCTTCGTCTCGTCCGTCCTGCGCGAGCACCTGGGGGCGGGGTGGGTGGTGGTGGGCGACGACTTCACCTTCGGTCGCGATCGCGCGGGCCGAGCCGAGGACCTGAACCGGCTGGGCGCCCGGGCGGGGCTCTCGGTGGAGATCGTGCCCCGCCTGGCGGTGGAGGGCATCGGCGTGTCCTCGACCGCGGTGCGCTCGTTTTTGCTCCAGGGCAACGTCGGCGGCGCCCAACTTCTGCTGGGCCGGCCCTACGCCATCGAGGGGCCGGTCGTCACGGGGTTCGGCCGCGGCCGGAAGATCGGCTTCCCGACCCTGAACATCGCCACCTCGGCCGAGCTGTTGCCCGCCCCGGGAGTGTACGTGTGCTCGGTGTGGGACGACTCCCGCCGGCCGGCGCTGTCGGCGGTCGCCAACGTCGGTACCAGCCCGACCTTCGGGCCAGGGAAGCTCCGGGTGGAGGCGCACCTCCTCGGCGCTTCCGGCGACTGGGTGGGTCGGTCGGTGGCGCTGGCCTTCTGGGAGCGCCTGCGGCCGGAGCAGGTGTTCGGGAACGTGAAAGCCCTCATCTCCCAGATCGGGCGGGACGTGGAGCGGGCGCGCGCCTGGTTCGCCGACCACCCACAGCCCGTAATGCTCGATCCGCGAGACGGGATCGAGCTTTCGCCATCCGAATAAGATAACTTGACATACCCGATCTGGCGCGGCGATAATCCCTTCTCCAGACGGGGGGATATCCACTCCGGCGCTCCTCCGCGCCTGCGGTGAGGATGGCCGGAAATGCTCCCTTCGCTCCCGCGCCGCGAGGTTACTCGGAGCGGGGCCGAGGGGAGGAGAGGTTCCATGGCTGGTCGATTGGGAGAACTCCTCGTACGCGAAAACGTCATTTCGGTAGCCCAGCTCAAAAAGGCCCAGGAGGAACAGCGCAAGTCGGGAGGGCGCCTGGGCAGCAGCCTGGTCAAGCTGGGCATGATCGAGGAGAGCGAGCTCACCTCGTTCCTCAGCAAACAGTACGGCGTACCGGCCATCAACCTCTCCGATATCGAGATCGACAAGGACGTGATCGCCCTGGTGCCCAAAGAGGTGGCCGAGAAGCACAACCTCATCCCCATCAACCGCTCGGGCTCCACCATCAGCGTGGCCATGAGCGATCCCTCCAACATCTTCGCGGTGGACGACATCAAGTTCATCACCGGCTACAACGTGGAGGTGATGGTGGCCTCCGAGCAGGCGGTCAAGGAGGCCATCGAGCGCTACTACTCGGCCAAGATCTCCTATGAGGAGGTGATGGAGGGCTTCAACGAGGAAGAGATCGGCATCTCCGAGGAAGAGGAAGACGTCGACATCAACGACCTCGAGAAGAGCTCGGCCGAGGCACCGGTGGTGAAGTTGGTCAACCTCATCCTGATCGACGCCATCAAGAAGGGCGCGTCGGACATCCACATCGAGCCCTACGAGAAGGAGTTCCGGGTCCGCTACCGCATCGACGGCGTGTTGTACGAGGTGATGAAACCGCCGCTGAAACTCAAGAACGCCATCATCTCGCGCGTAAAGATCATGAGCGAGCTGGACATCGCCGAGCGGCGCCTGCCCCAGGACGGGCGCATCAAGCTGAAACTGGGCAAGGGGCGCGAGATGGACTTCCGGGTGAGCGTGCTGCCCACCCTGTTCGGCGAGAAGGTGGTCATGCGGCTCCTCGACAAGAGCAACCTGCAGCTCGACATGACCAAGCTGGGGTTCGAGCCCGAGGTGCTCAAGTGGTTCAAGGACGCCATCAAGAGCCCCTACGGCATGGTGCTGGTGACCGGCCCCACCGGCTCGGGCAAGACCACCACCCTGTACTCGGCCTTGTCCGAGCTCAACCAGACCACGGTCAACGTCTCCACCGCCGAGGACCCCGTCGAGTACAACTTGAAGGGCATCAACCAGGTGCAGATGCACGACGAGATCGGGCTCAACTTCGCCGCCGCCCTGCGAGCCTTCTTGCGTCAGGACCCCAACATCATCATGGTGGGCGAGATCCGCGACTTCGAGACGGCCGAGATCGCAGTCAAGGCTGCCCTCACCGGCCACCTGGTGCTCTCCACCCTGCACACCAACGATGCCCCCTCCACCGTCAGCCGTCTGCTGAACATGGGCGTGGAGCCCTTCCTGGTCACCGCCTCGGTGAACATGATCCTGGCCCAGCGCCTGGCGCGCCGGGTGTGCCAGGACTGCAAGCAACCGCTGAAGGTCCCCGAGCAGAGCCTGCTGGACCTGGGCTTCAAGCCCGAGGAGATCCCCGGGCTCACCTGCTACAAGGGCGCCGGCTGCCGCACCTGCGCCGACACCGGGTACAAGGGCCGGGTGGCGCTGTACGAGGTCATGCCCTTCTGGGAGCCGCTCAAGGAGTTGGTGCTCAACGGGGCCTCGGCCGCCGAGCTCAAGATGGAGGCCATCAAGCACGGCATGCGCAGCCTGCGCATGTCGGGACTGCAGAAGATCCGCGAAGGCGTCACCACCGTGGACGAGGTCGTGCGCGTGACCGCCAAGGACCTGGCCTAGCCCAGGGAGGAGAGCCTTCCGATGCCCAACCTGCACCAGCTTCTCAAGGCCATGATCGAGAAGGGGGCCTCCGACCTGCACATCACCACCGGCAGCCCCCCCCAGTTGCGCATCGACGGCAGCCTGGTGCCGCTCAAGGTGCCGCCGCTGACCCCGGTGGAGACGCGCCAGCTGTGCTACTCGGTGCTCACCGATGCCCAGAAGCACCGCTTCGAGGAGGAGAGCGAACTCGACCTGTCGTTCGGGGTCAAGGGCCTGTCCCGCTTCCGCGCCAACATCTTTCTGCAGCGCGGCGCGGTGGCCGGAGCCTTCCGCACCATCCCCTTCAAGATCCTGTCGTTCGCCGACCTGGGCCTGCCGCCCATCGTGGCCGACCTGGCCGAGCGCCCCCGCGGCCTGGTGCTGGTCACCGGTCCCACCGGCTCGGGCAAGAGCACCACGCTGGCCTCCATCATCGACAAGATCAACACCGAGCGCCACGAGCACATCGTCACCATCGAGGATCCCATCGAGTACCTGCACCCGCACAAGTCCTGCATCGTCAACCAGCGCGAGGTGGGCGCCGATACCCAGAGTTTCAAGCGCGCGCTCAAGTACATCCTGCGCCAGGACCCGGACGTGGTGCTCATCGGCGAGATGCGGGATCTCGAGACCATCGAGGCGGCGCTGGTGATCTCCGAGACCGGCCACCTGACCTTCGCCACCCTGCACACCAACTCGGCGGTGCAGTCCATCAACCGCGTGCTGGACGTGTTCCCGCCCTACCAGCAGCCCCAGGTGCGGGCCCAGCTCTCCTTCGTGTTGCAGGGCATCCTGTCGCAGCAGCTCATCCCGCGCGCCGGGGCCCCGGGCCGGGTGCTGGCGGTGGAGGTCATGGTGCCCAACCCCGCCATCCGCAACCTCATCCGCGAGGACAAGGTCCACCAGATCTACAGCCAGATGCAGGTGGGCCAGGCCCGCTTCGGCATGCAGACCATGAACCAGTCGCTGGTCGCCCTCTACCAGCGCAAGCTGATCACGCTCGACGACGCGCTGGGCCACAGCCACGACACCGACGAGCTGCGCAACATGCTGGCCGGAACGGTGGGTGCTGGTGGCAAGCCCGAGGCGCGCCCCCCAAGCGGAGGCCGGCCTCCGGGTGGGCAGGCGGGCTGAGGGCGGCTGAGCTAACCGGAACAGGAGGCAGGCATGGCCTCGTTCGTCTGGGAAGGCAAGACCAAGGCCGGTGAAGTCCGCAACGGCGTGATGGACGCCAAAGACGCCGACGAGGTCAACCAGAAACTCAAGGCCCAGGGCATCGTTCCCTCCAAGGTGGCGCGCAAGGCCATCGTGATCCGGCTGCCGAAGCTCCCGGGCATCGGCGGGGTGTCGTCGAAGGACCTGGTGGTGTTCACCCGCCAGTTCTCGACCATGATCGACGCCGGGCTGCCGCTGGTGCAGTGCCTGGAGATCCTGTCGACCCAGGCGGAGAACATGGCCCTCAAGAAGGTGCTCGCCTCGGTCAAGGAGCAGGTGGAGGCCGGCTCGACCTTCGCCGACGCGCTCAAGAAACACCCCAAGGTGTTCGACGAGCTGTACGTGAACCTGGTGGCGGCGGGCGAGGTGGGCGGCATCCTGGACACCATTCTTCAGCGGTTGGCGATCTACATCGAGAAGAACATGAAGCTGAAGAAGAAGGTCAAGGGCGCCATGGTGTACCCCATCTGCATCGTGCTCGTGGCCATCCTGGTGCTGGGCGTGCTGCTGTACTACGTCATCCCGGTGTTCAAGAAGATGTTCGAGGACTTCGGGGCGCGGGCCGCCATCCCGGCCACCACCCAGAACCTCATCGACCTGTCCGACTGGATGATCCACAACTGGTGGCTGGTGCTCATCGTCGTGGTGGGCGTGCCCACCGGCGTGCACTACTTCAAGAAGTGGCCCAAGGGCCGCTACCTGTGGGACAAGGGAATCCTCAAGCTGCCGCTCTTCGGGCCCCTGCTGCGCAAGGTGGCGGTGGCCAAGTTCACCCGCACCATGGGCACCATGGTGTCCTCGGGCGTGCCCATCCTGGACGCCATGGACATCGTGGCCAAGTCGGCCGGCAACCGGGTGGTGGAGGAGGCCATCTACTTCACCCGCGAGAAGATCTCCGAGGGCAAGACCATGGCCGAGCCCCTGGGGGAGACGGGGGTGTTCCCGGGAATGGTGATCCAGATGATCGCCGTCGGCGAGAGCACCGGCGCGCTCGACCAGATGCTCAGCAAGATCGCCGATTTCTACGACGAGGAGGTGGACGTGGCGGTGGACGCGCTCACCTCGCTGATGGAGCCGTTCATGCTGGTGCTGCTCGGCGGCATGGTAGGGTACTTCCTCATCGCCATGTACCTGCCCATCTTCAACCTGGCCAGCGTGGTCCAGGGGTAGGCGGTCCTTGGACGAAGCGGCCCAGAGGCAGCCAGAGAGCGGGCGCGACGATCGGGAGGGGCGGCGCCGGTTGCAGCTGCTGGTCCTGGTGCGGGCCGGAATCTTCGCTCTGTTGCTCATGGCGGTATGGCTGGTGGACGCGCCGGGTGGCGGCCTGCCGGAGCGCCGGGGCCTCGGAGCGCTTGGGGGGCTGGCCGCAGCGGTGGTGATCTTCACCGCCGCCTACACTTGGCGGTTGCGCCGGCCGCTGGCGCAGGTCGGCCTCCACGCCCAGGTGCAGATCCTGTTCGATGTGCTGCTGGCCAGCGTCCTGGTGACCATCACCGGCGGCGTGGAGAGCCCGCTCACCTTTTTGTATGCCCTGCCGGTGATCAGCGCCACGTTCTTCCTGGGCCGGCGCGGGGTGTTCTGGGTGGCGGGGCTGTGCTGCCTCATGCTGGCGGCGCTGTTCGTGCTCGAGAACCAGGGCGTGCTCCGGCTGGGCGGCGTTCCTCCGGCCGGGCTGCGCGTGGCGTACCTCCTCATCCTGAACTTCTCGGTGTTCCTGGGCGTGGCCCTGCTGGCGGGCATGCTGGGCGAGCAGCTCCGGCGCACGGGAAGGGAGCTGCGCCGCACCGAGGACAGCCTGGAGCGGGTCCAGGCCCTGCACCAGGACATCGTCCGCTCGCTGAAGAGCGGGCTGGTCGCGCTGGACCGCGATCATCGCGTCTCCCTGCTCAATCCCGTGGCCGAGCACATCCTGGGGGTCACAGCCGGCCAGGCGCTGGGGCGGCCGGTGACGGAGATCCTCCCGGCGCTTGGCACCGTTCTGGCCGATGAGGCTGGCGGCACCCCGCGCGGCCGGGCCGGGGCCGTGCGGACCGAGGTGCGGCACCGGCGCTTCTCGGACGAGCGCGAGATCCCGGTGGGGCTCACCCTGTCCCCGCTCTCCCAGCCGGACGGGCGGGAGGCGGGCTTTCTGGTGCACATGCAGGACCTGACCGAGCTCCGCGCCATGGAGGCGGCGGCCAAGCGGGCCGAGCAGATGGCCGCCCTGGGCGAGATGGCCGCGGCGGTGGCCCACGAGATCCGCAACCCCTTGGGCTCCATCAGCGGCTCGATCCAGATGCTGGATCAATCCGAGCGCCTGGACGGAGCCGAGCGCAAGCTGCTCAAAATCGCTCGTCGCGAGATCGAGCGCCTGAGCTCGCTGGTCAGCGATTTTCTGACCTTCGCCCGGCCGCGGCCCCCGGGCTTGGGCGAGGCGGAGCTGGGCCCGATCGTGGCCGAGACGGTGGAGGCCTTTCGCGCCCGCCTGGACGAGAACGCGCCGGACATCCGCATCCAACCCGGCACGTTCCGGGCGCGGGTGGACCCCGATCAGTTTCGCCAGGTGTTGTGGAACCTCTTGCAGAACGCCGCCGAGGCCGTGGACGGGACGGGTCGTGTGGAGATCGAGCTCCTTTCCGAGGGAGAGTGGGTGGTGCTCGAGGTGCGCGACGACGGGCCCGGCGTGCCCCCCGAGGTTCGCCAGCGGATCTTCGATCCCTTCTTCACCACCAAGGAGAAGGGGAGCGGGCTGGGGCTGGCCATCGTCAGCCGTATCGCCGAGGCCCACGGGGGCCGGGTGGCCTACCTCCCCGGCCAGGCCCGCGGCAGCCGTTTTCGCGTGACGTTTCTGGGAGCCGGGTCATGAGCCAGATCCTGGTGGTGGACGACGACCGCAGCATGCGGGAGATGCTGGAGATCTTCTTTGCTCGGGAGGGGTTCTCGGTGCGGACCGCGGAGAGCCTCCCCGCGGCGCTGGACCTGCTTGCGGACCAGCCGGCCGACCTGGTGATCACCGATCTCAAGATGAAGGGCGGCTCCGGGCTCGATCTGCTGCGCGAGGTGCGCACCCGCCACCCGGCCACCGAGGTCATCCTGATCACCGCCTACGCCACCACCGAGACCGCCGTCTCGGCGCTGCAGCTCGGCGCCTACGACTACGTCACCAAGCCCTTCCAGATGAACGAGATGAAGGTGGTGGTGCAGCGGGCCCTCGAGCGCCGCCGGCTCCTCTCGGAGAACCTGCGCATGCGGGCCGAGCTGGCCGGCGGCTATGACTTCGGCCGACTGATCGGCAAGAGCCCGCGCATGCAGGAGGTCTACCGGCTCATCGATCTGGTCGCGCCCACCCGCAGCAACGTGCTGGTCACCGGCGAGAGCGGCACCGGCAAGGAGCTGGTGGCCCGCGCCATCCACCTGCGCTCGCCGCGGCACGACGGGCCCTTCGTGCCTATCGACTGCGCCAGCATCCCCCCGGCCCTGATGGAGAGCGAGCTGTTCGGCGCCCGGCGCGGGGCCTACACCGGGGCCTACACCGATCGCCAGGGGCTGTTCGAGCTGGCCGACGGTGGCACCGCCTTCCTCGACGAGGTCGGCGACATTCCGCTGGATCTACAGGTGAAGCTCCTGCGGGTGATCCAGGAACGCACCGTGCGCCGCCTGGGAGACTCCCGCGACCGCCCGGTGGACGTGCGGGTGGTGGCCGCCACCCACCGCGACGTGGAGGGGCTCGTCTCCTCGGGAAAGTTGCGCGAGGACCTCTTCTTCCGGCTCAACGTGGTGCGCATCCACCTGCCGCCGCTGCGCGAGCGGCGCGAGGACATCCCGGCGCTGGCGCGCCACTTCGTCGAGCAGATCGCTCATGCCGAGAACCGCCCCCCGCCCGCCCTGCTGCCGGAGGCCGTGCAGCGCCTGTGCACCCAGCCGCTCCCGGGCAACGTGCGGGAGCTCCACAACCTCATCGAACGGGCCATGGCCCTCTCGGGGGGAGGAGCGCTGGGGCCGGACCTCTTCGATCCCGCGCAGGGCACCCCGGACCCGTGCGTGCCGACGGAGGTCCCGGAGAACGGCTTGGCGCTGGACGAGGTGCTGGGGTCGATCGAGCGCCGCTTGCTGGAGGCGGCCCTGCGTCGGGCCGGGGGGGTGCGCAAGGAGGCGGCGAAGCTCCTGCGCATCTCGTTCCGCTCGATGCTGTATCGGCTCAAGAAGCACCGGATGGAGTGAATCCGATGGCCGTTTCGTGTTGCGTCTTGGCGCTGATGCTTCTCTCCCCGGCGCTTTCGGCGCAGGACGCCTTTCCGGCGGACCGGTTGATGGAGGTGCGCTTGTGGATGGCGCCGGCGGACTGGGACGATTTGCGCCGGCAGCCGCGTCCCCCGGCCAGCGTCTACTGCGGCGACTGCCTGGCGAAACCGGCGCGCCATCCTTTCACGGTCTTTCCCGCCCGTCTCGAGATCGACGGCGAGATCTTCGAGCGGGTCGGCGTCCGCAAGCGGGGCCTGGTGGACTCGGTGGACAGCGAACGGCCGGCGCTGAAGATCGACCTGCGCCGGTTCGGCAAGGGCCGGCTGTTCCGGGGGCTGCGGCGCATCTCCCTGAGCAACGCCAAGGCCGATCCCGCCCTGGTGCGCCAGTGCCTCTCCCTGCGCCTGTTCGCGGCTGCCGGGCTGCCGGCCCCACGCTGTTCGTTCGTCCGGCTGCGGGTGAACGACCTCGACCTCGGGCCGTACGTTCACGTCGAGACCGTCGACCGGCGCTTCTTGCGGCGCTACCCGGATCTGGCGGAGGGGGCGCTGGTGCGGGGCACCATCTCGGATTTCCGGCGTGCCTGGCTCGGCGCGTTTTTGTGCAAGTCGGGGTGCGATGATGACGTGAAAGGGCGCTTGGCCGCGCTCGCCGAGGTTCTGGAGAAGGCCGGGAGCCTGACGGCCGACTCGCTCGCGTCGCTTTTGGACCTCGACGCCTACCTGGATCACTGGGCGCTGGAGAGCTTGCTGCTGCACCAGGATGGCTACTCCGGCAACGCCAACAACTTCTTCGTGGCCTTCGACCGCCAGGGGCGGATGGTGCTCATTCCCTGGGGCCTCGACGACGGCTTCCCGTTCTTCATGAGCGACCAGCGGCTTCCCCATGTCATCGTGGGCGCCATGCTGCCCTGGCGGCTGGTGCGGGAGGATGCGCTGCGGGCCCGGCTGGAGCAGAGGATCGAGGCGATGCTTGACAAGGTGTGGAACGAGGACGAGCTCGCGCGCGAGGCGATGCGCATGTTTTCTCTGGTGTATCCGGCGCTGCCCGAGGCGCGGCGAGGCCGGGCGCTCGAAGAGCTCGAGGACGTCATCGACTTCGTCTGCGCTCGCAGAAGCCAGTACCAGGAGGCGGCGCAGTTCGGATGGTCCGACGAGGGACCGCTCCAGGAGACTCCCTGCGAGTCTTGCCCGAGCCCATCTGTGCGACCATGAAAACCTTTCGAGATATGAAAAGTTTTCCGACCGCCGGGAACCGAACGAATGAGACGAACGATGCCATTGTTCGCCCGCCGTCCGGGCGAGTCCTGTAAGGTTTTGGATTTCAAGTACTATTTATCCGAATCGAAAGACCTCGACCATGTACAGGAAGGAGTTTGTCACGGCATGGTTCGTGCAGATATTCTGCCGGAATTCGTATGCCGAGCGGGCTGCGTCTCTGTCCCGGAGGAAGACATGAACCGATTCCAGTCGAAGGGAAGTTCCGGTTTCACCCTCCTCGAGCTCATCATCGTGGTGGCCATCATCGCCATCCTGGCGGCGGTCGCCATCCCGGTGTACCGGACCTACACACTGCGCGCCAAGGCCTCGGAGTGCGCCTCGGTGATGCTGGGGATCCGGGAGAAGCAGGAGGCGTTCTTCGCCGAGTTCAAGCGCTACACGAACGACATCGCCTGGACGCCCATCGCCTGCAACACCAACCCCTGGCCCAGCGCCTCCCAGAAATGGGACGGCGCGCCCGAAACCCCCAAGTGGACCCAGCTCGGCTTCTGGCCGGACGGGCCCACCTTCTATACCTACAGCATCACCACCGCCTACCAGGCCGCTTCGCCCACGCCGATCGCCGCTTTCGCCGGCGCGCCGGGCAACCCGGCGGTGGCCGGGGTCCGACCCTGGTACTCGATCCAGGCTTGCGGCGACGTCGACCGCAACGGCCAGTACGCCGAGTTCGTGGTCACCAACTTCAACAAGAACGTCATCAAGCACCTGGGCGGCGCGATCAACGACGAGGTCTATTGACCCGGAGGGGTCGCGGAGCAAGATATGAAAAAGCTTCTATCTCACTTCCCGGCAAGAGTTTCCTCCGGCAGGGCCGGCGCGACCATGACCGAGCTGGTCATCGTCATGGCCATCGTGGGTATCCTGGCCGCGATCGCCATCCCCGTGGTCCGCGGGTACCTCCTGCGCGCGCGCCTCTCGGAGGCCGTCTCCAACATCCAGGGGATCATCGCCGCCGAGCAGGCATTCTTCGCGCGCAACCAGACGTTCACGCCCGACCTGGTCCTGTGCCCGCCCAACGGCGCGCCGCCGGTGGGCTTCGCGGGGGGCGCGGCCCGCAACGGCCTCACCATCAACTGGCCCGCCAATCCGGACGCCGTCTGTCCGCCAGTGGCCGCGGGAGCCGCGGGCTGGAACGCGCTGGGGTGGCGGCCCGAGGGGCCGCTATATTTCCAGTATCAGGTGTTCTCCGTGGTCGGCAACGGCAGCCAGTGGCTGCACCCCAACAACCACGCGGCCCTGAACGGAGTGGCCGGGGGCGGTAACACCTACGGCATCGCCTGGAACACCGAGCTGGGAGCGCCGGCGCCCTCGCCGCCGGTCCGGCCCTGGGTCGCGGTCCAGGCGCAAGCCGACACTGATGGAGACGGGAACTTCGTCTTCATCCGCGGCAATTCCTACAACATGAAGACCTTCCGCTTCCCCGACCCCGACAACACCCCCGCCGCGGCCACCTGGTGACCGGGTTCAAGGGGGTGTGACCCCCTGGCCAGATGTTCTCCGCGCTTCCATTCGCATGTGGCCGGGTTCAGCCAGTGTGTGGGCGTGCCGCGCGGTGCAGCGGACAGGGGTGGTGTCGGGTGATTTCCTCGCGAGCCGAGAGGAGGAAACTGCCGCAACTCCTCAGGTGAGATCGCGCCGGGAGAAGATCCAGGCCGAGAGCGTGAGCAGCAGCAAAAGGTAGGCGCTGCCGTAGAGCAGCGGCAGCCACACCGCCTCGGGCGGGATCGGGAGATGGTGGACCGCCTGGGTGCTCAGGTTGAAGCGGGACAGGTCCGGGAGCACGGCCAGACCCGCCTTGAGCGACGCCTTCAGCGCCGGCCACTCGACGCGCTCGATGAGCTGGTGCAGGGTGGGGAGCGAGCGGCCGATCACGAACGTCCCCAGGGCGAAGAGGCCGCTGAGATACGGCGAGGAGAACGAGGCGAAGAACACCGCGAAGGCCGCCACCAGCAGCATCTCGAAGAATGCCATGAGCAGCGCATACCCCAGCGAGGCCGGCACGGCGTGGCCGTCGAGGACGAGGAGCGAGACGAGCGCCACAGAGAGCGCGCCCGCCTCGCACAGCAAGGTGAGCGCCAGGCCCAGGTACTTTCCCACCACGTACTGCCAGCGCGCGATGGGTCGCGAGAGCACCACGTACAGGGTCTTGCGGCGGACCTCCTTGTGCACCTGGTTGACGCCGAGCAGGATGGCCAGCCCCACCCCGAAGGCGCTGACGCACAGGGTGCCCCAGTCCATGATCACCCGGAAACGCTGATCCAGGGCCAGCTCGGCGAGCAGCAACGCCGAGGCCACGAAGGCCAGGGCCAGCAGGCCGATGGCCAGGATGGTGCGGTTGCGGATCGACTCGCGGAAGGTGGAGGCCGCCACCGTGAGGATGCGGCTCATGGCGCGCTCCTCCCCGCCTCGCCGTCCAGGGCGCGCAAGAAGACCTCCTCCAGGGTGGCGTGCGGCTGCTGCATGGAGAGGATGCGGTACCCGCCGGCCGAGATGCGCGCCAGCGCCGGCCCGGGATCTTGGCCCGCCGCGACGAGGAGCAGCGTGTCCGGCCCGCTGGGTTCGATCCGCGCCAGGGCCGAAAGCTCCGGATCTTTCCGGGCCGCCTCGCCCCGTAGCAGGATCTCGGTCGGCGTCTGGTGCCCGCGCAGCAGTTCCGCCAGGGGGCCTTGCCCGATGACCCGGCCCCGGTTGAGGAAGGCCACCCGGGTGCACACCGCCTCGGCTTCGGCCAGCACGTGCGAGGAGAAGAACACGGTCTTTCCAGCCCGCCCGAGGTCCAGGATGAGATCCTTCACCCAGCGCCGGCCGATGGGATCCAGGCCGGACATGGGTTCGTCGAAGATGTAGAGATCGGGATCGGCCAGCAGCGTCTGGGCGATGCCGATGCGCTGCAGCATGCCCTTGGAGAACTTGCGCAGCGGCCGCTTCTCCGCAGGATCGAGGCCCACCCGGGCCAGCACCTCCGGGATGCGCCCGCGCACCCGCCCGGTGGGCATGCCGGAGAGCCGCCCGCAGTGCATGAGGAATTCGGCCGGCTTGAGGTAGTCGTAGAAGTCCGGCATCTCCGGCAAGTACGAAAGGCGCGCGCGCGCGGCGGGGTCCGACGCCTCCCGGCCGAAGACGCGGGCGGAGCCGGCGTCCGGCCGCAGCAGACCGACCAGGATCTTGATGGTGGTGGTCTTGCCGGCGCCGTTGGGGCCGATGAAACCGAAGATCTCCCCCGGCTGGATCTCGAGGGAGAGCCCCTGCAGCGCGACGTGGCGGCGGCGCAGCAGCCCCAGCCGAAACGACTTTTCGACATCCTGGATGGAGATGGCGGGGTTCTGGTTCATGGCTCCCGGATGGTGAGATACAGCGGAAACGGCACGTAGTAAAGGCTCTCTTCCCAGTCTCTCACCAGACGCTCGGTGCGACGCACCTCCTCGAGGTCGGAGGCCTTCCGGGTGAGCAGCATGAGGCGGTCCTTCAACCCCTGGGCCAGCACCGGGTCGTCGGCCTCGGCCACCAACTGGCGCAGCACGCGCTCGGCCATGCCCAGGTCGCCCCGCTTGGCGTAGAGGTCGATGAGCTTCTCGCGGATCCAGCGCGGGGCGTCGGGAAGGGCGGCCGCGCGCTCGAAGAAGGGCATGGCCTCGTCCATCTGGCCCAGGTCGTAGTACAGGTTGAAGGCGATGCGCAGCGGAAACCGGTGGTCGTCGGGAAAGCGCTCCATGCCCCGGGCCAGCAGACGGTTGGCGCGCCGGTAGGCCTCCTCGTCGAGCTGGACGATCTGGCGCTTGTTGAAGGTGGTCACCATGGCGGCCCACAGGTAGGCTTTCTTGAAGTCGGGATCCAGCCTGAGCATCACCTCGATCAGGTGCTCGAGCCAGGGGAACTCCTCGTCGCTCAGGATGTGCTGGCCGTAGTACAGATTGGCGCGTATGAACAGGAGATCCGCCATGAGCGAGTGGTGGCCGAGGTCGAGCTGCCGCAGCACCTCGCCCGGCGGGACCATCATCACTTCCTTCTGGCGCGCGGCGGAGTCCTCGGGGAGGCGATCGGTCGCGGCGCGAAGGAAAAGCACGCTCGCGAGCGCGGGGACCGCGAGCGCGAGGTAGCGCGCGTGAAAGGTCCGCCAGGTCATCGGCGCAGAGAATATCCGAAAGGCGAGTCGGCTACCAGTCCCCGGACGCCGTGTCGTGCCAGACCGAGCCGGCCTGGAACGCCCCCGCCCCGCCTGCGCCGGTCCCGGTCCAGGCCGCGCCTTTGGTCCAGTGGGCCTCCACCTCGTCGTTGTCCACGTCGGACCAGGCCTCGCAGGTGAAGGCCCCGATGCCGTTGGCGGCGATGGGGATGGCCGCGTTGCCCAAGGGCACGTTGCCGTGGGTGGAGGTGTACTGGTAGCAGCAGTAGATGGCGTCGCGGATCACCCAGTTGAAGTTCTGGTAGTTCTGCAGATCCGTGTAGGCCGGGTAGGCCGAGGCGCCGTCCAGGTTGGCGCCGCCGCAGCCACCCTTGCCGGTCGGAATGACCTGGGCGAAGCTCGCGGGGAGCAACGAGGAGTGGACCGTGCCGTCGTTGATCGAGCGCGGCTTGTCGAAGTAGTCGACGCCGGCCTTGTAGCAGAGGTCCAGGTTCTCGTTGACCTCGGAGGCCTTGGTCTTGCGGATGTAGGTGATGAAGGCGGGGATGGCCACGGCCGCCAGGATGCCGATGACGGCCACGACGACCATCAGCTCGATCAGCGTAAATCCCCGGCGACTCGAGTGACGAAGACGGTTCAGCATGGTGACTCCCGATCCGTGCAGCTAGAAAAAAAAGACCCGCGCCGACGCATGGCGCGGGTCTCGATGCACGTCCCAACCCTCGAAGCTCGAGGATGCTACCAGTCGCCGGTGCCGTTGTCGTGCCACACCGCGCCGGCCTGGAACGTGGCCGCGCCACCGCCCACGTTCCCGGTCCAGGCGGCGCCCTTCGTCCAGTGAGCCACGGTGTCGTCGTTGTCGAGGTCGGACCAGGCCTCGCAGGTGAACACGCCGATGCCGTTCGCCGCGATGGCGATGGCCGCCGCGCCCAGCGCCGCGTTGCCGTGGGTGGTGGTGTACTGGTAGCAGGAGTAGATGGCGTCACGGATCACCCAGTTGAAGTTCTGGTAGTTGGTGAGGTCCGTGTAGGCCGGGTAGGCCGAGGCGCCGTCCAGGTTGGCGCCAGCGCAGCCGCCCTTGCCGGTGGGGATGACCTGGGCGAAGCTCGCCGGCAGCACCGAGGAGCGGACCGTGCCATCGGCCAGGGTGCGCGGCTTGTCGTAGTAGTCCACGCCGGACTTGTAGCACTTGTCGAGGTTTTCGTTGATTTCCGAGGCCTTCGACTTGCGGATGTAGTTGATGAACGCCGGGATGGCCACGGCCGCCAGGATGCCGATGATGGCCACGACGATCATCAGCTCGATCAGGGTGAAGCCCTTCGCATTCAGCTTACGACGCAGTTTGAGAATCATTCCTTTTCCTCCTCCTGTGAAAAGTTGTGGGCCTTGTACCACGAATCGACCCGTATCTCAAGCTTTTTCGCCGGCCTCCTTGCCCGGCGATAATTGGCAGGGCCAATGTTCCGGGCTTTCTGACTAGCAAATATCGTGCCCTGGCTCGCGTCGCGCAACTATCTGAAATTTCGAGTCATGGGCAGATCAACTTCGCTGAAAACCGCTCCCGGTGACAATTTTGGGTACTTTCGGCATACAAAAATCGGTCGCGTAAAAACTTGGTTTTCGTTTTTTTGTGGTGGTAGATTGAGTGCGCCGGGCGGCCGGCCGCACACCGGAGGTCTTGGTTTGGGCGTCGAGATCGCCATCGGAGTCGGGCTGTTTGTGCTGGGGTCGCTCCTCGGCAGTTTTCTCAACGTGGTGATCTGGCGCCTCCCGCGCGACGAGTCCATCGTCGCTCCCCGTTCGCGGTGCCCGGCTTGCGGGGCGCTCATCCGCTGGTACGACAACATCCCGATCGCGAGCTTCTTCGTCCTGGGCCGGAAATGCCGTGGCTGCAAGGCCCCCATCTCCTGGCGCTACCCGCTGGTCGAGTTTGCCGCCGGACTCTTGCTCGTCCTGCTCTACCTCCACTTCGGCCTGGGCGCCTATCTATATGTATACGGCCCGTTCGTGCTCGCCCTGCTCGCCATCACCTTCATCGACGTCGATCATCGCATCATCCCCAACGAGATCAGCCTGCCGGGGATCCTGGTGGGCTTCGCCTGCTCCTTCTTGTGGCCCGGGTTCTGGAAGGAATCCCTGCTCGGCATCCTCCTCGGCGGTGGGCTGCTGTTTCTCCTGTCCTGGGGATATTCGCTCCTCCGGGGCCGCGAGGGGATGGGGATGGGGGACGTGAAGCTGCTGGCCATGATGGGCGCCTTCCTGGGCTGGCGTTCGCTGCTCTTCATCGCGCTCTTCGCCTCGGTGCAGGGAGTACTGGTCGCGCTCGTCATGTGGCTCGCCGGCGTCGAGCTCAAGCCACCGCTCCCCGAAGAGGACGAGGAGGAAGAGCCGCCGGCCCCCGAGCCCGGGCCCGATGGCCCGCCCGAGAAGGTCGGCTTCTTTGGCGCGGCCATCCCCTTCGGGCCGTTTCTTTCGCTCGCGGCGGTGGAGTACCTCTTCTTCGGGGCCGCCTTCTTCCGCCTGCTTTCGGGCGGCCAGGTGTGAGCCATGCGGGGGCCGGGCGTAGGGCTGAAGCCGCTGCTGGCCTTCTACCTGTTCATCGTTTTGGGGGCCTTCGCCCTGCTGTTCGGCTACGCCGCCGCCTCGCTCAACCGGCACGCCCTGGTCCTGGAGAACGCGCGGCTGCACCGCGCCTGGCTCTCCGAGGCGGCGCAGCGGCTGGAGGGCGCCTGCCCGCGCCTGCTCGCGGAACGGAGATGCGAGGCCCTGGCCGAGTGGACCGAGGACTACCGCGGTTTCCACGGCCTGCTGCTGGGGCTCTCGCTGCTGGAGAGGGACGGCCGGCTGCTCCAGACCACCGATCCCGAGGTGGGCGCCGCGCCGCTGTGGGAGGCGTTCGGCAGGCGGGTGGCCAGCGCCGGCTCGGACGTGACGGTGTGGGACCGCGACGGCCGGCGCATCCTGTCCCTCGACGCGACGCTGCCGCGCACGGGTCTTACGCTGCGGGCCAGCTTCTCTCTGGACTACTGTTACCAGGAGGCCGCGCGCACCGCCCGCTTCATGGCGACGTACGCGGGCCTGCTGGTGCTGGTGCTGGGCCTGCTGGGGTGGATGTTCCTCTACCGCGTCACGGTGCGGCCGCTGCAGCGGCTGCTGCGCGCGGTGGACCGGCTCTCGGAGGGCGATCTCGGGCCGCTCCCGGGCGAGTGGGGCGGGAGCGAGCTTTCGCGCCTGTCGCTCTCGCTCAACCGCATGATCGGCCGGATCCTCGAGGACTCGGAGAAGAAGAAGCAGCACATCCAGGAGCTCACCCGCCTCAACCGGGAGCTGAAACAGGCCGAGCAAGCCATGATCCGCTCCGAAAAGCTGGCCTCGGTCGGAAGGCTGGCGGCCGGGTTGGCGCACGAGGTGGGGAACCCGTTGTCGGCACTCTTGGGCTTCGTCGGCCTGCTGCGCGATCCAGACCTCCCCGCGCCGGAGCGGATCGATATCTTGGCGCGGATGGAGCGCGAGCTGCGCCGGGTGGACGGGATCATCCGCGATCTGTTGGCGTACTCCCGCCCCGGCAAACGCGAGCTTCGGCCGTGCGCTCCGCTCGAGATCGTGCAGGACGCCCGGGGCCTGCTCGCCTCCCAGAAGAAGATGAAGCAGATCTCGCTCACGCTCGAGGCCCCGCAGGCCTTGCCGCCGGTGCTGGCGGACTTCGACCTGACGCGCCAGGTGCTCGTCAACCTGATGTTCAACGCGCTGGACGCCCTCTCTCCCGGCGGGCACCTGTGGCTGCGGGTGGCGGCGGTGGAGCGGCGCGAGGACGGTGCGCTGGCCTGGGGCGAGGACGGGCGGGAGCCGGCGTTCTTCGGCCTGGGGGAGCTGCACGCGCTGCGCTTGCCGCGCGACGGGGCCGGGCTTGCGCCGGGCAAGCGGGCGGTGGTGTTCTCGGTGGTGGACGACGGGGCGGGCATCGCGCCCGAGCACATCGCCAGCGTGTTCGATCCGTTCTTCACCACCAAGGAGGCCGGGCAAGGCACCGGGCTGGGCCTGGCCATCTGCCACGCCAGCGTCACCGCCATGGGCGGTGAGATCTGGATCTGGTCCCGGCCGGGAGTCGGCACCCAGGCCGCCTTCTACTTGCCGGCGCCCTGATTCTTTGACAGACCTGGGGCAGACGGTACAATGGCTCCGCTAGAAGGGAGAGCCATGCCGAACCCGCGCCCCATCCTGATCATCGACGACGAGGAAAGCGTGCGGCATAGCCTCTCGGGCACGCTGTCGCGCGCGGGCTACGCGGTGACGGCGGTGGCCAGCGCCCGCGAGGGCCTGGAGCGGCTACGCCAGGAGCGTTTCGACGTGGTGCTGTGCGACGTGCGCATGCCGGAGATGGACGGCCTGGCCTTCCTGGAGGCCGCCGGCGGCGCCAGCGCCGAGAGCGGCATCATCATCATGTCGGCCTACGGTGACATGGAGCTGGCGCGCGAGGCGGTGCGTCGTGGGGCGGTGGACTACCTCAACAAGGTTGCCTCGGGCGACGAGATCCTGCTCCGCATCGCCATCGTGGAGCAGCGGCTTGATCTGCGCCGCGAGAACCTGCGCCTGCGCCGGGTGGTGGGCGGGGAGGGGAGCTTCGAGGGCATCGTGGCCCGCTCGGCCCCCATGCAGCAGCTGTTTCGCACCGTGGAGAAGATCGCCGAGTTCAAGTCCACCGTGCTCATCCTGGGCGAGAGCGGCACCGGCAAGGAGCTTTTGGCCCGCGCCGTCCACAACCGCTCGTCGCGCAAGGACAAACCCTTCGTGGCCATCAACTGCGGCGCCATCCCCGAAAACCTCCTGGAGAGCGAGCTGTTCGGCCACGTGCGCGGCTCGTTCACCGACGCGGTGCGCACCAAGGAAGGATTGTTCGAGGAGGCCGACGGCGGGACGCTGTTTCTCGACGAGATCGGCGAGCTGCCCTTGCCGCTCCAGGTGAAGCTCTTGCGGGTGTTGCAGGAGGACGAGATCCGCCGGGTGGGCGAGAACCGCCCCCGCAAGGTGGACGTGCGCATCCTGGCGGCCACCATCCGGGACCTGGGCGCCGAGGTGAGCGCGGGCCGCTTCCGCGAGGATCTCTTCTACCGGCTCAACGTGCTGTCGGTGAAGATCCCTCCGCTGCGCGACCGCCCGGACGACATCCCGCCGCTGGCCGAGCACTTCCTGGCCCGCTGCAACGCGAAACTCGGCACCCAGGTCCAGGGCCTGGATCCGGCCGCCATGAAGCTCTTGGTCGACTACAGCTGGCCGGGCAACGTGCGCGAGCTCGAAAACCTCATCGAGCGGGCGGTCATCCTGTGCGATGGCGATCGCATCACTCCCGAGCTCCTCACCGACAAGATCCGCAAGGCGCCGCCTGCCGAGGCGCCGGCGGTCCCCGTGTTCAGCGACCGCTCCATCAAGAAGGCGACCCAGATCATCGAGGTCGACCTCATCCGCCGCGCGCTCAAGGAGACCGGCGGCAACCGGACCCGGGCCGCGAAACTCCTCGAGATCTCGCATCGTACCCTTCTCTACAAGCTGAAGGACTACGGGTTAGAAACCGATTAATCTTTTCGCCAGTGCGCAATTTTTTCAGGGTGGGATCTCTGGCCGGGAAGTATATAGGATATTAGTTTTATAAATAAATCAGATAGTTGCACGAAGAGACGGGTGGCCCGCGAATTGCAAAACTCCTTCGGGCCGCTGGTATGCGTGGAGGGTTCCATGCGAGGAAACAAGTCCAGGTCCGGATTCACCCTGATCGAGCTCATGGTCGTCGTCTCGGTCATCGCCATCTCGGCCGCCCTGGTGACCCCGTCGTTCCGGGTCACTTTGCAGCGAAACCGGCAGCGCGAGGCCGCGGGCTTCATCACCCAGGCGGTGGTCAACGCGCGCTCGCTGGCCGCCGCCACCGGACGCTGCCACCGGGTGACAGTGCACCTCTCCAACGCCGAGCGGATGGGAGGGTTCGGCGGGGCGGTGGTCGTGGAGTCGGCCGACCAGGCGGGCCGGTGCAGCCAGGCGCTGGGGACGTGGCGGCCGGTGTCGGTCCACTGCGTGGGGTGCGCCTCGATGCACAACATCCTGGGCGCGCCACGGGTTTCGCTGGTCGGTGACGACGCGGGGATCGACCAGGTGGAGCGTCACGACAACACGGAAGCCGTGTTCCAGACCAGCAACGCCGGCACCGTCGAGTTCGCCTTCGAGTCCACCGGCGAGATGTCGCCGCTGTACCTCCTCCCCGGGACGCCTTCGTACTTCGGGTCCTACGTCGTGTTCCGGATCAACGCCTACAGCAACGTAGGTATTATGGGGGTACCTCGCTTCGTGACCGTCACCGCGGGCGGAGCCGTTCGCTACGGCGAGAACCTGTAGGCGCAGATCGGCCGGGAGGTTGCCATGGCGAAAACTGCGAACCGGAACCGAGAAGGCAGAAACCTCGTATGGCCGTGCAAAGCACGGGCCGCGCGCTGCGGGTACACGCTGGTCGAGCTCATGATCGCCATCGTCATCGTGGGCGTCGGGCTGTTCCCGGTGATCCAGCTCCAGCTCGTAAGCATGCGCAACTCGACCTATGCCGAGGAGCGCACTGGAGCCACCATGCTCGCCCAGGCCGTGGCCGACGAGCTGCGCACCCGAGCGCTGCGGTGGACCGGCAGCACGGCCTTCAACGCCATATTCCCCGACATCCTGACCGACAACCTGCCGACCTGCCAGTCGCCATTGAACACCGCCACCAACCTCCGCTCCTTGCTGCGCTTCCGGGCGCAAGACATCGCCGCTGGCCAGCCCCTGGCCCAGGCCACGCCGGTGAACCGATTGGGCAACCCGGTGACGAACTTCCCCAACCTCACCGGGATGGGTGCCATCTACCGCGTCCACTACGTGGCCTACCGCGACTGCCCACGGCCCGACGACGCGGTTGTGGACGACGACATCATCAAGGTCATCATCTACGTCTCGTGGGACAACCGGACGTTCGGCCACCAGGACTACGACTGGAATGTCGGCTGGACCGTCGCGGACATGTTCTGGAAACGCCACATGGTGTCCACCACGGTGACGCTGCGCCGGCAGCGCTGAGCGAGGGAGCCATGATCATGTTTCGAAGACGAGCGGTTGCCATTGGCCATAGGATCTTGGGCTGTGGCGTGCACGCAGCAGGTGTGCTACGCGACCGTCCGCGGGGCCTGCACAGCCAGCGTCGGCGGGCGCACGCTCGGGTGGCGGGCGGAAGCCGCGGGGGCTTCACCCTCATCGAGCTCATGGTGGCCCTGGTGGTGGGCGGGATGCTGATGGCCACGCTGGTCGGGATGTCGGCCGCCATCCAGAAATCCGCCGGCTGGTCGCGGGAGCTTTCCGACATCCAGGCCAACCTGCGCCTGGCCATGAAGGCCATCTCCGACGACCTTATCCAGGCGGCGTTCATGGCCCCGGCCGACATGACGCTGGAGCAGTGCAAGTATCCGGGCCAGTTCGGGGGCGGGCCCACGCCGCCGCCGGCCATCGCCTGGGACAACGGCACCCGAAAGCTCTCCCTGTCTGGCAACCTGGTCAGTTCGCGCGAGTTCCTGGTCGACCTCCAGGGAAACCCCGCCAGCCAGGCGACGGTCATGTGCCGCAACGGCATGCCCTTCGAGCCGGTGCTGAACTGCGGCGGGGACCGGGACGCCATGCCCTTCGGTTTCTACTCGACCATCCCGGCCGAGCAGGCCGCCTTCAACGCCCAGCAGTTCAACCGCGTGTTCTGCAACGGACAGCTCTTCCGCATCAACCGGGGCAGCGGGGTGTACGGGTTCTTCAACGTGCAAGCTCCGGTGGCGGCGACCTTCTCCTTCCAGCTCAACCCTACCATCAACCGCGACCACGAGGCCTTCGGCGTGTCCACCAAAGGTGATCGGGGAAAGTGGGTGAACCCCATCACCTCGCTGGAATACCAGGCGGTGCCCGCCGGGCTTCCTCCTGGGGTGCGCGGAATGGCGCTGCGGCGTACCCAGAATGTCTGCGGAATTCCCGAGGTCCGGGATCTGGTGGAGTTCCTGCTCCCGGTCACCGGCACCCAGTGGGACGGGTTCCGAGTCGAGGTGTACCCCGAGCCCAACCCGCCGGCGACCTACTGCGGCCCGCGGCCCGCCTCGAGCATCGACCCCAACGATCCGGCCCAGCCGCCGCAAGCGGCGACCGCCGCCAACATGACCCCCGTCCGGGCGCGCGCGATCCTGGTCACGCTGCGGGCCCGGACGGTGACCGAGGATCCCAGCTTCATCATCCAGGGATATGGGGCGAACGATGCCCAGAACTTCGGTTTCGACCTGGACGGCGATCCCACCAACGGCCTGGCTCGGGTACGCACCGAGTCCACCCTGATCCAGCTCAAGAACCTGGTGGTGGATCGCTCGATGATGTAGGGCCGGAACGGAAGGAGCAGCCAAACCATGACGACAGATCTCGCCAAAGATCAAACCATGGCGACGCTCTTTCGCGCGCCCGAGCGCGGGGCCGAAAGAGCCAGCGCGGAAAGTCGCGTGATTTGAGCGGCGGCAAGGAAGACGTGGTGTTCGACGGAAGGAGCGGTGCATGACGAGGCGAACAAAAAACCGGACACGAGCGGTCACCGGACAAAGAAGCCGGGTGTGGGCGCTGACGCGGGGCCGGGCGGGCAATGCCCTGTTGCTTTCGGTGCTGATCCTGCTGGCGCTCTCCGCGGTGGGGATCATGTCGGTGCGCCAGACCACCGCCGAGCTCAACATGTCCGGCAACATGGCCCGCACCGTGCAGGGCCTCACCTCCGCCGAGGAGGCCATCAACCGCACCATGGAGCTCTTGTCGGACGCGCGGCTGCAGGAGTCCCTCTTCAACATGGCGAATTACCGCAACAACATCTGCGCCCAGTATCTCCTGGTCGGTACGACCGCCAACGCCGCGGCGGTGTTGTGCTCGCAGATTGATGACACTGGCGGCGCGACGCCGGTGACCGTCGGGGCGCTGCCCCGCTTCAACGTGGGCGACCCGCTGCTCAACCAGCTCGCCTTCCGTACCCTGGCCATGGCCTTCCAGGTGCGGGCGGTGTGGGCTCCGCCGGAGGTCAAGGGGATGGCCGGTTTCGACGTCACCAAGGACATCTGCCACGAGATGTTCGATCTCACGGCCACGGCGGCCATGCCCTCGGACCTGGCCGAGCCGGTCAGCACCACCCTCAACCTGCAACAGAGCCGCTCGCTGGTGGTGCGGTTCGTGGGGCGCATCGTCGGCGGCCCGGTGCGCTGCATGGTTCAGTAAGGAAAACGAATTCTTCCGAATCAGGAGGAGATCATGAAGCGGTTCTTGTGGATGGCGACCCTGGCGGCGCTGTGGGGATTTGGTGGGATGGCCCTGGCCCAGCCCTCGGGCGACGACCCGCTCATCACCAACCCGGACGTGTTCGTCATCTTCGATGACTCGGGCTCCATGGCCTCGTGCGTCGGCATCGGCGGCTGCGGCGCGGGATTTGGCTGCGCCCGCACGCGCATCACCGCGGCCATCGAGGTGTTCACCGGGACGCTCGACCCCTTCTGCCAGATCTGGAACAATCCCACCGGCACCTGTCTCCCGCACTTCGAGGACGGCATCCTGGACCTCTACAGGGACTACGTCCGCTTCGGTCTAGGGACGTACGACGAGGACCTGTGCACCTACTGGGGCGCCCACAACCCGAACGCCTACGGACACGACGCCGCCAGGCCGTCCAAGAATTGGTGGGGTCGCGGGCTCAAGGGCCGGCGCGGGGCCAACACCAACACCGACCGCTGCGGCAGCAACCGCGGTTGCCTCACGGATCTGGTGGATCCGACGAACCCCGGTGACCTGCCGGCGAACAACGTCAAGGTTCAGAACGAGATGTGTACCATCAGGACCTACAACTGCACCCCGCTGGCGGCCTCGCTCCACGACGCCCGGCACTACTTCGAGAACTGGGAGGACGAGGTCTCGCCGGTGTACCACGATCCCATGGGCAAGAAGTACGGCGGCAACTGCCGGCCCCAGTTCGTGCTGCTCATGACCGACGGCGACGAGTGCTGTCCGAGCTGCGGCGGGAACCTCCTGGCCGACGAGGGCACCGTGATGGACAACAGCAACTGTAGCGCCTACGGCAACGAGGCGGTGGAGGCCGAGCACCTGGCCTGCGACCTCGGCATCCCGGTGTTCGTGGTGGCCTTCGGTGGCGGCACGCCCTGGAACATGAACCGCATCGCCCGCGCCGGCCAGTGCCTGCCGCGGGCCACCTGGACGCTGCCCTCGGGCACCCCGGGCCTCGTCGACGGCATGATTGCCTCCAACGGCACGCAGCTCAAGATCGCCTTCGCCCTCATCCTGGACTCGATCCTTTCCGGCTCGGTGAGCCGCACCGACTCGGCGACGGCCCCCTCGTCCATCGCTTTCGGCAAGTCCTACCAGTTCTCCGCCTGGTTCGAGATGGGCATCACCGGCATCACCTGGACCGGCTACATCCAGCGCAACGAGTACGCCGACACCAACAGCGACGGCGTGCAGGAGCTCATCAACATCAAGGCCCTGGCCCCGCCCTGGATCGTCTTCGGCGGCGCGGACACGGTGTACCTGCCGGCCTCGAACAGCCGCAAGATCATCACCGTGGCCTCGGACCCGCGCAGCAAGAACTTCTTCCCACCGGGGGCGGCCACCTACCAGCTCCCGCGCAAGACCCCCGCCGATGGCCTGGTGGACTTCATCGCCGCGACCCCGCTGGCCGATCCTTCTCCCATGTGCCTGCTCGACACCGAGGGCCTGGGCCTGCCCGCGCTCGAGGCCACCATCAAGAACTACGTGCGCGGCGTGGCCGGCACGCCCGGCCAGACCCCGCTCAAGATGGCGCTCGGATCGCAGCTCGGCGACGTGTTCCACGCCTCACCGGCGCTGGTGGGGACGCCGTCGCCATTCGCTCCGGACTTCCGCTACAACAACTACTACACCGAGTACAAGGACCGGCCCACCATGCTGTACGTGGCCGCCAACGACGGCATGCTGCACGGCATCGTGGGCGACGCGCCGGCGGCTTCCGGCCTCTCCCCGCTCCAGGAGCTGTGGGGCTTCATTCCGCCGCGCATCCTGGGCTCGATCCAGAAAATCCGCTGGCCCGGGCACCAGCACTTCGTGGACAGCACCCCGGTGGTGCGCGACGTGTACTTCTCGAACATCTGCACCCCGGACGGCGACCCGTTGACATCCAACACCTGCCTCAAGGACGCGCTCAACCAGGACGTCAAAGGGAGCTACCGCACCATGCTGGTGGGTGGTTTGCGCGTGGGCGGCGACGCTTACTACGCCCTGGACGTGACCGATCCCGAGGAACCCGGCTTCTTGTGGGAGTACCGCACCACCGGTAGCACCCTGCCCGATTACTACGCCTCGGCCCGGCACTGCTCGCCCTCGCCGGCCCAGACCTGGGCCCCGCCGCTCATCGGCCAGGTATGGCTCAAGAACAAGGCCGACGACAAGCTCTTCTCGAAGTCGGTGGTGGTGGTGCCCGGCGGCTACGTTCCCAAATTCTCCATACAGAACCTCTCCTCGTGCATCGACCTCATGGAGGCCACCGTCTCCGGCTCCTCGCTGCACTTCATCGACGCCGAGAACGGCGAGCTGCTGCGCAAGTTCTACTTCACCAACCAGGACCTCTCCCAGCTCGCCACCTGGATCGACGACTACTACTCCCAGCCCATCGGTACCCCCTGGAACCACTGGGGCCTGGGCGTCGAGTTCGATAGCGGCGACTTCGACTGGGCGGCCGGCACCGGCTGGAACTGCCGCGAACAGCGCAACGTGGGCGAGCAGATCACCCCGCCGCCGGGGCTCATCGACCCGGCCTTCTGCGACGTCGTGACCAACACCGGCGGCATCAAGTACCAGCAGAACTGCTGCCACAACGGCGGCCCGGCACCCAACACCAAGTGCGTCAACATGAGCGTGCCCGGGCCCTGCCACTACACCTACACCGAGTACAGCGACGGTGCCATCAAGTTGTTTGTGAAGACCAATGGCTGCGGCGGCTCGGCCAACTCCCAATTGGAGGTGGAGATCGCACGCAACTTTAGACTCAAGTCGGTGGCGGCGCAACCGGTGGCCTACGACACCACGCTCGGCGAGTACCTGTCGCGGGTGTTCGTGGCCACCTCCGAGGGCGAGGTCTGGCGCATCAACACCAACATCGCCGAGTACGACGCCACCAAGCCGGAGGGCCAGAAGGTCCAGGCCTACACCACCGACCCGGCCAAGGACTGGAAGAAAGACCTGTGGTTCGATCCCACCGACGCCGCCCAGATGGTGCCGGCGGGGTTCGCTGCCATGCCGCGCCGGCCGGTCATGGTGGCCCCGGCGCTGGCCCTCAACCGCGCCCGCCACCTACTGCTGTACGTGGGCACCGGCCAGCTCGACAACCTCGATCTCGTCCCCGGCCAGAAAGACTACATGTACCTCGTCGAAGAGGACGTGCAGTTCGACGGTGGCCTGGGGGTGTACGTGCCGAAGCCCAAGGGCACGCCGCGCTCGGTGAAGGCCGACTTCGCGGACTCGGAGCGTCTGTTTGGCCAGCCGCTGGTGGCCAACGACACCGTGTACTATACCACCTTCACCCCCTCTGCCTCGGCGTGCAGCAAGGGCGCCGGCAAGGTGTACGTGCAGAAGTACGAGGATCTCCTCGACGACGTCATGCCGGCCATCAACATGGGTTCCACCGGGACGCCCTCCGCGCCCACCATGCGTTGGACCTCGACCGGGCCGGAGGTGGTGGTGCAGCAGGCCGGCGTGGTCACCAAGCTCCCCGGAGTGGCGCCGATCACGCCGGTGAGCAACGTCATCCACTGGACCCAGGTATTGTAAGGATCGGAGACCGGAATCTTTGGTTGTGGCAAGGAGCTGTTGTGCGTTGTCGCTTTCCTCCGGGGCCGGCCGAGTGGCCGAGAGATCCTGCGGTGGGCAAGCGAGACTCGTGTGCTGCTTTGTGGCCCGAACGCGGGGCCGAAAGAGCCAGCGCATTCGCGCGCAATCAGGGGTTCCGGCGAGAGGTCGCTTCCGGTAGGCGCTCTTCCTGTTGCGAGATTTATATGTGAGTGTATGCTTCGGTAGGCTGTGTTCGGCTTGGTGTGGGTATTGGCTTGTTGATTTTGTGTTGCGAGGTGTCGCATGAGCCGCTCCATTCATGTCGGTCTTTTGGCGATATTGATGCTGGCGCTCGTCGGCGGGTGTTCCAAGAAGAAGGCCCCCGAGGCGCCGGATGCTGCCGTGTCGCCACCGCCGCCGGTCGTGATCGAGCATCCGCCCACGCCGCAACTGGCCGCGGTGCCGATCTTGAACCCGCAGGTGGTCGACCCGGCCGACAAGCGGCCGCTCACCGAGCAACTGGCGGACAAGAAGCTCGCGCCCGGCGTGGCCATCCAGATGCTGCGCATCGAGCCGCCCACGCAGGAGGAGCTTTCCGCACCGCACCTCAAGTCGTTTCCCGAGGCCACGAAGAGGGCGCTGATCACGTACCGCAAGGTCCAGGAGATGGTGCCGGAGCTGCGTTGCTGCCCCCCGCCCGATCCCAACTATGTGCCCGTCGACGAGGCCGAGCTTGCGAAAAAGCGCATCGAGGAGGAACGCAAGAAGAGGAAGGGCAAGTGAGCGACCGCTCGGATGGGCATTGGATTAGATCTAATTATATTTAATTATAACTAATTGAAACATAATTTTTCTTGACAAGGCCGGGGGCGCGGCGGATACTTGGGCTGTTCGCCGGCTGTCTACGTCTCGGTATTTGGCGCGAACAGGAGAACGAACCCGCATGAAAAAGGCAAAACAGATCGATGTCACCCGCGAGGAAGTCACCGAAGGCGAGAGCGAGGCCCGCAGCCGCGACGGCGCGCGCAACAACGTGCGCAAGATCCGCGAGGCGTTACTCATGAGCAAGGCCGAGCTGGCCCGCAAGGCGGGGCTCTCGGCGCTGACCATCGATCGCATCGAGTCCGGCTACGACTGCCGGGTGGACACCAAGCGCAAGATCATCCTGGCGCTGGGGCTGAAGCTCACCGACAAGGACAAGGTGTTCGCGGGCCCGAAACCCGAATCCGAGGAGTAGGGGTATCCCATGCCCAAGGCCAAACCCGTACTGGGGCTGGACATCGGCACGAGCGCCATCAAGCTGGTGCAACTGAAGGAGAGCAAGCGCGGCTACTCGCTGCAGAACTTCGCCATGGCGCCGCTGCCGCCCGAGGCCATCGTGGACGGCGCCATGATGAACTCCACGGTGATCGTGAGCAGCATCCGCCAGCTCCTCCAGTCCCAGCGCATCAAGAACAAGGAGGCCGGCATCGCCATCTCCGGGCACTCGGTGATCATCAAGAAGATCACCCTGCCGGCCATGACCGAGGAGGAGCTGGAGGAGTCCATCCAGTGGGAGGCCGAGCAGTACATCCCCTTCGACATCAACGACGTGAACATCGACGTGCAGGTGCTCACCCCCGAGCCCAGCGAGCAGGGGCAGATGGACGTGCTGCTGGTGGCGGCCAAGAAGGACATGATCAACGACTACCTGGCGGTGGTGCAGGAGGCCGGGCTCACGCCGGTGCTGGTGGACGTGGCCGCCTTCTGCGTGGAGAACGCCTTCGAGGTCAACTACGAGCTTCCCCAGAACGAGACCGTGGTGCTGGTGAACATCGGCGCCGCGGTCATCAACATCAACGTGCTCAACCGCGGCATCACCGCCTTCACTCGAGACATCTCCATGGGGGGCAACCAGTTCACCGAAGAGATCCAGAAGCAGCTCAACGTGAGCTACGAGGAGGCCGAGGCCCTGAAGCTGGGCGGCGGCGCCACCCAGGACGCCGAGTCGGTGGTGCCGCAAGAGGTGGAGCGGGTCATCCTGTCGGTGTCGGAGAACCTGGCCGGCGAGATCCAGCGCTCGCTGGACTTCTACGCGGCCACCGCCGCCGACAGCCACGTCTCGCACATCTACCTCTCCGGCGGCACCAGCAAGCTGCCCTCGCTGTACAAGGTGATCGAGAACAAGGTCGGGGTGCCGGTGGAGATCCTCAACCCCTTCAAGAACGTCGAGTTCGATCCCAAGCGCTTCGACCCCGAGTTCATCCGTGACGTGGGACCCTCGGCCGCGGTGGCGGTGGGGCTGGGCATCCGCACCGCCGACGACAAGTGAGGGCCGGCCATGATCAAGATCAACCTACTCCCCATCAAGGCAGCCCGCAAACGCGAGTACGTCAAGCAGCAACTCATCCTGGGCGCGGTCCTGCTGGTCGGGGCCATCGTGGGCCTGTTCATGTGGAACTCCGCCATGAACGGCAAGATCGATGACGCCACCAAGCGCGGGACGGAGCTTGCGCAGCAGATCGAGCAGTACACGCGGGCTATCGGCGAGGTGGAGCGGTTCAAGGGGCTGGAAGAGACGCTGAAGCAGAAGCTCAAGATCATCGACGATCTGGTCCGCGGCAAGGTTGGGCCGGTCAAGGTGCTGGACCACCTGAGCCAGATCATCCCCGAGAAAGTGTGGCTGCTCAAGTGGGATGAGAAGGGCGGCCGGGTGACCGTGGAGGGCGAGGCGTTGAGCCTGAAGGAAGTCGGGCGCTTCATGACCGTGCTGGCCACTCCCATGGAGGAATCGGCACCAACGGCCGCCGCGCCGGTTCCGGGCGTGGCGCCGGCAACGGCCGTCGCTCCGGCACCGGCCGCGGGCGCGGTGGCGGCGCCTGCCGCCCCGGCACCCGAGGCGGCGCCGACCAAGACCCAGCACCGCTTCTTCAGCAACATCCAGCTTGTTGAGACCAAGTCGGTGGACGACGCCACCTACCACCAGACGTTCGTGCAGTTCAAGTTGACCATGAACGTCAGCTACTCGATGTGACGGGCCGGCAAGGAGCGAGGCGAACATGGACAAGTTTTACAGCCTGATCCAGAAGACGCCGACGGTGCAGAAGGTCGCCCTGCTGGCCGTGGTGCTCGTCATGATGGGCGTGGGGTACTACTTCATCGTCCACCAGGAGCTGGTGGACAAGCTCAAGGCCCTGGACGCGCGCAACCGCAAGCTCGAGGAGGAACTCCAGGAGAAGATGGAGATCGCCAACAACATCTCCAAGTTCCGGAAGAAGGTGGAGTATTTGCAGCAACGGCTCGAGGAGAAGAAGAAGAACCTCCCCGAGGATGCCAACATGGATCAGCTCCTCAAGACCCTCAACGAGCTCTCCGAGAAGTCCGACATGCGCATCATCCAGTTCGTGCCCCAGCCCGAGGTGGCCCAGGCCTTCTACGCGGAGATCCCGGTGAAGATGGACATCGAGGGGAACTACAGCGAGATCGCCACCTTCTTCGACAAGATCTCCAAGGAGGACCGCATCATCAATGTGACCGATATCTCCATGTCCGAGCCGAAGATCAGGAACGGCAAGGTGATCCTGAAGGCCTCCTGTCTGGCCAAGACGTTTCGAACCGTGGCGCAGGCGGCGGCGGGCGCGGCGGCCCCGGCAACCCCGGCGGCCGTGACGCCGCCACCGGCACGATAGCCAAAGGAAGGTTTTGCCGTGACTTCAATGCGTGCATTTTTCAAGCCCGTCGGTTGCGGCGCGGATCGTCTGATCTGGGCAGGCTTGCTGTGTGCCGGGCTATGGGCCTGCGGCGGTTCGGCGCCTCCCCCGGGCCCGGGGCTGATGCCGGGCGCTGCGCCCGCCGGCCCCGCGCCGACGGTGGACGCCTCCCAACTCAAGCTGGATCTGGATCTGCCCGAGGAGAGCACGCCGGTCGTCACCTACATCTACACTCCGGTCGGAAAGCGTGACCCCTTCCGCTCGCAGTACAAGACGCTCACGCCGGAGAAGGCGAAGACCTCAGAATTGAGCGCGACCTGTCCGCTGTGCAAGTTCGAGCTGGACCAGCTCAAGCTGGTGGCCATCATCTCCGGCATGGCGCAGCCGAGCGCCATGGTGGAGGATCCCACCGGCAAGGGTTGGGTGATCCGCATCGGCACTCGCATCGGCAAGAACGCCGGGCGGGTGTTCCGCATCAAGCCGGACGAGGTGGTGATCGCGGAGGATTATCGGGACTACAACCAGCGGCCGGTGACCAACTACATCAGTATCTTCCTCAAGAAGGCCGAGGAGAAGCAGGACTAACGTGGGCGCCCCCGGAGCGACCGGGTACCTGGTGAAGGAGAAGATCCATGGCAGCGCGTAAACCCGAAACCATCCCGTTGCTGGTCCTGGCTCTCTGCCTGGCCCCGCTGTCCGTGAGCCCAGCGGGCGAGCCGGAGAAGGCGGGAAACATCATCACCGGTGTCACGGTGCAATCCGGGGAGCAAGAAACCCGGGTGACCCTGGCAGGGCGCGAGGTGCCCACCTTCAATGTGTTCAAGCTGATCCAGCCCGACCGGCTGGTCGTCGACCTGCCGGCCACCCGGATTTCGGGCATCGAGAAGACCCGCGCGGTGGACGATCCCCGTATCGGTGAGATCTCCGCCTCGGAGTTCACCCAGGCGGGGAACCGGGTCTCCCGGGTCTCGATCGGGCTCAAGCCGGGAGCGCGCTTCGACGCCCGCGCCGACGGTACGAACATCGTCATCACCATCGCTGGGCCAGGCGCCGACCGACTCGCCGGGGCGGCTCCCGCTGCGACCCCGGCGCCGGCCGCGGCGGTGACGCCTGCCGCACCCGTGGCCAGCGAGCCGCCGGCCTCCGCTCCCCAGAACGCGGTGTCACCTCCGCCCCCAACGCCCTCGGATTTCCGGGTGGTGGAGTCCGTCGGCGATCGCGCCAAGGCCGGCAACGTGACGGTGCAGCGGGTGGAGGCGCAGAAGAACTCCGTGGCGGTGATCACCCGCGGCGATGTCAAGGCCTACGAGATCCTGGAGGTGTTCGGGCCCGATCGCCTGGTGGTGGACATCTACGGCGGAACCATGAAGAACAAGGTCAGCGAGAGCTCACTGGCGGCCTCGGCCGTCAACCGGGCACGGCTGGCGCGGCACCCCGACAAGGTGCGCGTGGTGTTGGACTTCACGGGCGGCAAGTCGAGACCCTTCACGGTGGAGAAGACCCGCCAGGGCCTGCGCATCGCCTTCCCAAAGACCGAGGCCGCTCCCGCGCCGAAGGTGGCCGCCTCGGAGCCGGCTCGTCTGGCCGAGGCGCCCAAGGCGCCCGCCCCGACGCCGGCCACTCCGCCGCCGCCCGCCCCACCGCCGCCTGCCCCGGTAGCGAAGCCCCCGGAGAGCGCCACGGCGCCGCTGGGGAGCCTGCGGGATCTGACCTTCCAGCAGGAAGGGAACGAGGCGCGGGTGATCCTGGACGTGAAAGGCGATGCCCAACCGCAGATCGTTCACACGGATGACCGCTCGGTGGTGCTCGAGATCCCGAGCTGCACCCTGCCGGTCACGCTGGAACGCACCCTGGACGTCTCCGAGTTCGGCACCCCGCTGCGGTCGGTGAGCGCCTACCGGGTGCCGGCCGAGGGCAAGGTCAAGATCGTGGCCGCCACCAACGGTGTGCTCACCAGCCGTCTGGAGCGGCGCGAGGGCTCCCTGCACTGGGTGTTCGAGATCGCGAGCGTGACCGCCGCGGCGGACGCGCCCCGGGAAGGCGAAGCCGAGCCCTCCGAGTACGTCTACGCGCCCGACGAGGTGGCGGGCTACAGCGTTCGCGATCCCGCCGCGGAGGCGGGGGGCGGGGGTGGCGAAGCGCCCGCCAAGAAGGCCAAGTACACCGGCCGGCGCATCTCCATGGACTTCAAGGATGCCGACATCCACAACGTGCTGCGCATGATCTCCGAGGTGGCCAAGCTCAACATCATCACCTCTGACGACGTGTCCGGCAAGGTCACCATCACCCTGCGCAACGTGCCCTGGGATCAGGCCCTGGACATCATCCTCAAGACCAAGCACCTGGGCAAGGTGCGGCACGGCAACATCATCCGCATCGCCAAGCAGGACGACCTCATCAAGGAGCAGAAGGACGCCGCCGAGATCCAGGAGAAGATGAAACCCCTGGAGCCGTTGCGGGTGCGCATCATCTCGATCAATTACGCGCAGGCCGGCGACATCGAGAAGCAGGTCAAGGGCGTGCTCAGCGATCGCGGTGAGGTCACCGTGGATGCCCGCACCAACGTGCTGATCATCAAGGATGTCCTCGAGAACCTGGTCAAGGCCGAGGGCCTGGTGCGGAGCCTCGACACCGAGACCCCCCAGGTCTTGATCGAGGCGCGCATCGTGGAGGCCAACGCTTTCTACCTGCGCGAAGTGGGCATCCAGTGGGGACCGGATCTCCGTTTCGACGCGGCCCATGGCAATCCCACCGGCCTGCCCTTCCCCAGCGACATGCGCATCCGCGGCGGCGCGGACGACTCCACCACCAACACCGATCTCTCGGGAACCGCCAACCCGGGCCGGTTCGCCGTGAACCTGCCGGCGGCGGTGGGCGCCGGGTCCGGCGGCGCCATCGGTTTCGTGTTCGGCTCGGCGGGCGGCTCGGCCGCCCTGAACCTCCGGCTCACCGCGGCCGAGAACAAGGGCGAGGTCAAGATCATCAGCGCCCCCAAGATCGCCACCCTGGACAACCACAAGGCCAAGATCGGGCAGGGCGTGTCCATCCCCATCAGCGTGACGTCGGCCGCCGGCGTCAACACCATCTTCGTCGAGGCCAAGCTGGAGCTCGAGGTCACTCCCCACATCACCCAGGAAGGCAGCATCCTGATGGCCATCAAGGTCACCAAGAACGAGCCCGACTTCTCGCGCACCGGCGCCAAGGGCGATCCCACCATCCTGAAGAAGGAGGCCGAGACCCAGGTCATGGTGCGGGACGGGGACACCACCGTCATCGGCGGCATCTACACCCGAAAAACCTCCGACACCTTCATCGGAGTGCCTGTCCTGTCGCGGATCCCCATCCTGGGATTCTTCTTCCGCAATACCAAGTACAACGACGATCGCACCGAACTGCTCATCTTCATCACCCCGCGCATCGTCAACCGGCTGCAGTCGACGGTCACTCAGAAGTAGTGACCGCCGAGATTGCTCATGGAGGACGGAGCCATGCGTAGATACCTCGTTCTGGCCATCGGCGTCTGCATCGCGGCGGGCTGCATC
>JAAZNF010000106.1 GCA_012798435.1 Myxococcales bacterium | reverse complement strand
GCGACCGACCGCTGCGACGGGAACGGGACGTGCGTGGGGACGGGGGATCCGTGCGCGGGCAACCCGCCGTGCCACAACGTGTGCCACGAGAGCCCGGACACCTGCGACGCGAACCCCGGGGAGAGCTGCGACGACGGGTACGGCTGCACCACCGGCGACATGTGCGACAGCGGCCTGCGCTGCATCGGCACGCCGGACGACGGGGCCTGCATGACGGCCGGGCAGATCTGCAAGCCGGAGTGCTTCAGCGCGCCCTCGGGCTGCGGCCTGCCCCCGGTGAGCCTCACCGTGACCTGCCCGGCGCAGGTGGACCTCGAGAACACCAACGACGCGGCCTGCTCTCTGTTCCTCCAGGACGCGCAGGGTGGCATGACGAACCAGGGTGGCTGTCTCTCCTGCACCTCCGAGATCGGCATGGTCACCGTGGACGTGACCACCTTCAACGATGCCTTTGGTAGCGCCTGCGACATGAACGGCTGGCAGATGGAGTCCACCGTCAATGCTTGCAAGGACTCCGCGGCGAGTTGCACGCCCCAGGCCGGCGATCGCAACTGCGCCACCACCAACCTGTGCATCCAGGTCAACGGCAACTGGGTGATGCGCTGCGACAAGGCGCAGAACAACAGCACCAACAACGTCGAAGAGTGGCGCATGTTCAAGCAGTTCGACCTCAGCAACCTCAAGGCTCCCGAGGTGTGCTTCTGGATGGCGGGCGTGAGCCTCAATGCCAACGATGCCCTGATGGTGTACGCATCGGACAGCAGTCACCCCGGAGACCAGATATTCTGCCAGAACAACATGATTCGCGCGGGCGCCAACGACGACTGGTTCCCGCTCTGCGCACAACTCCCCTCCTGGGCCGAGAACAATTCGGCGGTGACGATCACCTTCCTTGCCCACTCCGAGACCGGTGGCCACATCGTGTACCTCGACAACATCGTGGTCCACGGCTGGCCCAGCCAGTGCGCCACGAACACCCAGACGATCCTGACCTCGCCCTTCACCGGATGCCCGGTGGACTGGAACGGCTGGGCCGTCACGGGCAGCCCCAGCTGCAACGCCAACGCCACTTACCAGTGCCAGGACACGAACTTCGTCTACAAGACGAACGGCACGGCCACCCTTTCCCGCGTGGTGGACGCCTCCGTGCTGGACGGGAACGTGCGGCTCTGCTTCTATGTTGGAGATTTTAACGCGACGGCGCTCACGGATTCCGTTCTGGCCGAATTCTCGATCAACGGCGACGCCAACTGGCAGACGGCCTGGAGCTTCGGCGGCGACTTCGGCCCGAACGGCACCTGCGGCAGCATCTGCGTCAATCTTTCGGAGCTGGACCGCCGGGTGAACCGCAACAATGCGCTGGGGCTGCGTTTCACCCTGAGCGCCGCGATCGGCCGGTATATCTACCTCGACCAGATCACGCTCTCCGGCTCCACCTACTGCGACGGGACCGGGACCATCGGCATCGGGGCCTTCGACGACGTGATGGGCACTCCCGGGAGTTACACTTTCGGCGTCACCAATGAACCGCGTCAGCAGCTCTACACCGACATCCAGTGCCGCTGGGACGCGCTGGCCCAACCCACCGGCCGGTCCTCCATCTACTTCGTGCCCTGACGCACGGGGCGGTTTGCGCCGCAATCCGTTCCGTGCTAAAGAGCGCCTCCGACGCGGCGGCCCGACGGTCGCGGCAGGAGGCTCCCATGGCCCTCATCGAAGAACGCATTCCCCGCGAGCAGTTCCAGGACATGTTCCGGCCCATGATCCGCACCATCGGCACGCGCACGGTCATCCTGCGGCTCAACGAGCTCGCCAAACTGGCCGTGCCGCGCCAGACCTCGCTCGACCAGTTCATGGCCCGGCTGGAGGCCTTCTGCTACGAGCAGAAGCGGCCGAAGCTCACCGAGGCGCTGGAGCAGCTCTTCGAGCTGTACCTCGACATGCGGCTCGGCGAGGCCATGGAGAAGTTCGGCGAGTACTCCGAGGAGCTCAACTCCAACCTGGACGGCGAAAAGGTCCCCACCTCCCCCGAGAAGCGCGAGGGGTTGCGTCGGGCCATCGAGAAGATCACCGCCTTGTTCGAGGAGTCCGAGCTCGCCCCGCAGGAGATCGAGGCCGTGTTCCGCATGAAGGCCTACCCCGACGTGCTGGCCTTCTTCCTCGAGCACCGCGCCAACACCGCCGGCGGCGCGTCCCCCACCCCGCCGCCCTCCACCCCGTCCACTCCGCCCCCCGCTGCGTCCTAGTCTCAAGTTTTTCCCGTTCGCGCATTTTTCACCCTTCCGCCTTCATCGACGGCGTAAGGGGCAGCGAAGAGACCACAGTGAGATCTTCCTGGCACAGGAGGAGCATGCCTGCATGTTCCTCATATCAGCGGATCCAGCCGAAGCCCGATCGCTGTCAAGGGCGGGCGCAGCGAGTCGCGGAGCGATCGAAGACCCTTGACAGCCAGATCGGGCGGAGGCGACCTCGATTGAACCATCTGACAGGATTCACACTCAGCGGCCGGGGGGCGAGATGGTGCCGTAGTACCAGGTGGCGAGCTTGTGGTCGCAGCCGCCGGGCGGCTCCGGCAGCAGGCGACACTGCTGCATGCCCAGGTCGGCGACGAGCGACGGCAGCTCGGCGAGCAGCTTCTTGAACTTGGCGGTGCGCCCCGGGTCCGGCTGCTCGGCGTCGTCCGCTGCCGGCTTGGGGGGCTCGACGGCGCGGCCGAGTTCGAGGCTCACGTCGGTCCAGAAGGTCTGGCTGCCGTTTCCCACCAGGTTGCGAAGCTCGGAGAGATCCCAGAAGGCCTTGCGGTCGCCGGCCAGCATCCGGTCCAGCAGGAAGGCCTGGTAGCCGAACACCGTCTGGCGGCAGCCCACGTACTCCAGGCCCAGCTCGGCACCACTGCTCCACCGCAGCGTCTCCGGGTCGAACCACTTCACCTCCTCGGCCAGCCGGCAGCCGATTTCGGCGAAGCGCGTGAATTTGTCGCGCAGAGACTTCCACTCGGCGCGGGCCTGCTTCGAGGAGTTCTTTTCGGCCCGCTGCCACAGCGGCTTGAGCTTGCCTTCCAGGCAATCGGCGCGGCGCTTCTCGTTCTGCTTGATCTCGAGGAGGTTCTCGGGCTCGCCCGGGGCCGGCGGGCACAGCTTGTCCATGAAGGCCTCGGCGGGCGAGCGGGCCTCGGCCGGCGCGCGCGGCTCCTCTCCCTGCTCGCACTTCCACATGCGAAAGCAGTTCTTGGCGTCGAACAAGCAGCGCGCGGTCTCGGCCTCGTCGTCAGGCTTCGACTCGAGGCAGGCCTTGAGGCACTCGTCGCCGTTTTCGAAGAACCGCACCTGGCACAGCTCGATCTTCTGGCACGTCTCCCGGCATACGCGCTCGCGCTCGAGCTGCTTCTCCTTCTCCGGATCGGGCGCGGCGGGCTCGGCCGGGGCCGAGCTAGCGTTGCGGGGAACATCGGAGAGACGCTGTGGCGCCTTCGGCAAGCCTTGCGGCTGCGGAGGAGCGGTTGGTTCGGATTCGCAAGCGGCAAGACCGACCGCGAACAGGATGGCGATGAGTGTACGCATGCTCGGACCTCGAAATGAGCTCTCCCGCGCCTTGGCAATGATTGTATTCCGCAGAATCGAAAACCGATCAACTTTCCGCTAGTCCTTCGTTGCCACCAGGTCTCGCGAAGAGCCGCTGTTCCACAGGGCGATCTCGGCCTCGCGACGGTTCTTGAGACCTTTCACCGTGCGGCCGCCGGCCTTCACCCACTTGCGCATCTCGTTCGGAACCTGGTTGTACTTGCCCTGGTTGAGCACGCGCAGCAGGTTGCTCTTCTTGAAGGCGTTGGGGCCGACGTTGTAGCTGAAGGACACCAGCGCGTCGAACTGGCCCTGGGTGAGCGGCACCTTGACCGAGTCGCTGACGACCTTCTCGTACTTTTTCACGTCCTGGGCGAGCAGATCCTTCACCTGCTCGTCGGTGAGGCCATTCTTGTAGCTCACCGCCCGGCCGTTGATGACGATGGTGCCGGTACGCTTCTCCTGGCTGGTCAGCAGGTGGCCCACCCCGATGGTGGGGTAGCCGGCCACGTCCTTGTACGCCTTGTTCCTGAAACCCTCCGAGCGCATGAGGTGGCGCAGACCCGCCTCGCTCACGTGAGCGCCGGCGTTGGGATTGCCTTTCTGGCCCGTGCCCGCCGCAGCGGTAGCGCTTTTGGAGCTCGAGGTGGCGGCCTTGGGGGCTGCCGCGCTGAGAGCGCGGGTTTCGCCCTTGGCATCAGCGCTGGCGGCCTTGCTCGACGAACCGGCCGGGGCGGCCGGCGCCTTTGCCATGGCGCTCAGGCTCTTTTCGGAGGAGCCAGACCCGGAGGACGATCCCGAAGCCGGGGCCTGTCCCCCTTGTTTCGCCTGGTAAGACGGGGTGTTGGGAACCGCGGACCCGCGAGAAGAAGACCCCGATGAAGAGATGGCGCTCTTTGAGCTTCCGAGCGAAGAACTCTTGCTGGACGAGCTCGCCTTGGACGCATCCGCCACCGCGGAACTCTGGCGGACCAGGCTTCGCGCGGTTTTGGTGGCCGGCGTGGCACCCTCGTCGCCGGCCAGGGCGTTGTCGGCGCTTCCAAAGAGAGCCCGGATGTTGTCGCCAAACAGGCTCACCGCAGAGATGCTGGTCACCGCTATCAGGAGTACCATGATGATGTACTCGGTCTTGGCTGCTCCGGACTGGCCTTTCCTGGTCGACATTTTCTTTGTCATGGCGGCCTTCCTTTCAGGCTCCACCGCTCACTTTTCGCAATTTGTGTGCCAGAGAATCAGGCCGGCTTGACCAACCAACATATTGAAATTGCTATAAAAAAACTGGCGGATTTTCCAGCAAACTCGCTGTAATGTTACAGTCTGTCACACCCACCCCGGACCGCCATTTCAGAAAAAAATAGATTTTTCAAATAGATGAATATTTTTCCGGGAGTGGTAATTGGGATTACCGGTCAGACTCCGTCCAGCGGCTGCTCTTCCCCCCCGATCCACAACCTCGCTACCCTCACAGAAAAGAGGTCCTCGTCGGGCGACCTCACCGGATCGGCCGTCAAAGACACGAGATCCGCGCAGGACCCCACCCCGATCCAGCCCTCGTAGTCCGTGAGTGCCGCTCGCGCACCGTACAGGGTGGCCGCGAGAAGACAGCTCTCTCGATCGAGACGCTCGCCGGGAAAGAACCCGCCCTCGGGCACACCGTCGGGCCCCTGCCGCCGCGCGGCCCAGGCCATGGCGCGCAACGGGTCGGCCGGCGCCACCGGGGCGTCGCTTCCAAAGGCGAGCGGGACACCGGCCCGGCGCAGGCTCGAGAGGGCGTACGCCCCCTCTCCTCGACCCTCCAGGACCTCCGCCGCCGCGCGCCAGTCCAGCTCGATGTGCTGCGGGTTCATACAGCACAAGCAGCCGGCTCGCGAAAGCAGCGGAATGTCCTCGGCCTGGATGTGCTGCGCATGCTCGACGCGATCCTCTCTCGACAACACGACGGCCGCCTGGCGCACCGCCGCGTCGCCGATGGCGTGCAGGGCGACGCGCGCCCCTTCGGTGTGCGAGCCCTCCACCAGGGCGCGCAGCGTCTCCGTGTCGAAGTTCGTCACTCCGGCGCCATTCGTCCCCCGGTAGGGCCTCTTCATCCAGGCGGTCCGCGAGCCCAGCGACCCGTCGGCGAAGAGCTTGAGGTAGCCGCAGGTCACCCGGCCGAAGATGCGACTAGAGCGAAAGCCGATCCGTTTCGCCTCCTCCCGTTCGTCGAGGTGGAAGGACGTGGTCACCCTGAGCGGCAGGGCCCGATCTTCCTGGGCGGCGAGCAAGCGCCGGTGGAGCAGAAGACCGCTGAAGTCCCCGACCCGGGCGATCCCCGCCCGGTGCAGGTCCCGCACTGCCAGGGCGAAGGAGCGCGCCCATTCTTCTCCCTGGGGAGCGGGGATCTTCCTCCGCAGCGGCAAGGTGTTGCCTTCGGTGAGCTCGCCGCTCTCCGAATCCACGCCCGCCGCCGCCAGCGCCGGGGAGTTCGCCCACAGCGTGTGCAGGTCACGGCTGAGCACCACCAGCGGAAGCTTGGGGCTCACCCGGTCCAGGAAGGCCCGCGGCGCCTCGCCGAACCCGGAAAAGCGGTTCCGATCCAGTCCCGTCCCCAACCGCCAGCCCGCCATGGGACGGCCGGTCAGCAGGAGCTCCGCGACCGGTTCGGCGGAGCGAGCCGCGGTCAAATCGACGCCGGAGCGCAAACGCACCAGCTCGAACAGGTGCACGTGGGCGTCCACGAACGCCGGAAGCAGCACCCCCTCCCCGAGGTCGGTGACGGCGGCCTCCGGGTGTTCCCGCCGTAGCGCTTCGGCCGGGCCGAGGGCGGCCACGCGCCCGTCCTGCAAAAGAACCCCGGCGTCAGACAGCGGTGGCGATGTCACCGGCAAGACCCGCCGGGCCAGGATGAGGCGCGCCGGGCTCATGCGCGGCCCCCTTTGCCGCCTTTCCGGCGGCCGGAAAGGTAAAGTTCTCGCGAGCCGTCGCGGGTAGCCTCCGGGCGAAGGCGCCGCACATCATCGAAGGACGCGGCCAGCTCGCGCAGGAGGTCGGAAAGCGCGCCGCCGTCGAACACCTTGGCCACGAACCAGCCGCCCGGGCGAAGCAGCTCGGCCGCCAGCCGGCCCGCCGCCGCCACCAGCTCCACGCTGCGGGCGTGATCGGCATCGTGATCTCCGCAGGTGTGGGGCGCCATGTCCGAGAGCACGACATCGGGCAGGCCGCCCAGCAGCTCCCGCAGCCTTCCCGGCGTGGCCGGGTCGAAGATGTCCATGCGCAGCACTTGCACCTGCGGAAACCCGAGCGGCGTCACCTCCTCGATATCGATCCCGATGACCCGGCCCTTGCCGCCCACGGCCCGCGCCGCCACCTGGAGCCAGCCCCCCGGGGCGCAGCCCAGGTCCACCACCCGCTGGCCCGGTGAAAACAGGCGCAGGCGGCGAGCGAGCTCCTGAAGCTTGTAGGCCGCGCGAGAGCGGAAGCCCTCCTGCTTGGCCTGCCGGTAGAACCGGTCCTTGCGGCGGTAGGCCATGTCACAGCACCTGTGCGAGAAACTCCGCCACCCGGTCTTCCAGAAGATGGCGATCGAGGTCCAGCGGAATGAGATGGGCGCTGCGCGGCAGGTAGAGCTCGCGGCACCGGCCGGGGCCGAGCCGACGGGCCAGCTCGCGGGCCCCGGAGACCGGCACCACGCCGTCGTGAACTCCGTGGGCCAGCAGGACGGGGCAGGCGACGCGCGGCGGGTCGCGCCGCATCCGCAAGAAGTAATCCCGCAGCTCCCGCGCCTTTTTCAGCGGCAGCCGGCCATACCCCGGCGCGCGACCACGCCAGGTAAGATCGCGTATCTCCCCGTCCGAGGCGAACTTGGGGAACATCGGCAGCACCCGCCGGATGGGAGTGAAGGAATACAGCCAGAGCAGGATGCCCAGGCTCCCCGAGAGGTGGTACGGCGGCGAAAGGACGGCCAGCGCCCGCACCCGCTCCGGCGCGCCGGCGGCAAGCTCGAGCGCCAGGAAGGCTCCCAGTGAAAACCCCACCACCGCGGTGGCGCGGCAGCGTTCGGAAAGCGCGCGGTGCGCCCGCTCGGCCGCGGCCAGGAAGTCGTCCGGCGTCCGCTCCAGCAGGTCCCGGGGGTCGGTGCCGTGGCCGGGCAGCAGCGGCACGGACACGGTGAACCCCTCGCGGGACAGGCGCTCGCCCAGCGCGCGCATCTCGAAGGCGGTTCCCGAGAACCCGTGCAGCAAGAGCGCCCCGCGATCTCCGCCCGGAAAAAAGAAAGGCCCCGCCGCTTGCTCGTTCACGACTTCTTGTCCGTTGGAACCTGGTATCGGTAGGAGACATCGGCGCCGCCGGTCTGCTCGAGGCGCGACTGGTCGAGGGGGTTCTCCGAAAACACCTCGCGCACGAAGTACTCGATGATGGGCAACGACTGGGCCGTGACGGAGAGGAAACGGATGCCCATCCCGCGCTTGTGGAGATCGGGGCCGTCGTTGACGTGCACCACCTGGCCCACGATGTCGAGCGGCAGGTTGCCCCACTGGGGCGGGAGTTTCACGGTGAGGACCACCTCGGTGCCCACCGGCGGGGGCTCGGTGTTCTTGATGAAGATCCCCTCCGGCGAGATGTTGGTGGAGAGATCGGCGTACTCCCGGCCCTGAATGCGGTAGCGCAGGACACGGAACAGCATCTTGCGCTCGGTGCGTCGCTTGTGATCCGCCATGAAATTCCTCCTGGACCCGAGGGGCATGATACTCCGGGCCGGCGCCGGCTGGCAAATCTTGCAAAATTGCATTCGCGAGCGCTTGCGCGTACATTCCGCGGCATGGCGGCCGAGGAGCGAAAGAAGATCGACCCGCAATTCGGCGAGAGCGAGGACACCAACCCCGACTCGCTGGCCCGGCGCACGCCTATCATCGGCTGGTACCTCAAGACCACCCGCGGTCTGGGCCAGAGCCGGCCGGTGTTTCTACCCTTCGGCTTTCTGGCGCTGGCGGGACTGGCCATGTTCACCGGCTTTCCGTACCTGGAAGACCTCTGCCAGCGGCTGCTTGCGCTTCTCGAGCATGCCCTGGCACCGCTCTCCTCGAACGCCTCGGCCTTGTTCGACTTCTCGGCCCGCCGCATCCTGGCCCCGGCGCTGGCCGCGGCCTGGGCGGTGTGGATCGCGCTGCGGCTCTCGCTGGGGGCCATCCGCACGCCGCAAGACGACGGGAGTCTGGGGTACGTGGTGCCGGGATCGGGGTGGCTGGCCCGCACCTGGGCCATCGTGGGCAAGCGCCTGTACCAGTTGCGCCAGGCAATCCTCGGCGTCGCCCGCTACCTGCGGGACATCAACCTGGAGAAGCTGTGGGTCCCCGTGGCCGTCCTGCTGCTGCTCGTGCTGTCCTTCGGCTCGCTGATGGACGCTTTATCGAACCTGCTCTTCGAGATCCCGGCCCGCTTCGCAGAGAGAGCTTCCGCGGGGTGGATCGAACCGGCGGCCCGTATCGTGGCCCTGGTGGTCTTGTTGGTGCTGGGTTGGCCCATGCTGGTGAACAGCGTGCTTCGCGCCCACGAGAAGTCCGTGCGGCGCCGCCAGGAGAAGCGCGCGGGCCCGGCGGGGCGGCTCCTGCGCGGCCTGTTCGGCCTGTTTTTCACCCTGGCGCCGCTGGCCTGGATGGCCCTGGGTTGGCTCTCGGATGGATGATTTTGGAATTGACACCCCTCAGCGGTTGAGCTAGGAAAATACGGAAGAGACGCAGGGTTGGACAGGGATCCTGGAGGGGTAGAGGAGCGGGTTCGGGTGTCCGGCAAACGCAGGATCGCGAGGCACAAGGACGGCCGGAGCACCCCGCTCACCGCTCGCAGACCCAGCGCCAAAAATCGAGCACACCTGGCGCTGGCCCAGCTCAGCCACGAACTGCGCACCCCCTTGACCGGGCTGCTGGGGCTCCTCGAGATCCTGGATCGCACGAACCTGGACGCGGGGCAGCGCTCCTGCCTCCAGTCCGCCCGGCGCGCGGGAGAGACGCTGCTCGGGCTCATCAACGATCTGTTGGACTCTTCCGGCCTGGCCATGGGCCGTCTCAAGATCCGCAACCTGCCGTTCGACCCGCATGATCTGCTTCGCGAGACGGTACAGATGCTCCAGCCGCTGGCCCAGGAGAAAGGGTTGGTGCTGTCGGCCGAGGCGGCGCCGTTGCCGGAGCACTCCTTCAGCGGCGACCCGTACCGCGTCCGCCAGGTGCTGACCAACCTCTTGCACAACGCCATCAAGTTCACCGAGCGGGGCACCGTCCAGGTGGAAATACGCCCGGAGAGCCGCGCCGGCCAGCAGGGCCTGCTCTTTTCGGTGCGCGACACTGGCATCGGCATCGAGACGGAGAAACTCGCCGAACTGCGCTCCGGCAACGTGCCCAGCATGCCGGACGAACGCCCGCTGCCGTACGGCGCGGGCCTCGGGCTGTTCATCTGCCGGCAGCTCGTCGACCTGATGGGAGGCGAGCTCTCTCTCGACAGCCTACACGGGCAAGGTTCGACCATCTCCTTCTGGGTCCCATCGTCCACCGCGCCGCGCGAGAACGGGCGGGCCGAACCCGTGGGAGAGCTCCGGCCCGACCATCGAGCGCCTCGCGTATTGGTGGTCGAGGACAACCCGGAGAACTGCGCGGTGGCGGTGGCCATCCTCGGCCGTCTGGGATGCCGCACGGACGTGGCCCGCAACGGCCAGGAAGCGGTACATAAGGTTTCCCAGCACCGCTACGATCTGGTGCTCATGGACTGGCAGATGAGCGCCATGGACGGCCCGAGCGCCACCCGGGCCATTCGAAACCACGAGAGCCAAAGCGGCGGCCGGGTTCCCATCGTGGCCGTGACGGCCAGCGTGCTGGACGACCAACGCCAGGAGTGCCTGCGCGCGGGGATGGACGACTTCCTCGCCAAACCCTATACCCTGGGCGACCTGGAAGACGTTCTGCGTCGCTGGGTCACGCCTGGCCGCATCGAGCCCCGTTCTTCGTGAAAGGCCCGGAAAACAACCATGCGCATAGCGGCAGGTCCGGCCGGCGCCCGGGCATGAACCGGGTGCTGGTTGCCACCGCGATCTTCGCCTGGGTCTGTGCCTGCGCCACGACAGGCGGAAGGAACGTCAGCCAGCACGAAAATGGCGATCCGCTGGACCAGGCACACTCGCTGTGGCTCATGATCGTCGGTGAGCAGGCCCAGCTCGAGCGCGCGCTGGAGTCGATAAACGAGGCCACCTGCGCCGGGATGTGCACGTCGATCCACAATCTCTCCGATCTTTCTTCGCTGCTGTGCGATCTTGCGAAGGAGCACGCGGGGACGGCCCCGCTCTCCAGCCTGTGCCGCGACGGGCGCACCCGCGAACAACAGGCGCGGCAACGGGCCCGCGACGCCGGCTGCCCCTGCTCCGAATGACTCGATATTCTCCCGCGGATCTCCCACACCCCCAAAGGGCCGGTCGCCATCTGGGCTCACTATCGCGCGAACGCGGGGCCACCAGAGCCAGTGCGTTCGCGCGATCGGTTCTGGATCAGGCAAGAAAGAACCCCTAGAACTCCCGGCAATCCGGCGGGATCTGGGCCGCGCCGAAGGAGTAGGGCCGGGCCTGCTTGAGCACCAGGCGGCGCTCGACACCTTCCAGCTTGAACTCGACGTCCATGGCGAACCAGCGCATCTTGCGCTCGGGATCGAGCAGTTCGCGAAAGCGCGCATGGACCGCCTTGCCGAGACAGGCCAGGCGGCCGAGTTCCTCGGCGCTCATCACCGGCTCCGCCTGGAGGCTGGTGCGGGCCTGGTATTCGACGCGTGGCGTGGCACCCAGCACGTACAGGAGCTGATCTGCCGTGACGCCGGGCGCCGGGTTGGTCACGGAGGCCTCGCCCGCCTGCACGTTGACGGTGAACATGTCCGAGCGGGTGGGCTCCAGCACGTTGCGGGTGATCAGCACCCCGTTGGCCTTCTCGGAGAGGAAGGCGCCGTGCACCAGCACGCCCATGGCCACGCTCTCGATGGGGATGGAGTAGTACTCCCGCTCCTGGTAGGCGCGGTCGTTGAACAGCGACGCCCACACGGTGCGGATGGCGTCACCGATCGGCCGCTCGGGATCGCGCACCGCGCCCGAAGCCGAGGTGTACAGGCCCGCCCCGTTGAACACCGCCAGATCCTCGGTGTTGCTGGAAGAGCGGAAGCGCAGACGCGAGATACCGTACCGCCGCGCCGCCACCGTCTCCACCATGGAGAGCAGCTCCGGGTCGACGGGGTGCGACAACACCAGAGCGCGCACCCGCGCCAGGCCCTCGGCGCGCGCGGCAGGATCGGCGCGAAAGGCCGGGTCCTGCTCGAGCTCGGAGAGCAACCGCAGCGCGCCGCTCTTTTCGTAGTGCTCGCGCGAGTACACCACCGGAATGGCGAAGGCATCCAGCGGGGTCGGGATGGGGCCGGGGCAGCCGGACTGTGACGAGACGGTGCGCGCAAGCTCGGCGAGTTGCGCCGCCTTCACACCCACCAGCGGCGCGTCCGCGAGGGATAGCTCATCCAGGGAGTAGAGACCGCGGCGCGCCAGATCGAGCTGCGGCAACTCGGGGGGCGCGCCCGGCCGCCGGCTCTCCCAGAAGGTTTCGGCCTCCTCGACCGAGGCGGGCTCGACCGAGAACCCCCCGCTCGAAACCGAAAAACGCACCAGTTTGCCGAAGAGGGGTTCGAGCCGCGCGTCCCGCCGCGCGCCCGGCAGCGCCAGGTTGGGGGTGTTGCGCGCCTTCGACAACACGTTCACGTGCGAGAGCGGCGTCTGGAACGCCTCGGTGATCAGGCCACCGGTGAGCGCGATGTCGTTCGGCACCTGGTCGGTCACCACGATGACCCCCATGCCGAGGAGCGCGCGGGAGAGCTCCTCTCCCGGCACGAAGGTCAGCACGCCGTAGCCCTCGCCGGGGTTCATCACCGCGAAGGTCCTGCCCTGAAACGGCGCGCTGGGGTCGGCGAGCGGGAGCGCGCCCTGCACCTTGCGGCACTCGGACACCTGGCGGCCGGTGGCGGGGCGCACGGCCCAGGCCTCGGGATCGAAAAGGTTCTTCGCCACCCCGAAGAAGGCCTCCACGATCTGATCCGCCACGATCCGATCCCCAGCCGCGAACTCGACCGCCGCCACATCGGTCCCGGCGTAGCGACTCAGGGTGCCGAGCAGGTAGCGGCGCGGCTCGACGGTGAAATACTCCCGCTGCGAGAACTGGGCCCAGCCGGCGTTGAACAGCCGCGCCTGCTCGGAGTCGCAGCGATCCAGGTGCGGCTGGCCGTCGATGCGCTCGCGGATGAAGGTGTAGTGCAGGTCCCAGGAGTTGGAGAGCAGGTGCACCACCCCGCCCGCCTGCCGGTCCACGATGAACTTCACCGCCTGCACGCCGACCTCGGTGCCACCCGCGGCGAGCGCCTCGAAGTCCCCGGGGGTGTAGAGGTGTCGCAGCCGATCGCCCACCTCGCGTCGCGGCAGAAGTTCGCAGCCGTCGTTCGGGCGACCCGGCGACGGTTCGCGACAGAAGACGAAGCGGCCGCTGTCGTCCGGGAGGCGGGCCAGCGCGGCGCCGTCGGGCCAGCGCAGAAAGTCCACCCGCTCCACCGGCTCTTCCTCTCCGGCGCGCCACAGGCTGAGCACGCCCTCGAACTCGCCGGTGGCGGCGATGGCAGCGACGTCGGACTCACTCACCTCGACCCGCGCGCGTTCACCAGGCGGCAGGGTCGCCTGGGGCCAGGCCAGCGCCCGGCCCTCGGTCCGCTCCGGCCAGGCCAGCCCCGGCCCGCTCGGCGCCAGCGTGAGGGCGTACGTGCCAAGATCCACGGGCGCGCCGGAGGCGTTCAGCACCTCGACGAACGAGGCGGGACGGAGCGCAAGCTCGCTGACGACGAGCGGCCGCGGCGGCGCGGGCCAGGGTCTGGGCCAGGTGTACGGGGGGAACACCACCTCGGGCGGGAGCTCCGGCGTCGAGGGCGGGCCGCAGCTTTCGCCGTTTTGCCGTCCCGGGGTGGCGAAGCGACACAGCGAGAACGCGCTGGCCTCACCGAAGCGGGCGAAGGCCTCGTTGGGCAGCAGCGCGGGGAACTCGGCCCGGTCGGCCTCTTCGCCCAAGGGGCCCCACAGGCTCACCACCCCTCCCCGGGCCGACAGCCGGAACGGCAGGTGCCCCGGGCCCTGGGAGACCTCCCCGTCCGCGAACAGCACCGCCGTCTGGCCGGGCTCGAGCAATAGATCGGGAAGCGAAAAGGCCCGGTCGGGTCGCTCGCCGATGGCGTATCCGGCCAGCTCGACGGCGCGCACACCCAGGTTGACGAGCTCGATCACGTCTTCGGTCTCGCCAGATTCGTCGATCCACACCCCGTCGTTGTCGGCCACGATCTCGGAGATGAAGAGGCCCGTCGAGGCGCCATCGGGGGCGGCGCACCCCCCTCCCAGCAGGATTAGGAGAAGAGGAAGCCGCTCATTAAGATTTACCAAAAACTTCATCGAGCCGATCCCCAAGCAATTATCGTTCCAGGCCCGACTCGACGACGCGCATAAAATACGCCTTGAACTTCAACCTGTTGCAATTTTTGGCCCCACCGCTGCGTGCGCACGGGGGACGATTTTTGAAATCTGCCTCAGACTTCTGAGAAGAGGAACTCTTCCAGCTCCCGCACTGTCCGGCAGGAGAAATCCGGCGTGGCGTCCGAAAAAGACGCGCCCCCGTCGAACCCCCACAGGGCGCCGCAGGTGGAGAGCCCCGCCGCGCGGCCGGCCAGGATGTCGTTTTCGAAGTCGCCCACCATCAGGGCGCCGGAGGCGCTGCGGGAGAGTCGCGCAAGGCACAGTCGCAGCGGCTCGGGATCGGGCTTGATGCGCGCTGTCTCGTCGCCGCCGACGACGGCTCCCACGAGCGGAAGCAGCGAAAGCCCCGAGAGTATCTCGAGCGCGAACTCGCGCGGCTTGTTGGTGACCACCCCCACCGACCCGCGCCCGAGCCGAAAGAGCAGGCCGGGCACGCCCGCGTAGGGCCGGGTGTGCCCGAGGCAATCCTTCCGGTAGTCCTCGCGGAACATGGAGAGCGCCTCGTCGAGCCCCTGTTTTCCCACTCGATGCAGGGTGCGCTCCATGAGCCGCCGGGCGCCGTCGCCCACGAACCCCAAGATCTCGTCCTCGGGGAGCGGCGGGACCGAGAGCCGCGCCAGCGTGCGGTTCACCGCCCGGGCGATGTCTTGCCCGGAGTCCACCAGCGTCCCGTCGAGGTCGAAGAGGACGGTGTGAAAACGCACGAGCGCGCGCCCGGCTCAACCCAGCACGGCCTTGACGCGATCGAAGGCCCAGTCGAGGTCCGCCCGCTCGATCACCAGCGGCGGGGCGAAGCGGATGATGCGCTCGTGGGTCTCCTTGCACAGCAGGCCCTGCTGCATGAGCTTTTCGCAGAAGGGCCGCGCCTTGCCGGCGGAAGGCGTGAGCAGCGCGCCGATGAGAAGGCCCTTGCCGCGCACCGACTCGATCTTCTTGTTCTTGCCGGCCAGAGAGCGAAGCTTTCCCATGAAGTACTCGCCGAGCTCGCGGGCGCGCTCGGCCAGTTTCTCCTCCACCAGCACCCGGATGGCCGCCCGGCCCACCGCCGCCCCGATGGGACAGCCGCCGAAGGTGCTGCCGTGGTCGCCCGGCCGGTACAGCCCCAGGATCTCCCGGGAGGAGAGCACCAGCGACACGGGCAGCATGCCGCCCGAGATGGCCTTGCCCACCACCAGCATGTCGGGACGGATGCCCTCATGCTCGAAGCAGAACATCTTGCCGGTGCGCGCCAGGCCGGTCTGGATCTCGTCGAGGCACAAAAGCACGTTGTGCCGGGTGCAGATGTCGCGGACCTGCTTGAGGTAGCCGTCGGGCGGCACTACCACCCCGGCCTCGCCCTGGATGGGCTCGACCAGGAAGGCCACCGTGTTCTTGGTGATGGCGCGCTCGAGCGCCGCGGCGTCGCCGAAGGGGATCAGTTTGAAGCCAGGGGTGAACGGCCCGAAGTCCTCGCGGTACTGCGGCTCCGACGAGAAGCTCACCACCGTGAGCGTGCGCCCATGGAAGTTGTCGCAGCAACAGATGATCTCGGCCTGGTCGGCGGGGACCTTCTTTATCCGGTAGCCCCACTTGCGCACGGTCTTGATGGCCGTCTCCACCGCCTCGGCGCCGGTGTTCATGGGCAGCGCCATCTCCATGCCGGCGAGCTCGCAGGCCTCTTTGAGGAAGAGCCCGAGCTGGTCGTTGAAGAAGGCCCGCGAGGTGAGCGTGATGCGGTCGGCCTGCTCCTTGAGCGCAGCGACGATACGGGGATGACAGTGGCCCTGGTTGACCGCGGAGTACGCGGAGAGGAAGTCGAGGTACTTCTTGCCCTCGGCGTCCCACACCCAGGCGCCCTGGCCGCGCGCAAGCACCACCGGCAGCGGGTGGTAGTTGTGGGCGCCGTACTTCTCCGTGATCTCGATATGCTCCTTCGATGTCGTCATCGGATTCCTCCTCGAAAATTTGCGCAGAATCTACTCAAACGAAAAAGAAATATCAAATGCCTCCCGTACCATCGCCGCGAGTTTGTGATCCAAATCACTATCTACTTGATTTGTATGAATTTTTTTTGAAAAAATCTTGAGCTCCTCCGTCATAGAACACCGGCGGCAGGAAATGAAAGACGATGACGATAGGAAAACAAAGGAGAAAGCCATGAACATGACGCTGCTCGATAGCCTCAGGCGCTGGTTCTCGACCGATCCGGAAAACCCGGACTCCAGCAAACCCGAGCGCGAGTCGCCGCGCTTCAACGCCACCATCGTCGCCCGCTACAACAAGGAGGGCCCGCTGGCCGAACGGCGCGGCAACGTCGGCATCGGCGGGTTCTGCTTCGAGGGCGAGCGTGAGATCGTGGCCGGGACCGAGGTGGCGCTGGAAGTCCGGCTACCCGGCCTGGCCCGCCGCATCCGCGCCCGGGGCCTGGTGCTGGGGCAGGTGCGCTACCCCGGCTGGCTAGGAATCCGGGGAAAGTTCATCGACATCTCCCTCGACGACGAACGGGAGCTCGCCCGTTGGATCGACCGCACCAGCAAGGAAATCAACAGATTTCAATCCACTTCGATCAACACCCTTGCCGTATCGTACTAGATCAAAATGTATCCCATAGATATCAAATAATAATCACTATAAATCAAACATAAAAATGAAAACCGGAATGAGTTTGTATCTTCAGGGATACAATTGCTACATGATGGTCTGAAAGCATTTATTGTAACCTTCCGCATAAAAACAACTATTTCGACATACCGATTTCTTGGTCTTGGCACGCTTTGTGCTTACTGCCCGCGCCGAACGCACCAGCGAGTGCATCCTCAAGGAGGAGTTCGATGCGGCAGACTCTTTCAGTGATCGCGACGATTGGTCTTCTCACCGCTTGCGGCGGGGGGTTCGAAGCGACGGACGATCGCCTTCTCGAGCAGGACGACCCGGTGGGGATGGAGGACGGGGTGGTCCGCCCGTTCGGGAGCTTCTCCCGGAGCGGCGAGAGCGCCGGCGACCTCATCCGGCTCACCATCATGACCGATCACACCTACCACGCCGAGACCCTGGTGTACTGCGTGAAGGCCCCCTGCTACCCGGTGCGCGACGACGGCACCTACCGCTTCACCAAGGGCGGCTCGACCCGCTACATCCGCCTGTACGGCCCGGCCGGCGAGAAGCTCCACCGCTACGCCTACCGGCTCCAGGGCGACGAGCTCTATCTTCGCGACACCGACCAGGACGGAGAGTGGTTCCTGATGACCCGCGAGGCCGCCGGCTGGTGCCGGGAAGCGGCCCAGTGCCGCGTCCAGAACCTCTCCCAGCCCCGCTGCCCCGGCGAGTGGACCTGCACCGCGGACAACACCTGCGATTACCAGTGCGAGACAGAGACCGCCTGCGCCGTGGCCGGCGGGAGCTGCGTCCCGGTGGTGCCCGGCGCCTGTCAGGGCGGCATCATCGGCGACGGCGCGGAGTACTCCTGCGGCGGCCTGCTCGGCGTGATGTGCTGCCTGCCCTCGCCGAAGGCCCCCGAGTGCAAGAACGCCTTCACCTCTCAAGAGGGCTGGTACGATCCCGAAAGCGGCGACCTGCTGTGCCTCGCCAACTGCGCCGGCTCGGCCGTCCGCTGTGGCAACGCCGGCACCCGCTCGGAGGGCTGGTACACCGACGACGGCGCCGGCTGCGGCGGCGGGGCGCTCATCGCCTGGGACAACTGCGCAAGCTCGATGGGTTTGTGATGAGATAGGATAGGATTGGATGGGATGGGCGGGACGCCTTCGGGCGTCCCGTTTTTTTTTACAGCCGGTACTTCACCCGCCAGGCGGCCTTGGCGCCGGGGACGGTGAGGTCGGTCTTCTGGAAGGACACGCCTGGGATGCCCGGGGTCGTCTTCTTCACCGAGTCGGTCACCAGGATCTCGAAAGCGCGCGCCAGGTCCTCGCCCAACTTGGAGGCAGCGTTGACCTCGGGGCCGAAGACGTCGTCGTCGCCGATGCGCAGCATGGGCCCGAAGCCGATCCCCACGCACAGGAGGATCTTCTCCGAGGGGGACTTGCGCCGGTTGTAGCGCTTGAGGGCGCGCTGCATGGCGATGGCGCAGCGCAACGCCCGCTCCGGCCGGCGGAAGATCACCAGCAGGCTGTCGCCCTCGGTCTTGAGCACGATGCCGTCGTGATCGGCGATCACCGGGATGAGCACCCGCTGCGACTCGTAGATGACCTGCAGGAAATGGATGATGCCGAACTCGGCCACCTGGCGCGAGAAGCCCGACAGGTCGGTGAACATCACCGCCCACTCCTCGCCGAAGAGATCCCAGATGCGCCGGTCGATGGCGGCCTTGTCGGCGCCCCGCCGCAGGCGCTGCTCCATGAGCTCTTCCAGCCTGTCCGCCGAGGCCCCGGTACCCACCTGTCCCAGCTTGGCCATGCCCGCCTCCTCCCGCGGCCTGCGGCCGCTTGTTCACCCGCCCTCTTTTGCCAATGCCATCAGGTCCCGGAGAACTGCACCGGCGCGAAGCGCAGCGAGGGCGTGCGCCACGACGAGTACGGGTTGGTGTCGGCGCCGAGTTCGAGGAGCGCCTTCCAGAACTCGAGGTGGTTGCCGGAGAGGTTCATCTCGGACACCGCCCGCGTTGGTCGGCCGTTCTCCACCCACATGCCGCGGATGCCCAGCGAGAAGGCGCCGGTGGCCGGGTTGGAGTTGCCGCCCGAGAAACCCGTCACCAGGATGCCCGTGCCCATGGCGGCAAGCAGGCCCGGAAGATCCCGCGTCCCCGTGGGGAAGACCAGGTTGGTGGTGCCGCCGCTGGTCGGCTCGCGCCCGAGCTTGCTGGCGTAATAGGTATCGAGCAGGAAACTTCGCAGCACGCCCTTCTCGAACAGGAAGCGCCGCCTCAGCGTCAGCCCCTCGCCGTCGTAGGGGCGCGAGCCCAGCCCGCCCGGGAGCAGCGGATCGTCCTCGACGGTAAAAACCTCGGCGGCCACCGGCTGATCGAGCTTGTCGGCGAGGTACGAGCGTTTCTGCTGGATGGCCTGCCCCGAAAGCGGCGCCAGCAGGTCGCCCAGCAGGCGGCCGACGATGCGGTTTTCGATCACGCACGGGTAGAGCCCGCTCTTCTCGGCGCGGCTGCCGCGCAGCTCGAGCGCCCGCCGCACCGCCTCCCGGCCGGTGCGATCGAGATCGGGCAGCTTGGAAAGATGGGTGCTGCTGCCGTACTCGTAGCCCTCCGGCTTGCGATCGCCCGCGTCCCGGACCGACACCTCGGTAAAGAGCGAGAAGTCCGTGCCGCTGCGCCCGGCCAGCAGGCCGTTGGTGGCCCCCAGCACCGAGTCGAAGCTCGAGTTGGAGGCGGCCGAAGTCACCGAGATGATCTGGTCCGCGCCGGGGGCGGAGCGCGCCGCGGCCTCCATGCGCTCCACCATCTCGCGCCGCCGGTCCGGCGTCATCTGAGCCAGCCCGGCGCCATCGTGGATCCCGAGATCACCCTCGAAACGCCCCTGGTAGCGCGCGGGGTCGGGCAGGCGCCGGTGCTCGTCGGCGGCCAGCAGGCGGGTCATGGCCACGGTCTCGTCGAGGAAGCGCTCGAGCGAGTCGGGCCGCAGGTCGCTGGTGGTGTTGGAGCTGTAGCGCGACTCCACGTACAGCGTCACGCTGGCCCCGCGTTGAGTGGATTCCTGCAGCCGGTCGAGTTTGCCGTCGCGCCACTCCAATGTGCTCTCGCGGGAACGGTAGGCCGAGGCCCGCGCCCCCCGGGCGCCGCGCTTCTTGGCCCCGTCTAAAATGCGCTCGACGATGTCTTGCAGCTCGCGGTTCATGAGGCGCTCCTTCCGCCGATGGAGATGGCGCCGACCTTGAGGGTGGGCAGGCCGAACCCCACCGGCACTCTCTGGCCGTCCTTGCCGCAATAGCCGCCGCCGGAGACGATCTCCAGATCACTCCCGATCATCTCCACCGCCGCGAGCACCTTGGGGCCAGAGCCGATGAGGTTTGCGTCCTTGACGTAGCCCTGGAGCTTGCCGTCCTCGATGAGGCGCCCGTGCTTGAGGTAGAAGGTGAAGTCGCCGGCGCCGATGTTCACCTGGCCGTTCGAGAACATCTCGGCATACAGCCCGCGCTTCACCGAGCCGATGATCTCCTCGGGGGAGGATCTTCCGGCCAGCATGTAGGTGTTGCGCATGCGCGGAACCGGCGGGAAGCGGAAGCTCTCGCGCCGGCCCGAGCCAGTGCTGGCGATCTTGTAGTGGCGCGCCGAGATGCGATCGTGCAGGTAGGAGCGCAGCACGCCGTCCTCCACCAGCACGGTCTTCTGGGTGGGCGTGCCCTCGTCGTCGATGGCCACCGAGCCCCGGATGCGGCCCGAGCCGTCGTCCAGGATGGTGACCCCCGCGGGGGCGATGCGCTCGCCGATGCGGTTTGAGTAGATGGAGACGCCCTTGCGGTTGAAGTCGGCTTCGAAACCGTGGCCCATGGCCTCGTGCAGCAGGATGCCCGGAACGCCCGGGGCCAGCACCACCGGCAGTTCCCCCACCGGAGGCGGGCCGGCGTCGAACAGCAACAGCGTGTACTCCGCTGCCCGGCGCACGACCTCGTTCACCGTGGCCTCCGAGACGAACGGCAACCCGTCGCGGGCCGACAACGAATGGCCCGAGGTTTCGGTACGCCCATTCTGCTCGGCCACGCAGGAGGCCGAGAGGACCACCATGGGCTGATCGTCCTCCACCAACAGTCCTTCGCTGTTCGCGACCAGGATGCGGCAGAACTCGTCGGTAAGGTACGAGATCACCTTGATGATGCGCGGATCCTTGGCCCGGCAGGCGCGGTCCACCCGCTCCAGGATCGGCACCTTCTTGTCCACCCCCACCTCGGACCAGGGGACCTCGACCGGATAGGGGTTGTCGTGCCGGGCGCGGGAGAGCTCGGCGGGCACGCCCGGCCCCTTCCCGCTCGCCACCGCGGCGGCCGTCTCGGCGGCCGCGAGCAGCGCCTCTTCCGACAGGTCTTCGGAGTAGGCGAAGCCGGTGGCGTCGCCCTGGAGCGCCCGGATGCCAGCCCCCAGATCGACCTGGGTGAAGGCGCGGTTCACCTGGCCGTCCTCCAGGCCCACCCAGTGGGTGATCTTGTGCTGCAGGTACACCTCGGAGAAGTCCGCGCCGCGCGACAGGGCGCGCCCGACCACGCGCCGGATGCACCCCGCGTCCACCCCGAAGGCGTCGAAGTAAGTCCCGTGCGCGCCGCTGGATGCGGCGGGTCTCACCGCGCTCTTCGACCCGGCGCACGAGGCCAACACCGGCGGGAGCGAAATCAGGGCGATGCCGCTCCCCGCCGTCCGTAGAAAATCCCGTCGATTGATGTCCCGCATGATTACCTCCACGTCGGCAACTTACTTGCCTCCCGCTCGCGGGTCAAGCGCAGCGCCAGTACCCGGGGCAAGAAGAAAGATGGATGAAGAATAACACAGAAAACCCAAAATGTTGGACTCCAAGTTCTCTTTGCAGGGAAGTCGTTCCAGGGTTTTCACTTGCTCGAAGGTTCTCCCCGTTTTTTCCGAAGAGATCGACCGGCCACGCCCCGTGCCGAGGAATTCTCTGGATTGACTCCTCGAGGCCAGGGCCGTACCTTCGAGGCGGCATGAGCTTCAAGGCGACGCTGCTGGGACGGCCGGAGCACCCCTCGGACGCGGTCGAGGGGATGCTGCAGCCCGCGCCGGCCGAGATGACCGGGGTGCTTCGCGAGACGCGCGCGGTGCTGTTCTCCGACATCACCGGCTCCACCGCCTACTTCGAGCGGCACGGCGACGAGGCGGGCCTGCGGCTCATCGAGCGCCACCACCGGCTGCTGCTACCCCTGCTGCCGAAACACCACGGGCGTCTGGTCAAGACCATCGGCGACGCCCTGATGGTGGAGTTCCCCGGCGCGCGCCCGGCGGTAGCAGCGGCGATCGAGATGATGCGCGCGCTCTCGGCGCACAACCAGACGCAAGCGGAGGAGGAGCGCATCCGCGTCCGCATCGGTATCAACTTCGGCGAGGTGCTGGTGCGCGGCGGGGATCTGTTCGGCGACACGGTGAACGCCGCCGCCCGGGTGGAGGCGCTGGCCGCGCCCGAGACCATCCTGATCTCGGCCGCGGCGTGCCGCGCCCTGGAGGACGATCCGCTCTCCCGCGAGTGCCGGCCCTTCGACGCGGTGCTGGTGAAGGGCAAGAGCGAGCCGCTGGAGGTCTTCGAGGTGCGCTGGGACCCGCAGGCTCCGCCGGCGCCCGGGCCCCGGCCGGTGGCCAGCGCGGGCAGCGTGATCGGCGGCCGCTTCCGCGTGCTCTCGCTCCTCGGCGAGGGCGGCATGGGCCAGGTGTTCTGCGCCCACGACAGCGCCCTCGACGAGACGGTGGCCCTCAAGTTCATCCATCCGCACCTGGCCGAGCGGCGCGAGAGCCTGGAACTCTTCAAGCGCGAGGTCAAGCTGGCCCGCGCCGTCACCCACCCCAACGTGTGCCGCATCCACGAGTTCCTGCACATGGAGGGCCAGGCCTTCCTCTCCATGGAGTTCGTGGCCGGGCGCTCGCTGGAGCGGCGCCTGCGCGAGCAGGGGCCGCTGCCGCCGCAGGAGGCGCTGCGGATTGGCAAGGAGCTGTGCGCCGGGCTGGCCGCCGCTCACCGCCGCGGCGTCGTCCACCAGGACCTCAAGCCGGCCAACGTGCTGATCGAGGACGGCACCGGGCGGGCGGTGATCACCGACTTCGGCATCGCCCGCCTGGCGGAGAAGGAGGCGCGCGGCGGTGAACGCGCGGCGCGGGTGGCCGGCACCCCCGAGTACATGGCCCCGGAACAGGCCCAGGGTCTCTCGCCCGGCCCGGCCGCCGACCTGTACTCGCTGGGGATCGTCCTGTTCGAGATGCTCTCGGGCAATCCCCCCTTCACCGCGCCGAGCGCCGGCGAGGTGCTGATCCAGCAGGTGACGCAACCCGCGCCGGATCTCTCGGCGCTGCGGCCGGATCTCCCCCGCGCACTGCTCGACGCGGTCCAGGCCTGCCTCCAAAAGGATCCGCGCCACCGGCCGAAGGGCGCCGAAGAGGTGGCGCGCCTGCTGGGCGAGGAGCAGCCCCGCCGACGGGTGGTGCCGCTATTCGTGCTCGGCGGCGCTCTCGTCGCCCTGGCCATTGCGCTGTTCATCATCTTGGCGGGGCCGCGGCCTCCCGGCGGCGAACGAAGGGTGACGCCGCTGTTCTCGACCGGGGCACTGGAGCGCGCCCCGCGGGTGCGGCCCGACGGCGCGGCGGTGGCCTTCCTCCGCGACGGCGCGGTGTGGATCGCCGCCGATCCCCCGGCGCCACCGCACAAGCTCTTTCAACCCGATGCGCACGTGGAGATCACCGGCCTCGCCTGGAGCGGCAGCGGCTCACTCCTTCTTTCGACGCGAGAGCCCGCCGGTGCATCGGCCCGGCGGCTCGACCTCGACGGCCGGACCGAGGCGCTGGCCGGCGTCCCCGCCGCCTGCCCGCCCGACCTCTCCCCGGACGGCAAGCGCTACTGCGGCTGCCGGCCGAACGCGAGCGGCAACGCCGATCTGGTGATCGGCGAGATCGGCGGCGCCGAGCGGGTGCTGCTCGCCGGGGGCAAGGCGCGCTCGTTCGATGTTCCACGCTTCTCGCCCGACGGCCGGCGCATCGCCTTGGTGGTCGCGCAGGAAGGCTTTCGCACCGCCCGCGACATCGGGGTGATCGAAAGCGACGGCGGCGAGCTCGTTTTGCTCACCCGGGACGGCCTGCCGAAGCGTCTGAACCACACCGACCCCGCCTGGACACCCGATGGCCGCTGGATCGTGTACAGCTCGCGCCGCGCGGGCACCCCGGCGCTGTGGTGCGTCCCCGCGGGCGGCGGAAAATCTTACCTGCTCGCGCCTGGCGCCACCGCCGGGCAGTACGCGCCCGATCTGTGGCCGGACGGGACATCGCTCGCCTTCGAGGTCCGGGAAGAGCGGCAGGACCTGCTGGTCGCCGACCTCGCCGGCGGCGGAAATGGGCACCTTGGCGACGAGCGGGTCAGCAATCGCTTCCCGGTGTTCTCGCCGGACGGTCGATATCTCGCCTACCGGACGCTCCGCTCCGAGGACAACGAGGATGACGGCGCCGCCGAGATCGTGGTGGCGGACTCCGAGCGTGACGGCGAGCGGCGCTACCCGGCGCCGGCCGGCACCCGTGAGCTGTGCTGGTGTGGACCCGACCGCATCCTGTTCGCCCGCACCGAAGGCGAGGATCGGCAGCTTCTGGAGATGACGCTCCCCACGGGGGAGATCCGGACGCTGGCGCGGGGGTTTTCCGGCCTGTGGTCTCCGCACGCCGACCCGAGGTGCCGGCGGGTGGTGTTCGCGGCGAGCCGGAGCGGCGAGGCGGGCCGCAGGCTGTACGAGATCCAGCTGCCGGATGGCGAGCCCGTGCCGCTCACCCCCGTTGGAGAGACGGCGGTGTTCCCGGCGCTCTCTCCCGACGGGAGTCGGATCGCCTTCCGCCACACCGCCGACCCCGCTGGTGCCGGCGCAGCCACGCTGCGCCTGCTGGCCCACGGGTCCGGCCCGGCAAAGGTCCTCACGGCGCACGAGAGCTTCACCCGTTCGCAGCGCAGGCTGCGCTGGGCCGCGGACGGCAAGAGCCTCTTCTACCTCACGCCCGACGGCAGCGGAGCGCGGCTCATGCAGATCCCCGCCGCCGGCGGCGCGCCCAAGGAAGCGCGGCGCGTACCCGAGATCTCCACCTTCGACTTCGATCTCACCGCGGACGGGGCGCGCCTGGTCTACCCCGTCACTCGCGTGAGCGCCGACGTGTACCGCATGGAGGGGATCGAGTGGTAGGCGGGCGTTTTCTTGCCACGCGCCCAAAAGCGGTCTAGCTTCGCTCAGACGCATACCACCACCCGGGAGGACCCATGCCGGTTTCCGAGCAGCAGGCCGTGGCCGCGCTGGAGGCGGTGCTGAAACCGGGCGACGTCATCAACATCGACAGCCGCGCCCGCTGGTACAAGTTCTGGTACCGCATCCCCTACGCGCTGATCCGCTCCCACCAGAAGCGCATCTTCGGCGAATGGAGCCGCTGGCGCGACACCCACACCATGCTCTACCTCGGCCCGCAGTTCGGCGCCCACTCCACCTTCAGCGTGGAGCCGCCCACCGCCCGCTACCTGCCGCTGTCTGACTTCTGCTTCTCGCACCTTTCCATCTACCGCCACCGGACGTTCGTGGTGGGCCCGGCCGAGGCGCTCATCATGGATCAGGCCTGCCACCCGCTCGCCGGCACGGTGTACGACGTGGGGCAGCTCCTCGACATCATGGTGAACCGCATCCTGGGCTATCCCCAGGTCGTCCACTACCGCTGCTTCGACTTCAGCAGGCGCTGCAAGGTGTGCTCGGTGGGGGCCCGGATCGCCTACGAACACCTGCGCCACGTCCTGGAGGGCCAGGGAAACACCTCGCTGGCCAAGCTCTTCTCCACCGTGCGGCCGCAGGGGACCCCGGTCGGCTCGGGCGTCATCCGCTGGGGACCGGACGGCCCGCCGCCGTCGCAGTTCGGCAGCGGGGTGGACGTGGAGGCCACCGCCCCGGCCCACTTCGCCAACAGCGAGTACTTCGGCGACGAGTTCGTCAAGGCCGCCGAGTTCGACTACGGGGTACCGGTATAACCTCCGCCCGACCTGCGCCGGTCGGATGAAGCCCCGCAGCGCGTCCGCTGCGCGAACGCGGGGGCCACCGAGCCAGCGCGTTCGCGCGCAACGACCATCGAGCGCCGCCGCGGGACACCTTCACCGCACGAGATGCGTTTGACCATCGACATGCCGGCCGGTATATCTTGCGCATGGCCTTGTGGCAGGGAGCCCTCGACGGCGCGCGCGCGTCCGCCACCTTCCCGCGCCTGCTGGATCGGCGCGGCGGGCGGCTCTTCTTTTTATACCTGTTCGTGGCCGGCCTGGCGGTGACGGGGTTCGCCCTGGTCGCGCTGTGGCTTCGGCCCTCCCTCAAGCAGGCGATCATCGACTACATCTTCCCCTCCGACTGGCAGCTCGTGCCAAGGCTGCTGATGGAGAGGTTCTTCGGGCGGCTGGGCTCGCAGGTCATGGCCAACTTCATCCTGGCCGGGGGCATGGCCGTGCTGGCCATGCTGTGCGCCCCGATCAAGGAGATGCTCTCGCGCAACATCGAGCGCAGCCGGCCCCTGCTCACCGAGCCCATGCGTCCCTGGCCGGTGTGGCGCCAGGTGGTGGAGGAAGTCAAGTTCGCCCTGCTCTACCTCTTGGTGTACAACGCCATCTTCTGGTTGGGATACCCGCCCGTTCCGGCGCTGCGCGGCGCGGCCACCGTGGCGAGCTACCTGGCCCTGTTCGTGTTCTTCGACATCACCTTCCTGTGCCCGCTGTTTTTACGCCACCGCGTCGGCTACCCGCGCATGATCCGCGTCTTCTTCGCCCGGCCCCTGCAAAGCTTCTCCTTCGCCGCGCTGTGGTGCGCCCCGGCCATCGCGGCCGGCTTTCTTCTTCAGGGCGAGAAGCTGGGCCTGGTGCTGGCGGTGATTTTGGCCGCTCACGTGGTGGTGGTGGCCCCGGCGGCCACCGCCGGAACGGAGTTGGCCGCCCGTCTCATGCCCACCGCCTCCGCCATGCGCGCCGTGCCCCTCGTGCTGCGGGTGCTCGGTTGGCTGGTGCTGCTTGTGGCGCTGGGCGTCTCGGCCGCGCTCACGGCGCGCCTGGCGGGCTCCCTGCACAAGAAGACCCAGGTGCTCAAGTGCGAGTACCAGCTCGACCCAGGCTCGCTCTCGGTAGATTGGCCCAGCCTGAGCGATCCCACCCTGGGGCTCTCGGTCGACCTGCAGATCCGCAACCCCACCCGGGTGGACCTCGAGATCGAGGACAGCCGGTTGGAGATCACCAACGATGGCCGCCCGCTCGGCATCGTGCGCATCGGCAGAATCGCGGTTCCGGCCGGCGAGACGAGGGTACAACGGCTCACGCTCCGCCTCGAGGTGAGCTTCGCGCGCCTGCTGGAGATCCGCAGCCTGCTGAGCCAGAAGTGGGACTTCGTCCTGTGGCTCAAGGTCTCCGAGGACTTCGAGTTCCCGCTGTACTTCCGCTGACAGGGATCGCATGCGCCGAAACCGGATTATCGCGCTCGGGATCGGGCTGTGCGGCGCCGCGGCGGCCATCGGCGTCGGCGCCTGGCGGCTGGTCCGTCTCCAGGGAGAGCTGGGGCGGCTGGCCGAGACGGTGTCGCTGGAGGCTGGGACGGAGCCGTGCCGGCTGCGCTGGCTTGCCGTGGTATTGATCCTGGCCGGATGCGCCGGGGCCATCTCCGGCGTTTTCGGCTTCCTGCGCGCGAGCGCCCGCTGGCCAGCATGGCTCCTGCTCGCCTCCGGCCTGATCCCCTCGCTGCTCTCGGGCCTGGCCTGGCCAGGGTTGCCCATGGCGCTGGCGGGCGCGGTGTTGCTCGGCGAGCGGCCGGCGGCGGGAACCCCAAAGGATTGATGCTTGTCCGACGCCCGGGGGGTGGTACACTTCGCACCGAGGAGACCGCATGCCCATCCCACACCTGGCTTTTTTTCTTGCCTTCGTCTCGCTCCCCGCTCCGCCCGCCTCCGGCCTCCTCGACACCCTGCAACGCCTTGAGCGCTCGCGCGGCAACCTGCGCGCCATCATCCCGTTGTGGGAGCTCCCGACGGTCTGGAGCTACGCCAGCCGCGCCGAGCGGGAGCGGCTGATCCGTGCGCTACATCGAGTAGCGCGGGACGAGAAGAACCCCCTGCCGCTGCGCCGCCTGGCGCTGCGCCTGCTGGCCGATCGGCTGCGCTCCGCCTGCCGGGACGCAGAGGCCCGGGTCGCGTGGCGCGCGCTCGGCAACCTCGGCGAGTTCTGGCTCGTCGGACCGTTTCCCAACCCGGGAGAACGCGGTCTGGACACGCCGCAAGCGCCGGAGCAGGGCCCGCCCGGCGCGGGATCGATGCCCGGCAAGAACCGCCCCGTCGCCTGGCGCCGCCTGCCGCCCGCCTCGCCCGATGGCAAGCTCGCCCTCGAGAGCCTGTTCGCCGACGACGAGCCCCAGGTGGCCTACCTGCTCACGGGCTTTCACCTGGAACAGGCGGCGGAGGCCGTGTTGTGGACCGGCTGCGCCGACGGCTGCAAGGCCTGGCTCGACCGCCAGCCGGTCCTGTCTGACCCCGGCCCTCACCCCTTGCGGCCGGACCAGTCGGCCGTCCAGCTCCGGCTGGCCGCCGGAGATCACGCGCTGCTCATCAAGGTGGCTCGCGGCGGCGGGGCGTTCGCGCTCTCGGTTTCGCTCACCGATCCGGCCGGCCGGCCCCTGGCGGGGCTGCGTACCATCACCGGCCTCGACGAGCTGGCCCGTACGTGGACGGCGGCCCCTGGAGGCTCACCGGATCCGCGGCCGCGTCCCACGCTGGCCGATCTCGCGCAGCCGGCCTCCGGCCGGCAGGGCGCGGACGACCTGGTCCTTCGGGCATTGGCCCTGGACCTGGCGGACGCCGGGGACGTGCGGCGCAAGGAGCCCGAGCGCCTGTTCGAGGAGGCGCTGCAGAAGCTCCCGCCGCACGACGAGCGCCAGGCACGCTTCCGCCAATGGCTTGCGCTCATCACCGATGATCCCCAGCGGCAACGGGCGCTCCTCGAGGAGGCGCTGCGCCTGCGCTCGAACGACGCCGAGGCCGCCTGGCGACTGGGCCGCCTGTTTCGCGCCCTGAACGATCCCGCACGGGCCATCGCTGCGCTCGAGAAGGCACGGCGAACCGACCCGCGGCACGTCCCGACCCAACTGGAGTGGTGCGAGCTGCAGGCCGACCTGCACCTCGACGGCCGCGCCCAGAGACAGATCGAAGACCTGGTCGAGCGCCACCCCGACGTCCCGGAAGTGCTGCACTCGGGGGGGTTGTTGCTGCGCCGGCTGGGCAACCTGCGCGCCGGCGAGGTGCTGACCGCCGCCGGCAAGGCTTCGTGCGACGACGCATCCATCCTGCGCTCCCGCCTGGAGATCGCGGTCGAGCAAGGCCGTATCGACGAGGCCCTGGGGCTGCTCGATCGTCTCATCGAAATGGAGCCGTGGCACAGCGGCTGGCTCATCGAACGCGGAGAGCTGCGGGCCGCGAACGGACGCGCTGCCGAAGCTCTCACCGACTTCGAGGCGGCGGCTCGCCTGCTCCCGGACGATCCCGTTCCGGTGCTGCGACGGGCCGAGATGTTGCTGCGCCGGGGTGACACGCCGGGGGCGATCGCGGCCTTCCAAACCGCCTTGGCCCTCACCCCCCAGGACCAGAACCTGGCGCGACGCGTCCGCTGGTTGCAGCCCGGTGGCCACCCCTTCCAGCGCCCGTACGAGCTCGACGCGCGCGCCCTGATGGCCGAGCCGGCCGGAGCCTGGCCCGAGGCGCCCGCGGTGCGGCTGGCCGATCGCACCGTGGTGCGGCTGTACGAAAACGGCATGAGTCTGCGCTACCACCAGGAGGTCATCCGCATCCAGAACAAGGCGGGCGCCGAGCGCCTGCGCACCTTCCGCATCGAGTACGCCCCCGACCGGCAGCAGGTCCGCGTCCACGCCAGCCGGCTGCTGCGTTCGGACGGCAGCGTGGACACCAGCGCCACCACACGCGACTATTCGCTCTCCGAGCCATGGTACAACCTGTACTACGACGTGCACGCCCGGGAGATCTCCTTCCCGCAGGTGTCGGCCGGCGACACGCTGGAGCTGGCCTGGGAGATCGACGACATCGGGGGCGGGGCGCTGCTGGAGCGGTTCTTTGGCGACCTGTGCCCGCTACAGTTCGAAGAGCCGGTGCTGTCCTCCAGCTACCTCCTGCTGGCACCGGAGAAGATCGAGGTCCACGGATACGCCTCCCCGGGCGTCGCGCGCCGGGTGGAGCCGGCCCGGGACGGCGACGAGCGCCTGCGGCTGTACCGGTTCGAGGCCGCGGCCCTGCCGGGGTTGGAGCCGGAGCCCGGCGCGGGCGGATTCACCTCGCACCATGCCTTCGTGCACGTGTCCACCTTCCGCGACTGGAACGAGGTCGGCGCCTGGTACCACGACCTGGTGGCCGGGGCCTTGCGCCCGGGCCCGCAGGTCGAGCAACTGGCGCGCGAACAGGCCGCGGCCGTCGCCGATCCGTTGGAGCGGGTGCGCAAACTGTATCAGTTCGTGGCCAACGGGTTGCGCTATGTCGGCCTCGAGTTCGGCGTGCACGGCTACGTCCCCTATCCGGTCGAGCAGGTGCTCGAGCGCCGTTTCGGCGACTGTAAAGACAAGTCCGCCCTGCTGGCGGCCCTGCTCAACCTGTCCGGCATCCGGGCCGAGATGGCGCTGCTGCGCATGAAACGCCTGGGAGACCTGCCCGACGAGCCGGCCTCGCTGGCGCCGTTCAACCACGCCGTGTGCTACCTGCCCGATCACGACCTGTGGCTCGACGGCACCGCCGCTTTCCACGACATCCGGGAACTGCCGGCCCAGGATCAGGACACCCTGGCTTTGGTGATCACGCCACGCGGGGGCCGGCTGGTGCGCACCCCCCTGTCTAAACCGGAGCAGAACCGCACCTCGATCGAATTCGAGTTGCGACCGGACGAGCGCGGCGACGGCGGCGGCGAGGTGCGCATCCGCCTCCAGGGGGTGCTGGCGCCGGATCTGCGCATGCGTTTCTTCGCAGAATCAGACGTGCGCGGCCTGGCCGAGAAGACCCTGTCCGAACTCTTTCCCGGGATCCGGGTCACCCAGGCCTCGGTGCACAACGTGAACGAGCCGGAGCGGCCGCTCGAGATCCACGCCGCCTTCCTGGCGCCCCACCTGGCCCGGCCCACGGCCACCGGCCTGGACGTGCCGTTGCTGGGACGGGAGACTTTCTACCAGCGGCTGTACGCCGTGCTCCACCAACGCGTCACCGCGCTCGAGCTCGGCCCGCCCTGGTCGGTGGAATGGCGGGTCCGCTGGATTCCTCCGGACGGCATGCGACTCGACACGGTCGTGGAGGATGGGCACCTCGACACGCCATTCGGCCGCGTCGAAACCCGCTGCCAGCGCGAGGGCAACGGCGCCCAAACCCGTGCCGCCTTCACCCTGGTGGCCTCTCGGGTGTCGACTGGCGATTACCCCGCCTTTCGCGACTTCGTCTCGCGCGCCGACCGGATGCTATCCCGGAACCTCCGCTTCGTCCGGGGGGATACCCCATGAGAACCCCGCGAACTCTGGCGCCGCTGCTCGCCCTGCTGTCCGCCTGCGCCGGCCCGCAGCCGCGGCCGCCCGCGGTCCCGGCCGCCCCGGCCCCCGTGGCGCGATCGCTTCCGGAGAGCGCCAGGCCCTGGGCCGCCTGGCTGGAACGATGCGACCTCGACGAGGCCGAGCGAGATCTGCAAGAGCACCTCTCGCGGCTGCCAGAGCAGGCGCGCCTCGAGCGCCAGCGAACCCTGCTCGGACTGGGCTTGCTGCACCTTTCACGGGGCCGGTTCGGCGAGGACGCCCGGATGTTCTGGCAGGCGGTCCAGGCCGAGCCCGGCTCGCGGGTGGCGCTGCTCGCCGCCTGGCAGTTGGACGAGTCCCTGGCGGTATCCGGCCCGGCTTCGCACGGTATCCGCTCCGAGGTGGAGAGCCTGCTGCGGTCGCCGCTGTCGCCCGAGCTGCGCTTTTTGCTGCACCGCGTGCTGCGCTCGCTGGCGCTGCGCGAGGGCGACTGGGACACGGTCGAGGCACACGTGCGCCAGGCCGGGGCCATCCCCACCTGGCGCATCTGGCCGCTGACCGGCCGCGATCCGCAGGTCGCGTTGGAGGAAGCGTTCCGGCAGTTCCCCGGCGCATTCCCGGCGCAGCCGGGCCGGGCCCACCCGTCGTCGAGCGCCGACGGTCTGTTGCTGTACGAAGAGGAAGGCGCGCGCGGGTTGTTGCTGGCCGAGTGCCTCTTCGAGATCAAGTCCGCCGCGACGCTGTGGTTGCGCCTGGAAGGAGACGGCACCTGGGCGGCCGCGTTCGACGAGCAGGCGCTGCTGCACGACCGGCGCCCGGGCCACGCCGGCGTGGTGGAGACTCGGCTCTTCACGGCGCAGCCGGGCCGGCACCGCTTGCGCGTGGCCGTGCCCATCGAAGGCGGGCGCGCCATCCTGGGCGTGAACCTCCTGCCCGCCGATGCGGCTGCGCCGGACCTGGTGTTTCTGTCCCAGGAAACCGGCGCCGCCCCGCCCCTGGCGAACAGCGCCCCGAGCCAGGGCGCCGAGCCCCAGGCCGAAGCCATCCGGGAGGCCGATCGAGCCCCCGAGGACCCGCTCCCTCGGCTCTGGGCCGCGCTGGCCTCCTGGTCGTACGGTGACATGGACCAGGCCATCGAGCAGCTGATGCTGGCACGCCAGCGAGCGCCGGCCTTTTCCCTGGTGGATTACCTGGAAGGCGTGCTGTGGCTCGAGAACGACGACCTGCCGCAAGGCATCGGCGCCGCCCAGGCCCGACGGCTGTGGGGTCAGGCCCTGGCCACCTGTCCCGGCCTCGATCTGGTGCGCTTCCGCTTGGCGCTCTTGGACGGAATGGAGAACCGGGAGGAGCAGGCGCTGGAGACGCTGCAGCGGCTCGAGGCGCTGCATCCGCAAACCTTCATCTTCCCCTTCTTCATGGCCAACTTCTTCGACCGGCTGGGGTGGAACGCCGAGGCCGACCAGGCGTTGGAGAGAGCCCGTCGGCGGGTGGACTTCGATCCGGAGCTGTGGCGGCTGCTGTTTTCGAAGGCGTTGCGCTGGCGGGACGAGCAGGGCGCGTATCGCCTGGCGCAGGAACTCGTCAGGCGGAACCAGCTCATCTCGCCGTTGAACGCATTCTTCTGGGCCCGGGGCGAACGCGAAACCACCCGCCGAGGCCTGGAGGCCGCGGCCCGGTACTTCGGGGCCCAGCTCGGGGCCCGCCTGGAGGCGGTGGACCTGGAGCTCGCGGCGGGCGAGCTGGAGCGCGCTCGGGCTGCGCTCGACCGCGCCGAAGCGGACTTCGGGCTGCGGCCCGAGCTGGTCAAGAGGCGCGTCGATCTCCTCGAACGTCAGAACCGGGAACGCGAGGCCGTTCGCTGGCTGGAGCGGTTGAGCCAGCTGTGGCCCTGGGATCTCCACCTGCGCCTGGCGCTCCGCGTGGTGGACGGGCGCGACAGGATGTTTTCCGCTGCAGATGGACCGGCGGATCCGCTCTCGATCATCCGCGAGTACCTGGAGTCGGACTTCGTCGCCGGCGGCGACGCGGTGCTGGTCCTGGACCAGGCCGACCTGGATGTGGCGCCGGATGGGAGCAGCGTCGAGCGCATACACTTCCTGGTCCACCTGCTGTCGGCGGCGGGTGTGGAGCGCTGGGGCGAGGTGCGCGACATCCCACCCGGTGCCCAGGTGGAGATGGTGCGCTCGCTGGACGCCTCCGGCAACAGCCGCGAGGCCGAGGTGGTCCCCGGCAAGGAGTCGATCACCATCCCCGCCCTGCAGACCGGCGACTTCGTGGAGATCGCCTACCGGGTCGGGCGGCGCCCGTCCGGGGTGCGGGCGGGAGGCTTCTCGGCGAGCCGCTTCTACTTCGCCAGCGAGGGGCTCCCCATCTTCCGCTCGCGGTACACCGTTCGCGTCCCCAAGGGGCTCCCTTTGGTGATCCGGCAACACAACGGCGCGCCGGCCCCCTCCAGGCAGCGCGTGGGCGCCTTCGACGTGTACCGCATCGAGCGCACCCGCACCCCGGCCTTGCCGGCCGAGCCCGACGCAGCGCCGCTCGACGAGAGCGCTCCCTTCGTCGAAGTGGGATTCGCCAACGGCTGGCGAGACCTGCGCGACCTCCTCTCCGTGCGCCTGGCGCGCGCGAGCCGCATCAGCTGGCCGGTGATCCACTTTGTGCAACAGCACACGCCCCGGCTCTGGTCCGACGCGGAGCTTGCCTGTTCTCTGTTCCGGGAGGTGAACCGGGCGGTGCGGCGGGGCAGCGACGCGGGGGACTTCGACGAGAGCGCCGCCAGCGTCCTGATGCGGGGCGAAGGAAACCGGCTGATCGCGCTGGTGGCGGTGCTGCGCGCCGCGGGCTTCGACCCCGCGGTGTACCTGGCCCGCACCATATCCAGCCCCGTGCTGGAATACCGTTTCCCCCAGGACGGCGTGTTTACCCACGGCGTGGTGGCCGTGCCTCTCTCCGGCGGAAAGACCCTGTGGCTGGATCCCGCCGAGCGGGATCAGCCCTGCGGCCGGCTGTTCTCCTTCCTGTGGGACCAGCCGGCGCTGCGCCTCACCGGATCGCCCGGCGATGACTTCCTGACGCGGCTTCCGCCGGCGCCCGAGCGCCTCCCCGGCAAGGAGATCCGCCTCGAGCTTGAGCTCGGAGCCGATGGTACGCTGAGCGGCACGGGCCGCGACGTCCTGGACACGGCGGAGGCGACGCGGGCGCGCGAGCTTCTCTCGGGGTTCTCGTCGGCGCTGCGCCAGCAAGTCATGGAGAACGGCCTGAGCGCTGCGTTCCCAGGGGCCCGCCTGGAGTCCTGGTCCATGGAGGCGCTGGACGATCCCGAGCGGCCGCTGGTGCTCCACTACCGGCTGCGCACCTCGGGCATGGCCGATCTCGAACCGGATGGCCTGGTGCTGCGGGGCGGGTTCTTCCCCTACCGCCTGGCGGCCGGGCTGGCCGCCCAGGCGCGGCGCGCCAGGCCGCTGCTCATCGAGGACGAGACCCGCCTGCGGACCACAGTGGAGATCCGCCTCCCGCCCGGAGCCACGGCCGAACTCCCCGCCGAGGTGCGGCTCGAGGGCCCGCTGTCCGAGTTCGCCTACCGCGCGCGTTCGGAAAACGGTCGCCTGATCCTGGAGAAGAACATCCGGGTGCGCGCCGGCCGCGTGGCGCCGGAGGAGTTTCAGGCTTTCAAGGAGTTCTGTCTCAAGGTGGATCGGAAGGACGTCGAGCCCATCCGCGTGGTCATGCCGCGGAGCGTACGCGCCGCCGCCAGATGAGGGCCAGGCCGAGCAGGAGCGCCGGCGCCAGGGAGGCGCCAGCCGCGCCGCAGCCGCAGCCCCCCTCGATCAACACCTCGCCGTCGCCCGGGCCCGAATCGGCCCCGGCATCCGTACCCGGGTCCGCCCCGCCATCCGGGCCTGAGTCGCCGCCGTCCGGCCCGGCGTCGCCGCCATCGGCGGGACATACGTTGTCCTCGTCGGTCAGATCGTCGCAGTCGTTGTCGCGGCCGTCGCAGCGCGTCTCCGCGTCTTCGTAGTCGGCGCCGTAGTCGGACGCCACGCACGCGAGCCACCCGCCGTTTCCACCGCAGCGCTGCACCGCGCCCGCGCACACCCCCGCCTGAAGAGCGCAGGCGGGAGGCGTGAGCTCCTCATCCGTCCGGCCGTCGCAGTCGTTGTCGAGCCCGTCGCAGACCTCTGCCGTGGGCAGCACCCCGCTGCACGGGCCCCACTGGCCCGAGCTGTTGCAGGTCTGGGTGCCGACCTGGCACTCGCCCTCGTCGGTGGAGCAGGGGGTGGTTGCGTCGGGCGTGCAGGGGCAGCCCTCGTCCACCGAGCCGTCGCAGTCGTTGTCGAGGTTGTCGCAGCGGTCCTCGCTCGCCTGGTAGTCGGCGCCGTAGTCGCAGGCGCCCCAGCCCGCGTTGCCCAGACACGGCTGGCGTGAATCCCGGCACACACCGCTCTGGAGCGGACAGGAGGGGCCGGGCATCTCGTCGGTCTGCCCATCGCAGTCGTTGTCGCGGGCATCGCAGCGGCTCTCGGTGGCCTCGTAGTTCGACCCGTAGGTGGAAGCGGTGCACTGGCCCCAGCGGCCGTCGCTGCCACAGGGACGGGTCGAACCGGCGCACACGCCGTCCTGGAGAGGGCAGGCGGGCGCCGGGAACGACGCGCAGTCCGGATCGCGGCAGTCCACGTTCCCGTCGCCGTCGTTGTCCTGGCCGTCGTCGCAGATCTCGGCCGGCACGGTGTAGGAGGCCTCGTTCGAGTAGGCGCTCTCGTTGCCGGCCACGTCGATGGCGGTGACCACGAAATAGTAGGTCTGCCCGCCGGAGAGGTCGTTCACCACGGTGGTGAGCACGTTGCCGGTGGAGAACCCCTGCGGGTAGGGGCCACCGGCCTGGGTGCCGTAATAGATGTGGTAGCCCTGGATGGTCTCGGGGTCGCCGTTCTCATCCAGGGTGACCGCCTCCCAGGTGGCCTCGACCGCGGCCATGGCACTCGACGCCATGAAAAGGATCAACACCACCGCCACCATCCCAGCCGCGATCGGACACCTCATGCTCGCCTCCTGCGAAGAAACCACTTGCCTGGCAGGATAGCGCATTTCGCACCAAGACGAAACGGGCTCGCTTGCCTTCCCGGCCGGATTGGGGTCCAATCGGAGCGGCTCCATCCCAGGAGGTAACGTATGAATGCGAAACGACTCCTACTCACGTTCATCGCCCTGGCGTTCGGGTCCGGGGTGTCCGCCAAGCCCCCGTGCAAGCAGGACGACCGGCGTTGCCTCTCGGCCGCCTGCGACAAGAAAGACTTTGCCGCCTGCCACCGGCTGGGGAACATCTTGAAGCTGGGCCTGGGGGTTCCGGCCGATCCGGCTCGCGCCCGGGCGTTGTTTTCGAAGTCCTGCGACGGCGGCGACCCGGCCGGCTGCGCCTACCTGGGCGGCGCGCTGCTCACCGGCGCCGGCGGCGAGGCCGATCCGGCGCGCGGCTTTACGCTGTGCCGCGAGGCCTGCGACAAGGGCACGCCCGCGGGCTGCAACTGTCAGGGCGCGGCGCTGCTGTTCGGTCTCGGCCAGGAGCCGGATGCGCTCGCCGGCCTCACCCTCATCCAGAAGGCCTGCGACGACGGCGAGAGCATGGCCTGCAACAACCTGGGCAACGCCCAACTGCAAGGCGCCGGCATGGAGGCCGACCCGGCGCGGGCCGCCGAGTCCTACCGCCGCGCCTGTGACGGCGGGTACCTCCCGGCCTGCGTCAGCCTGGCCGCGCTCCAGCGCGAGGGCCGCGGCGTGGAGCGCGACCTGGCGGGGGCGCTCAAGCTCTTCACCCAGGCCTGCGATCGAGGACTGGCGGACGGCTGCCTGGGCCAGGGGTTCGTCCTGCTCTCCGGAGAGGGAGCGCGGCCCGAACCGCAACGCGCCGCGCGCTTGTTCCAGAAGGCCTGCCAGGCGGGCAGCGCCTCCGCCTGCGACAACCTGGGCATCCTGCACCAGCAGGGAAACGGCATAAAGAAAGACGCGAAAAAAGCCGTGGCCCTCTTCCGCATGGCCTGTGACAAAAAGCTGCACTCCGCCTGCTACAACCTCGGCCACGCCCTCAAGAACGGCCTGGGCACAAAGGCCGATCCCGCCCGCGCCGCCGCGCTCCTCGGGCCGGCCTGCGAGGCGAACGAGTACCGCGCCTGCAACCTGCTCGGCGCCATGCACCACACCGGCACCGGAGTGCCCCAAGACGCCGCCCGAGCGGCCGAGTTCTACCGCAAGGCCTGCGACGGCGGCCTGGACACCGCCTGCGAGAATCTGAAGAAGCTCGAAGCGGACACGGCCAATCCAAAGCCGTGATCCTCGTCGCCCCTCCCGCTTGACATTTTTTTTGTGCCCGGCGGACAATGGATCGGTTGAACCGTTCCCAGGAGGATCTCATGCGCCATTCCTTTTTTGCGCTCTTCCTCGCGCTGCTGCTGGCCCTGTTCGGAGCGAGCTGCGGCAGCGGCAACACCGGCAACGGCGACGGCGGCGGCGACCCGGACGGCAACAACCCGCCTGACGGCTCCAACCCCACCGACACCCAGGGCGGCGACAAGGGCCAAGACGGCGGCGGCGGGGGCGGCGACGAGCTCATCTGCAACGAGGTCCAGTTCGAGGCCAATTCGGTGCCGCCCAACCTGCTGTTGGTGGTGGATAAGTCCGGCTCCATGCGCGACGCCGTGTCCGCCACCGACCGCACCACCAAGCTCTCGGTGCTGAAAACCGCGGTGAACTCGCTCCTCGACTACGGCGCCGGCAAGATCCGCTTCGGCTGGATGCAGTATCCCAGCGATTCGCGGTGCGGGCCGGGCAACGTCTCGGTCCAGATCGGCGACAACTCGGTCCAGGCCATCCGCAACGCGGTGACCATGCTCAGCGCCGGCGGCGGTACCCCCACCGGCGACTCGCTGAACAACGCCAACGCCTACCAGGGCCTGCACGACACCACCCGCAACAACTTCGTCATGCTGGTGACCGATGGCATGCCCACCTGCCCGAACGGCAACGGCGAGCAAACCAATGAAGCCGACAACCAGCTCGCGCTCTCGGCGGTGCAGAACTTGCGCGCTGCCGGCATCGACACCTTCGTCATCGGGCTGGGGGACGACCTCAACGCCAGCAACCCCGACCTGCTGAACTCCATGGCCGACGCCGGCGGCCACCCGCGCGTCGGCGCCACCCGCTACTACCCGGCCAACAGCGTGCAGGAGCTCCAGGCCATCTTCGAGACCATCGGCGGCATGGTCATGGGCTGCAACCTGGCGCTCTCGGCGGTGCCCGAGTACCCCGCCTACCTGTGGGTGTACTTCGACGGCACCCCGGTGCCGCGCAACACCCAGAACGGCTGGGAGTACGACTCGGTGCGGAACACCATCAACTTCTACGGCAGCTACTGCGACATGCTTCGCAACGGGCAGGTGACCAAGGTGGACATCAAGATGGGGTGCCGTCCGCCCGATTGATGCCGTCGTTCCTCGGGGACTCAAAGGGGGTTGCGCCCCCGCGCTGAACTCCACATCCCGGTTCTGCTGTCGAGCCGCTAGCCGCCTGGATTGTTTGGGCATCCATCCGAGGGGTGGTATACTGCGCGCGGCGCGAGGCGCGGGTGAAATCGTCTTTCCTGGATGAGCTGGAGAAGGAAGTGGCCACGACCGAGGCCGCCACCTCGGCCGAGCTGGTGCTGGTGCTTACGCGCCGGGCCGAACGCTACCCCGAGGTCCCCTGGAAGGCCGGCGCCCTGCTCGCCGGTGCGACGTTCTTGCTGATCGTTCTTCTCCCGATCGACTTCTCTTTGTACTGGATGATCCTCGACGTGGCGCTGGCCTTCGGCCTGGGGTACCTGACGGGGCGCGCCTCCGATCCGTGCCGGCGGCTGCTCACGTCTCAGCGTCGCCGCCGCGGCGCCGTGCTGGCCCGGGCGCACCAGACGTTCTCCGAGCGCGGCGTCTCGCTCACCCGCGAGCGCACCGGAGTGCTGTGGTTCTACGCGGCGATGGAGCGGGAAGCCGTGCTGCTGTGGGACGTCGGCATCGAGCGCTGCATCCCCTACTCCCATTTGGGCCTGGCGGCGAAGGAGCTGGAGCGCGCGCTGCGCTCGGGCGATATGCGGGCCGGTTTTCGCCAGGGCTTCGAGATCCTGCGCCCGTTGCTTTCGCAGCACCTCCCTCCCGCACCAGACAACCCGAACGAGATCCCCAACCGGCCGGTGGTGCTGCCATGAGACGCCGCCGCTTGGGGCTGTTGCTCCTGACCGCGATCACTCTCTTCGCGTCGCCGGTCCTGGCCCGGGTGGGCGGCGGAGAGAGCTACGGCGGCGGCGACAGCGGTGGCGGGTTCGGCGACTCGGGTGGGGGAGATGGAGAGCTGTTCGGTTTCTTCCTGTGGTTCGTGGTGCGCAACCCCGAGTTCGCTTTGCCGGCGCTGGCCATCGCCAGCGCCTATTGGTTCTTCCGCACGCGCATGCGCCGCGACCGGCCCGTGCTGGCCGCCTCCTGGGTGGGCGGCCTCCCGCCGGGAGACAACCGCCCCCGCCGCGAGAGCCTGGCCCGCCTGCGCGAGCAGGACCCCAACTTCTCGGAGCCGTTGTTTTTGGATTTCGCACAGATGATCTACGCCCGCTACCAGGAAGCCCGCGGCGGCGCCAACCTCGAGGGCCTGCGGCCGTACCTCTCGGACCTGCTATGGCAGAAGCTCTCGCTCGGCGAGCCGGGCGTCGAGCGAGCCCAGGTGACCCACGTCATCGTGGGCTCTTTGGCCATCGAGCTCATCGTCTTCGAGCCGGAGTGGATCACCATCAGTTGCGCCCTGCAAGGCAACTACACCGAGACCCTCTCCTCCGGGAGCACCACCTATTTCACCTCGACCCAGCTCGTCTTCCGGCGCCTGCCGGGCGTGGTTTCCCAGCCGCCGGAGCGCATGCGCAGCCTGTCCTGCCCGAGCTGTGGCGCCGGCGAGAAGCTCGACCGCGAGGGAGTGTGCGCCTTCTGCGGCCAGGCGGTGCGGCCGGGCGCCTTCCAGTGGCAGCTCCACTCGCTGCTCGACTACTCCCGCATCCCGCGCGCCTCGCTCGAGCTTCCGGTGGACCAGCCCGAGCGCGGCACCGATCGGCCCACCGTGTTCGACCCCGACCTGGACGTTGAGGTGCGCGCCTTCGTCGCGCGCAATCCCCAGGATTCCATCCAGCGCCTCGTCGAGCGCGCCCGCGAGGTGTTCTTGCTGCTGCAGAACGCCTGGAGCGGCGGCCGCTGGGAGAGGGCCCGGGCCTTCGAGACCGACCGGGTGTACCAGATGCACCTGTTCTGGATGCTGCGCTACCAGGAGAAGGGCATCCGCAACGTGCTGTCGGACGTCCAGGTGAAGAACATCGAGCTGGTGCGCTTGCGACGCGACGCCTTCTACGAGAGCGCCACCGTGCGCATCCACGCCTCCATGATCGACTACAAGATCGATGCCAGCGGCCAGGTGGTCGGCGGCTCGCGCAAGGTGCCACGGCATTTCAGCGAGTACTGGACCTTCATCCGTCGCGCCGGCTTCGTGCCCAAGGGCGACAACAGCGCCTGCCCCTCCTGCGGCGCGCCGGTGAAGGTGGCCATGGACGGCCGCTGCGAGTTCTGCCACAACCACATCGCCAGCGGGGACTTCGACTGGACCCTGTCGGCGATCGAACAGGATGAGTCCTATGCGGGCTGAACTCGCCCTGGTCCTGGCCACGCTCATGCTCCCCGCGCCGTCCCCGGGCGGCGAGCCGGTCGCGCCCGCGGGCGGGGAAGAGGTCCGGCGCGCGCTGGCCTTCGCCGAGTCGCTGTTCGCCGAATCCGACTACTACCGCGCCATCACCGAGTACAAGCGCGTGCTGTCCCTTTCCCCCGAGGCGCCGCTTGCCAGCCGGGTCCGCCTTCGCATCGGCCTGAGCTACCTGGCGGGCGGCAGGAGCGGCGCGGCCCTGTCCTACTTCGAATCGCTCTTCGACGACCCGTCGCTGGGCCCGGCCGCTCGCTTGCAGGCCGCGCGCGCCTGGATGAGGGAACGTCGTTTCCTTCCGGCGCGCGAGCTGTTGGCTGGTTTGCTCGACGAAGCCGACCCACGACTGGTTGGGGAGGCCCGCTATCTCGCTGGCTGCCTCTTCCTGCGGCAGGGTCTCGGCGCCGCGGCGCGCGAGCAATTTCTCTCCCTGCCAACCGGACACGCGTTGGCCGAGCGGGCCTTGTGGCTGGCGGACGAGGCGCTGCGCATTCCCGCCATCCCGAAAAAGAGCCCCGCGCTGGCTGGCGTGCTCTCGCTCGTCCCCGGCCTGGGGCACCTCTACCTGGGCGAGGCCGGCACCGGGCTGCTGGCGCTCTCGGTGAACGGCCTCTTCGGCGTCGCCGCGGCGGACACCTTTCGCGGCGGGCACATCGGCGCGGGCACCCTGCTGGCTGCCATCGCTCTGTTTCTCTACAGCGGCACCATCTACGGCGCGGTGGAGTCGGCCCACCGCTACAACCGCGACGCCGAGCAGAACTTCCTCGACGAACTCGAGCGGGAGGCGGGCCTCGATGTGCCGGCCGGATCCGGCGGCCTCGCCCCCTCCCCGGAAGGTCCCTGACGTGGAAATCCCGTACCTGGGAGAGCTGGTCCTCATCGCCCTGGCCGGCGTGCTGTGCACGGTGGTGCTGTCGCGGCTGCGCGTCCCGGTGGTGGCCGGTCTACTGGCCGCCGGCATGCTGCTCGGCCCCAACGGGCTGGCGCTGGTCAAGAGCGAGCAGCGCATCGAGACCCTGGCGGAGGTGGGCGTGGTGCTGCTGCTGTTCTCGGTGGGCCTGGAGTTCTCCCTGCGGCGGCTCCGCCACATCGCGCGCCAGGTAGTGCTGGGCGGCCTGCTCCAGGTGGGCCTCACCACCGGCGCGGTCACCGGGCTCTCGTTCCTGCTCGGCGAGACGCCGGCGCGCTCGCTGTTCTACGGGCTCGCCTTCGCGCTCTCCAGCACCGCCATCGTCTTGCAGGAGCTGTCCGCGCGCGGAGAGCTAGACGCGCCCCACGGCCGGCTGGTGGTGGGAACGCTGATCTTCCAGGACCTGTGCGTCATCCCCATCGTGCTGTTGTTGCCGCTGCTGGCGGGCAAGGCCCCGCAGCAAGCGCCCTCGGGCAGCGTGTTCCAGGCGCTGGCCGTTGCGGCCGCCCTGCTGGCCGGCGCGGTGCTGCTCGGCCGCTGGTTGCTCCCGCGGGTGCTGACCCGCGTGGATCGCCTGCGCTCTCGCGAGATCTTCGTGCTGGCGGTGCTCGGGGTGTGCCTGGGGACCGCCTGGCTCACCTCGCTGCTGGGCCTGTCGTTGGCGCTGGGAGCGTTTCTGGGCGGCATGGTGCTCTCGGAGAGCGACTTCGGGCGCCGGGCGCTGGCGGACGTGCTGCCGCTGCGCGCGGCGTTCACCTCGCTCTTCTTCATATCCATGGGCATGCTGTTCGACGTTCGGGTGATCCTCCAGCAACCAGCGCTGGTGGGGATCCTGCTATTGGGCCTCGTGGCGGGCAAGGCGGCGGTGGCCGCCCTGGCGGGGTTGGCCCTGCGCCTGCCGGCCCGGGTGGCCTGGCTCTCTGGCGCCTCGCTGGCGCAGTTCTCCGAGTTCGGCTTCGTGGTGGTGGCCGCCGGCAGCCGGTTGGGGCTCATCGATTCCCCGCAGACCCGGGCGCTGTGGTGCGCCGGCGTGCTGAGCATGTTCCTCACCCCGTTGGTGATGCGCCTGGCGCCCCACGTCACCGCCGGGGAGCGGCTGCTGCGGCCCCTGGAGCGCCTGCTCGGTGTGCGCGGCATGGACGAGCCGTCCCCAGAGCACGCCACCCTGTCGGGGCACGTGGTGGTGGTGGGATTCGGCCCAGGCGGGCAGATGTTGTGCCAGGCGCTCTCGGAGCTCGGGCTGCCCTATTTGGTGCTGGAACTCAACGCTGAAACCGTGCGCCGGGCCCGGGCCCGCAACCTGCCAGTGTACTACGGCGATGCCACCAGCCTGGAGGCGCTGGAGCATGCCCAGGTGCGCCGCGCCCGACTGCTCTCGCTGCTCATCAACGATCCATCCGGGGCGCGCCGGGTGGTGGACGCGGTGCGGCGGGCCGCGCCCGAGCTCCCGGTGTTGGTGCGCAGCCGCTACCTGGCCGAGGCCGCCAGCCTGCGCCGGCTGGGGGTGGCCGACGCCATCGTCGAGGAGCTGGAGTCCGGCATGGAGATGACGGCCCGGGTGCTGCGCCGCATGGGGGTGGCACGAAACCTCATCGTCGAGCGAATCCGCGAGGCCCGCCGGACAACCCAAGAGAGCGAACGGCCCCTGGTCGTCCCCCGGCCGAGCTTCGCCGACATGTCCGAGCTGGCCGATCTCAAGGTGGAGACCTTCCTGGTGCGCGAGTCGGCACACGCCTGCGGCCAGAGCGCTCTCGAGCTCGATCTGCGCAGCCGCAGCGGTGCGCTGGTGCTGGCGGTGCGGCGGCAGGGCCAGGTGGCACAGCCGGTTCTGGCGCAGCGGTTCGAGGCCGGCGACGTGCTCTTCTTGCTCGGCGAGGGCCCCGCGGTGCGCAGCGCCATCGACATCCTGGAGCACGGCGAGGCTTCGCAACCCCCCGACGCGCCCCGAAACGAGTGAGGAGATCTGGCATGGAGTTCTTCGCCACCGCCGCCAAGGGGACCGAGCCCGCCCTACGCGATGAGCTGCGTTGGTTGCGCGTGCCCAAGGTGCGCTGCGACCGGGGTGGGGTGCACTTCGACGGGGAGCTGCCCGAAGCCTTCCGGGTGTGCCTGTGGTCGCGGGTGGCGCTGCGGGTGCTGCTGCCGCTGGCGCGCTTTCCGGCGCCGGACAAGGAGGCCCTGTACCAGGGCGTGTACGCCGTCGACTGGGAACCGTACCTCACCCCGCGGCACACCCTGGCGGTGACCGCCTTCTGCAAGGATAGCCAGCTCACCCACACCAACTTCACCGCGCAGAAGGTCAAGGACGCCATCGTGGATCAACAACGCTCGCGCCACGGCGTGCGTCCCGATGTCGATCGAGACGATCCCGATGTCCACCTCTTCCTGCACCTGCATAAGAACCACGCCACCCTGTACCTCGATCTCGCCGGCGAGTCGCTGCACCGGCGCGGCTACCGCACGCAGCCGGGAGAGGCCCCGCTCAAGGAGACCCTGGCCGCGGCCTTGCTGCGCCTCATCGGCTGGAACCGTCGTATCCCCTTCTGCGATCCCATGTGCGGCTCGGGCACCCTGGCCATCGAGGCGGCACTGCTGGCGGCGGACCGGGCCCCGGGCCTTGCGCGCCGGCAGTTCGGCTTCGAACGCTGGCCGCTCTTCGACGAGGGCCTGCGGCGACGCATGCGGGAGCTGCGCGAAGAGGCTCGCGCCGCCGCGCACCGCGACACGCCGCCGATTCTGGCCTCCGACATCGATGCCAAGGCGGTCGAGAACGCCCGGGCCAACGCCCGCGCCGCCGGTGTGGACATCGTCATCTCCCGCGGCAGCGTGCTCAAGCTCGCCCCGCTCTCTCCACCGGGCCTGATCCTGACCAACCCACCGTACGGGAAGCGCATCGCCGCCGAGCGGCGCTTCTTCTCCGAGATGGGGCGGGTGTTCGCCAGCCTCGCCGGCCATACCGTGGGGGTGCTCTCGGGCGATCGCGCCATCCAGCGCGCCATCCCCCTCAAGCCCGAGAAGTATTGGACCGTGTTCAACGGCGACCTAGAGTGCCGCCTGTTGCGCTACCGTATCGAGTGAGAGTCTCAGCGCGCGTAGGAGCCGCAGGCCGGAACCAGAGGCGCCGGATCCAGCCGGGACATGAGCGCTAGCACGTAGGCGCCGGCGCCGTAGCCGATCATGGGCACCGCGCCCAGGTAGGCGCCTCCCAGCGGGTCGTGCAGCTCCGCCGCCAGGTTGAAGTTGGCCAGCGCCTGCACCGTGATCCAGCCCAGCAGCCGGTCGGCCCGCTCCACGCGGCCGGCCCGGCGCGCGGCGGAGGACACCCACAGGCCCGCCACCGCCCATTCCTGCGAGTCGTACCAGCCGCCGTCGTCGTTGCGGAAGAACCCCAGGCCGGTTCGGGTGCCGAGCTCGAGCTCGATGGCGTCCAGGGTGGCCCGCGCGGTGGCGCCCTGCGGATCGAACAGCGCCCCGTTCAGCGCCTCGACCACCGCCACGTCCCGCGCCCCCGTGCCAGCCACCAGCTCCTCCAGCGACCCCGCCAGCGCGCCGTCGGCGTCCCGCAGCCGCAGCGCCATGGCGTCGCGGATCCCGGCGCCGGCCTGGCGCCAGCTCTCGGCCAGGGCCGTCTCGCCGCGCGCCTCGCCCAACCCGGCCACAGCGCACAGGCCCCGGGCCGCGGTGGCGCTGGTGTATGCGAAGCTTTTCTGCCGCCCGTTCCAGTGCACCTCCCAGATGCTGGAGTCCGGCCGAACGAGGCCGCTCACGGGATCGACCAGGCCGACCAGCACGTTCGCCACCCGGTCGCGGACGGTGGTCCAGTAGAGGTCCAGGAACTCCTCGTCCCCGGAGGCCTTCACGTACTCGGCCAGGACCCACAAAAAAAGCCCGAACCCGTCGAACTCGATGTTGGGCCCGTCGGCGTTGGTGTCGCTCTCCTCCCGTCCCCGCCCGAAGTAGCGCACCACGCTGATCTGGTACGGCACACCCACCTCGGCCTGGTAGAAGCCGGCGTCCGCCTCCAACATGAAACGCAGCGCCTCGCGGGCCTCGGGGAAGTGCCGAAGCCGGACCAGGGCCGCCACCGCGTAGCACATGTCGCGCACCCAGGCGATGTTCCACTGCCCCGGCGGCAGCGAGGCCAGGATCTGCCCCCGGGCCTTGGCGCGCTCCTCGCGCACCTGCCCCTGTCGCAGCAGCGCCTCGGCCTGACGATACACCGCCCGCTCCGCTGGCGTCAGCCCCGACGGCGGCGGCGTACGCCAGGATTCCCAGGCGGCCTGCGCCTCCTCCAGCGCGGCGCGCGCTCCCCGAGCGCCAAAGACCGCCTCCAGCTCGGCGAACACCGCCTCGTCCGCCGCGGGAGAGAACACGCTGACGACCCCAAACCACCCTTCGCCATTCGGTTCGAGATGAAAGTCCTTCTGGAACCCGGCCACCCGGTCGTCGCCGACACCGCTATCGAGGGTGTCCGCAAGATCGCGCCCGTCGAGGAGCGCATGGTACGGATTGTCCGGCGAGGCGCCGTGGTGGCTCGGCGCCGACAGCGGCCAGTGCACCACCACCCCGGCGGGCCCGCTCTCCACCAGCGCGCCCCGATCGGCGCGGTATAGCACCCGCTCGCCAGCGGCGTCGGGATGGGCCGGATCCGCTGCCGGCGCGTTTCCCAGGTGGAAGTTGTGCAGCGAATACAGCGACACCTCGACCGGCTCCGCCCGGCGGTTCACCACCCGCCCGATGACCCCCAGCGCCGGCCGAGAAAGTTCGAACGGCGCGTAGTAGAAGCTCTCCACCTCCAGGCCGGAGAGTTCCTGGCGGGTTCGCACGATGCCCGACTCCTGGAGGTAGCCGGCCTCCGCGAGCGGGACCTGGCTCAGCCAGGCGTTGAGCTGGGGCGCGCGCAGCCCGAGGTAGCTGTCCCACAGCACGTCGCGGGTGGTCTCGCCCTCGTCGAAGGCCTGGTACGGGTGCTCGTACAGGTCCGCCGCCCGCCGCCGCAGCACGTCGTACACCGCCACCCCGTGGCCGTTCGCCGAGGGCAGGCTGTAGAAGCTGGGCCGCGCCGCCAGGCACAGGTCCTGCCCGCCGCTGCACACCGGCAGGCACGAACCGCCGAACTCGTGGCTGCCGGCATCGCAGCGGCAGCGGTGACGGCCCGCGGAAAGTGGCTCGCACACGCCTCGCCCGGCCTCCAGGCACGGGTTGGGGTGGCAGGCATCGGGCAGCACCAGCACCACCGAGCCGCGCCCCGGCACCGTAAGCGCGACGCGTCCCCCGCTCACGCGGAGCGATTCGCCACCGACGGCGTCGTACAGGAGCTGGCCGTCGGACAGCCCGAGCGCGCCGACCGGGATCTCCCGCGCGCGGCTCTGGGCGTCCCGGTTGAGGGCCACCAGCGCGCGGTCGCCCTCGTGCTGCGAGCCGTACGCCCAGAACAGTCCGTCCGGATCGAGTAGCAGACTCACCGGCTCGCCCCGGCGCAGGGCCGGATGGGCCTGGCGGGCGAAGGACAGGCGCCGCAGGTGCTCCTGGGTGAGGAGCTGCTGCGAGGTGTGCCCGGAAAAGCGCATGCTCCGGCGGTTGTCGGGATCGCCCGCGCCCTCCAGGCCGAATTCGTCGCCGTAGTACACGAGCGGCACCCCGGGCATGGTGAACAAAAACGTCCAGGCCAGCCGAAGCCGCTGGAAGGGAAGCTCGCCGGCTGGTAGCGTTGGCGGATCGCTCCAGCCTTGTTCGCGCGCGCCGTTGCCCCACAGATCGGCGATGTCTCCGGCGGCGTGCGAGAGCGCCCGGCACACGTCGTGGTTGCCGAGGAAGGTCGACATCACCGCCGTGCCGTAGGCGGCACGCACCTCGGCCACCCGCTCGGCCAGCCGGTCCAGGCCCTGCTCCTCGCGCAGGAAGGTCTTGACGATCTGCCAGTAGAGAGGGAAGTCGAACTGCCCGTCGAGCTCGCGCGGCCCGAGGTACTCGGCGATCTGGCCCGCCCCGTCCTCGCCGGTGAAGGTCTCGCCCAAGAGGTACGGCCGGGCACCAGAACCCACCGTCTCGTCGAGCCGGGCCCGCAACGCCCACCCCACGTCGTGGAGGAAGTGCTTGACCGCGTCCACCCGGAAGCCGTCCAGATCGAACTCGGAAAGCTGCCAGGCGGCGTGCTCGATCATCGTCTCCAGCGCGTCCAGGTTGGTGTAGTCGATGTCCGGAAGGTACGGCGCGAACCAGCACTCGATGGGGCGGTCCCAGCCGCACACGTAGAGCGGGCTGAACCAGGGCGGCTGGTCGTCCTTGTGGAGCGCCCACAACGGGCTCTCCTGATGGACGTGGTTGAGCACCAGGTCGGCGATCACCCGCATGCCGCGCGCGTGCGCCGCGTCGACGAGGCGCCGCAGTTCCTCGGCCGAGCCGAAGTGCGGCTCCACCGGCTGCACGCCCGCGAGCGGCCGCGCCGCGCTGTGCCCGCTGGAGACGGGCCAGTAGGAATGGTAGCCGGAGTAGGAGCGGCCGTCGCTCCCCGGCCAGCCGCCGGCGGTGTTCTGCGACACCGAGGAGAGCCACAGGGTGTTCACCCCCAGGTCGTCGAAGAAACCATCCTCGATGGCGGCGCGCAGCCCCGTGAAATCGCCGCCCTGCCAGTTGGCCTTGGGGTCCACGTTGGCGCTCGGCCCGTCGTTCAAGGCGTCCCCGTTGCGAAAGCGGTCGATCATGGGGAAGTACAGCACCGCGTCGCGCCAGTCGAAGGGCTCGGCTTCGAGCCACAGCGGCAGATACAAGGGATCCGCCGCCCGGCCGGCCTGGTCGCGGACCTCGAAGCGGAACGAGTGCTTTCCGGCAGGGAGGTTTTCCAGCCGGATCTCGAATCGGCCGGTGCGCTCATCGAAGGCACCGGGCACAGCCAACCGGTTGCGGCTGGCGGAGGCGCTCGTCGCATCGATGGCTGCCCCGGCGCGGCCGGGGGCAGCCTGCACGGCGAAGGAGATCGCGTTTGCGCCGAGTTCGACGGGGCGCACCAGGTAGAGCAACGGCCGCTCGCAGTCGGGCACGCGCAGGCGCGAGTTCTGCACCCCGGCGATCCACTTGGTGTAGGGGTTGGCCTCGTCGAGGAACCAGCGGTCGGCGTCCGGGTCGTAGAGCTTGTAGCCGTAGTCCCCGGCGGGGAGCGTGATCTCCCGCGACAGGCTGCCGTCGGGCTCCGGCGCGAGCGGCTCGCTGAGGTCCCACCCGTTCCACTCGCCGCGCAGGTATATCGCCCGTGGGGGCGGGCCCGCGGGGCGGTAGCGCACCCGCACGGCGCACGAGCGCGACCCCTGACAGCGCGCCTCGCCAGCCAGATCGCTGCAGACAAGCGGCGCACAGGAGAGCCCGCTATGGGCGCAGTCCGGCCGGCAGGCACCGTCCCCGTCGTGGTCCTGCAGGCCGTCGGCGCAGCGGTCACAGCGCTCGCCCGCCCAGCCGTCCTGGCAGACGCACACCGCCGCGCCGCCCGCCAGCGAGCAGGCACCGTGGCGGCAAGGGTTCGGGGTGCAGGCGTCGTCGGGCAGGCACTCGCCGCCCGCGAGGTGGAAACCATCGGCGCACGCGTCGCAGCGCTCGCCGGCCCAGCCGCTGTCGCAGCGGCAGGTGAATCCCCCGCCCTCGCGAACGCAGCTCCCGTGGAGACAGTGGCCGTCGGGGCATTCGGCGCCGGGGGAAAGGCACGCCGAAGCGATCCAGCCGACGAGCAGAAGGACGAGCTTCCGCATGGCGCGCGCGACCTTCGCTCACGGAGCGATGGGGATGGTCTGGTCCGGGCGGGACCAGCTCCCGTCGTCGTTGTGGAAGACGAAGTCGACCTCGGCAACCGACGTCTGGTTGAACGGCCCGATGTCGATGGTGTAGCGGCCGCTACCGTCGGGGCCGGCGAGCGGGCTCTCGATGGCCCTGCCGTCGCTCCACAACACCGAGCCCGCGGGCCAGTACTCCGCGGGGGGCGGCTGCCACACGCCGCCGTGCAGGCTGGCGTCCACGCCCCAGTGGAGCTTCGCCGGCCGGTCCCAGAACACAGTGATCACGTCGTTTCGGGTTGGCCGCTCGGGCGTCCAGTTGCCGCCACCGGAAGATGCGCTGCCGATCCACACGTGCTGGATGGGCGAGCGGGTGACGTTGCCGCGCGAGTCGCTCGCGCGCACGTAGTAGTCGAGCAGGGCCTCGCGCTGGCCGGTGACGGTGGCGGTGTAGCGCGCCGCCCGGTAGGCCGGCAAAGGATCGCTGCGCGGGGGAGGCAGCGGAGCCTCCAACATGGGCAGTTCCGTCCAGCTCCCGCCGGCGTAGAGGTCGTTCTCGCTCGTGCGCACGCCGTCGCCGTCGCGACGGTACAGGAGCACCACCTCGGCAAGGCCCGCCACGTCGTAGGCCAGCGTCCAGATCTCCACGTCGGCCGGCGCACCGTCGAGTCCGGGGTTGAAGGGCCGCCGCTGCGGCAGGTACAGGGTGGGGCCGATGGCATCGGTTCCGTCTCCGCCGGCGATGACCCGGTCGGCGTACTCCACCGCCAGGTTGGCCGCGCGGGTGGGGTGGCTGTCCCACAGGCCGCCCAGCGAGTTGTCCCAGTACCAGTAGCAGCTGGTCTCGGCGTTGAGGAAGTAGTGCCAGGCGCGGTCGGTGTCGGTGCCGGCGTTGTCCAGGATGTCCTCGATGGAGGTGCGGAGCGCGAGAGAATCGGCGGTGCGTACCCGGTTCTCGGCCGCCACCACCACCGCCCACGAGTTGCGGTCGGGCGAGTACCCCTCGGCGTCCGGCGCGCCGTTCCACTTGGAGAACTCGGCGTCGCCGTTGTCGGCCCCGCTCCAGGCGCCGTCCTCCACGTGGATGACGTCGTCGGGCGCGGGCGGGAAGCGGTCCAGGTAGTCCTGCACGGTGGTGGGCACGAAGCGCGTGCTGTTGGCCGCGGCCCAGGCCACGAAGGCCTGGAAGTTCCCGTGGTAATAGCTCTCGGTTCCGGCGCCGTAGTTGTCGCCGTCGTGGTGCAGCAGCACCAGCATGGGGTGCGCCGGATCCAGGTTATAGGGCTCGAGCTGGCTGAGCACCTTCTCGTACTGCAAGGCCCCGAACCCGCCGCGCGCGTCCTCGTTGCCCTCGTAGCGCGCCGCGGGCACGGCCACCAGGCGCGTTTTCTCACCGCTCTCGGGATCGGTCCACTCCACCCAGTGCGGCTGGTAGCCCCACGGCGCCGAGACCGGCGAGGGGGCCCACAGGTCCCGAAGCTGCACCCAGCCGGTGGCGGCGCGGTTGACCTGCTCGGCTCGGTTCGGCGGCGGCAGGTTGGAGGCGGGGCTGTAGGGGTAGTCGCGATGCGCCCGGTCGAAGTGCACGTTGTCCACCATCACCCACTCGATGCCCTCCTCCGCCAGCGCCGGGATCATGCGTTCGGAGAAGGCGCACTCCGGCGGGAACATCCCCCGCGCCGGCGCGGTCTGGAAGGCGCGCTGGAGCGCGGTGCGGTGCAACGCCACCTGGAGCCGGAGATCGCCCGGCCCGATGAGCCCCATGAGCGGGTGGTGATACCCGAAGGCCACGAAGGCCAGCCGCGGGTTGCCGCGCGCGGTGGTCCAGGCCGACGCCTCGCGCCACGGCGCGGTCCAGTTACTGAAGCCCACCCCGGCCGCGGATAGCGCGCTCAGGTTCTCCATGAGCGAGCCCGAGAACGACACCTGCGCTCCGCACCAAGGCAGGCCGCGGCAGGCGTCGATGGCGTCGCGCGGCCAGCCGGTATAGGGCCCGCTGCGATCGAGGTGGACCTGGTAGACGGAGAACGGCATGCGCGCGTTCTGCTCGGTGACCACCACGCTCTCGTAGGGCCAGTAGATGGGCTGGTGCATGTGCCACTGGAAGGCGATGTAGATGGGCGGCTTCTCTCCCGGGACGCAGGCGGCCGTGCCGGAGGAGTCGTCGCACAATTGTCCCGGAGGGCAGGCGAGCCCGGCCGTGAAGCAGTTCGCCAGGCAAGTGCCGTTGCCATCGTTGTCCTGGTAGCCGCCCTCGCAGGCGCATGAAAAAGTCGCCCCGTCTGGAACGCACACGGTGCGGTGAGGCTCGTGGCAGGGGTTTGGGGTGCAGGGGCCGGTCGCGTCCGGGACACACTGTTCACCCTCGAGGTGGTAGCCGCTCACGCACTGGCAGGAAAATGCAGCGCCCTCCGGCTGGCACACGGTGCGGTGGGGCTCATCGCACGGGTTGGGGTTGCAGGGGTCGGCCACGTCGGGGACGCACAGCGAACCTTCCCGATGGTAACCCGGGGCACATTCGTCACAGGCGGCGCCAGCGTACCCCACATCGCACTCGCACACGGCGCTCGTCCCCTGTACCCGGCAGGTGCCACTCACGCAGGAGAGATGAGCGCACGGGTCGGACTCGGGCAGGCACTCGAGCGCCTGGGCCACAAACCCGCTCTCGCAGCGGCACACCGGCTGGGCCTGGACCACCTCACAGGTCCCGTGACCCGAGCAAGTGACGCCCTCGCACGCATCGGGCCCGAAATCGGGGTGGCGGCACCCCGCGGAGCAAACCACAGCCGCGAGCGCGACGAACACAACCAGACGCACCATGAAAGACCTCCCGCCGGGATGGCGGGGGGATTCTAGCGTGAACCGCGTCGGCGGGAAAGCGGCTTTCGCCGCCAAGGCACCAGCGCCAGCCAGAGCAAGAGAACGCCTCCGCCCCACGGGGCCGAGGCGCAGCCGCACCCCGAGCCGCCGACCTCGCCGTCCCCACCCCCGTCGGGCCCGGCGTCGCTCCCGGCATCTACGTCCGGGTCGGGTGACGGGTCGCTACCAGCGTCGCCCCCCCCGTCATGACCGGCGTCGGCGGAAGCGTCAGAACCGTCGGCCCCCGCGTCGCTCCCGGCGTCAAACCCGGCGTCGCTTCCCCCGTCGGGCTGGAGGCCGCCGCTACAGGTGGCGGACAGGGCAATCTCGCGTAGTAGGCCGGCGCCTTGGCCATGCCGATCCCCGGCGTCCACTCCATCCACCCCACCCGGCCGGCGCCGTCGGCGTCGTTGACCAGGAACGAAAAGTTCGAAAGCGACCCCGCCGCCAGGGCCAGGCCAGGCAGCGCCGTCGGGCCGATGCGGATCTCGTAGGAGGTCCGATCCTCCCGGCGCAGCACCGCCAGGCCGAAGTCGTCGGAGGCGCCGCTCGGGCCGCGGTAGCGGAAGGTCGCCGGCAGGTCGTTCGACAGGGCGAAGTTGATCTCGTGATCGTCGGTGCTGTCATAGGCCAGCCCGCCGTTCCGTCCCACGTCGAAGGCCAGCTGCACGCTGTCGCCCTGCCACAGGTCCGCCGGCGGGTGGCTGTTGTCGTGGACGTCGTCCTGGACCTCGACGCCGAAGAAGAGCCCCTCGGCCGTCCAGCGGGCCGAGAGCCGCACCGAAAGATCGCCCGCGCCCAGCGGTTCGGTGCCGTGCCAGGCAGAGGCGGGTAGCGTGATCCAGCCCTCCGGGCCAAACTCTCCCAGATCGCCGTCCAGTACCGGCCGCGCTTCCAGGCAATAGGCGTCCAGGCGCGCTCGCGCCGGATCGTCCGACTCGTCGTTGTCGGTGGCCGAGGTGCAGCCGCGGTCCTCGAGGTCGGTGAGCCCATCGCGATCGTTGTCGATGCCATCGCCGCACTGGGGCGGCGGCTCGCGGCCGGTGATCTCGGGGTGATCGGCGATGAACTGCCGCAGCAGCAGGAAGGCCGGCTTGAGCCGAAAATCCTGCGGGAAGCGCCGGGTGTCGAACTGCCCCGCGGTGGGCCGCATCAGGCCGAAACCGTCGATGGTGCAGCCCGGCTGGTCCACCCCGCAGTCGCAGATCTCGTAGAAGAAGCTCGCGGTGTACCAGGCGCGCTTGAGCTGCTCCTCCAGCACCCGGCGCACGTAGGTGGCCTGGAGGTTCTCATTGGTGGCGTCGCCGATGGGGGTGGCGCGGTAGCCGGTCTCGGTGATCCACACCTCGCCGTTGTAGCCGGCCGCGTCGAGGAGTTGGCGCAGGTCGCGGCGGGTGAAGGGGAAACGCTGGTCGTCGAGGACGTTGATGAACCCGTCCCCGTCCCAGATCTGCCAGCCGGTCTCGCTGAAGCCGTTGTAGCTGTGGTGGGTGATGATGTCGAAGGCGCCGCGCCCGGCGAGTTGCAGCACCCGCTCGAGGTAGTCGTCGCAATCGCCCACGTTGGCGAGATCCGGCCCCAGCACCTTGCAGTCGGCGCACACACCGCGCAGCGCCGCCGCTCCGGGGAGCACGATGAGGCTCACGTACTCCTCCACCGTCCCCTCGAAAAACTGCCCCAGGTTGGGCTCGTTCCACAGGCCGAAGTGGGTCACCCCGCGCGCGCGGTAGTGGGTGACGGCGTCGGCCACGAAATCCGCCCAGTCGAGCGAGTCGTCGGGGCAGTCGTTGCCCGGATCGCCATCGCTGTCCCCGTGGCGGGCGACCCAGGCGGGGGTGTAGCCCAGGGTGAGAAACACCCGCAGGCCGGCGGCGGTGGCGCGGTCGACCGAGGCGTCCAGCCAGCCCCAGTCGTAGCCGTCGCGCGAAGGCTCGAGCGCGAACCAGTTGGCGTCCATGCGCACCCAGCCCACCCCCAGGTCGGCCGCGGCGTCGATGAACGACTGCGGGCCGATGTGGAGGTTCATGCCTACGCTGTTGTCCCCGACGTCCGCGAGCGCAACAGGAAGCAGCAGCCACGACATCCCCGTCCAAAGCAGCGCCCGTCTCATGTCCCACCTCCTGCATGAGCCGGAGAGATTCTAGCCCGGAGCGAACCAGGAAGAAACCGGATCCAGCGTTTCAAGTTGATGAGCTTCTGGAACTCGCGCCGCATTCACAGACTGGCCAGCTCGCCGTCTCGGGCCAGTCCGTCGCCCTGGAACGCGAGGCGGGAAAAATCCGCATGGCCTTGGCCTCGACCACCCGGCGCCACCTCCCGCGGGAAGCGCAGAAATTCAGCTCGAGCGCCACCGGGGCGTAAGTCTCCGGGCGCGTCATCCGCCGCCACCGTCCGCGGCATCCGGTGGATCAACTCCGTTGTCGAAGAAGCATGGATCGGAGGAGCAACCGATGAAGGACATGGCGCAGGCCGGCAGAATGACGACGTGCGGCCTCACTGGATCTTGAGCAGCTCCACGTCGAAGACCAGCATCCCCTGCGGCCCGGGCCGGCCCTTGTAGGCCAGCTCCTCGGGGATCCACAGGCGCGCCTTGTCGCCCTCGACCATGAGCTGCACGCCCTCGGTCCAGCCGGGGATGACCCCGTCGAGCGGGAAGGTGATGGGCTCGCCGCGGGTGACCGAGCTATCGAACATCTTGCCGTCGGTGGTCCAGCCGCTGTAGTGCACCGTGACTTTGCTGGTCGGGCCGGGGTGGGCCGTGCCCGAACCCTTCTTGAGGATCTTCCAGGAGAGCCCGCTCGGGGTCTTCTTGGCGTCCTTGGGCGGGGCCTGGACGTCGGGCGGCACCGGCGGCGCGGCCAGGATGTCGATAAGCTCCACGTCGAACACCAGCATGCCCTGCGGCCCGCGGCGGCCCTTGTAGGCCAGCTCCTCGGGGATCCAGAAGCGGCGCTTCTCGCCGGTCACCATGAGCTGCACGCCCTCGGTCCAACCGGGGATGACGCGGTTGAGCGGGAAGGTGGCCGGCTTCTCTCGCACCACGCTGCTGTCGAACATCTTTCCGTCGGTGGTCCAGCCGGTGTAATGCACCTTGACCGCGTCCTCGGCCTTGGGATGAACGGTGCCCTGGCCCGCCTGGAGCACCTTGGAAGCGAGCCCGCTCGAGGTCTTCTGGGCGTCGGCCGGGACGGCGGCCACGTCGGGCGGGGCGGGGAGTTGCGGCGCCTCCGGGGCCCGCACCACGTTGGGCGGCGGCGGGGTCTGGGGACGGCCCGCCTCGCCGGCCTTGGGGACGTCGGCCTTGGGCGGCGGGGGCGCGTCGGAACCCTTGCAGCCGAGGAGCGAGAGCGCAAACGCAGCGACAACGAAGAGGAGTGTGGTTTTCATGGGGCACAGCCTGCATCAAGACGGGCCGCTTGGCAAGCGCCGCGCACGTCGCGGGGGCCTCTGGACCCGCGCGCGCTCAGATGGCGCACTCGGGCCCGCAGCGGCGCGGCGGGGTCTCGGTGTCCAGCATCTCCTGGATGGTGACCGCGGCGGTGATGCCGTCCCCCACCGCGGCGCCGATCTGGCGCACCGAATCGGCGCGCACGTCCCCGGCGGCGAAGATGCGGGGATGGCGCGTGCGCATGCGGGGGTCGGTGCGCACGAACCCCAGCGGGTCGAGATCGACGTGACCGGAGAGGAACTCCGCGTTCGGCAGGATGCCGACGAACACGAACACGCCCTCGACCGCGATGCGGCGGAGCTCGCCGGTCTTTGTGTTCTTGAGCCGCACTCCGCTCACCGCATCCGTCCCCTCGATCTCGTCCACCACCGAGTCGAAGCAGAATTCGACGTTGGGCCGCTCGCGGATGCGCTCTTGAAGGAGCGCCTCCGCCCGCAGGCGATCGCGGCGGTGGACCAGGTACACCTTCTCAACGATACGGGACAGGTAGATGGCCTCCTTCACGGCGGTGTCGCCGCCACCGATGACGGCCACCGGCTTTTTCGCGAAGAAGTTCCCGTCGCAGGTGGCGCAGTAGCTCACCCCGCGGCCCTTGAGCCGCTCTTCGCTGGGGATGCACAGCTCGCGGTGGCGCGCCCCGGTGGCCACGATGAGCGCCCGGGCGCGGTAGCGGCCGGCGTCGCCGATGACGGTCACCGACGCATCGTCCGCTTCCAGCTTCTGCGCCTGGTCGAAGCCGACCTGCACGCCGAAGCCCTCGGCCTGACGCCGCATGGCCTCGAAGAGCTCCATGCCGGTCACGGCCTTGTCGAAGCCGGGGTAGTTCTCGATGCGATCGATGATGGCGAGCTGCCCGCCGCCGCCCTGGGCGTCCAGCACCACCGTATCCAGCCGGCTGCGCGTGGTGTAGATCGCCGCCGCCAGACCGGCCGGCCCGGCCCCCAGGATCACCACGTCATGCAACGCCTCGTCAACCATCGCAGTCATCCTCCTTCCTGGCGCCGGCACCCCTTTGGGCTGGTGCGGGTCGCGCTCTCGGCCATGCCGATGTTTATGTCCTCCGACAGATCTTGACAAGGGCCAGGGATGGAAATCTCCCCCAAAAAAAAGGCCCGGCGCAGGCCGGGCCTCGATGCGCTTCTGCGAGCGCGCCTACTTGCGGTTCACGCGGGTCTCGATGAGGGTCTGGACCACGCTGGGATCGGCCAGCGTGGTGGTGTCGCCGATGTTGTCGAGCTCATTGGCCGCGATCTTGCGCAGGATGCGGCGCATGATCTTGCCCGAGCGGGTCTTGGGCAGCGCGTCCGCCCAGTGGATGAAGTCCGGTGTGGCGATGGGGCCCATCTGCTTGCGCACGTGGGCCACCAGCTCCTTGCGCAGGTCGTCGGTCTTCTCCACGCCGGCCTTGAGCGTCACGTAGGCGTAGATGCCTTCGCCCTTCACGTCGTGCGGGTAGCCCACCACGGCGGCCTCGGCCACCTTGGAGTGGCTCACCAGGGCGCTCTCGATCTCGGCGGTGCCCAGGCGGTGGCCGGAGACCTTGAGCACGTCGTCCACCCGGCCGGTGATCCAGTAGTAACCGTCCTCGTCACGGCGGCAGCCGTCGCCGGTGAAGTACATTCCCGGGAAGATGGTGAAGTATGTCTCCTTGAAGCGCTGGTGCTGACCGTACACGGTGCGCATCATGCCGGGCCACGGCTCCTTGATGCACAGGCGGCCCGAACCGGGGCCGGTCATCTCCTTGCCGTTCTCGTCCACCAGGACCGGGACCACCCCGAAATACGGGAAGGTGGCCGAGCCGGGCTTGAGCGGGGTGGCGCCGGGCAGCGGGGTGATCAAGATGCCGCCGGTCTCGGTCTGCCACCAGGTGTCGACGATGGGGCAGCGCTTCTCGCCCACCACGTTGTAGTACCACTTCCAGGCCTCGGGGTTGATGGGCTCGCCCACGGTGCCGAGCAGGCGCAGCGACTTGCGGCTGGTCTTCTTCACCGGGGCCTCGCCCTCGCGCATGAGCGAGCGCAACGCGGTGGGGGCGGTGTAGAAGATGGTGACATTGTGCTTGTCGATGACCTGCCAGAAGCGCGACACGTCCGGGTAGGTGGGGATGCCCTCGAACTGCACCGTGGTGGCGCCGGTGCACAGCGGCCCGTACACGATGTAGCTGTGGCCGGTGATCCAGCCGATGTCGGCGGTGCACCAGTGGATGTCGTCCTCGTGGTAGTCGAAGATGTTCTTGAAGGAGGTCGCCGTGTACACCATGTAGCCGCCGGTGGTGTGCAGCACGCCCTTGGGCTTGCCGGTCGAGCCGGAGGTGTACAGGATGAACAGCGGATCCTCGGCGTCCATCCACTCCACCGGGCAATCCGTGGAGGCGCCCTTCATGAGGTCGTGCCACCACTCGTCGCGGCCCTTCACCATGGGGGTCTCGATGCCCTTGCCCTGGCCCACCCGCTCGTACACGATGCAGTGCTCGATCTTGTGGCCGTTCTTCTGCACGATGTCCATGGCCTTGTCGGCGTTCGCCTTCATCGACACGGCCTTGGCGCCGCGGAAGGTGCCGTCGCAGGTGATGAGCACGGTGCACTTGGAGTCCAGGATGCGGTCGGCCAGCGACTCGCCGGAGAAGGCACCGAACACGATGGAATGGATGGCCCCGATGCGGGCGCAGGCCAGCATGGAGATGGGCAGCTCGGGGATCATGGGCAGGTAGATGCTGACCCGGTCGCCCTTCTTCACGCCGAGCTTCTTGAGCACGTTGGCGAACTTGCTCACCTCGTCCTTGAGCTGGGCGTAGGTGATCTTGCGCGACTCGGTGGGCTCGTTGCCCTCCCACAGGATGGCCACCTTGTCCTTGCGCTGGCCCTCGGCGTGGCGGTCCACCGCGTTGTAGCACATGTTGGTCTTGGCGCCCTGGAAGAACTTGATGTCGATCTTGTCGTTGAAATCATAGGAGCGGACCTTGGTCCACTTCTGCTTCCAGTAGAAGTTCTCGGCCTCGCGCGCCCAGAACTTGTCGGGATCCTTGATGGATTCCTCGTAGAGCTTCTTGTACTCCGCCATGGACTTCACCCAGGCGTTCTTGGAGAAAGCCTTGGGGGGCGCGTACACCTCTTCCTTTTCTTTCTTCTCGGCCATGTTCAATCTCCTCCTTGGGGGTTATCAGAAAGGCAGACGCCGCTTTTTCGCTGCTACCGATTTTTTCGCGGGAGCTTCGTAGCACGCGTTGACTGGGGTGTCAAGCGAAACCGGGGAAAACCGGAGTGGCTGGAACCTGGATTACGAAGAGCGCCCGAAAATCGTGGAGGAAGGGCCGGGGGAGGTCAGACCTTTCGCGGCGCGTCTACCACAGTGCGGCGAACTGGACCTGGATGCCCATCGGCACCTGGCGGTTGTCGCCCTCTACCGGGATGTCCACGAACAGGTTGGTGAGGATACGGAAGTGCTTCTCCTCCAGCCAGAAGTGGGCGCCGGTGGTGACGCGCATCAGCATGTCGTTGGCGTCCTTGCCCATGATGGGGTCGGAGAGGTCGAGGCGCAGGATGCCCTCGACGACGTCGGTGAGCCGGTAGCCGCCGTGGAGCCAGGCGCCGAGGCCCGTGAGCGAGCCCGGATCGGCGGCGTCGTCGCCGAACTTGATTGCCCGGAACATGACCTCGCCGATGAGGTGGAGCTTGCCGTCGTTGTACTCGAAGCCGGGACCGCCCATGAACACGAAGTCGTTCTCGTCCGCGTTGGTGAAACTCACCGGGAAGCCGAACCAGCCCGAGAAGTCCAGCGAGAGCTCCTTGGACACCTTGTAGCTCGCGCGCAGCAGGAAGTCCTTCATCTTGTTGTTGTCCGAGTAGTTGGTGTAGTCGGTGCCACCGATGGTGACCGTGCCCATCTGCATGTACACGTCCGAGGGGTTGATCTGGAGCTGGTCGTAGAGCAAGCCGTTGAACACGCCCAGGCGGAGCTGGAGCGCGTCCTTCTGGTACATGGCCTCGATGCCGATCTGGCGCCACACCGCGAAGCGGCCGTTGGTGATGTACAGCGGGTAGTTGATGGCGGCGAGGTCGGCGGTGTTGCGGGGCATCATATAGCCGAACTCGGGAACGAAGCGCCCCACCCGGAAGGAGAAGCCGGACGCGCCGAACTTGTAGCCCGCGAACATGTCGAGCGCGAAGGATAGCATGTTGCGCGCGTCACCCTGGAAGAAGTAGGTGAGGTTTTCGGAAACCAGGTGGCCCTTGAGGATGATGCGTGCCCGCTGGAAGTCGAAGCTCATCTTGGTGTAGTGGGTGTCGGTGGGGGCGTTCTTGAGGATGATGTTGTTGTCGAACAGGGTCTGGAACACGCCCAGGATGGTGAGCGCGCCGTACTGGGTGCTCACGGTGGGAACGATGTTGGGGTGGCTCCCCGGGGCGTTGGCGCCGGCGCCCACCTCGGGCGCCTTGGGCGCCTCGGCAGGCTTCTCCGCCGGTTGCTCGGCGGGCTTGTCGGCAGGCTTGTCGGCGGGCTTCTCCTCTGGCTTGGCCGCCGGCTTGTCGGCAGGTTTGTCGCTGTCCCAGCCTTCGAAGCCGGCCTCGGTGGACTTCTCGTCGTCGGCGAAGACGTTGGCGGCGGCCCCGAAACACAGGACCAGACTGAGCGAGAGACAAAGGGTCATCTTCGACATGGAAGCTCTCCTTTCCCGGTGGAAGGCAATGAAACGCCGCCCATGTATGCGATCCCGGCGCACCGTGTCAAGAAAAGACGTGAGTCATTTGGCTTGACGAGGCCACGCAAGCTCAATACCATCGCCGCTGTTCCAACCCGGGAGGTCGTATGCCGCTCCGCCTCGCCGTGACGTTCTCGCTCGTCGTCTTCATGTTCGCCTCGTCCGTGCCATCGTGGGCCCAGACGCCGCCGGTGGCCCCGGCGGCCGGTGCGCCGGCCAAGACCGACGCCCCCAAGCCCAAGCCGGTGCCGGTGGCGGGCGCGCTGCTCAGGGGGAAACCCGCCTACACCCCCGGCCAGAAGGTCGGGCTCTTCCTGTGGCAGGACACCGAGGGCATCCACGTCCGTTTCACGAACGCGGGCAAGCCCGTGCTCTTCGAGGGCCGGCTGGACCTCGACCGCCCGCTCAAGGAGCTGAAGCGGATCGACGAGAAGGGTCCGGGCTGGGCCAAGAACAACGGCGACCGGATCGTGATGTTCTCGACCACGCTGCGAGAGGGCGAGGACGGGCTCGATCTCAAGGTCCCGGGGCTGCGCAAGATGTTGGTCGATCTCAAGATCGACGGCGCCCCGGCCCCGATCGAGCAGATCTTCCTCGGTGAAAAATCCGCTTCCCCCACTGGCCTGCCCATGCAAATCGCCGTGCCCTGAAGGGTCCCGGCCGGTCTGAAGTTCAGGGCTCTTTCCACGAAACCGAAGGGGGCGAAGACCGGGGGCGGAGACGCGCTCAGGTGCCCCGCTTGAGCGTGCGGCGCAGCGAGAGCGCGAACAGGCACAGCGGCCACTGCACCAGGAAGGGCAGCGCCTCGACGTCCCGCTTCGCCCGTTCCAGCGAGGCGGGCGGAAGAGACGTCTTGGAGCGGTACTTCTGAGCCAGCGCGCCGTCTGCCACCAGTACTGCACCGAGGTCGATCTGGTGGTGGGAAAACCCCGCGGCGAGCCGCAACAGCGCCGGATAGAGGTCGGTCGGCTCCAGCACGAGGTGCAGCTCGGCTCCAGAGCGGCGCAGGCCGGCCTCCAGCAGCAGCCCGCCGCCCGCGGCCTGGCCGGTGATCCAGCCCCCGGCCACCAGCTCCTCGGTGATCCGCTGGCGCAGCACCGCCGTCGGAGCTGGGGGAGGAAGCGAGATCCGGCCGAGCCTCTCATCGAGTTCTGCAATGGCCGGGTTGAGCAGGCTGCGGGGACGCGCCCCCATGAGATACACACGCTCGCCGATGTAGAGCTCCTCCACCTGGGCCTGGCGTAGGCTCTCGGCGCGGGCCTGGTACCTGTCGCCACCCAGGGCCTGGAGCACCAGCACCCCCCGAGGTCCGCGCACCCGGCGGGTGCGGAAGTTGACTCGCAACCAGCGGCGAAACGCCTCGCCCTCGGGTCCGGTGTACGCCAGTTGCAGCCGCTGCCCCGCACGTCGCAGCCTGACCAGCGCCGCCTCGCTCTCCCCGAACGAAACCTCGAGCTCGCGTTCGGCGGAACCAGCGCCGAAAAACCCCTCATCCCGGGGCCGTATGTCCAGGTACCCGGAGAGGGCCTTCTTGCCAACGGGGAGGTGCAGCACGCTCATCGCCACATTCCAAGCACAGCCCGGGCCGCTTGTCCAATCCGGGCCACGCTGCATGCAGGTTCGTTATGTCTTTCGAATCATTGGTTGATTCCTCACCACAATAGGAGAATCCCGGAGAAAGCCCGAAGCGCAGCGAGTCGCGAAGCGATGAGACCCTTGACAGCACAGGCCGGGCGTAGGCTACCTGTGAACTCGCCGAAAGGCGCCGCAACAACCGGGTGGACTCGCTGGATCTGTCATGAGGGACGATCAGGCCTGGATCCGTCTTGACTTGGATCTGGGCCGGCGACAAACTGGGCGGGCAGCTTCCTCGTGAACGCCACCGAAGGAGCCTCCATGCCGTCTTTGAACACGCGCCGATTTCTGCTGGGATTTATCTGCTCATTCGCCATCTCGGGCTCCCTGCCCGTCCTGGCCCAGGACGACTCCCAGGCCACCGCGCCGAAGAGCACCTATGACCTCAACCGCATGGAGGTCCTCTCCTGGACCATCCTCCAGCTCAAGCAGGACTACGTGGATCCCTCGCGCATCCGCCCCGAGGCCATGCTGCGCCGCACCCTGCAGTACCTGGAGCGGCGCACGCCCAACGTGGAGATCAGCCTTGGCGAAAAAGCGTCCAGCGAGGTCACCGGCAGTGAGAAGAACCTGGTGGCCCGGGTGCAGGCCGGCGGCAAGCGGCAGGAGTTTCCCATCGGCAACCCCAAGACCATCTGGGAGATGAACTACGCCCTGGTGCCGGTCTTCCGCTTTTTGGCCGCCAACCTCGAGCCGGGCACCGATCCCAAGGACATCGAGTTCGCCGCCATCAACGGTTTGCTCTCCTCGCTGGATCCGCACAGCAACCTCTTGCCCCCCGAGTTGTTCCGCGAGATGCAGCTCAAGACCCAGGGCGAGTTCGGCGGACTGGGCATCCGCATCGCCATCCGCAAGGGCGCGCTCACCATCATCAGCCCCCTGCCGGACACTCCAGCCGCCCGCCTGGGTCTGCGCGCCATGGACCAGATCGTGCGCATCAACGACCAGAGCACCGTCAACCTACCGCTGGACGAGGCGGTGAACATGCTGCGTGGCAAACCCGGCACCAAGGTCACCATCTGGATCATGCGGCAGGGCTGGAGCGAGCCCCACCCCTACGTCATGACCCGCGAGACCATCCAGGTGCGCTCCATCGAGTCCAAGCTGCTCGCGGATCGGGTGGGCTACATCCAGATCCAGGACTTCGCCAAGAACACCCCCGGCGACCTGCTGCGCCACCTCAACGAGATGAAACGCGAGGCCAAGGGCCTGCGCGGGCTGATCCTGGACCTTCGCAACAACGCCGGCGGGCTGCTCAAGGCCGCGGTGCAGGTGGCCGACCTCTTCTTGCAGAGCGGCATCATCGTGGCCACGGTGGCCTACAGCGAGGACGGCACCCCGGACAAGCCGGAGCAGAAGAACCGCGAGGAGCAGCGGGCCACCGGCGACGCGGTGGAGCCCGACCTGCCGCTGGTGGTGCTGGTGAACGCCGGCTCGGCCTCGGCCTCGGAGATCCTGGCCGGCGCGCTCAAGAACCTGGACCGGGCCGTCCTGCTCGGCGACCAGACCTTCGGCAAGGGCTCGGTGCAAGTACTGAACGAGCACGTGCCGGCCTCGGTGAGCGGCGCCTGCCTCAAGCTGACCGTGGCCGAGTACCTCATCCCCGGGGACGTCTCCATCCAGGAAGTGGGCGTGACCCCGGACATTCAGATGATCCCCATGATCGTCGACAAGGACACGGTGGAGGCTTTCGCCCAGCCGGAGCGTTTCCGCGAGCGGGACATCCCCGCCCACCTGCGGCGGCACGCCAACGCCGTGCTGAAACCCGCCGTTCAGATCGCCTACCTCAAGGAGGCCCCGCCGCAGCTCGCCGAGGGCGAGGAGCCTCCGATCGAGGAGCCAGGGTTCAAGGAGGACTACGAGATCCGGCTGGCCCACGACCTCTTGCTTCGCGCGCCGAGCAACCGCGGCACGACCATGCTGGACCAGGCGGCGGGCTTCCTCAAGGAGGTGACCGCGCGCGAGCAGAAGAACCTGGAGGAGCGCCTGCGCAAGCTCGGGGTGGACTGGACCGCGGGCACCGCCCAGGGGGGCCGGGGCGAGGCCTCGTTCCGACTGATCGGCGAGGGGGTGGACGCGCAGGGCCGGGCCCGCGCCGACAGCAAGGTACGCCTCGCCCTGAGCGTGCGCAACACGGGCAGCGAGCCCATCTACCGCCTGCGCGCGGAGTCGGCCTGCAAGCACCGGCTCTTCGACAAGCGCGAGTTCTTGTTCGGTCGCATCAACCCCGGCGAGACGCGCAGCTTCGAGGTGCCGCTGAAGATCCCGCGCAACACCCACACTCGCACCGACGATCTCCGGCTCACCTTCTTCGCCGAGGGGAGCCCGGCCCCCACGCCGCTGAACGTTCCCATCTCCACCCAGGGCCTGCCCCTGCCCGCCTTCGGCTACTCCCTGCGGGTGGTCGATCGCGACGGCAACGGCGACGGTGCCATCCAACCCGGTGAGAAGATCGAGCTGGAGGTCACCGTGCACAACCTCGGCGCCGGGCCAGCCTTCGAGGCCAAGGGGTTCCTCAAAAACCAGTCCGGCCGCGACCTGTTCCTCGAAACCGGCCGGGGCCAGGTCACCTTCAAGGACATCCCGCCGGGGCAGAGCCGGAGCGAGCACTTCGCCTTCCGGGTGCCCCAGGACGTGGCGGCCTCCGAGCTCAAGATGGAGCTCAACCTCTACGACGCCACCCTGGGCGCGGGTCAGACCGCCGACGTGCGCCTGCCGCTCGTTCCCAACCCGCCCTACCGCATCGAGAAGACCCAGTCCAACCTGGAGGTGCGCGCCTCGCGGGCCGAGCTGCGCGAGCGTCCGGCGGACGACGCCGCGACCGTGGGCTGGCTCAAGAAGGGTACGGTCTTCGCCGCCGACCGGCGGGCGGGGCGCTTCCTCCGGCTTTCCGCCCCCAACGGCTGGCTGGGCTGGGTGCGCGACGACGCGGTCGCCCCCACCCGACGGGCGCCGAGCGGGAACCCCATTGTCTTCTGCCAGTTCACCCCGCCCGTCATCGAGCTGGAGGCGTTGCCCGAGTACCTCTCCAATGACAGCACGGTCACCCTGCGCGGCCTGGTGCGCAACGACGACGCCGACGTGCGCGACGTGGCGGTATGGCTGGGGAGCGACAAGGTGTTCCTGGAGACCGGGGCCGAGGGCGGCAACCCGCGCCGGCTCCCCTTCGAGGTGAACCTCTCGCTCGACCCGGGCCCGAACTTCATCACCATCGTGGCCCGCGAGGGCACCCAGTTCGCGGCGCAGCAGACCCTGATCGTCACCCGCCCCGGTGGCCTGGACTTCAAGAAGGTGGATGACACCGGCGTCGAGGAAGACCCCGAGTCCCTGTTGATGGAGTGACGCTGAGGCACGTCCCGCGATCCGGCAAGCCAGCGCCTCCCATCCTCCGGTGATTTCCTCTGGATCTGTCTTGGGCCAGTTCCCGCTCTGGCTATGCCATCGAGGGTCTGGGCTCGATTCGCAACTCGCCCCCAAGACCTCTACCCAGAACTCGATGGATCTGGTACGCCCCCGACCATCGCCGAGATACGATACCCGCTACGCCCGCTGCGCCTCCTCGACCGCGCGGCAGAACCCCTCCGCGGAGCGCTCGATCTCGGCGGAGGGCACCGAGAAGCACACCCGCATGTGCCCCCCACGGCCGAAGCCGCTCCCCGGCACCGCCAGCACCCGGTGGCGCACCAGCATCTGCACGAAGGTCAGATCGTCTGGGATGGGCGTGCGCGGGAAGACGTAGAAGGCGCCCTGGGGCACGACGAACTCGAGACCGGCGCGCCTGAGCACACCGCACATGCGGTCGCGCAGATCCTGGTAGGCGGCGATGTCCACCGAGGCGTCCAGTGCTTGGCTCACCACCCGCTGGAAGAGCGCCGGTGCGTTGACGAACCCCAAGGTGCGGTTGGTGAACACCATGGCCTCGCGCAGCGCCGGCCGGTCCCGGTGCCGCGGCGACACCACCGCCCAGCCGATGCGCTCCCCGGCCAGGCCCAGGTCCTTGGAGTGCGAGTTCACCAGCACCACGTTGTCATAGGCCGCGAAGATGTCGGGCGTGCGCAGGCCGTCGTACACCAGTTTGCGGTAGGGCTCGTCGGAGAGCAGGGTGATGGGCGCGCCGTGCTTCGCCTCCGCACGCGAGAGCAGCTCGCCCAGCTCGCGCAGGCGCTCGGCCGAGTACATGCGGCCGGTGGGGTTGTTGGGCGAGTTGAGGATGAGCGCGCGGGTGCGCGGGCCCAGCGCGGCCTCCAGGGCGGCGAGATCGAGGTCGAAGTTCGCCGCCGCGGCGGCGGTCTTCATGGTGAGCCCGTGGTTGTCCAGGTAGAAGGCGTACTCCGGAAAGAACGGCGCGATCACCACCACTTCGTCGCCGGGGTCGCACAGGGCGCGCAGGGCCACGTTCAGGCCGGCACCCGCCCCGGTGGTCATGAGCACGTCCTCGGGCTGCACGGGAAGCTTGCTCTCGGCCGCCACGTACTCCGCCACCCGCCGGCGGCACTCGGGGTAGCCGGCGTTCGGCATGTAGCGGTGCATGCCGGGCTCGGGATGGTTCACCGCGCGCTGGAGCGCCTCCTGCACCGCCCGGGGCGGCTCCAGCAGGGGGTTGCCCAGGGTGAAGTCGCACACCGCGTCGGGGCCGTGCAGCGCGCGCAGGCGCTGTCCCTCCTCGAACATGCGGCGGATCCACGAGGCGCGGGTCATGAAGGCTTCGATCTTCTTGGAGATGGCCATGGGCGTAGTGTGCGTGGACAGGTGTCGGATGTCAATCCGGAGCCGCCCGCGAGACAGTTTGCGCCTCCAAGGCCCCGCGGCTATACTGCTCCCGCGGCACGGAGGTGGCTCGATGCGCGCGTATCCGGCGGCATTGCTACTCTTGGTGTTGGGCCTGCTACTCACCGGCTGCCCGCCCCCCACGGTGATCATCGGCGGCAAGGAGGTCCCGCGGGAGCAGGCGCGCGGCGAAACCATCGAGCGCGCGCAAGCCCTGGAGCGAGAAGGCAAGGCCGAAGAGGCCATCGCCGCGTACCGGGAGTTCTTGCAGCACTTCCCCTCCGATCCCCAGACCGACACCGCGCTGAAGTCGCTGGGCGATCTGCTTCTTTCGCAGAACCAGCCGGCGGAGGCGGCGGACGCCTTCCGGCGCCTGGTGGGGGACTTTCCCCAGAGCCCGCATTACCTGACGGCGCTCACCCAGCTCGGTCTGGCCCTGACCCGACTGGGGCGCATGGACGAGGCCATGCAGACCCTCGAGCCCCTGTGGGATCGCCTGCCGGCGACCGACCGCCCCCGGGTGGCGGAGTTTTTGGCCCGCAGCTACGCCCAGGGCGGGCAGAACGTCGGCGCGTTGCTGTGGTACAGCCGCTGGCTGGAGCTCGCGCCCGAGGGCGCCCCGCAGGAAGCCATCCGCGAGGCCGTGCTCGACCTCATCGACCGGCGCTTGTCCTTCCGCGAGGTGCGCGAGGCGCTGGAGCTGCTCAAGGATCGCCTGGGCAACCGCTTCCCCATCGATCTGCTCCAGCTCAAGCTGGGAAAGATCTTCTACCACATCCACGACTTCGCCGAGGCACGCCGGGCGCTGGAGACCTTCGCCGGCGCCTTCCCCGGCCACCCGCAGGCGGGCGTGGCCGGCCGGCTGCTCAAGCGCATCCTGGACCGCGCCGCGGTGAACCGCCAGGCCATCGGGGTGTTGCTGCCGCTCACCGGCCAGTACCGCGACTACGGCCAGAAGGCGCTGGAGGGACTGCAGCTCGGCGCCGGGGTGCTCGACGACGGCCCGGCGGGCGCCAACGGCCCGCTGCTCATCATCCGCGACAGCGCCGGCACTCCCGACCAGGCCGCGGCCCAGGTGGAGGACCTGGTGTTCAACGAGCACGTGGTGGCCATCGTGGGGCCCATGTTCTCCCAGGAGGCCCGGGCCGCCGCGATCAAGGCCGAGGAGTTGGAGGTGCCCATCATCACCCTGTGCGGGCGCGAGGACATCGTGGGGCTGGGGCGGTTCGTGTTCCGCAACTTCCTCACCCTGTCCGCCCAGGCGCGCCTGCTGGTCGGCTACGCCATGGACAAGCTTTCCGCCAAGCGCTTCGCCCTGCTCTACCCCAACGACTGGTACGGGGTAGCCTTCGCCAACGCCTTCTGGGACGAGGTGAGCCGACGCCAGGGGGAGGTGCGGGCCGCCGAGAAGTACGAGCCCGACGCCAAGGACTTCGGCGAGCCCATCAAGAAGATGGTGGGGCGCTTCTACCTGGAGACCCGCTGGGACTTCCGCGAGGAGTGGCTGAAGATCAAGGCCGAGGCCCAGACCGCCCTGGCGCGCCACCGGGCCTGGGAGAAGCTGGTCAAGCGCCTGAGCCCCATCGTGGACTTCGACGTGCTGTTCGTGCCGGACGTGGCCGAGACGGTGGCCCTGGTGGCGCCGGCCATCGCCTACGAGGACATCGTGCTGTGGACGGATAGCCGCTGGCAACAGGACCGCATCAAGAAGGCCCTCAAGCGCGACAAGCTGGACATGGTGCGCCTCCTGGGCGGCGACGGCTGGAACAACCTCAACCTCATCCAGTGGGCCGATCGCTACGTGCAGGGCGCCATCTTCAGCGACGGGTTCTTCGTGCGCAGCGCCCGCCCGGCCACGGCGCTGTTCGTGGGCAAGTTCAAGAACGCCTTCGACCGCGAGCCCGGCCTGGTCGAGGCCGAGGCCTACGACACCGGCCGGCTGGTGCGCCACGTCATAGAGAGCGCCCGGCCCGCCGAGCGGGTGCAGTTCCAGAAGGCGCTGCTCTCGGTGAAGAACCTGGAGCTCGCGACCGGCACCACCAGCTTCGGCCCCGATGGCGAGGCCGAGAAGAACCTGTTTTTGCTCACCATCCGCAAGGACGAGATCATCGAGCTCGACCCGACCCAGCCGCCCCCCGCCGGCCGGGGCTGAACCCGAACTCACCACCGCCAAGCGACGGTGACACCCGGGAGTGGCGCGACGTGGACAACCGCTCAGGCCGCAACCACCGATACGGGCTGCACCTTCTGCTGTTTCTTCTCACCTGCGCCACCACCTTCCTGGCCGGGGCCTGGTCGGCCGGGGGCCCGGGCCTGAATGCGGCCGCCGGAGGCATGTTCGCCGCGGCCATCATGAGCATCCTGCTCGTCCACGAGATGGGACACTACCTGGCCGCCCGGCGCCACCGGGTGGAGGCCTCCCTGCCCTACTTCCTGCCGGCCCCGTTCCCCCCGGTGGGGACCTTCGGGGCGGTCATCCGCATGCGCGAACCGCCGCGCTCGCGCAGCGCCTTGCTCGACATCGGCATGGGGGGGCCGCTGGCGGGCCTGTTGCCGGCGCTCCTGGTGTGCCTGGTCGGCCTCCACTTGTCGCCGGTGGTGGAGATGAGCGATCTCCCGCAAGGCGCCATGCTAGAGGGGAACTCCCTCTTGTACCTCGGGCTCAAGCGCCTGGCCCATCCCGAGATGGGGCCTTCCCAGGACGTGCTGCTGCACCCGCTGGCCTGGGCGGGGTGGCTGGGACTGCTGGTCACCAGCCTCAATTTGCTGCCGGCGGGACAGCTCGACGGCGGCCACGTGGCGTACGCCTTGTTCGGAGCCGACACGCACCGGCGCCTCTCCCGGACGGTGCACGTCGCTGTCTTCGTGCTGGGACTACTGGGCCTCGCCTGTGAACTCCTGCTGGTCTTCGACGACACGGCGGCGCTCGCGCGTGAGCGCGGGTGGCTTCCCTGGCTGAGCTGGGGCTCGGGCATGCTGCCGTGGCTGGTATGGACCGTGCTGCTGCGCTTCGTGGGCGGCCGGCACCCGGCCATCGCCGCGGCCGATGATCCCGAGCCCTCGCCGACACGCCGCCGCCTGGGCCTGGCGACGCTGGCCCTGTTCGTGCTGACCTTCACCCCCTCGCTGTGGAGCCCGCTGCCATGAAGATCCAGTGCCCGCGCTGCAAGGAGATCGTGGAGTTGGAGCGGTTCGCCACCTCGGAGCAGGGCCTGCGCTTTTTCTGCGGCGCCTGCGGCGAGCAGGTCTTCGTGGAGAACCGGCGTTACCTGCCGCCGCCGGCGGAGGCGCCAACCCCCGGCGACGGCCCGCCGCCCATCCCGGGGGGGCCCAGCGATACCGTATGCCCCAAGTGCGGCCACGCCCAGGCCGACCCGGTGGCCTGTCACCGCTGCGGATTGGTGTTCGCCCGTTTCGATCCGTCGCTGCTACCGCCCGATCCGCCGGAGGCGGTGGCGGCCTGGGAGCGGGTGCGAGAGCAGCCGCAGGACGAGCAAGCCCACGAGGCGTTCCAGAGCGCCTGCTTGAGCGCGGGCCGGCTGGACTTCGCGGTGCGTCGCTACCGTCACTGGTCGCGCGAACCGGGGCGAGATGCGCAGGCGCAGCGCATGCTGGAGCGGGTAGCCCAGCTCGGACAAGCCAGCCTAGGAGCACCGCTGGCGGGCGCGCCGCGCGATAACCCCGCCGCCACCATCGGACGAGTGCTCAAGTGGCTGGCCGTGTTGATCATCCTGGGCAGCCTGGCCTACGTGGCCGTCACCTTACTGGGCCGCCGGGATTGAGTTCCGCCGACATGCCGCGCGGCGAGAGGCGGTAGAAGCCCAACGTGACGCCGTCCGGCGGCAGCAGCAGGAAACTGGCGTCGGTGATGCCGGGGATGCGCTCCTCCAGCCACGGCTCGAGGCGGTAGCGTTCCTCGAGCCGCCGGCACTCGGGCCGGATGCCCACCTGGGGCGCCTCCTCGTCGGAGAGGAAGGTGGCGCAGGCGAGGCCCCGATAGAAAAGCCGGCAGCCCGCCGCAGGGCCCGAGCCTTCTTCCAGTAGCTGGCTCACCTCGACGAGCCTCGCGCGCGGCAGCCAGAAGGCCGGGAACTCCGCGCTCACGCGCCGGCGCGCCATGAAACGATCGGCGACCACCAGCTCGCACTCCTGCGGCAGGCGCGGGACGGCGCGCTGGAGAAATCGGTACTCACGCTGAGGGGCGAAATCCGTCGCCGCCTTCCCCACCAGCACGAGCGACGACAGCGTCAGGGCAACCAGCAGACCCACCTTCGCCGGATACCGCGCCCGCGGCCCGAAGCGGTCTGCCAAAAAAGCCAGGCCCGCTCCAGCGAGCAGGAAGGCGAACGGCGCCGCCAGCTGCTGGAGGCGTAGATCCGAGGCCAGCCCCGAGCCCACTCCGACCACTGGGATGGAGAACAGAAGGTAGCCCCCGAGCAGAATGGCCGCCATCCGCCACCGCTCGAGGCCGAGGCCGATCACCCCCGCCAGCGCCAGCGCGGGCAGCAGCGGCGAGGTCCAGGCCGGGTTCAGCAAGACATGATCGGAAGAAAAGAAGGCCTCCAGCGTGCGCGGCAGGCCGAGGCGCACCGGCTGCGGCAACCCCTCCAGCGACCAGGCCTGGAGGCGCCCCCCTAGCCAGCCAGCGGTAAGCAGCAAAAACAGGCCGAGCGCCAGGTACGGTCCGGGAGTGCGAAGCACCCGGCTCCACCCCGGCCGCGCCAGCCAGGCCAGCGAAAGCAAGACCGGCCACAGCACAAGCTCCGGCCGCGTCTGCATCGCGAAGGCCGCCGCCAGGGCGGCCGCGACGAAGTCGAGGACCCGACCCCGCTCCCAGGCGGCGAGCCACGTCAGCAAGCTTACCAGGCAGGCGCACACCGAAAGCGGAAAGAAGCACTCGCTGCCGGCCGAGCGCACCGCCGCCGGCCAGGCGCTCCAGGCCACGGCCGCCGCCAGGCCCGCCCCGGGCGGCAAGCCCAGCCGGCGCGACAGCCGTAGCAGAAGGAGCGCCGACAGCGCCGACAGCGCCAGGTTCACGCCGAACACGCTCTCGGGCCTGGCTCCGAACAGCAGCGTGAACGGGTGATGAAAGGCGTAGAACCCCGCCCCGTGGTAGAAGCTCCCCTGCAAGGAGAAGACCGTGCCCAGGAACTCGTAGCCGTGAGCGTTCTCGTGGATCGGCGCGAAGGGCGCGAACAAACACCGTAGCGCCAGCGCGGCCAGCACAACGCCCAGCGGCTCGGCCAGCCGCGGCCACGGCTTCCGGCGCAGCCGCTCCCCGAGCCGCACCGCGGCCCACACCGCCAGCCCCCCCAGGCATAGCCAACACGAGAAGAGCTGCGTCCGCTGGAGGAGTTCGGTGTCCACCGTTCAGACCCGCGCCGAGGCCCGCGCTCGTGCCCGCGGAGCCAGCGCCTCCGCCAGGGCCCGGCCGGTGTAGGATTGCTCGCATCGCGCCAGCGCCTCGGGGGTTCCGGCCGCCACCACCCGGCCGCCGTCCTCACCACCCTCCGGGCCCAGATCGATGACGTGGTCGGCCTGCTGGATGACGTCCAGGTTGTGCTCGATCACCACCACGGTGTTGCCCTGGTCGACCAGGCGCTGGAGCACGTCGATCAGCAAACGGATGTCGTCCATGTGCAGGCCGGTGGTGGGCTCGTCCAGGATGAACAGGGTACGGCCGGTGGCGCGCCGGACCAGCTCGCGGGAGAGCTTGATGCGTTGCGCCTCGCCGCCCGACAGGGTGGTGGCGCTCTGTCCCAGCTGGACGTAGCCCAGGCCCACGTCGTGGATGGTCTGCAGCCTTCGCACCAGCGCCGGCTGGAACTCGAAGAACTCGAGCGCCTCGGCCACGGTGAGCTCCAACACCTCGGCGATGGTCTTTCCCTTGAAGCGGATCTCCAACGTCTCGCGGTTGAAGCGCCGCCCGGCGCAGGCCTCGCAGGTCACGAACATGTCCGGCAAGAAGTGCATCTCCACGCGGATCTTGCCGGCCCCCTGGCAGGACTCGCAACGCCCGCCGCGCACGTTGAAGGAGTAGCGCCCCGGCCCGTACCCTCGCGCCCGGCTCTCGGGGGTCTGGGAGAACAACTCGCGGATCATGGTGAACAGCCCGGTGTAGGTGGCCGGGTTGGAGCGGGGCGTGCGCCCGATGGGGTCCTGGTCGATGTGCAGCACCTTGTCGATGCGCTCGGTGCCGACGATCTCGTCGAAGGGCTGCGGCGGATCCATGGCGCCGTAGAGGCGCTGCGCCAGGGAGCGGTACAGGGTGTCGATCACCAGGGTGCTCTTGCCCGAGCCGGACACCCCGGTGACGCACACGAAGTTGCCCAGCGGGAAATCCACCGCCACCCGCTTCAGGTTGTGCCCGCGTGCGCCGGTCAGGCGCAGGCTCTCCGTCGAAGGGCGCCGCCGCGCCGGGACCGGGATGGTGCGCCGGCCGGCCAGGTAGTCTCCGGTGAGCGAGCGCGGGTCGCGCTGGATCTGCTCGGGCGTCCCCTGGGCCACCACCTCGCCGCCCTGCCGCCCGGCGCGCGGCCCCATGTCCACCACCCAGTCGGCGCTGCGGATGGTGAGCGGGTCGTGCTCCACCACCACCACCGTGTTGCCCCGGTCGCGCAACCCGCACAGCGTGTCCAGCAGGCGGCGGCAGTCGCGCGGGTGGAGCCCGACGGTAGGCTCGTCCAGCACGTACAGCACGCCGACCAAGGCCGAGCCGATCTGGGTGGCCAGCCGGATGCGTTGGCCCTCGCCGCCCGAGAGGGTGAAGGAGGTGCGATCCAGGGTCAGGTAGTCCAGCCCCACGTCGACCATGAAACGCAGGCGCTCGCGGATCTCCTTGAGGATGCGGGCCGACACCGCGGCGTGCTGGCGCTCCACCGGCAGGTTCTCCAGAAAGCGCAGCGCCTCGCGGACGTTCTGCGCGGTGAAGTCGGCGATGGACTTCCCGCCCACGGTCACCGCCAGCGCCTCGGGGCGCAGGCGCCGCCCGCCGCAGGCCCGGCAATCGCGGTAGGCGCTGTAGCGGTCGATCTCGGCGCGCACCGCGTCGCTCCCGGTCTCGCGGTAGCGCCGCTCCAGGTTGGGAATGACGCCCTCGAAGGGCCGGCGGAAGGCGTGGCGCATGCCGCCCTCGTGCTCCAGGGTGAAGTCGAGCGTCTCCGAGCCGGATCCTTCCAGCAGGATCCCTTGCAGCCGCTTCGGCAGGGCGGCGAAGGGCGTGTCGAGCGAGAAGCCGTAGTGCCGGGCCACGGTCTTCAGCATCTGGTAGTAGTAGCCGCCATGGCGTCGCCCCCAGGGCACGATGGCGCCGCGCGACAGGGGGAGTTGAGGATCGGGCACCACCAAGGCCGGGTCGATGAAGCGCACGCTGCCCAGGCCATCGCACTCCGGGCAGGCGCCGTGGGGGCTATTGAAGGAGAACAGGCGCGGCTCGAGCTCGGGCAGCGAGCGGCCGCACTCCAGGCAGGCGTGGCGTTGCGAGAACAGCAGGTCCTCGCCGTCCACCAGGGCCAGGCGCGCCAGGCCGCCGGAGAGCGAGAGCGCGGTCTCCAGCGAGTCGGTGAGGCGCTGGCGCAGCCCGGGCCGCAGCACCAGGCGATCCACGTACACCTCGATGGTGTGGTTGCGGCGGCCGTCCAGCGCCGGCAGGTCCTCGAGGTCCCGCAGCTCGCCGTCGAGGTTGAGCCGGGAGAAGCCCCGGCGGCGCAGATCCTCGAACAGCTCGCGGAACTCCCCCTTGCGCCCTCGCACCACCGGGGCCAGCACCGAGAAGCGGCTCCCCTCAGGAAGCGAAAGCGCCCGGTCCACCATCTCCTGCACCGTCTGGGCGGTGATGGGCTTGCCGCAGGCGGGGCAATGCGGCTGGCCCACCCGGGCGTACAGCAGGCGCAGGTAGTCGTAGATCTCGGTCACCGTGCCGACGGTGGAGCGCGGGTTGTGGCTCAGGCTCTTCTGCTCGATGGAGATGGCCGGGGACAGGCCGTCGATGCCGTCCACGTCCGGCTTCTCGAGCTGCTCCAAGAACTGCCGGGCGTAGGCCGACAGCGATTCCACGTAGCGCCGCTGGCCCTCGGCGTAGAGGGTGTCGAAGGCCAGCGAGGACTTGCCCGAGCCCGAGGGGCCGGTGATGGCCACCAGGCGCTCGCGGGGGATCTCCAGGGTGATGTTCTTGAGGTTGTGGACCCGGGCGCCCCGGATGCGGATGCTGGCGGGTGCGCCGACGGTCATGGCGTCGCCTCCCGCTCGCGCCGCGCGATCATGGCGAAGGCCGTGTCGATGGCGGCCCGCATGCTGCGCGGATCGGCCTGGCCTCGGCCCGCCAGGTCGTAGGCCACGCCGTGATCCGGTGAGGTGCGAACGTACCCCAGGCCCAAGGTCACGTTGACCGCGTCGAAGAAGCCCAGCGCCTTGAGGGGCGCGAGCCCCTGATCGTGGTACAGGGCCACCACCGCGTCGAAACGCCCACCGGCGGCCAGGGCGAACAGGCTGTCGGCCGGCAGCGGCCCGAGGATATCCAGACCTTCCCGGCGCAAGGTCTCCACCACCGGCGCCAGGATCTCCTGCTCCTCACGGCCCGGCCGGCCGTCCTCCTCGCCGTGGGGGTTCAGCGCCGCCAGGGCCAGGCGCGGCGGGCGCTCCAGGAAGTAGCGTCGCAGCTCCGCAGCGCCGACCCGCACCGTGTCGCAGAGCGAGTCGGCACGCAGCGCCCCCGGCACCTGGCGCAGCGGCAGATGGGTGGTGGCCAACATCACCCGCAAGCGGGGCCCGCACAACATCATCACCGGGAGCCTTGCGCCGAGGCGCCGCGCCAGCCACTCGGTCTGACCGGGGCCGACCTCGCCGCACTCCGCCAGGGCGCGCTTGTGGATGGGGCCGGTCACCAGGCCCGCGATCCGGCCGGCGGCCAGCTCGGCGGCGGCCACGCGCAGGCAGTCGACCTGGGCCCGGGCGCCAATATCGCTCCCGCGCCCCCGCTCGAGATCGGCCGGGACCCGGGCGACGGCCTCGACCGGAAACGCCATGGGCAGACCCAGGGCCCGCGCCTCGGCGCCCAACCAGGCGGGATCGCCATACACCCGCACCGGCCGCGTCTCATTCGCCAGGGCGCGCAGCAGGACCTCTGGCCCCACCCCGGCGGGATCTCCCATGGTGAGGCCGAGCGGGATCACAGCTTGTTGTCGACGGTGGCGTGCTGACGCAGCTCGGCCAGCCAGTCCTGCATGACCTTCATGAATTTCTCGCGGGCCAGCCGGTTGCGGATCTCGTTCTGTACCTCTTCGAACGGCCGCGCTCCCTCCACCTTGCGCTCCGTCACCCGGATCAGGTGGAAGCCGAAGGGCGTCCGCACCGGGCCACTCACCTCGCCCGGCCGCAGCGCGAAGGCCGCCTTCTCGAAGGCCGGCTCCACCTCCCCGCGCCGGATGAACCCCAGGTCCCCGCCCAGCGACGCGCTGGGATCCTGGGAGTGCGCGCGGGCCGCTTCGGCGAAATCCAGGCCCTGGCGGATCTCGGAGGCGAGCCGCTCGACCTGGCCGCGGATCTCGGCCTCGCGCTCCGGCGGCGCATCCGAAGGCAGCATCAGCAGGATGTGGCTCACCCGCACCGCCTCGGAGGCCGTCGCCGACGCGTACTGGGCGCGATAGGCCTCCTCCACGTCGCGCTCGCCCACCTGCAGCCGCCCCTTCATCTCCGGATTCTTGAGCAGCTGGCTGTCGAGGAGTTTCTGCTGCACCATGTCCCGGCGGCGCTCCTCGCGGAATTGCTCCAGGCTCTTGCGCTCGTGGAGGCGCAGCATCTCGACCAGCTGCTGCTGGTTGATGTGGTTGAGCTCCAGCACCCGTTGGATCTCGCGATCCAGCTCCTCGTCCGTGACGCTGATCTTGTGCTCGCGCGCCAGCTGATTGAACAGGAGCTCGTCGATCAAAGAGTCGAGGGCGCGCTGGCGGATCTCGCGCTCCCGACCCTCCCGCTGGCCCGCGGGCAGGTCTGGCGGCAGCCTGTCCAGGGCCGGCTGGGCCACCCGGTTCACGTCCGACAGCAACACCGGCTCGCCGTTCACCACGGCGGCGATGCGGTCCAGCAAACGTGGCGCCGCGGCGGCACCACCCACCGCGAGCCCCATCACCACCATCCCCCACGGAACCAGTGCACGGCGCATGAGCACACCCCTTGCTTTCAGTGGATGCGATCCAACAGGTTGAGATCGCGCTCGATGTTGGACCGTTCCCGCAGGGTTCGCAGGTACAACGTCTCGGCCTCCTTGGCCCGCTCCTCCAGCAGGCGGCGCTGGATCTCGGTGCGGGCCTCGTCCAGCGACAGGGTCCGCGCCGGACGGCGCTCGACGAGCTGGAACAGGTGGAACCCATACGGCGAGGCCACCACAGCGCTCACCCGGCCGCCCCACATCTCGAAAGCGGCCTGCTCGATGGTCGGGGGCATCCGCCCGCGCGAGAAGAACCCCAGGTCTCCGCCGCGCTTCCCCTCCGGGCCCAGGGAGTATTGCCGAGCCAGGTCTTCGAACGACGCCCCGTTCAGGATCTTCTGGCGCAGGGCGGTGGCCTCGGCCTCGGTGCGGGTGACGATCTGCCGCACTCGCACCTCCTCCGGGCGCACGAACTCCTGGAGCCGGGTCTGGTAGTACTTCTCCACCTCCTCGCGGCTCACCGCCTGCCGGTCGATCACCTCTTGCTCGAGCAGGCGGCGGATCAGCAGGAGTTGTTCGGTCTGGCGGCGGAACCCGTCCCGGTCCAGCCGCTGCTTGCGCAGCAGCTCCTCGACCTGCTCGGGCGGGTACTGGCCCAGCACGCGCTCGACCTCGCGATCGATCTCCTTCGCCTCCACGGTGAAGAAATGGCGGCGCGCCTCCTGCACCAGTAGCCGGGTGTCGATCATGCGCTCGAGCAGATCCCGCTTCAGCTTGCGGCTGTCCTCGCTGTCCGCGGCCAGGGCCAGGCTCTCCTCCATGTCCTGCTGGTGGAGGAAGAGCTCGTACTCCTGCTGCGTGATGGCCTCGCCGTTGACGCGGGCCACCCAGGGTGGCTCCCGGGGGTCCGCGGCCGGCGGCCCGTTGGAGCAGGCCGCGGCGATCCAGAACGCCGGCAGGATTTGGCTCAGGCGGCGCACGGTATCAGGGCTTGGGCGGCGCGGCGGGCGGCGCGGCGGGCGCCGCCGGGTCGATGGGTTTGACCGGCACCGGCGGCTGCAGCGGCGGCAGGTTGAGGTTGCCCGGGGCCGGCGAGGGCCCGGTGTTCGAGAGATCCACCTTGGCCTTCTGCAGCACCTCGTCGAACACCTGGACCCCGGCCTTGCTCTTGATGCCTTCCACGAACGCCTGGTAGGCGTCTCCGCGGGCCTTGGCGAACAGGGTGGTGCGGATCTGGCCCTTGACCTTCTCCAGCGGCAGGTCCAGCGCCGCCTGCCGTCCGGCCAGGCGCAGGATGTGGAAGCCCTTGTCGTCCTCGACGATGGGGCTGAAGTCGTTGGCCTGTTGCAGGGCGAAGGCCGCCGCGGCCACGGTCGCCCCGCGCTCCTTCTCCATCTCGGCCCGGGTCTGGAAGGTCGCCGAGGCCAGGGTGCGGGTGGCCTCCTCGCCGCCGGTCTGGCGCATCAGGTCGAAGAACAGCTTTCGATCCTGCGGGTTGGCCTTGAGCTTCTTGTGCGCCTCCTCGGCCTGGGCCCGGACCTTCTTGCGCTCGGCGGAGCCGGCCGGTACCGGGAAGAGCATGTCGTGGATCATGACCTTCTCCGGGGCGTGGTAGCGATCGAGGTTCTGCTGATAGTAGGCCTCGATGTCGGCGTCGGAGACGGTGATCTCCTTGACCTTCTTCTCGTTGAACTCGCGGTTGATGACGAAGCGGGCCAGGATCTTGTCGAAACCGCGGCGCATCTCGGGATCCTTGTCCAGGCCCAGGCGCTTCGCCTCCTGCACCATCACCTCGCGCTCGACCAGCGTTTCCAGGAGTTTCTTCTTCTGGTCCACCGAGGTGTAGCGGGAGCGGATCAGCGCGTTCTGTTCGTTGAGCGCCGCCTCGAAGTCCTCCAGGGTGATGACGCTACTGCCCACCTTGGCCACGATCTCGCCCGAGACCGGGGCCTTGCCCGTCTCCGTGCCGCCCTTGCAGGCCGAGATCACGAGTGCGATCGCCAACCACGACCATCCCAGTCTTGCCATGGCTCACTCCTTCCGGTTCGCGAAATCCGACCGCTGCAACCGGGACACAAGGCATTTTCTTCCCGGCCGGGGCCTTTTCGCGAGCACCGCTATCTACCACAAGCGGCCCGCCAAGTTCAAATCCCGGCCGGGGCACCTGGCCGCTCGTCCGGCGGGGCCAGCGCGATGAAGGCCAGCTGGCGTCCGGTGCGCCCCCGGTCGCGCCGGTGGGAGAAGAAGAGGTCGGGCCGACAGGCGGTGCACAGGCCGAGATCCTCGATGGACGCGGGAGGAAGCCCGGCGGCCACCAGGCGCCGCCGGTTGGCCTCGGCCAGGTCCACGAAGCGCCGCCCGCGCTCGTCGTATCGCACCACCCCCGGACCACACTCGCCCTCGAAACGCTCCGCCACGTCCGGGCCGACCTCGAAGCAGCAGGCCCGGATGCAGGGCCCCAGGGCCGCCACCAGATCCCGGCGCGCGCAGCCACAGCGATCGAGCGCCTCGACCGCACGGGAGACGATCCCCGCCAGGGTTCCCCGCCAGCCGGCGTGCACCGCGGCGACCGCGCGCCGTTTCGAATCCGCCAGCAGCACCGCCAGGCAGTCTGCGGTGCGCACCCCCAGCACCCACCGGGCATCCAACGCGACCAGGGCGTCGCCGCGAAGCTCGGGGGACGCCTTTCCGCCTGCCGCCGAGAGAACGATCACCCGGTCGGAGTGCAGCTGACGCATCTCGATCAGGCGGGATCGGTCGAAACCCGCCGCCCGGGCCAGGCGCCGGCGATTCTCCTCGACCCGCGCCGGCTCGTCGCCCAGCTCATGGGAGACGTTGAGGGAGGCGAACGCGCCCGCGGACACCCCTCCCGCGCGCGTGGAGAAGCCGTGGACCAGAGACAGCGCCGAAAGTTTTTGGGCGCGCAGGATCACAGCACCCGCAGGATGAGGCACTTGAGGTAACGCGCTTCGGGGAAACCCGGCCGCTCCGGGTGATCGCGCGAGGCCGAGCGCCGCTCCAGGAGCTGCAAGCGCCGGCCGGCGTCGCGCGCGGCCTGCTGCACCACCTCCTCGAACCGCTCGGGCAGCATGTGGTAAGAGCAGCTCGAGGTGATCAGCGTGCCGCCTTCCTCGAGCAGGTGCATGGCACGCAGGTTGAGCTCCTTGTAGCCGCGCACGGCGCCCGCCAGGGCGGCGCGGTTCTTGGCGAAGGCCGGGGGGTCGAGCACCACCACCGAGAACTTCTCCCCGGCGCGCTGCAGCTCTCGCAGCACGTCGAAGGCGTTGCCGGCGCGCGTCTTGACCTCGAGCTCGTTTTGGGCGGCGTGCTGCCGCGCCGCACCCAGCGCCTCCTCGGACTGGTCCAGCAGCAGAACCTCCTCGGCCCCGCCCCGGGCCAGGTGCAGGCCGAAGCCCCCCTGGTAGCAGAAGGCGTCCAGGCAGCGCCCGCGGGCGTAGGCCGCCGCCGCCTGGCGGTTCTCGCGCTGATCCAGGTAGTGCCCGGTCTTCTGCCCGGCCCGGGGATCGACCCGCAGGCGCAACCCCCCCTCGAGGATCTCCACCGGCTCATCGAGGGCGCCGCGCACCAGGCCGCTTTTCTCGGGCAGCCCCTCCAGCTCCCGGGCGTGGGTGTCGTCCCGCTCGACGATGGCCCGCGGGTGCAGCAGCTCCTCCAGAAGGTCCAGGAACATCTCCCGCAGCGCCTCGGTGCCGGCGCACAAAAACTGCACCACCAGCACGTCGGCGTAGCGATCCACCACCAGGCCGGGCAGGGCGTCGGCCTCCGAGTACACCAGGCGCAGCGCCGTGTCCGGGGTACGCAGCGCCTCGCGCAGCGCCAGCGCCTGCCGCAGCCGGGCGCGCCAGAAGTCGCGGTCGGGCGGCTCGCCCTCGCGATCGATGAGCCGCAGCCGGATCAGGGACCTGGGGCTATAGAAGGCTCGGCCCAGCAGGTTGTGCCCCCCGCCGCGGTGGTGGACCACCAGGCGCACCACCTGGCCGGGCTGGGCCTCCTTCGCCTCGTGCACTTCCGCGGCGAACACCCAGGGATGCCCCGCGCGCAGGCGCGAGGCGGCGCGCGGCGTCACCTCCACCGCCAGGAGTTCAGACATGGCGTTCTCCTTCGGCGCCGGCCTCGGCCAGCCAGCGGTCCAGGGCCTCCCGGGCGCGGCGCAGCATCTCGGCCCGGCGCGCCTCGCGCCGCGCCTGCGGCGCCGGCGGCAGGAGACCGAAGTGGATGTTCATGGGCTCGAAGGTGGGGGCGCCCAGGCGGGCGCGCAGATGCCCGTACAGCGCGCCCAGCGCCGTCTCGGGTGGGGGCGGCCGCGGCGCCCGGCCTTGCAGCTCGTCGGCCAGCATCCGCCCCGTAAGCAGCCCTACCGCCGCGCTCTCCACGTAACCCTCCACGCCGGTGATCTGGCCCGCCGGGCGCACCCGCGGGCAAACGCGCAGGCGCAGCCCATCGTCGAGCAGCCGCGGCGCGTCCAGGTACAGGTTGCGGTGCATGGCGCCGTAACGCAAGAACTCGACGCGCGAAAGGCCCGGGATGAGCCGAAAGACACGGCGCTGCCCGGCGGGAGAGAGCCGGGTCTGGAACCCCACCAGGTTGAAGGCGGTGCGCGCGGCATTCTCCGCCCTGAGCTGCACCACCGCGAAGGGGCGGCGGCCCGCGCGGCGTAGGCCGACCGGACGCATGGGTCCGAAGGCCAGGGTGTCGGGCCCCCGCCGCGCCATCTCCTCGATGGGCAGGCACCCCTCGAAGAAGCGCGCCTCCTCGAAGTCGTGCCGCCGCGCCGGCTCCTCGGCCAGCAGCGCCTCCACGAAACGGCGGTAGTCCGCTTCCTCCAGCGGGCAGTTGAGGTACTCCTCGTCGGCCCCGCGGCCCCAGCGCGAGCCGGCGAAGATCACCTCCCGATCGAGGCTGTCGGCGGAGACGATGGGGGCCAGCGCATCGAAGAAGTGCAAGAGCTCGTCACCGCTGGCCTGGCGCAAGAACTCTGCCAGGCCGCCCTCGGTGAGCGGGCCGGTGGCCAGAATCACCGTCCCTGCGGGAGGCGCCTCGATGTACGCCCCCGGACGGAAACGGATGCCGGGCTGGCGGGCCAGGATCTCTTGCATCTCGCCGCACAACCTCTGGCGATCGACCGCCAGGGCGGTGCCGGCGGGCACCCGGGCGCGCTGGGCCGCCTCCAGCAAGCCCGAACCGAGGCGACGCAGCTCCTGCTTGAGCAGGCCGTGCGCCGTGTCCGGGTCGTCCGACTTGAGCGAGTTGGAGCACACCAGCTCGGCCGGACCCGGCAGGTGGTGCGCCGGCGAATAGCGCGCCGGCTTCATCTCCAGGAGTTCCACCGCCAGGCCGCGCCGGGCGAGCTGCAGGGCAGCCTCGCAGCCGGCCAGGCCCGCGCCGACCACGGTGATGGGTTGCGGCTCTCCCATGCAGGACCGCCCCCGGCCCGGGGCTAGATCGTCTCCGGCTCGGCGGAGCGCCGGTAGTCGCAGCCCTCGCGGGGACAGGCGATGACGGCGCCCTCGCGCCGCCGGGATTTCTTCACCAGGATGCCGAAGCCGCACTTGGGGCAGCTCTCGGCCAGCGGCGGGTCGAAGGTGGAGTACTTGCACTTGGGGTACCCGCGGCAAGAGAAGAACACCTTGCCGCGCTTGCTGCGCCGCTCCACCAGGGGATGCTGACCGCACTGCGGACAGGTGACGCCGGTGGACATGGGGCGGGCGTTCTTGCACTCGGGGTAGCCGCTGCAGGCCAGAAAGCGCCCGAAGCGGCCCCGTTTGACGATCATGGGCTTGCCGCACTTGTCGCAGGTCTCGGAGGTCGTCTCCTGCGGGGCCAGCTCCACCTGGTTCCCGTTCATGTTCTGGATCTCTTTGGTGTTCTTGCACTCGGGGTAGGCCGAGCAGGCCAAAAAGTGCCCGTGGCGGCCCCACTTGATCACCATCGGGGCCCCGCAGCGCTCGCACTTGTGCTCGGTGGAGATCTCCTCGCGTTTGAGATCGCGCATGTGGGTGCGGGCCTTCTCCAGGTCCAGGGCGAAGGGCTGGTAGAACTCCCGCACCAGCTGCACCCAGTCCGCCCGCCCCTCCTCCACTTCGTCCAGCTTCTGCTCCATGGCGGCGGTGAAGTCCACGCTCATCACCTGGGGGAAGCTCTCCAGCAGAAGCTCGGTGACCAGCCGGCCCAGGGTGGTCGGCCGCAGGCGGCCTTCCTCTTTCTCCACGTAGCCCTTGCTC
>JAAZNF010000105.1 GCA_012798435.1 Myxococcales bacterium | reverse complement strand
GAAAGAAAAAAACCAGCGAGAGACAAGAGCCGGCACGTAAACGGCTGCCAGCAGGAACAGCAATACCGGTGCACGCTGGATGGGTCTGATTGTTTTTGGGCGGCAAGAAGCAAAAAACTGCCGGGAAGTCGCTCTTTGATCTCGAAAAAATCTCCGCCTGGCGTCAATTCGAGGATTTACAACCTTGTTCTCTGCAAAGGTGATCCGGGACAGACCGGGGGACAGACCGGGGGACAAACCGGGGACAAACCGGGGTGGGTGGAACTCAAGGGACTCATGATGCAATGGTCAGCTTCGGTGATCGAGCTTGCCCGGCGGGCCCGCCAGACGCCGGCGTCTCGGGAAAAGAGGAATCGGAGGAAAACCCAAGGAGGAAGCGATGCGGTCGAAACAAGTTCTATCGGCATGGACGGTCATCTTCTTTGTCGTTCTCGGAGCCAGCGAGGTCGGCGCCCAAGACAATGCTGTCCCTTTCATCAAGGGCGTGAAAGTCGAGACGGCTCCATCCGGTTTCCAACAACATGGTCAGCCCATCATCCGAGACACACTCGAGAACACGCTCCGATATGACATCGATGTTTCCAAAGCCGAGATGGAGGAGGCCATCAGCAAACGGACCGCCTCGCGGTGGTGCCTAGGATTGAGCATTCCGTTATTGATCGGCTCGACGGTGAACCTGGCCGTCGGCGCCAGTGGAACGGTTGGCAGCAAAGAAGGCGAGTTGTCTGTCTACGCCGTTGCGGGGGGGCTCGCCATCGCAGCCGGTGGACTGGCCATCGCCTCCCTCGTTCTGTCGAACAAATCCGCAGTACTCTATCAAAAGGCCATCGACCACTACAATGCTTCGTTGGAAAGCCCGGCGACCAGCATCCACCTCATACCGCTCCGGTCGGGGATGGGAGCGGCGCTGTCTTTCCGGATGTAGATCCTGCGCCGCCAGGAAGCCGGGGGGCGAAGGAGTTTCTTTCAGTCCTTCTTGAGGAGCTTGGCCACCCGCGGGGCACGCAGCTTGTGGGCCAGGCCGAAGCCCGAACCCAGCAGCGGCCGCACGTAGTAGATGAAGGCGTCGGTGACGTCGTTGCCGTCCTTGTTGATGAACTCCTCCGGCATGCGGCGGGTCTTGGCGGCGATCTCCTCCAGCGCGGTGAGCCGGTAGTCCACCGAGTAGTAACCGGTGCGGTGGATGCTCACCGAGCCGTCGCGGTTGTGCCACAGGGCGTACTGCACCGCGCGCTCGCCCACCTCGCGGGCCTCGAGCTGGTCCACGTCGGAGACACAGCCGAAGAATGAGCGTTGCAGGTACCCCAGGGTGTCGGCGCGCACGCGCTTGATGGAGAGCTTCTTCTTGACCTCTTCGGCGAGCAGATCTCCCAGAACGCCGGTACCGGAGAGTTGCACGTTGCCGTGGGCGTCCTTCTCGCCGCTCTTGATGAGCCGGGCGGCGATGGGCTCGCCCTTCTCGTCCACGATGCCCTCGGACACCGCCACCACGCAGCGGCCGAACTTGCCGTACACGCGCTTGACGTCGGCGAGGAACTTCTCGACCGAGAACGTGCGCTCGGGCAGGTAGATGAGGTGCGGGCCGTCGTCGGGGTACTTGCGGGCCATGGCCGAGGCGGCGGTGAGAAAGCCCGCGTTGCGCCCCATCACCACCGCGATGTACACCCCGGGCAGGGCGGCGTTGTCCAGGTTGGTGCCGATGAAGGCCTGGGCCACGAAGCGCGCCGCCGAGCCGTACCCCGGCGTGTGGTCGTTGACGGTGAGATCGTTGTCGATGGTCTTGGGGATGTGGATGGCGCGGAACTCATAGCTGGCGGTTTCGGCCTGCTGGTTGACGATGCGCACCGTGTCGGCAGAGTCGTTGCCGCCGATGTAGAAGAAGTAGCGCACGTCGTGGGCGCGCATCACCTGGAACATGTCCTTGCAGTACTTCTCGTCGGGCTTGTCGCGGGTGGAGAGCAGCGCCGAGGAGGGGGTGAGGGCCACCTGCTCCAGGTTGTTGGTGGTCTCCTGAGTGAGGTCCAAAAAGTCCTCGTTGACGATGCCGCGCACGCCGTTGATGGCGCCGTACACGCTGGTGACCTGGGTGAACTTGCGCGCCTCCAGCACCACGCCCACCAGGGACTGGTTGATGACCGCGGTAGGCCCGCCGCCTTGCGCCACGAGCACCTTGCCTTCGAGTTTCATACGATACCTCCTTGCCGGTTTCGCGTCACGCGGGCGCATGATAGTCAACGCCGCGAAAAAATCCAGGATAAACTACGGTGCTCAATGTTCTTGCTTTATTTCCGATGATTCGTGGAACCAATAGCCTCCGCTCAGCCTACGCAGTCACGACCTTCGGTCGCTTCGCTTACCCTTGACTGCGGCTGAGCTTCGGCTTGACTTACAACTATGAGGAGCATGCAGGCATGCTCCTCTTCGTTGAAGGGAATCGCTGCTTTTGTGGATTATCGTTGTCAGCAGGTTCTGTCCGGTCGGCAGCCTGCTTGACGGCGTCGTTCCCTGTCAGGCACTCGCCGCAGAGCCGGCTTTGTTCCATGGAGGCCTCGCCTGGCGCACCACGAACAGGTCATGACCAGGGGTTGGGTGAATGAGGGACGGGGGATCTGGCCCGGGACTCAGCGGATGACGAACTTGAACTTCTCGTCGCAGATGAAGACCTCGTCGCCGTCCTTGATCTTCATCTTCTCGATACGCTCGCCCTTGTACCAGGTGCCGTTGGCCGAGCCCAGGTCCTCGATGAAGAACTCGCCGCGCTCGCGGGTGATGATGGCGTGCTCGCGGGAGACCTTCACCGAGTTGATCACCAGGTCGCACTTGGAGGAGCGGCCGATGATGTAGATGTCCTTGTCGATCTTCTCGTTGTCACCGGCCTCATTGACGATGTACAGGCCTCGCCCCTCGGCGCGGGCCGGCGCGGCGGCCGACGCGGCGGGTTTCGGGGCCGGGCGCGGCGGGCGCTTGGCCGCGGGCTGCGCCGGCGAGGACGGCGAGGCGGGCCCGGGGGCCGGGGGCGGGGTGAGCTTGCGGCCGGCGGACTCCTTGGTCCGTCCCGGGGTGAACTTGCCACCACCACCCGCCGCTGGCTTGGCCAGCTCCTCCTCGCCAGCCGGAGGCGCCGCCTCCACCGGGACCGGAGTGACGTAGCCGAGCCGGACCGCCATCTCGAACATGGCCTGGCCGACCAGGTTGTCCACGCGGTTGCCCGATTCCTCGGCGAGGGTATTGAACACGTCCCAGAGGTTGTCGGGGATACTCACCTGACGGGGCCGACTGGTCGCCATCACTCCTCCTGCCCGATGAGCGGGAACGAGAAAACGTAACAATCCCGCGACCGTGCGCGACTATAACAACCGCTCCCGGGCGTGTCAACTTTGTAGCAGAACTTCGTCCCTCCTCGCACCATCAATCATACGCGGCGATAAAGAGCACGCTGGCGGCAAAAGTGTGTTGCAGGTTGTCGTCTCGCACCGGCACGGTGTTGTACATGACCTGCGCGGCAACGCCCAGCGACCAGTCGTTGGCGACCCACCACTGCTTGCCGGCGAGCACGCTGCCGGCAAACCCGGCCCTGGTCTCCGTCTCGAAGTCCCCCAGCTTGGCGCGGATGACTCCCATCCCGGCCGCCGCGGACACAAACCAGTCATTGGGGGAGAAGAACCAGGTGATGCCGGCACCGAGCGCACCCAGGGTGTACTGACCCGCCAGATCTCTCTGCCTCTCGTTGTTGAGGTAGTTCTGTGGCTCGATGAGGGTGATGCCGAACAGGTCGCCGTGCACCGCGACGTTCGGTGCGATGAAGTATCCGATCGAGGCGGCGGCGGCGGTCCCTCCTCCCAGGACGTAGTTCTCTTTGTCGACGACGGTCCCCTGGGTGGAGCTCCGCGCGAACCCCGCCCCGGCGCACATGCGCAAAAAGAAATTCCCGTGCGTGCGCGCCACCGCCAGTGGCGGAGCGGCGCTCGCGGGCTGCGGCGGCGGCCCTGACACCGGCGCCGGGGAAACGACCGGCGCACTATCGCCGCCAGCGGCTCGCAGCGGCTCGACGAGTTTCCTGGCGATCTCCTGCACCGCCCCCAGCAAGGCGCCCTCCTGGCACGGCCCACCGGCGGTGGCGGCCAGCTCGGCGGCGGCCTTCTTGAGATCGTACAGAGTCGAGGTGACCTGGCAGGTGTCGCCTATCTTCAGGATGCGGGTCGACAGGATCTTCTGCGCCGAAAGCTCGCGCCCGAGCTCGATCTGGCAGCTCTCGTCGAAGCAGGCCTGGAAGCTCCCCTGCTTCTCTTGGGCGATGCGCTCGCGGAGCTGGTCCTGCGGGATGACCTGGTAACCGCCCTCGGCCAGCCGGGCCTCGAGGTAGGCACCGAGGTTCGACACCACCTCGGGCGCGAGCGCCGAGCCGCGGTCCTCCATGGCGAACACCGCGACCAAGGGCCGTTCGGCGGCCCGGGCCGGAGGAGCAAGGAACACTCCTGACAACAACGCCACCGCACTCAGGAAAGCCCGTTTCATCATCTGTCTCCCTCGCAACCAGCCATCCCTCCAGAATGAACTCTTGTTCTTGTCAAACGGAACCCTTGGATTCCCCTTGCGCTTCCTTATCTCGCGCGGGCTCCGGCAGGTTTGCCGGCGGCAGCGGCGCGGGGGCCTTCACCAAACGCTCGTCCGAGAGCGAAAGGTGCGGGCAGCGCGCGGCGAGCTCCCGCAAGAACTCCTCCTGCCGCTCAGGCGAGATGAGGATGAACACGCTCCGGCCGCGGTAGCGGTGATCGACGCGCAGGCGCGAGAGCGACCAGGCCGGCGAGGCCAACGGGTTGCGGGTGGGATAGACCTTCTCGATGTTCTCGTAGGCGATGCGCCAGCGGAACGGCCCGCCGCGCACCACGAGCTCCCGCTCGCCGAGGGTGTAGCGCACCGGGTAGCACAGGAACACTGTGGCCGCCGAGAATACCAGGCACAGCACGCCGACGACCACGTGCCGGTGATCGGGCTCGGCGAGCAGCATGAGCCCGCCCACGAAGCAGAAGAGCACCATCAGCAGCAGGAGCACCACCAGCCAGCGATCTTTGCGGGTGCGAAACTCCATGCGCTCAGAACCTCATGGCGGCGTGCGCCACCACCGAACTCGTGCTCTTTGCATAGATCGGCGCGTCCCACAGGTAGCCGGCACCCACGGCGAAGGCGGAAAACCGGGCCTCGAGCCCGAGCCCGACCGTCAGCACGAAACGCAGGGCGTCCTGCGGTTTCAACGCAAGATCCGCGACCGTCTGGCCGGAGGCGTCCTTCAGCACCGCCGTGCGTGAGAGCGTGGCCTGCAGGCCGACGCCCGCCTCGGCGTAGGGCGCGAGCCAGGACACGACGGGCCAGGCGAAGCGATAGCCCGCCCGCCCGCGCAGGACGGGAAAGTCGGCGCCGATCTCCCACTCGTTCGCCGCGCCCTCCTGCCAGGCCGTGCCCACCCAGTGCTCCACCAGAAAGTCCGCCTGGACGAAGACGGCCTGGAACGAGTCGACGAGGTACGCCCCCCGCACGCCCACGCCCAACCGCTGCCCGGTCATGTCGCCCGAGGCCTGGTAGGTCCCGCCCGCGGAAAGCGACACTTCCTTGCCCGCCGCCATGCCACCGAAGAAGAGGCCGAGGAGCCCCATCTCCCAGCGGGCCGCCGCGGGCGCCTTCTCCAGCGGAACGGGCTCTTTCCCGGGAACCAGCTCGGCGATCAGCTCCGCCACCGCGGCGGGCACCTCGGCCAGCAGCGCCTCCTCGCCGCCCTTGACGCTGCGGGATATCGAGTGGGCCAGCCGGGAGCGCCGGCTGTCGAGGAGCTTCAGGTTGAGGAGATAGGTCCCGCCGAAGCGCGAGACGTTGCCGACCACCACCCAGCGGGCGCCCAGCGCCCCGCCCAGCTCGGCGTAGCAGCTGTCGTCGCCGCAGTTCGAGAGCAAGGCCTTCTGCTCCTCGAACTTGAGGAGCGCCCGGATGTCGCTCATGCCCATGACCTCGAACCGGCCGTGCTTGCGGATCTCGGTCTGCACCAGGTCGGCCAGCGCCTCCATCTGGTCGGCGGTGACGCCGCCCTTGCTCGAGAACTCCATCACCGCCAGGCGCATCGACTCCTCGGCCGCGGCCGTTGCCGGAGCGGTGCCCGCCACGAGGAGGATCGCCAGGAGAATCTGCATTCGCTGTCTCCTTCGATGGACGGTCGCATTGTAACGATGGGGCCGGCCTCGCACAAGAGAAAGAAGCCCCCTTGGATCTGGAGCGAAGACGTACTACCATGGCGTGTGCGAACCCGGAGTGACACGATGAGAGCCATGTGTCTTCTTGCATCGCTCGCTGCGGCGGCGCTCTTTGCGGCCTGCGACGTGTGGGGCACCTCGTCTCAATTGCTTCCCGGCGACGGCGCCACAGCCGATGGGGAACCGGACGGGGGCGGAGACAACAGCCACGACGCGGGTCATGACGGTGGCTTCGATGGTGGGTTCGATGGCGGGCCCGATACAAATCCGGATGGCGGCGACATGACCGGCTGCGCTCTCACACAGACTTCCTTTGCCGATTTGGCGTTGTCACTCGGAACCAGTCAACCATCGGCGCTGGCCGCGGGCGAATTTGGAGGTTCTGGAACAACACCGGATCTGGCAGTGGGCTTTCCCTTAGAAAAAAAGATCACCGCCTATGTCGATCTCTCGTTGGATTCGTCGGTATCATATGAAACGAGTTTCACGAGTGATTTCTCCGAGAGTCCTCAAGCGCTCGCCGTGATCGAGATACCAGGCAGTACCGGCGAAGACGATCTGGTCGTGCTTACCATCCCGAGCCAGAGCGGCCAACCATTGCACGTCATCGCCCTGGAGAACTCCGGATCCAGCTCGTTCAATACCGTTGACACGCTCACCTCGGGCCAGATTTCCCAGCCCAACGTGACGTACAACCTGGGCGTGGGGAAGTTCTCTGGTGACTCCTATCCGGACATCATCGCCACTTGTTCTAACAGGTGCAGTCAGGCCGGTATCTTCCCCTGGGACCAGGACTTGAGGTCCTTCGCCGATATCGTCTCGATTGCTCCCGGGAATCCCGTGGATGCGCTGACCGTGGCGGACCTGAACCATGACGGCCAGGACGACGTGGTGGTAGGCGATTCCCAGATGTCCATGAATACCTACCTCAGATACGGCATCGCCAATGGTGGAGCCGGCGTTTTCGGCTGGAACACCATCGCGGAAATCGGATCCTCGAACTGGGTGAGGGAGATCGCCGTGGCCGACTTCGACGGTGACGGTGTGGCCGATGTGGCCGCGGTGGTTGTGGTAAGCAACGAATTCCAGTTGTGGAGCTACCGGGGAACGTCGTCAGGAGGGGGATTCACCGGGTTCTCTTCCTCGCACGCGACGATTGGCCTGGGCACCGGGTTTTCCTTGGTCCGGCTGAGAAAGGGTGACTTCAACCGGGACGGCAAGCCAGATCTGGCCGTGCTCACCGCGACCTCGCCCAGTCCGTCCAGTGTCCACCTGCTCATCAACCGTTATTTCGGATCCGGGATCGTCTTCCAGGACACTCTCACCGTTCCGGTGTGTTCCGGCGACACGAGCGGAAAGGATCTCGTGGTCCACGACTTCGATGGAAACGGGGCCGACGACCTCGCGGTGGCTTGCGTCGGAACGGAAAACACCATCAACTTCTTGCGTAACGACTGCCAGTGAAGACCCGCCGCGTCGTCGAGTGAAGGTCAGGCTCCGTCCTCCCGCCGCGCCGCCCGCTCTTCCTCGCGCTCGCGGATGGCCTGGCGTTTGTCATACTTCTTGCGGCCGCGGGCGAGGCCCAGGAGCACCTTGGCGCGGTTGCGCTCGTTGAAGTACAGCTCCAGCGGTACGAGCGTGTAGCCGCGCTGCTGCAAGGCGATGCCGAGCCGCGCAAGCTCGCGGCGCTTGAGCAGGAGCTTTCTGCGCCGCTCGGGCGGGTGGTTGAAGTACTTCGAGCCCGGCCAGGTCGAGATGGACAGGTTGAGCAGCCAGCCCTCCCCGTGCTCCACGATGGCGTAGGCGTCCTTGATGTCCACCCGGCGCTCGCGCAGGGACTTCACCTCGGTGCCGAGAAGCACCAGGCCCGCCTCGACACGGTCCTCGATGTCATAGTCGTGCAGGGCGCGCCGGTTGCGGCACACGATCAGGCGATCGGGGTCTTCCTGCCGTTGCGCCATGATTTCAGATCCGGGGTGGGACGGCGCTGCCGGTCGAGCGGGCGGGGAGCGCGAGGGATACGCTCACTCCTCCTCGTCCTGACCCTTCTTGTCCTCCTCGTTCTGCAAGTCCTCGCTGTGGGCCTG
>JAAZNF010000104.1 GCA_012798435.1 Myxococcales bacterium | reverse complement strand
ATTCTTTGGAGGTGGTCATGCTGCTGTGTGAATTCAGCATGTTCCCGCTCGATCGGGGCGAGAGCCTGAGCCCCTACGTGGCCCGCAGCCTCGACGTCATCGACCAGAGCGGGCTCTCCTACGAGCTGCACGCCATGGGGACCATCCTCGAGGGCGAGTACGACGAGGTCATGGCGGTGGTGAAGCGGTGCTTCGAGGTCATGTCGAAGGACTGCGGCCGCATCTCGTGCTCGCTCAAGTTCGACTGGCGCCGTGGGCGCTCCGGCCGGCTGCGCGCCAAGGTCGAGTCGGTGGAGCAGAAGGTCGGGCGGAGCCTCAAGAAGGCGCGCGGCTGAGTCTCTTCACCGGCCGGAGGTACACGGTGTCCCGGTCTGGAAGCAGCGCAGCGTCCACGCCCACGACGCCGAACATTGCGTCCCATACCCGCTCGAAGCAATGCGCGGCGTCCGGAAAGGTCTCGGCCAGCTCGAGCGCCTTTTGGAAGAAGCTCTCCGGGCGGCTTTGGATTCGCTCGCGGCTCACCACGAAATTGGCCCCGGGGTAGAAGCGCACCCGCTCCGGGCAGGGCGCGCCGAAGAGCTTGAGGTAAAAGCGGTCGAGCGCGAGTTCGCGGCGGTTTTGGTTCTTGCTCCAGGAGACGAAGAGCCGCCGTCCGCGCGGGTCGTCGGTGTCCACGATGAACCCCAGCCAGCGAAAGCCGCCCGGGACGGGCGCCCCGGCCGCCAACTCGCGCAGCACGCGGTGGAACTCGGGGACGTGGTCGAAGGGTTTGCCCTGGCAGAAGACGTTGAGCGGCGCGAGCTCATGGTAATGCCGCACGATGTGGGTCAAGTAAGTGTGGGCCTCCCGGCCCACGTTCGGGAGGGGAACGATCTCGGCGCGGGAAGCGTCAGCCGCCGCGAGGTCTCCCCCCTTGTCGTAGACGAACAGGCGCAGCGCGTGCGGCGTCTTGCGCAACCAGGAGACGCTTTCCCGATAGCGCGCCACCACCACGTCGATCGCGGGCGCTCCTTGCGCCGTCATGGTGCACCGACGCCCGCCTGGCCTTTGGATTGCAGCCGGCTGCGGCGGAAGCCGTAGGCGGCGTAGAGGCCCAGGCCGAGCACGAGCCACACCGCAAAGCGGATCCAGGCGCTCTGCGGCAGGCCCAGCATGAGGAACAGGCACGACAGCAGGCCGAGGACCGGCACCACCGGGAAGAGCGGCGTGCGAAAGGGCCGCACGCGCCCGGGCCGGCGCAGCCGATCGATCAGCACGCCCAGGCACACCACCGCGAAGGCCGACAGGGTGCCGATGTTGCACAGGTCGGCCATCTCCTCCAGGCTGGCCAGGGCGGCGCCCACGGCCACGAACAGGCCGGTGGCGATGGTGGCGGTGTGCGGCGTGCGAAAGCGCGGGTGCACCTTCGAAAAGAACGGCGGCAGCAGCCCGTCGCGGGACATGGCGTACAGGATGCGCGGCTGGCCCAGCTGAAACACCAGGAGCACCGCGGTGTGCGCCACGATGGAGCCGAAGGCCACGAAGGCGGCGATGCCGGGCAGCGCCAGGCCGCGCATGGCCACCGAGAGCGGCTCGGCGGTGTTGAGCTTGTGCCAGGGCACGACGCCGGTCAGCACCGCCGCCACCACCACGTACACGACGGTGCAGATTGCCAGCGAGCCCAGGATGCCGATGGGGAGATCGCGGCGCGGGTTACGGCACTCCTCGGCGGTGGTGGAGACGGCGTCGAAGCCGATGAAGGCGAAGAAGATCACCGCCGCCCCGGCCTGGATGCCGGCGAAGCCGTTGGGCGCGAAGGGCGTCCAGTTCGCGGGGTTGACGTAGGCCGCCCCCACCGCCACGAAGACGCCGAGCACGAGGAGCTTCACCGCCACCATGCCCAGGTTGAAGCGCGCGCTCTCGCGGATGCCGATGTACAAGAGCGCGCTCAGGCCCGCCACGATGAACACCGCCGGCAGGTTGAACACGATGGGTACGCCCAGGACGTGTGGCGCCTGCGCCAGGATCTCGGGCGAGGCCAGCGCGGTGCGCAGATCGGTGGCCAGCCAGCGAGGAAACTCGAGCCCGAAGGAGCGCAGCAGCTCGCAGAAGTAGCCCGACCAGGAAACCGCCACCGCCACGTTGCCCACGGCGTATTCCAGGATGAGATCCCAGCCGATGATCCAGGCCAGGACCTCGCCCAGGGTGGCGTAGGCGTAGGTGTAGGCGCTGCCCGACACCGGCACCGAGGAGGCGAACTCGGCGTAACACAGCCCGCAGAAGCCGCAGCACAGGCCGGTGACGAGGAAGGACAGCATGATGGCCGGGCCGGCCCCCGGCCGGGTGGCGTCGCCCGCGGCCGCGGTCCCCACCAGGGCGAAGATACCCGCTCCGATGATGCCGCCGATGCCGAGCGCCACCAGGTCGATCGGCCCCAGCACCCGGCGCAGCCCGCCCGCCCGGCCCGCGTCGGCGAGATCGGCCGGCTCGCGGGTTCGGAAGACGCGTCGCAGGAAATTCACGTGCCGGCCTCGCCTTGGCTCGAGTGCTCCAGCAGACGCCGCAAAATGCCCCCGGGTTCTTGCACCCCGGCCGCGGCCAGTGCCGCCGCCCGCTCGATGCTTTGCGCCTGGGCATAGATACGGAGCTCGTCGGCGTTGCCCGAGGCGCGCAGGTGGATGGCCTCGCCGGAGGAAAGACGGATGCGCACGCCGTCGAGGAAGTTCATGGCGGTCACGCTGGCGCCGTTCGCCACGGGCGAGAGCAGCCGGCTCGCCGCCTCGCGCAAGACGGAATACTCCCGCGCCTCCACCGGTCGGGCCTCGCGGAACTCTCCCGTCTCCCCCCGCCAGGCGACCGGACCGGGAGAGAAGCGGATCTCGATCACGTCCGCGCGGGCCGGGTAGAAGCGAAGCAAAGCCTTGCGTGATCGCTGGCGCGGCACGTCGGCGAGCCGGGCCGAGGCGCCGTGGCAGCGGGGAAGCGTGTCGAAAAGCTCGCAGGGCGCGAGCCCCCGCTCCCGGCTGGCGGCCAGGGCGCACAGGATCGGCAGCGCCGCGTCGCGGGTCGGCAGGGCGGGGAGAGTGCGGCCGTCATGCGCGATGTCGCTCCCGGTGAGGAACCCCCCGTTGGCCTCGAACCCCACCACCCGCTGGCGACCCTTCTCGCTCTCGCGCTGGAGCCCCGCGATTACGAAGGGCGATCCGATTCGCGTCCGCATGGCGGCCCGCTCGCCCAGCGCGATTTCGATGGCGTCGCTGCAGCTCACCGGCGCCACCGCCGCGTCCGCCCCCAAGAAGTCGGCGGCCAGCAGGCCCAGGCGTTCGCCGGGCTCGAAGCGGATCCGGCGCAAACGCGGCTCGATCGAAAAGAAGAGCGGCCGGTCGCTGTCGCCGTCGGTCGAGATCACCGCCTGCACTCCACCGGGCGCGGCGGCGAGCAGCCGATCCACCCGCGACAACATCTCCTCGTCCACCGCCTCGGTGTCCACCGCCACGAAGTCCTCGCTGCGGCCCGCCGCGATCACCTCGGCGCCGAGGCCGGAGAGGATGTCGCGCAGCACCTCCCGGCCGGCCGCAGAGTGCTCGTACAGCACCACCCGGCAGCCGGCCAGCGCCCCGGCCCCGAAGAAGGAGAGGTAGCGATCGCGGTATTCGGTGACGCCGTTGGCCAGAGCCGCTGGCGCGGGAGCGGAGCCGGTCTTGAACATGCCCATCTCGTCGAAGAGCGACTGTTCGAACGGCTCTGCCAGGAGGTGTTCCCGCAGCCGGTGCGAGAGTGTTTCGATGGGCCGCTCGGCCTCCTTGGAGAGCTCGCCCGTGGCGGTGAGCGTCTTGTAGCCGTTGCGGTCGAAGGGGATGTGACTGCCGGTGACCATGATGCCGCCACGCCCGCGGCGCCAGGCGTAGTGCGACAGGGCGGGGGTGGGCAGGACGCCCAGGTTCACCGGGCGCAGCCCGGCGTCCTGGACCGCGCGCAAGGCGGCCTGGAGGATCTCGCCCCGGCCAGCGAACGCCGGACAGCGCTGGGTGGAACTCGGCCGACGATCGTATGCCAGGAAGAACTCCTCCCCGGCGCGCACGCCTCCCCGCTCCTTGGGCAAGGACATGAGGTATTCCAACTCCGCCCGCACGTTGAGGTAGATTTCGAGTTGGCTGAGGTCAACCACGCGGCCACGCCGCCCGCTGGTCCCGAAACGCAGCTCGACCGGAGAGAAGCGCAGGCGAGAGCGAAGGGTCGGCCTCCGGCCGGAGTGGTCCATGGCCCCGGTAGGATTGACGGTTTTTACCGGAGAGTCAACCCGGATTGCGGAACCCCAGAGGGAACGAGCGCCAAAGAGACCCTAGCCGCGGTTCATCTCGCGGATGAGTTCCTGCTCGGCGCGATACCAATCGTCCTGGTCGCAGCCGTGCTGGCCGCCACGCTCGAGGTACAGGTAGTACGCCCGGGTGGCGATCTGCTCGTTCGTCGGCTTGCGCGCGCTCGTGCTGGTCTTGCCAGCGGTGGTGGCGCGCGGCGTGGTGCTCTTGGCCGTCATCGGCGGCATGGTTGCCGTTCCGTTCTTGCGGGGCTTCGACTCCTGGACTCTCATGGCTCCTCCTTCGCTTGTGGGGTACGGGACTCCATACACCCTTCAGGCAGTGACATCATCGCTGCGACGGACCCGCCTGTCGGTCCGCCGCTGCAGCCTCCGCTTTCGACATCCGAGTTTCTTCTCTCGAGAAAAACCACGGATGACAAAATGCTACTCACCACTACAGCGCCGGACATCCGGCAGTCAGTGAGGATAGAGCGACAGAATTCATTTTGCAAGCAAAATCGTACAGTTTTGAAAGTGGCACAGCGCACTGCGTCAAGATGCTGTAATCAAATGACCGAATTTCAGCATTTTTGTAATATCCGAGTGTCTTTTTGATCTGGTGAGCGGAATTTTTTTTACAGACGTTCTTGACATGACACGCGGTGTGGTGCTACACAGGGCCCTCGCCGAAAGGCATGGCTCTTTGAACTACGGCGGCAGGCTCGAATGAGGATGGAGAGATGGCCGAGAGGCTGAAGGCGCTGGTTTGCTAAACCAGTATACGTCGAAAGATGTATCGGGGGTTCGAATCCCCCTCTCTCCGTGTGATGTGCCCATAGCTCAGCTGGATAGAGCGTCGGACTACGAATCCGAAGGCCAGAGGTTCGAATCCTCTTGGGCACGTGGCAGAGGCCAGGGTGAGCGCGGACCTAACATGCATGCAGCAGGCGCTCCTGGAGGCGCAAGCGGCCTTCTCCGCGGAGGAGGTGCCGGTCGGTTGCGTGGTGGTGAGCGGGGGCCAGATCATCGCCCGCGCGCACAACCTCAAGGAGTCCCTGGCCGATCCCACCGCCCACGCCGAGATGTTGGCGTTGCGTGAGGCGGCGCGGGTGTTGGGGCGATGGCGGCTCGCTGGTTGCAGCCTGTATGTCACCATGGAGCCGTGTCCCATGTGCGTGGGCGGTATGCTCTCGGCCCGGGTGGATCGGTTGGTGTTCGGTTGCGCCGATCCCAAGGCCGGGGCGGCGGTGAGCCTGTTCAGGCTGGCTGATGACGGCCGCCTGAACCACCGCATGCGGGTCGAGGGCGGCTTGCTGGCGGAGGAGGCCGGTGAGCTGCTGAAGAAATTCTTCGCCGGCCGGCGCCGCCGCGGCAGCGATCTTTGACAAGCAGACAGTTCCGACGCGACCGGCGTGGAGAGATGGCCGAGAGGTCGATGGCGCCTGCCTCGAAAGCAGGTGTACCCACTTGTGGTACCGGGGGTTCGAATCCCTCTCTCTCCGTGATGGAGGCCCGGGCCGCGCCCGGGCGGCGTCGGAACGAGGAGAGATGCCCGAGAGGCTGAAGGGGTACGATTGGAAATCGTATGAGCCTAATAAGCTCCGCGGGTTCGAATCCCGCTCTCTCCGTGTTCGGTCTGGGACGGCCGGGCCCCGCGCAACGGCGGGTTGCAAACCCCGTCAGGCCCGGAAGGGAGCAGCGGTAGCATCTTCGTCCGTGTGTTGCGGGTCCGCCTGGCCGTCCCTTTTTTTATCATCTGCGAGAGGACTGCCATGTCCTACCTGGTGCTTGCGCGCAAGTGGCGACCGTCCACCTTCGACGAGGTGATCGGCCAGGAGGGGGCGGTGCGCACCCTCAAGAACGCCATCGCCCAGGACCGGGTGGCGCACGCCTACCTGTTCTGCGGCGCCCGGGGCGTGGGCAAGACCACGGTGGCGCGCATCCTGGCCAAGGCGCTCAACTGCCAGCAGGGGCCCACCGCCCAGCCCGACAACAGCTGCGCCGTATGCCAGGAGATCGCCCGCGGCGCCTCGCCGGACGTGTTCGAGATCGATGGGGCCTCCAACACCGGCGTGGACGACGTGCGCGCGCTGCGCGAGAACGCCGCCTACCTGCCGGCGCGCAGCCGCTTCAAGATCTACATCATCGACGAAGTGCACATGCTCTCCACCAGCGCCTTCAACGCCCTGCTCAAGATCCTGGAGGAGCCGCCGGCCCACGTGAAGTTCATCTTCGCCACCACCGAGCCGCACAAGATCCCGCTCACCGTGCTGTCGCGCTGCCAGCGCTTCGACTTCCGCCGCATCCCCGCCCCCGTCATCCAGCAGCACCTGCTGCGCCTGTGCCAGGCCGAGAAGGCGGCGGTGGACGAGGAGGCGCTGCGCCTGATCGCGCGGGAGGCGCAGGGGAGCATGCGCGACTCGCTGTCGCTGCTGGATCAGGTACTGGCCTTCGGCGGCGAGAAGATCGGGGTGGCCCAGGTCCAGGACGCGCTGGGGTTGGCCCCGGACGCGGTGCTGGACGAGGTGTGCGCGGCGCTCTCGGCCGGTGATGCCGGGGCGCTGGTGCGGCGAGTGGGCCGCCTCTTCGAAGAAGGCGCGGATCTCAAGCGCTTCCTGGAGGGGTTGCTGGAGCGGGTCCACCGGCTCATCCTGTTCGCGACGATCCCGAACCCGGAGGAGATGCTGGACTTGCTGCCCGAGGAAGTGGAGCGCCTGCGGGCGCAGGCGAAGCTCGCCGACCCTTTGCGCTGGCACCAGATCTTCGAGGGGTTGTCGCGGACGGTCTTCGACTTGGGGCGTCATCCTTTCCCGCGCCTCTTGCTGGAGTGCGCCCTGCTCCGCCTGGCCGCGCTCGATCGGCTCTCCGGCCTGGACGAACTCACCGCTCGCCTGGAGGAGGTATCCCGGCGCCTGGCCGGGGGGGGCGCCGGTCCGGCGTCGTCCTCCTCGACGAGCGGGAAAGGTCCGCGCTTCGAACGGCGGCCGTCTCCAGCGGCCCCGCCCGCGCCCGGCCCCGCTCCTCGTCAGGAGGCGTCGCCCCCGCCCAAGGAGGTCTCGACGCCGGTCGGTCCGCCATCCGGCGCGGCTGCGCTGGCGCCGGAATGCAGCCAGGCGGGAGGGGCGACGCTCTCGGAGGAATGGCAGAAGCTGGTAGGCCTGGTGTGCCGCAAGAGACCGGCGCTGGGTTCGGTGCTCCAGCACGCCTGCCCCATCGCGGTCTCGGCCCAGAAGGTGCGGCTGGCGCTCGAACCGGGTTCGTTCTACGCCGATCAGCTCAAGAGCGCCCGCAACCGCGATGAGCTGGCGCGCTGTTGCGAGGAGTTCTTCGGAAGCAGACCCCAGATCGAGGTGGAGACGCTGGCGCAGGCGCCGGGGCTCTCCCTGGCGCAGGCGCAGGATCTGGAGGCCAAGCGCAACCGCGAGGAGCTGCGCCGCCGGGCCGTGGAGCACCCCGTGGTCCAGGAGGCCATCCGGGTTTTCGGGGCCGAGGTGGACGCCGTCGAGCCGGGCGCCAAGGACTCCGGTGGCGGCCGGTCGGAAGGGTGAGGCCATGTCCGAGGTCATGCGCCGTCTGGTGGCCCTGTTGCGCCGCCTGCCGGGCGTGGGGGAGAAGACCGCTCATCGCCTTTCGATCTTCCTGTTGACCTCTCCACCAGAGTACGGTCGGGAGCTGGCCCGGGCCCTGCAGGAAGCGGTGGAGCGGGTCCGGCCCTGCGCGGTCTGCGGCAACTTGAGCGAGAGCACGCCGTGCGAGCTGTGCGCCGACCCGCGCCGCGATCGTTCGCTTCTGTGCGTCGTGGAGCGGGTGCCCGATCTCATGGCCATCGAGGCCAGTCACGAGTTCGGGGGGCTGTACCACGTTCTGCACGGTGTGCTGGACCCGCTCAAGGGAGTGGGCCCGGCCGAGCTCAACATCGAGCCGCTCTTTTCGCGCCTGTCAGGCGAGGTGCGCGAGGTGATCCTGGCGCTCTCGGCCAGCGTGGAGGGCGAGACCACCGCGCTCTACCTGCGCCAGCGCCTGCAGGACCGCGGGGTTCGTGTCAGCCGCATCGCCTCAGGTATCCCGGTCGGGGGGGAGCTGGAGTACGTGGACCGCGGCACCATCGGGCGTGCCCTCAGCGGGCGGCGGGAGATGTGATGGGGCTCCACCCGTTGTTCGTGGACATCCTGGAGCGACAAATGCGCGCCCTGTGGCGCATCCGGGTCGGGATGCTGCTGTTTGTGCTGGCCGTGAGCCTGGCCGGTTTCCTGCTGCCCGCCCCGGAGGGGTGGCTGCCGGCGCGCACCGTATGCTTGTGCGAGATCGGCCTGGGCGGGCTCTCGGTGGCGCTGCTCCTGGCCGCACTGTTGGCGTTGCGCCGGCTCGGCGATGCGGGGAGAGTGGCGCGGGCCGACGCCGACGAGCTTCGGGGCTACGGGCTTCCGGAAGGACTCGATCTCGCGCTCTCGCGCCAGGCGGTGTTTCTGACCCGCGCCAGCGCCGGTCGGGTGCTGGCCTGGGGGCTCTCCACCTCCACCGGGATCTCCGGCCTGGTGTGCCGCATGCTGGGTTCGCCCATGTGGGTGGCGGCGCTGTTCTTCGCCGTGGCGCTGGGGGTACTCCTTTCGCTTCGGCTGCCGAGCGCCAGCCTGCGGCACATGCTCGAGAACCTGGGCGGGAATTGAGCGGGTCTAGGCCTGCGGCGGCGGCGGTTCTTTCGGCGCGGCGGTCGTCTCGGTGGAGGGAGGCGCCAGCAAGGCGTCGATGCGATCCAGCGACTTCCGGTCGCCCGCCAGGCGGAACGCCTCGCGGGCGAACCGCAGCTTGCCCAGCGCCTCGGCTCGCCGGCCCAGCGCCGCCCAGTCCTCCGGGCGCGCTTCTTGGTTCAGCTCGGCAAGGCAACGCCGGAACAAAAAGGCGTCCCCCTGGTCCAGCACCATCGCGCGCAGCTTGTCCAGCCCCTCGGTGTCGCCGGCGGCGGCGTAGCAGTCCATGGCGTCGGAGAGCCAGCCGGCCTCGCTGAGCCGCCGTCCCCACTCCCGCAGCAGGTCGATGTTCTTCTCCTTGGCGAACAAGAGCTCGTGCTTCCTGCGGTAGGAAAACAGAACGTCCGTCTGAGCCATGGCGTCCTCTCCGATGGAAGCCTCGCCCCCCTCAAGACAGGTATGGCAACCCCGGCCGCCATTGACACCAGGCGGGGGGGCGTCCCGGTGTCGTGGCAAGGCCGGGGTTGCTAACGGCGTCAGTATATTCGTTGGGCTCCTGGACCGCAAGCGGTTCCAGCCTTCGAACCCCTTCGTTCGTTGCGGATCGACCGGGAATTTGGCATATAGCGGAACAGCTGGAAAGGAACCTCCGTGAATCTGGATACCCTACGACGAGAAATGGCCGATGGCTCACACTTGCGGGCGCGGCTCGGCGAGACCGCCAGGACGCTGGAGCGCGAGCTTTTTTCAGTGCTCGATGGTGTGAAAGAAGGCGCGGAGGACCCGCTGCTCTGCTGTCTGTGCCCGCCGGCCGTGACCGAGGTGGCGCGCAAGGTCCGCTGGAGCTCCCTGGTCATCAACCCCGGTTCGACCTCCACCAAGGTGGCGGTGTACTCGGGGCTCACCCTCCTGGCGCAGGACGAGCTGCCGATCCCGGTCGACCGCGAGGACGGGGTGGAGCCGCGCGTGGGCTCGGTGCGGGAGTGGTTTTCCCGGCGCGGGCTCAACCTGTCGGAGGTCACCGGAATCGCCGCGCGCGGAGGTTTTTTGGCGCCGCTCCCCAGCGGCACCTGCCGGGTGGTCCCGGCCATGCTGCAGGATCTCGAGCGAGCCCCCTATCCCCATGCCAGCAACCTGTCGGTACCCGCGGCGTTGCGCCTGGCCGAGCTTATCGGGCCCGAGGTGCTGGTCACCGTCACCGACCCGGTCACCTGTGACGAGCTCGACCCCGAGCAGCGTCTGACCGGGTCGTCGCTGCTGCGTCGGGACGGGCTGGCCGCCCACTACCTCAACCACCGGGCCTGCGCCGGCATCCTGGCCTGGCTGCTGGGCTGCACGTCCGCCGAGCTGCACCTCGTCACCTGTCACATGGGGGGGGGCATGTCCGCGGCGCGACACCGCGGGGGGCGTCTGGTCCAGGTGTCGCCGGGGTTCTCCGGCATGCCCTCGGCCAACCGCTCTGGCGCGCTTCCCTTGCACCAGGTGCTGCGGGCGCTGGAGCAGCACGAGGTGTCCCTCTCGGATCTCCGGCGAGAGCTGCTCTCGGAGGGCGGGCTGCTGGCCCTGGCGGGTACGCAGGATTTCAAGGCACTGTTCGAGCGGGCCCGGCACGCCGAGGATCCGGCGGTACGGCAGAAGATCGAACTGGTCCGCCGCTTTTTTGCCGACCGGATCGCCCAGGCCATCCTGGAGCTCTCCGCGGCGACCGCGGCGCTCGACGCCATCGTGCTCACCGGTGGCCTGGCACGGGACGCCGACTTCTGCCGTGAAGTGAGCGCGCGCTTGCACCTGCCGGTGCCGGTGCTGCGCCTGCCGGGTTCGGCGGAGCAGCAGGCCCTGGCCGCGGGGTTGTTGAGTGCCTGTGCCGATCCCTCCCGACAGCTGGACTACGTCAAGGCGCGCGAGGAGCTGGCTGCACGTCGGCGCCAGGAGGATGCGCTGCTGGATCTTTCGATCTTCGAGCCGGGGCCGCGGCGCCCGGTGCTGCCGCCGACCCGCCTGGAGCACGTGCTTGCGCTGGCCCGCGCAGACGAGCTGCTCGACGTGGCGGTGGTCGGGGCGGACAACGAGGAGGCGCTGCTGGCGGTGAAGCTGGCGGTGGAGGCCGGTGGCCTGGCGCGGTTCCTGCTGGTGGGCCCCTACGCGCGGGTGGCGGAGCTGGCCTGGGAGTTGGACGTGGTGGTGGACGAGCGAAACGTGACGCTGGTGGACAGCGCCGATCCGGTAGCCACCTCGATGGAGCTGCTCCAGCGCAATCAGGCCGACACGCTGATGAAGGGCAGCGTCATGACGGCGGCCCTGCTCAAAGGTTACCTGGAGCTGATGAAAAAGAAGGGCCCGCCGCAACGCAAGATGCGGCTTTCGCACCTGGGATTGTTCGAGATCCCCGGCCGCGACCGGCTGGTGGCGGTGGCGGACGCGGCCATCAATACCTACCCCGATGTCGAGGCTCGGCTGGAGATTTTAGAGAACGCGCTGCAAGCCATGCACCTTTTGGGTTGGAAAAAGCCCAAAGTGGCGGTGGTCTCCGCGGTGGAGAAGGCCTCCAAGGCGGTGACCTCCTCGGTCGAGGGCGAGACGATCGCCCACCGGATGCAGGAGCGAGACGACCTCGTCATCGAGGGGCCGCTCTCGGTGGATCTGGCGCTTTCACCCTTCTCGGCCAGGGAGAAGCGCTATCCGGGCCGCATCCGCGGTGACGCCGACCTCTTGCTGGTGCCGGACATCGACGCGGGCAACGCCATCTACAAGGCCTTCACCGTGGCGTCGGGCGCCACCATCGCGGGAGCGGTGATCGGCGGGGAGCGGCCGTTCGTGCTGACCTCACGCGGAGACAGTTCCCGCAGCAAGCTGTCGTCGGTGGCCCTGGCCCTGGCCATCACCCGGCGCCAGAAAAGGGAGAACGTCGCATGAACGCCGAGTCGAGTGGCGGCAGTGCCCCGCCGCTTCTAGGTCAGGCGTGCTATCCGCCCCCGGAGGCTCTCCGGCGGGCGGCGCCGCTTCCGGATGCGGCGGCCTACCTGAGCTTCCTGGCCCACAGCCGGCACGAGCCGGAGGAATTTCTGGAGCGGCAGGCCCGGGAGCTGGCCTGGTCGCGTCCCCCTGAAGCCACGGGCGGACCCGGCCGCTGGTTCCCCGGGGGGGCCTTGAACCTTTGCCGTGAGTGCCTGGACCGCTTCCTGCCCGCGGGGGCCGCGGAGACGGTGCTGTGCGGCGGGATCGTGAGCGGCGCGAGCCGGGAGCTGTCGCGCGCCGAGCTTCTGCGGCGGCTGGCCGCCCTGGCCGGCGAGCTGGCGGCCCTGGGGCTTTCTCCAGGACAGCGGGTACTGCTCCTGTTGCCGCCGGGCGAGATGCTGGCGGTGGCGCTGCTGGCCGTCTGGCGTCTCGGGTTGTGCGCGGTGCCTTGCGACCCTGCCATGGAGCCGGGGCGATTGGCTCGACGCATCCGAGACTGTGCCTGCGCCGCGGTCGTCGTTGCGCCGGACCTCAAAGAAATGGATCCCGGCCTGCTCCCCGTTCTTCGAGTCGTGGCACGGACCGACGCCCAGGGAACGAGCACCGCGCCGCCGCCGGTCGAGGTTTCCGCCATGCACCCCGCCCTGGTGGTGGCGGATGCCGCGGGGCGCCTGCTCACCTTGCCCACGGCCGGATTCATTCTCCAGGCGAAACTCGCCTATCGCTGGTTACTCGACGGACGCGGGGCGCGGGACCGCCACGGGTTCATCTGTCCCAGCCATCACGTGTCGTTGCTCTCGGGCTTTGCCGGGGCGCTGGCCTGCGGGGGGATGGCGGCGTTGCTTCCCCCGCCGGTGGACGCGGAAGGGTGGGGCCTGTCCCGTACGTTGGGCTTGCGGGTGCTGACGGTTCGCGGAAAGAGCTTGCCCGTCGGCGCAGACCAGCAAGCAATCCGGCCTGCGCACGCCGGTCCGGAGCTGCTGGCGGTGGAGGGCGAAACCCTCGAGCCCAGGACGTTCCATTGGCTACGAGAGTCTCTGTTCAACGGAGACACGCACGTCATCCAGGTTCTCTCCCGGCCGGAGGGCGGTGGATTCGTCGCCGGCCCTTGTCCCGGGTTGATCCCGATCCGGCCCGCCTCGGTGGCCCTGCCGGCGCCCGGCCTCGATCTGCTGGTGGTGGATCGATCGGGTCAGCCTTGTCCGCTCAACCACGGCGGGTTGTTGGCCCTGCGCTGCGCGACCCCGGGGCTTCCGCTCGAGCTTCAGCGGGAGAAGCCGCCCCTGGTGCTGGGCGTGCGCGTGCGCCTGGACGCCGAGGGGTGCCTGTGGCCCATGGGCGAGTGGTCGCCGCCCCGGGGGCAGAGCGCGACCTCGCTCCCCGAGCTCGAGGCGGCGCTGGCGGCGATCCCGGGTGTGGAGCAGGCGGCGGTGGTGGCTTTCTCCGACGCCGAGGGTGTCTCACGGACCGCGGCCTTCGTCAGGCTTACCGCCGGCGTTCAGGATGTGGAGACCGTTCGCCTGCGGCTCCGCGAGCGGTTCGGCGAAAACGCCATGCCGGACTCGATCCAGGTGGTGAGCCGTTTGCCGGTCAGCCGGACCGGAAAGCTGCTGCGCTCGGTGTTGCGGCGAGTGGCGCGAGGGGAGGAGATCCCCCTCGATGAGCTGGAGGCGGTGGCCGATCCGGAGACGCTCCGCATGCTGGCATCACGAGATCCTCGGGCGAGCTAGGTGGGGCGAAACGGACGGCGGCGGCAGGTGCGCCAGAAGGAGAGCGAGACATGAGCCCGTCCGACAAGGCGTTATACCGAGGAGGGGACGGTTTGAAGGCCCTGTTCTGCCCGCAGCGGGTGGCGCTCGTGGGCGCCTCTCGTCGTCCTGGCAAGATCGGCTCGCTGCTGTGGTCGAACCTGTCGGAGGCCCGGACGAGCGGCGAGATTTTCGCGGTGAACCCGGCGGGCGGCGAGTGGACCGGGCGGCGCGTGTTCGCCAGCGTGACTGAAATCCCCGACGGCGTCGAGCTGGCCGTGCTGGCCGTCCCGGCGCCATCGGTGTTGCCGCTGGCCGAGGAGAGCCTGCGCGCCGGCGCGCGCGCGCTGATCGTGGTCAGCTCGGGGTTCGCCGAGTCCGATGAGGAAGGGGCGCGGCGGGAGCGTGAGCTGGCCGCCTTGTGCCACGACGCGGGGGCTTTGCTGCTGGGACCCAACAGCCTGGGGTGCATCGACACCGGTAGCGGGCTGCACGCGGCGGTGGCGCGGCAGCGACCGTCCCCCGGCGGGCTGGGGGTGATTTCTCAGTCGGGCGCGTTCTGCACCGTGGTGCTGGACTGGGCCCAGGCCCGGGGCGTGGGCATCTCTCGCCTGGCCTCTCTCGGAAACCAGGCCGGGTTGTGCGACAGCGACCTCTTGCTTTCGCTGGGGCAGGACGAGCGCACCCAGGTGATCGTGGCCTACCTGGAAAACCTGAGCTCGGGGGACGAGTTTCTCAAGGTGGCCGAGAGCGTGGCCGCGCGCAAGCCGGTGGTGCTGCTCAAGGCGGGCACCACCCGGGCCGGCGCCCAGGCGTTCACGCGCCACCGCGGCGGCATGCTTTCCCGCGAGCTGGCCTATGTGGCCGCCTTTCGCCGGGCGGGCCTGATCCAGGCCGAGACCTTCGAGCAGCTCTTCGACACCGCCCTTTCGCTGCTGCGCCAGCCGCTGCCGGCCGGCGATCGCGTGGCCATCGTGACCAACGCCGGCGGCCCCGGCATCATGGCCGCCGATTCCATCGAACGCGCCGGGCTGCAGGTGGCGAGCCTCTCCGAGGCCACCATCGCCGAGCTGGCCCGCGCGCTGCCCCGGGCCACCCGCTTGAAAAACCCGGTGGACGTGCGGGGCGACGCCGGGGCCGGGGAGTACCTGCGGGCGGTCGAGGTGGCTGACGCCGATGCCGGGGTGGACGCGGTCTTGTTGCTGCTCACCCCGCAGGCCCTGACCCAGCCGACGGAAACCGCGGCGGCCCTGGCGGGTTGGCGCAAGCCGCACAAGCCGTTGCTCGTCTGCTTCATGGGCGGGGCGCTGCTCGAGGAAGCGCGCCACGTGCTCGACGCGGGCGGCGTGGCCCACTTCTGCGCCCCGGAGCGGGCGGTGGCCGCCCTACGCAACCTGTGCAGCTACGCCGCCTGGCGCCGGCGCCCACCGCGCGTCGTCACCCGCTTCCGCGTGAACCGCCGCCGGGCGGAGCGCATCATCGCGCGCCACCAGCGCTCCGGCCAGACCACCATCGGTGAGCTCAAGGCCAAGGAGCTGCTGCGGGCATACGAGTTCTCGGTGCCCGAGGGCTACCTGGTCCAGACGGTGGAGGAAGCCCTGGAGATGGCCGAGCGGCTCAGCTACCCGCTGGCCATGAAGGTGATCTCCCCCGACATCCTGCACAAGAGCGACGTCGGCGGGGTGCGGCTGGGCTTGAGCTCGCCGGAGGACGTGCGCGACGCCTTCGATCTCATCGCCCTGCGCCTGGCCCGCCAGGCGCCGAATGCCCGGCTGGAGGGGATTTTCCTGGAGAAGATGGTCCACGGCGGTCGCGAGGTCATCCTGGGCATGAACCGCGACCCGCAGCTCGGGCCCTTGCTCATGTTCGGCCTGGGGGGCATCTTCGTGGAAGTGATGCAGGACGTGGCCTTCCATCTGGCCCCCATCACCGCCGAGGAGGCGGCCCAGATGCTGCGCCAGACCCGCTCCTTCGACCTGCTGCGGGGGGCGGACCGGCGGCAGGAGATCGACATGGACGCCATCGCGGTGGGCCTCCAGCGCATCAGCCAGTTGGTCACGGATTTCCCGCAGATCCAGTCCCTGGAGATCGACCCCTTCCTGGTCGGGGCCCCCGGCACCGAGCCGATGGTGGTCGATGCCCAGGTGCTGCTGCGCGCGCCGGAGGGAGCATGACCCCGCCGACCTCACGACCACCCTCGTACGATCCCGAGTGGCAAGCGAAGTACGCCGCGCAGATCGAGAGCGCCGAGCAAGCCGTGTCCCGCATCCGGCCCGGCCAGCGGGTCTTCATCGGCACCGGCTGCGCCCAGCCGCAGGAGTTGGTGCGCGCCCTGACCGCGCGCTCGGCGGAGCTCTCGGACACCCAGATCGTCCACCTGCTCACCGCGGGCGACGCCCCCTACGCCCACAAGGAGCTCACCCAGCACTTCCAGGTCAACTCCTTCTTCATCGCCGACAACGTGCGCCACATCATCCAGGAGGGCCTGGGCGACTACACTCCCATCTTCCTGTCGGACATCCCCCGCCTGTTCTCCTCCGGGCAGCTCCCGCTGGACGCGGCCTTGATCCATGTCTCGCCGCCCGATCAGCACGGGCAGTGTTCGCTGGGGATCTCGGTGGACATCGTCAAGGCCGCGGCCGAGAGCGCCTCCCTGGTGATCGCCCAGGTCAACCCCCAGATGCCGCGCACCCTGGGGGACAGCTTCATCCCGGCGGGTGACATCGACGTGCTGGTGCCGGTGGATGCACCGCTGATCGAGACTCAGCCGACGCAGCCTGACGAGGTGGTGCGCCGGATTGGCGAATATATCGCCGCCCTCATCGAGGACGGCTCCACCATCGAGCTGGGCATCGGGCGAGTACCGCCCGCGGTGCTGCCTTTCCTGCGCGACCGCAAGGATCTGGGCATCCACACCGAGATGTTGTCGGACGCGGTGCTGGACCTCATCGAGGCGGGGGTCATCACCGGCAGCCGCAAGACCCTCGACCGCGGCAAGATCGTGGCCTCCTTCGCCATGGGGAGCCGGCGGTTGTACCAGGCCCTGGACAACAACCCGCTGTTCTCGTTCCACCCGACCGAGTACGTCAACGATCCCCACCTGATCGCCCGCCAGCACCGCATGGTGGCAATCAACGTGGCGCTGGAGGTCGATCTCACCGGGCAGGTGTGCGCCGACTCCCTGGGCGGGCGGTTCTTCTCCGGGATCGGCGGCCAGGTGGACTTCAACCGCGGGGCGGCGCGCTCGATCGGCGGCAAGGCCATCATCGCCCTGCCCAGCACCGCCCGGGACGGGACGGTGTCCCGCATCGTCTCCCAGCTCAGCCCGGGCGCGGGCGTGGTGACCACCCGCGGCGACGTGCACTACGTGGTTACCGAGTACGGGGTGGCCTACCTGCACGGCAAGAGCGTGCAGGAGCGGGCCCTGGCGCTGATCTCCATCGCCCACCCCGACTTCCGGGCCGCGCTGTTGCAAGCGGCCGTGTCGGCCCGCTTCGTGCGCTCGGACTTGGCCGACGTGCAGGGCCGGATCGTGGTAGGCCCGCAGGAGCTGCGCACCAGCCTGTTGCTCGACGATGGCACCCAGATCGTCTTCCGCCCGGTGCATCCCACCGACGAGCCGCGCATGAAGGACCTGTTCTACGCGCTGTCCCGGGAGACCATCTACTACCGCTTCATGTCCCACATGAAGCGCGTGCCCCAGAAGCAGGTGCAGAACTTCGTCTATATCGATCACCGCAACGAGGTGTCCATCGTGGGCACCCTGCCCGAGGCCCACGGCGAGGACATCATCGCCATCGGGGGCTACTACCTCGACCCGCGCACCAACCGCGCCGAGGTGGCCTTCGTGGTGCGCGACGACTGGCAGAACCGGGGCATCGGCAGTTTCATGCTGCGTCACCTCATCCACATCGCCAAGCGCAACGGCATCCGCGGCCTGACGGCGGAGGTGCTGCGCGAGAACAAGGCCATGCAGGCCGTGCTGAACCGCTCCGGCCTCAAGGTGCGCAGCCGGCTGGAGGGAGAGACCTACGGTTTCGTGATGGACTTCTGAGCTGCGGTCTCGAGGGAGGCGCCGCCGGTCATGGGGGTGAACAGCCGGTGTCCGGTGATCTCGTTGACCCCCACGTAGATGTCGATGCCGAAGGTCTGGCGGAGCCGCTGGTACGTCATGACCTCGGCGATGGAGCCGCTGGCGGTCACCCGTCCGTCTTGCAGCAGGGCCACGCGTTCGCAGAAGGCCGCCGCTAGGTTGAGATCGTGCATGGCGGCCACGACCGTCAGGCGCTCGCTCCGGCGCACTTCGTCGATCAGCCGGTGCAGCGCCACCTGGTGGCGGATATCGAGGTGCGCGGCCGGCTCGTCCAGCAGCAGCAGGGTGGGCCGCTGCGCCAGCGCCTTGGCCACCAACACCCGCTTCTGTTCTCCGCCGGAGAGCTCGTTCACCCGCCGCTCTGCCAGGTGCCGCACCCCGGTGGCCAGCATGGCGCGCTCCGCGATGGCCCGGTCCTCGTCCGAGTCGCCGAGGAGGGCCGGACGGTGGGGCAGCCTCCCCAGCAAGACCAGCTCGGAGACCGTGAAGGGAAAGGAGATCTCGAAGCGCTGCGGTACGACCGCCACCTGCCGGGCCAGCGCGGCGCGGGGCCACGCCTCCAGCGGGCGGCCCAGGATGTCGAGATGTCCCCGCTGCGGGCGGAGCGCCCCGCTGAGCAGGGAGATCAGCGTGCTTTTCCCGGCGCCGTTCGGACCCAGCAGGCCGAAGAACGAACCCCGGCTGACCTCCAGGTCGAGATCCACCACGGCCGATGTCTCGGGGTATGAGAACCCCAGGCCCCGGGCGGCGATGGCCGGTGTCTCCGGCATGGAGCTGGCAGGTCCGGACGCCACGCGCGGCTCACTTCGGCGGCGGCCGGGGCGAATCGCCTCGGTCTGGCGCCGGGAGAATGGGGGGCTTCTCCGATTTCTTGGCCGAGCGCTGCAGCTCGAGCTCGCTCACCAACACGTCGGGCGCCGAGGCCGAGACCGGCACGTAGCCGCTCTCCGCGCCGCAGAAACCGTTGAAGGTGGCGACCCGATCCGAGGTGGCGACGATCTTGTTGATGGAGACCAGTGGCGTGCCCACGATCTCGACCCCGCGCACCAGCTCCTCGCGACCGTCGGGGAACACCCGGTAGGTGAGCTGGGGCACGCCCTTGTAGGCCTGGAAGCCCCAGGTGGAGGTGTGGGTCTCGCCGCCGACGATGCTGCGGATGATGAGGCCGTAGGGCTTGCCCTGCCGCTTGACTTCCTCGAGCAGCATCTCCTTGAGCCGGGCGAAGGGCACCTGTCGTTCGGAAACCACGATGGTGTTGGCCATGCGAGCGCGCGGCTTCTCCCCGGCGGCGGAGCGGCCGTGGCCGTTGCTGCGGGGGAACCCCTCCACCGGGGTGCGGCTCATGAGGAAGCTCTTCAGCACGCCGTGGTCGATCAAGGTGACCTTCTGGGCGGGAACGCCCTCGTCGTCGTAGCGGTAGAAGCCATTGAGCCGGACGCCTCCGAGCACCTCCAAGGTAGGATCGTCGAGGAGCGACATAAACTCGGGGATGATGCGGCTGCCCACCTGTCCCTTGAAGGTCCGACCCTCCTCGTCGTCGAGCTGGCGCTCACCCTCCAAGCGGTGGCCGACCACCTCGTGGAACAAAACCCCGGTGGCCTCGCCGTCGAGGATGGCGGGCCCGGTGTAAGGCTCGAGGACGGGGGCGCGGCGCAGGGCCTCCAGCTCCTGTGCCACCTTCTCGGCGAGCTTCAGCACCGCCTCGTCGGAGGGGAGCTCGCTCTCGCGCTGCGCGTACAGAGTTCGCTGGTTGGTGAGCAGCATGCCGTCTTCGGCCCGGGTCACGCCGAACAGGGTGAGCGCGTAGAAGGTCTGGGAGGTCAGCAGCCGGGTGCCCTCGCTGTTCACCAGGTAGCGCGTGAGTCTCGTCGCGTCGAGAGTGGTGTAGGCGTCGAAGATCTCGGGGTGGCGCTCGAAGACCAGCGAGGCGCTGCGCGCCAGGCGCTCCGCGTGCGAGGCGTCGAACGAAAAAGGCGTCGACGGCTCGAGGTACACCGCAACCGTCTCCTGCGAGAAGCTGGCCAGGTTCTTGCCATCGTCGACCTCGGTGACCTTCTTGCTCTTGCGCTTGAGGAAGGCCTTGAGCGCGGACTTGTAGTTCTCGTCGGCGAGCAGCCACAGGGAGGTGCGCAGCGCCAGCGGGTCGTCGTCCAGGGGTGCCGCGCGTGGGGCGAGGTATCCGGGCGCCGAGGAGAAGTCGTAGTCCATGGACTTGGTGCCCACGTTGTCGAAGGCGTAGCTGCCGACGCGCACCTCTGTCCGCAACCGCCGGTTGCGGTTGCGGTTGCTCTGATAGATGGCGCCGTAGCGCGCTTCCACATGGTGGCTCTCCGTCTCCTTGATCTCGAAGGCCGCGAAGTACGGCGGATCGAAGTCGGGGAGTTTCAGCTGGGCGCGCGTGCGCTCCACCTCCTCCTGGATGGCGCGCAACATGAGCGGCCGGCGGTCGAGCGGTGCCGTTTGCTTCTGCGGCACCGGCCGCGGCGGAGCGGCCAGCGCCGGCCAGCACAACATGACGAGCAGCGTGGCGAGACGAGGCATGGAGGTCTCCTTCATTCGTTTTCCGGGCCGGGGCAGGTGGCCTGCCGGGGGCAGGCGGCGCAGGCCGGTCGGGCGGAGATGGTGCGGCCCAGGCTCCCCACCGGCCCGATGCCCATCACCGCGGTTATGGTCTTCTCTGGCTCGAGGATGCAGCTCGGGTGGAGGATCACCCCCGCGTCCTCGAAGCGCACCAGGCCGTCCAACACTCGCTGCGCCTCGAGCGGCCAGTCGCAGTAGCCGGGCGAGAAGCGCCGGGTGGCGGCGCGCCCCTCGCGCGCGGCCAGCTCCTGGACGAACCGCTGCGCCGCGCGGGCCAGGTCTTCGACCGCCTCGCTGGCCAGGGCGTCGAGCAGCACCGCGTCCCGTAGCTGACCAGCCGCCGTGGCGGCGCGGATCGCCTCCTCGGGGCCGGGCCCCAGCGTCACCACGAAGAGCGCGGCCGTCTCGGCCCGGCGCAACAAGGCGTGGACTCCCGTGCCGCTGAGCACCGCCTCGTCCTCGAGGACGATCCGGTCCTCGGCCTTGCGCCGGATTTCTGCGAACGCGACCCGTCCCGCGGGCGCGGTGAGCGTCTGGACCCGCTGGCGCAGGTGCCCGAGGCGAGCCGCGTCCTGGGGCATGAGCGAGAGCTCGCCGCCCAGCGCGGCCCGGATGCGACTCTCGTCCATGACGGGAGAAACCGCGGGGAGCGAGACGTGCCTCATGGGATGGGGCCTCCCGATTCCATGGGAAGTCCCTGGTGGGGTATCCCCTGGCGATCGAGCACGGTGTCCCGGGAGAGGTAGAGCCACCACAGCACCGCGATGGTGGCGGCGGCCAGCAGGCCGTACACCACCAGCTTGCCGACGCGGTAAGACGGTTTCTCCGGGGGACGGCGACCTTTGAGGCGGGAACCCATGCGGTTTGGAGTCTAGCCCTCCGGGGCAAGACATTCAACCGCGCCGGAAAAATGGTGTGCCGATGGTAGCGTGGATGTTTCGATTGTCCGGAAGAAAAATCTTGGTGTATATAAAGGCAAAGGGGTTTGGGTATGAATTCAGGGCTGAACGGGCGAATGCCGGCAGATCTGCAGGGAGTATTCCGGGCGGCCGAGGAAATGGTCAGCCGGTATTTCGTACGTCGGCGCGAGGATGCCGCGCGCGGCCGCATCGAGATCTCGAACGAGCGCTACCTCTTGATTCGCGCGGCCTCGCTCTCCTTAGAATTCTTCAACCTCGTGCGCGAGATCCTGGGGGCGGGTCGGGAGCGCGAGGCGGACCTGTTCGCCCAGGACCTGGTGTACGACCTGGCGCACGCGCTCGGAAAGACCGACGCCCGTCGCTTTCATGCCTGGTCGCAGGCGCGCGATCCCATTTCCCGGCTGGCCTGCGGGCCGGTCCACTTCGCTCACACGGGCTGGGCCGAGGTGGAGATCGATCCCCGTTCCTTGCTTGTCGCGAACCCAGACTATTTCATGATCTATACTCACCACGGCTCGTTCGAGGCGGAGACCTGGGTGGAAGGCGGGCGCCGCCCCGAGCTTCCGGTGTGCATCATGAACGCGGGCTACTCCTCCGGCTGGTGCGAGGAGAGCTTCGGCTTGCCGCTGGTGGCGGTCGAGATCCACTGCCGCGCCCGGGGCGACGATGCCTGCCGCTTCCTGATGGCGCCCCCGCGCCGGATCGAAGAGCGCCTTCAGCGACATTTCCCCGAGGTTTTTCAGGAGGGCAAGGCGTCGATCCGAGTCCCGGACTTCTTTGTGCGCCAGCGGTTGGAGGAGGAACTGCGTCGTTCGCGCGAGGACCTGGAACGGCGGGTGGCGGAGCGCACCGCGGAGCTCATCCAGCTCAACCAGCGGCTCCAGGAAGAGATCCGGGCACGACAACAAGTTGAACAAGAAGCCTTGCAGGCGGCGCGCTGGGAAGCTGTGGTGCACCTGGCTGGCGGCATCGCTCACGACTTCAACAACCTGATGGGAGTGGTCGTCGGCGAGGCCTCGCTGCTCGAGGCTTCCCTGCCCGCGGATTCGCCCGTACGCGCGGCCGTTGGGCGCATGCGCGAGGCGGGCCAGGTGGCGGCCAATCTCACCCGGCAGCTCATCGATTTCTCCCGTCCCGCGTTGCAGAAGACGGCTCCGCTGGAACCGGGCGGGATGGAGAACGAGTCACGGCCGCCGATGGCGGCCGCCGGCATCGAGGCGGGTTCCTCCGCCAAGGCGGCTCCCGTGGCTGCGGGCTCGGGGGAGACGATCCTGATGGTGGAGGATCAGGCCGCGCTGCGGCGGATGTTCGAGCAGATGCTCTCCTCCTGTGGATATCGGGTGCTCTCGAGCGGCGATCCGGGCGAGGCGCTACGCTGGCTCTCGGACAAGGAGAAGGCCATCGCCCTGCTGCTGACGGACGTGGTGATGCCTGGGATGAGCGGCCGCGACCTGGCCGAACGTGCGCTGGCGCTGCGTCCCGGCCTCAAGGTGTTGTTCATGTCCGGCTACCCGGACGACGACGAGACGCTGTGCCAGGGCATCAAGCGGGGGCAGGCAGAACTTCTGGTGAAGCCCTTCACCCCGTCGCAGCTCTCCGAGAGGTTGCGGCACCTGCTCGATTCATAAATCGCCCCGTTGGCTTGAATGATCAGTCGCCTACGATGTGTTCAGCGTACCAGTACAGAGGAAAAGTTCTATCAGCGGCTCCAGAAGACCTGCAGGTCGCTGAACGTGGGCCGGGCGCCGTCCTGGGTGCTGGAGAGCATCACGTCCGCCGAGAGCCAGCGGTGGCCCTGGATGCCGGCGCAGGAGCGCAGATCCGCGGGCGAGGTGGTGAACGGCCCGCAGCGCGGGCTGGGGTTGGTGACCAGCCCACCCTCGGTGTCGGCGGCCACGAACGAGACGCTCACCGAGGTCCCGGCCGGCACGGTGGCGGTCCAGGTGGCGCTGTGCCAGATCGGGCTGGGGTAGCCCGAGTCGAAGTTCTGGATCCAGTGGCCCTCGCGGGTGGTGACGGTGCGAAGCTGCGAGCCGGTCATGTCGGAGTAAGTGTACATGCCCGCGCCGTGCTCCACCACGTACGTCTGGTCGAAGGTGCAGTCGCGGTTGAAGCGGTGGGCGTAGCCGCCGATGCGCTGCACCACCCACACCTTGTTGGCCGCGTCCATGGCCACGCCGCGGGCGTCGGTGGCGCCGGGGCCGGTCATGGGTACGGGGATGGTGCACAGGATCTGGCCGGTGGTGGGGTCGATCTTGTACAGCACGTTGAGGTCGTACGAGCTGGCCCACACGATTCCCTCGGAGTCCACCGTGACGCCGGTGACATGGCCGCCGCAGGCCTGAGAGTTCATCACCGTGTAGGGCGCCGTGGGCAACAGGCTGTGGACGCAGCCCGTGCCCCACCAGCTCCCGAACCAGATCTTTCCGTCCACCGGGGACACGGCGATGCCGTACCAGGAAGGGTTGGACACGTATTCCACCGTACCGGTGCGGGTGTCGACCTTGACCGTGTTGTTGGTGGTGTGGCTGTGGCTGGTGCCCGAGGCGCTCCACAGGTAGCCGTTGCCGTCCACCGCCAGGCCATAGATGGAGGTGTTGACCGGGATGCTGCGCAGCAGCCGGCAGCAGGGCGGCGAGGCGCAGCCGCTCTGGACCACCTCGCTGCCGCTGAACTGGTAGAGCGTTTGGCCCTCCCAGGTTCCTACCCACACGTTGCCGTCCCCGTCGATGGCCACCCCGCGGGCTCGGCCCGGTGCGTCGCCGCGGCAGATCAGGCTGCCGTCCTCGGAGTTGAGGTGCGCCACGTTGGAGAGCAGCGGATCGTAGATGTTCGAAGAGCCCCGGTTGGCCACCCACACCGAGTAGTCCAGCGCCACCGCGGTGCGCGAGGGATCGTCGCCGTGGGAGGCGGCCAGCCAGTAGCGGTGACCGTCCACCGTGTCGAGCTTGGCCACCTGATCCCTTTCGTTGACCGCCAGGTAGATGAAGGGGGTACGTAGAGTTCCCTGCCCCAGGGTGATGGAGTCGGGGTCGCCCGGATCGGGCTCCACCCCGTCGCACTGCCGCCCCGGCGCGTTGCAGTCCGACGGCTGGTTCCAGTCCTCCTCGTAGCAGTACGACCCCGGGCACGCCCCGCAGGCATT
>JAAZNF010000103.1 GCA_012798435.1 Myxococcales bacterium | reverse complement strand
TGGACAACGGCGTGATCGAGAAGGCGAAGTACGGGGTGCACAACTATGCCACGGGGACGATGATCACGCAGAGCGAGATCACGGGGAGCGGGACGGCGGGGCTCTACGCGAACCAGGGTTCGCTCACGGGCGACGCGCTGTATCTGCACCACAACGGCACCTCGAGCTCGAGCACCGCCGTGAGCGTGGCCAGCGGCGCCTCCGCCTCGCTCACCAACGCGCTCATCTACCGGAACACCGGCTACGGGGTGTACTCGGACTCGGGGACCACCAGCCTGGTGAACTGCACCGTGCACGCCAACTCGAGCTACGGGCTGTACTTCTGGTACGGCACGGCCACGCTGAAAAACAGCATCGTCTCGCAGAACAACTCCCAGGGCATCTATACCTACTCGACGAGCTACACTGCGAGCTACAACGACGTGTGGGGCAACACGAGCGGCAATCAGAACGGCGGCAGCAACAGCATCTCGCTGGATCCGATCTACGTGAACGCCACCGAGGACAACCTCCACCTCCAGCCCAACAGTCCCTGCATCGACACCGGCACCGGCACCGGCTCGCCCGATCACGACATCGAAAACCAGCCGCGGCCGCTCCAGGGCCGCGATCCCGGCTCGCCGCTGTGGGACATGGGGGCCTACGAGTTCAACCGCACCGCCAACCGCTACCCGGTGGCCGACGCCGGCCCCAACCGCACCGTGATCAAGGACGAGCCGGCCAGCTTCTCCGGCAGCGGCTCCTACGACCCCGACGGCACCATCGTCTCGTACGCCTGGGAGTTCGGCGACGGCAACAACGGCAGCGGCCTGGACGTGACGCACACCTACGCCACCGCCGGGACGTACACGCTCACCCTCACCGTGACCGACAACGGTGGACTCACCGGGATCGACCGGGCCACCATCCACGTGAACACCCGGCCGGTAGCGCGCGGCGGCCCGGACAAGGTGGCCGAGATCAACGAGACGGTGTACTTCGACGGCAGCGCCTCCAGCGACGTGGACGGCACGGTGGTGGCCTGGAGTTGGGACTTCGGCGACGGCCAGAACGCCTCCGGCGCCCAGGTCAACCACCGCTACGGCGCCAGCGGCAACTTCACTGTGACGCTGACCGTGACCGACGACGACGGCGCCACCGGGCAGGACACCGTGCTGGTGCGGGTGGGCAGCCCCGGCGACACCACCGGCCCGGTCATCAGCCACACCCAGCTCGGCGAGCAGCCCGCGGGGCAAGACGTGACCGTGGTGGCCTCGCTCTCCGACGAGAACGGCATCGAATCCGCCGCGCTCTACTACCGGGTGAGCGGCGCCGCCTCCTTCTCCCAGGCACCGCTCGCGCAGGTCGCGGGCAACCAGTACGCCGGCACCATCCCGGCCTCCGCGGTCACCACCGCCGGCGTGGACTACTACCTGTGGGCCCGCGACGGGAGCGCCAACCAGAACGTGAGCGTCTTGCCCGGGACCGCCCCGGCGGCGTTCTTCCACTTCAACGTGGTCAACCTCGACACCCAACCGCCGGCCATCGCGCACACGCCCATCGGCGACGGCCAGCCGGAGGGGACCGCGGTGGCCATCCAGGCCACGGTGACGGACGGAAGCGGCGTGGACGCGGTGCGCCTGTACTTCAAGGGCGGCTCGGCCATCGCGTTCTCCAGCGTGGCCATGAGCAACACCGGCGGCGACACCTGGCAGGCGAGCATCCCGGCGGCCTCGGTCCTGTGGCCGCGCGTGGAGTACTACCTGGAAGCCACCGACCGGGCCAGCCCGGCCAACACCGGGACGCTGCCGGCGGACGCCCCGGCCACGACGTTCTCCTTCAGCGTTGCGCGCCAGATCGTGGCTCAGCCCGGCGACGTCATCGTCACAGAGATCATGGCGGACGCCTCGCTCCCCGAGCCGGCCAGCGAGTGGTTCGAGCTCTACAACACCACCGCGAGCGACATCGACCTCACCGGCTGGGAGGTGCGCGACGACGGCTCGGATCGCTTCACCATCGGCGGCACGCTGCCGGTGATCATCCCATCTCACGGTTACCTGGTACTGGGCCGCTCCTCCGACCCCCAGGCGAACGGCTCGGTCCCGGTGGACTACGTGTATGGCGGCATGCTGCTGGCGAACAGCACAGATGAGATCGAGCTTCGGGCCGGCGCCACGGTGGTGGACCGGGTAGCCTACGACAAGAGCGCGGGCTGGCCCATCATGGTCGGCGCCGCGCTGAGCCTGGATCCGGCGCACCTCTCCCACCAGGACAACGACGTCGCCGCCAACTGGTGCCTCGCCGACGCCACCTGGGCGGGGGGAGACTTCGGCAGCCCCGGCCAGGAGAACCCGGTCTGTTCGACGCCGGACGACACCGAGGGGCCGTCGATCACCCACACCCCGGTGGCGAACGGCCAGCCGGCGGGGCAGGATGTAAGCATCCAGGCGGCGGTGACCGACCCGAGCGGGGTGGCCTCCGTCACCTGCCGCTATCGCCTCCAGGGAGCGACGGCCTGGACCGACCTTTCGCTGGCGAGCGTGGGACAAGACCTCTACGCGGCCGCCATCCCCGGCGCCGCCGTGGCTCTGCCCGGCGTGGAGTACTATCTGGAGGCGACGGATGCCTCCGCCAACCAGAACACCCGCACCTTGCCGGCCCAGGGCGCTTCCGCCCCGTTCGTGTTCAGCGTGACGCAGGAGACCGAGGACCGGGAAGGCCCGGCCATCTCCCACCAGCCGGTGGTCGGCCCGGTGGAGGCGGGGACGGTGGTCGCCATCTCCGCCCTGGTGAGCGATCGCAGCACGGTCGCCAGCGTCGACCTGTTCTATCGGGTTCAGGGCGCCGGCGCGTATCAGCACCTTGCCATGGCCGCCGGGACGGGCGGCCTCTACACCGCCGAGATCCCAGCGGCGACAGTGACTTTGCCGGGTGTCGAGTACTACCTCCAGGCCACGGACGGCTCCCCGCTCGCGAACCTCACAAGCCTGCCGGCGGATTTCGCCGAAAGCCCCTTCTTCTTCGCGGTCCAGGACAGCTCGGACCGCGACGGCCCGGTCATCAGCCACACACCGCCCGCCGGCCCGGTGACCGAGGGCACGGCCGTCGAGCTTCGCGCCACCGCCACCGACGCGAGCGGCGTCGAGGACGTGACGGTGTGGGTGTACGACGCCAACCAGGCGGGGTTCTGGCCCCTGCGCGCCTCGCCCACAGGCACCGTGGGCGAATACACGGCCACGGTGCCGGCCTCCGCCGTGCGCCTGCCGGAGCTCAAGTACTACATCGAGGCGATCGACTTCTCGCCCAACCAGAACAGCTCCAGCCTCCCGGCGAACGCCCCGGACGCGACCTTCAGCGTGGGCGTCGAGGAGAACACGACCCTCGACCATGACCCGCCGGTGATATCCGGCGTGAAGGCGGAGCCGGATCCCGCCCGCGCCAAGAACGCGATCGCCGTCCAGGCGAGCATCACCGACGCCTCGGGTATCCAGCAGGCGCGGCTCTTCTTCCGCATGCAGGGGACGCAGACCTTCCTGTCCGTGGACATGGCGGCGGGAACCGGCGGCGTCTTCTCGGGCGAGATCCCGGCCGCGGTGGTGGAGCGGGGGATGCTGGAATACTACCTCGAGGCCAGGGACACATCGCCGCTCGAGAACACCGCCCGCTCGCCGGCCGACGCGCCGAACTCGCTGCATTTCGTAGAGGTGACGGAAGACGAGCTTCCCACCGACGGCGGCTGCGGCTGCGGGAGCGGACCGGCGGGGCTTTCCCTGCTGCCCCTGGTGTTCTTGCTGCGCCGCCGGCGCTGCATACACTGACCGGCTGCTCTCGCTGGGACCGTCCGCCTCAAGATCCTGAAATAGCTACACAAACATTGGGGACAGGCCCCTACTTCCCTATGTTTATTTTTTCAGCCAACTCATTGTAATACTGACACAAACAATGGGGACAGGCCCCTGCCTGCGTGGATTGCAGGCTCTTTGCACCGGTTCGAACTTGGCCCGGCGTGAACTGCCTCAGCCCTTGGTCTTTCTCTTGCGCGGCGGCCTGGAGGCGGGGCGGGGGGGTTCGCCATCGAGCGGCTGGATGTCCTCTTCCGATACCATCTCAAGCTCGCCTTCTTCCGGCGGGAGCACCGGCCCGTCTTCCATCCGCTTGGTGGGAATGCCCTCCGGCGCGACGGCTTCCTGCTGTCCCTCGATCGGGAACGGTGGCCCCCCCAGCAGAAAGCCATGGCGCAGGTTCGGCGCGGTGTCGGGGATGCGGGCCTGCGAAGCTTCGACCACCTGCCAGTCGTCGGCGTCCGAGGCCTTCGGCCCCGGCGGCTCCTTGTCCGGGGAGGTGAAGTTGAGTTCCGGTTCTTCCTCCTTGCCTTCAGTCTCGGGCGGCAGCGGCGGGGGCGGTGCGGGCTCTGCAGCGACGGGCCGGGCGTGGGCCATCTTCGCCAGCCGATCCGGCGGAAGCGGCGCGGTGTCCCCGCTCCCGGCCTCGGTGAAAGACACCGGGGTCTCAGCGTCCTGGTCCTTGCAGGGCACACGCGGGAGGGTGTCCTCGCCGGGCGGCGCCGGCGCCTGTTGTGGAATCGGCTCGCCGGTGAGATCGCGGTAGAGCGAGAGCAGGCGCCCCGGGCCGTACACCGGAAACCAATCGCGCTCGAGCCTGTCCCGGCCCTGGTTGCCGAGCTGCGAGGCCAACTCGCGGTCCAGGAGGAGCTTTTGCAGGCACTCTGCGAGCGCACCGGCGTCGCCGGGCGGGTAGAGCAGCCCGTGAACGCCGTTCTCCATGAGCCCCCGCAGCGCGGGCTGGTGGGCGGCGACCACCGCCCGCCGGGCGGCCAGGTACACCAGGACCTTGTGCGGCACCCGTGCCGCGAGCCGGTTGTGCTCGTGATTGCCCAGGGGGCAGACGCACACCCAGGCGCGCTCGAGTAGCTTCGGCAGCTCCTCGAACGGGACCGGCGGCACATGCTCCACCACCTTTGCCAGACCCAGCATCTGGACCTTGCCCATGGTCTCCTCGAACCATGGCGACTCGCGCGGCGAAACCAAAAGAAGCCGCGTGGGGATCTGGCGGGGCAGCCTCGCGATGGCCGAGAGCAGCGTGTTGACCCCCTGCCATGGCATGAGGCTCCCCAGGTACAGCACCACCCCGGTCTGCCCCGGACCCGACGGGGAGCCCGCAAACAGCGCCGGATCGAACCACGGCGGGTGGAGATCGATGACTCGCCCCAGGATCCCCCGGCGCACCAGCTGCTCGCGCAGCAGGCCGGAGCCGGCCAGCACGCGGTCGGCCAGGGACAGGCTCTTCTCCTCCTGCTGCTTGAGCGAATAGGAACCCTCGATGGTGCGAGCGTCGCGCGGCGAGGTGGTGGACAGGTCGACCGAGGGGAGCGATAGCGGCTCGATGATGAGCTTGTATCCCAGCGATTTCTTGCGCTGCGAGAGCACCATGCCGTCCCACAGCCCCGTGGCGTGGCACACCCGGTAGTCCTCGGAGTCGAGCTGGCGGTTGAGGGCGCGTTGAAAGGCCTTGATGGACTCGGGCAGCGTGCCCCCCGTCGGCACCCGCAGGAGCCTGGCGCCGAAGAAGCGCTCGATGTGGGACAGGGACTCGGTCTTGAGCGACAGCACATCCACATCGAAGTGCCTGGAAAGAATGCGGATTTCCTCGGCGAGCCAGCAGGAGTTGCCGTTCGGCGCGGGCACGGTGAAGAAACCGCTGAGCAGGATCTTCGTCTTCTTTTCTTCCGGTGGACCCATGAGGAATTCTCAAGGCAAATGATAAACTCGCCGGCCCGCCGCGCCCATCGGTCAGCTGGCCACGCTCGAATCGCGCGAGAGGGGCAGCGGCAGTTGTTCCGGCGCATACAGCGCCCGGATCTCGCGATTGCGCCGGGAGAGGATCTCCGCGGTCGCCCCCGCCCCCGGCCCGAAGAGAAAAACCCGCCGCGGCGAGCACTCCTCGAGGTACCGCTCGAGCATCCCGAAGTCCGCGTGCAGCGAGATGGCGAAGGCACGGTCCAGACCTTCGCGCTCACAAAACCCCGGCACAAGCGACCACCCGCTAGCCGCGGCCAGACGGACGCGAGGGTTCCTCCGCAGACGCGCTTTGGCAGTACGCGACGGCCCCGCCAGGAGGACCTCGCCCGGCCTCGGGACACTGCGTGCCCGCTTCACTCCCGAGAGTCCGACGCCCGTGGCCGCCTCGACCCGTCGGCAGGCCTCGAGGACCCTCCGCTCGGCCCGGATAGAAAATCCGCGAGAGAGAAGCAACAATGCGATTTCCTGGGACTTTCCCGTCTCGGGGCACAGGAACACGGGGATCTCGCCGGCGTTCAGGACTTTTTCGACCCACTCTATCAGCGAGGATTCCTCTTCTTCCCTGGGAGGCAAACGGAGGCGAGGTTCGAACATCGCGTGCAGAATGAGCACGTCCGCCGGCGGGATCTCGGCCGCCTGGGCGCAGCGGCTCGACGAAAGCGAAAAATGGCCGGTATAGACAATCCGCTCCGCCCGGTGCTCCACGACGAGCTGCGCCGAGCCCGCGATGTGGCCGGCGGGGACCAGCATGAGCCCGAGCTCGCCGAGGGCGAACGAGCGGTGGTAGGGGCACAGCAGGGTCCGGGCCTTGTGGAGCCGCGGGCGGACCAGCGCGGCCGTGGTCGGAGTCGTGAGGATCTTCCGGTGAGGGACCGGCCGGGCGAAGTGCGCGTGGGACAGGAAGCAGAGGTCCGCGCGCCGGGGAGCGTCGAACCACAACACGGTCCCCAGGAGGTGGAGCCCGCGGTTGTACTCGACACGGGCAGAAGATCTCGTCCTTCCCGACGGCATCTCTCTACCTCGCGGCGAATCTAGTCGTGCGCGATCGGCCTGTCAAACCGACGGTCTGGCACGGCGCCCTTTGGATTGACAGATCGCGGCCTTTCCCGTAGTCTCGCACCCGGCGCCGCGGCCGGAGCAGACCCGCGGCGAGAATCGCGGAGGAACCATGGCCACGAAAAAGACCGTTCGGGCGGCAGCCAAACCGGCGAAGTCCAAGACGAAGCAGGCGACGTCATCGAAGACCTCCTCCAAGGCCGGGAGCAAGGCCTGCGCCAAGACGGCCGCCGCCGCAGTGAGTTTCAAGCCCTCGGACCGCATCCAGCGCCAGAAGAACGTCGCCTGGCGGCTCATCGACGGCGAGGCGGTGATCATCACCCCCTCGGACAGCACCATGCACTCGCTGAACGAGACCGGCACGCGCATCTGGGAGCTCTTGGGCCAGAACCAGACGGTGGCCCAGGTCGCCGAGCGGATCCGGGAGGAGTTCGACGTCACGCCCGAGGTGGCCCAGAAGGATACGCTGTGGTTCATCCAGTGCCTGTCCAAGAAGGGTCTGGTCTCGAAGGGGTAGCCGCGCCGCACGGAGCAGGGGCGAAACTCGCGATCTGTGCGACGGCCCCTTGTGGTGATGGTCGAAATCGGTTAGTTTACCCACTACCGGGGGAGAATAGCCCGTTCCCGGGGAGGTTTTTTTCATGAAGCGCCTCGCCAAAAGAACCCTGTACGTCATCGCCATCGCCTCTCTGGCTCTCGCCGCGGCTGCCTGCGACTGCGGAGGCACCAGCAAGCCGTGCGACTGCACCCCGGAGGCGTCATTCACCAGCCCCTCCGGCACCGCGCCGCTGACCGAGTTCCACGACACCAAGCCCGCGGTGGAAGGCATCCAGTACCCGGTCACGCTGACCACCCGCTGTCTGCCGGCCGGGACCAAGGTGACCCTGGTCAACTCCCTCCAGCCGACACCCGTGGAAGGAACCGTGGTCATCGACGACGCCGTCTCGCAGGTGGGGCACGTGGACTTCTCGGATCAGACCTTCCTGCCGGGCATCAACCACCTGTGCGCGAGCGCCACCCCCGCGGTGGACCGCAACCAGGACGGCAGCGGCGGTTGCTCGGCCCACGCGGTCCCGCTCGAGTCCTGCCGGGACGTGCTGGTCCAGCTCGGCATTCCGGCCTGCCGCTTCGAGTCACCGACCGAGGGCGCGACGCTCTCCGCCACGGACGACCAGAACCCGGCCGAGGGCTTCCAGCACGAGGTCCGGCTGGTGTGCAAGGGCGTGAGTGACGGCACCGAGCTCCGGCTCTCCATAAACGGCCGCCGGCCGCTCACGCGGGACCTGGCGAGCGGCGGGGCGCTTTTTGCCAACGTGGACTTCTCCGAGGGTGAGAACCTGCTGCACGCCGAGACCACCGGCAGCGGCGGCGAGACCGTGGTGGCCGAGATCCGGGCCACGGTGAGCACCGGCGGCTGCGCCCTGCGCCTTTCGCCCGCCGACGGGACGATCTTCCGCGTGGCCGACGACGAGGAGCCGGGCGTGGACGGCCTGCAGGTGACCCTCGCCGCCGAGACGGACGCCGCGGGGACGTTCGCCTGCGCCGAGGGCTCCAGCGTGATCCTCACCGTGGGGACGGTCGAGTACAACGCCACCATCGAAAACCACCGGGCGCCGGTCAAGGTGACCTTCGCGGACGGAGAGTTCTTGGTCCAGGCCGTGGCGGCGGAGCCCAGCGGTGGCCGCACGGGCCGCGCCGTCCCCAACACCTACTTCGTGTGCGCCACCCCGCTTGCCATGGAGATCACCTCGCCCCCGGCCGGCATCGTCATCACCGACGCCGCCGATCGCGACGTGAATGAACCCGGTATTCAGGTAGCCGTGCGCGGCGCCTCGCAGGGCGTGCCGCGGGCGCAGGACATGGAGCTTCTGCTCGACGGCCAGGCGGTGCTAGGCAGCGACCAGCAGCCGCTGCGGCCCGAGGTATTCTTCCCCGGCGCGGACTTCGAGTTCCACTGGGCGAGCTTCCTCCAGTCGCGCGCCTACACCCTGCAGGTGCGCGGGCGCGACGCCTGCGGCCAGGAGGCGTTCTCCGACCCGGTCATCGTCACTGCCCAGACCGAGCAACGGACCTGCCAGATCGTGGATCCCGCGCCGGACAGCGTGTTGCTGGCCGCGGTCGACAAAGATCACGACGAGCAGAACGACCTCCAGTATGACGTGCGCATCGTCACCGCCAACGTGAGCGACGGCGCCGGGCTCACCCTGCAGATCTCCGGGCAGCAGGCCCTGGCCGGCATCCAGGTGAACGGCAACGCGGCCGTCGCCGAGACCACCCTCCTGGACGGCGTCAGGACGCTTCGCTGCGTGCTCGACACCGGCGAGGCCTCGCCCGCCGTCTCCGTGACCGTGGACGGCCACACCCCGCAGGTCGCCGTCACCAGCCCCGCCGAGGGCTCGTCCGCGGACACCCTCGACGTGGAGCTGTCGATCACCACCAGCGGCGTTCCCGATGGCGCGGTGGCCGGCATCCATGTCAGCGCCGGGACGGACTCGGCCGACTTCGGCTGCACCGTGACCGGCAACGGCGCGCTGTGCCCGGTGACGCTCTTCTGGGCCGGCAGCGGCTGCACCGAGAACACGCTGGTCGTCTCCGTGGGCGACATCCTGGCCGGTCAGCCCGGCGCGCCGGGCAACCAGGGCACCGCCACCCTGCACCTCTCGGCCTGTCTCGCCACCGACCCGCCGGTCATCACCTTCCTGGATCCCGACGAGAGCGCGAGCCAACCCATCGCCATCGACGAGGCCTCGCGGGTGTACACCGTGATCGCCCGGGTGGACCACGTCGCTCCTGGGACCCCGGCCGATCTCACCATCGTCGACAACGGGTTCGCCCGCGCGCCGGTGCGGGCGCTGGTTTCCGGCGCTGGCATGGCTGTGTTCTCGAACCTTCCGCTCCCGCGCGGCGCGGTCGAACTGCGGATCGAGGCCCACAACGCGGTCGGCACCGCCCACAAGAGCGTCTTGCTGCAGGTCGGCGACGCCACGTTGCCCATCGTGGTGATCTCCGCGCCGCTCGACGGGACCGCCTCGCCGCAGACCGACCAGACACTGACCATCCACACCAGCGCCGGGACGGGGCAGACCTGCTACCTGTGTCGGCGCGCCCACCAGGCGGGCGGGCTGCCTCCGGTGTGCGACTCCGCCATCGCCGTGGGCCAGGGCGTGGTAAACGCCAGCGGAGACTCGAACGTCGCGCAAACATTGGTGGATGGCGACTACGACTTCTGGGCCTCGTGCGCGGATCCGGCCGGGCACACCGGCACCTCGCTGTATTCGCGGTTGGTGGTGGACAGCGCACCTCCCCAGGCGGCCTTCCTCGAGCCGCAAGACGGCGCCGTTTACAACGCCGCCAGCGTAGACACCTCCGGTGCGCCGGGCTTCCAGATCCGGGTGCGCATCGGCGCGGACGTGGAGGACGATCAACCGGCGACGCTGCTCGTCGACGGCGCGCCCGCAGAGCTCGTGGGCGAGCCTCCGCGGTTCGCCAGCAACCTCGTCACCTTCCCGGCCGTCACCGTCGCCGACCAGGCCCAGCACACGCTCGCGGCCCGGGTGTGCGACCGCGCCGGCAACTGTTCGGACGTGCCGGTGGTTTCCATCCGGGTGGACCGGCTGATCCCGGGTGTGGCCGTCACCGCCCCCGCGGACGGTTCGGTCTTCGGTGCCATGGACGACCAGTCGCTGGCCCCCGGCTTCCAGCGCAACGTCACCTGCACCTTCACCGGCGCCGTGGTTGGCGACGTGGTCACGCTGACCGTGGCCGGCGGCGGGAGCATCCTGCCCGTCGAGCACACGCTGGCCGCCTCTGAGCTCGCCTCTTACACCTTCTCGCAGGCGACGCTCATCGCCGACACGACGGCCCAGCCGAGCGCGGACGTGGTCATCACCTGTTCGCTCAAGGACGCCGCGGACAACAGCGGGTCCGCCACGAGCAACGTATCCATCCGCACCCTGGCCCCGCAGGTCACGGTGTCCCGGCCGCTCAACGACGCCAACCTCAACGTCTTCTCCGACATGTGCGCGCCGGCCGGCTTCCAGACCCAGGTCAACATCGACACCATCAACACGGCGCTCGGAGACCTCCTGGTGGTGTGCGTGTCGCCCGGCACGGGACTCCCCGAGGGCGCCTGCGCCGGCCACGGCAACGAGGCCTGGCGCGGCACGGTGACCGGAGGCACGACGTCTATCTCTTGCGTGCCGTTCGAGCAGGGCGACAACGTCATCGTGGGCTACGCCGAGAACATCCCCGGCCAGGGCACGTACTCGGACCCTATCCTGGTCCACGTGGACAGCATCCCGCCTGCGGTGACCTCGATCGTCACCAACCTGAACTCGCTTGGTTGCGTCTCGGCCGCCCAGGGCAGCCTCCAGGCCACGGTGAGCGTCACCGGCGCCGAGGACGGCCGCTCCATCGCCCTCAAGCGCGACTGGCCGCCCGGGACCACCCTGGCCACCTCCACGGTGAACGGCGGCTCGGCGGTGTTCAACGTCTCGCTGGCCGAGGGAGAGTACGACCTCACCGTGGAAGTGCGCGACGCCTTCAACAACCCCAACGTGTGGGAGAACCCGCTCATCGAGAACCCCGAGGCGCACTTCATGGCCAAGGTGGACGTGACGCCCCCGGCGCTCGCCATCACCCAGCCGAGCAAGACCAACTTGCTCTACGCCGACGACCTCAACCCGGCCAGCGAGGATCTCGACTTCGTCTTCGCGGTTTCGACGAATGCCGAGGACGGCCAGACGGTGATCTTCGCCCCGGGCGGCGCGGGCTCCGTCACCGGCGGCGCGGCCTCGCTCCAGGTCAGCGTCGGCCAGGGCGACCAGACCCTGCGCGCGGACGTGGCGGACGCCTGCGGCAACCCGGCCCCCCAGGCGACCAAGAACATCTTCGTCGACACCGTCCGGCCGACCATCTCGTGCAGCTCGCCGAGCGCCAACCACACCTACAACACCCAGGACGTGCCCTTCACCTGTTCGACCACGGGCGCCACGGGAGGCGACATCCGGGTGTACTCCAGCGTCTCCGGGCTGCGCTGCACCGTGCCGGTGGACGGCTCGGGCACCACCAGTTTCACCTGCGGCTTCCCCGAGGGCACGCGCGACGTGACGGTGAACGCGACCGACGCCTCCGGCAACGTCTCGGCCGACTACCCCATCCCGGGCGTGGCGGTGGACGTCACCGGCTGCGACATCGAGATCGCCGGCTTCCTCGGCGTCGAGATCTTCAACCTATCGGACGACAAGGACCACAACGCCGCGAACGGTCTCCAGATCGACGTGACCGCCTGCTCCAACACCTGCAACGCCGCAAACTGCGCCGCTTGCACCATGCGCCTCACCCTCGACGGCGTGCCGTTCGGTTCGGCCCAGGCGCTCGACGGCAGCGGCTGCGCCACGTTCACCAACGTCCAGATGGCGGACGGCGCCTCGGGCATCACCGTCGAGGCCACCATCGACGACGGGGTCGGCAACCAGAACCAGGAATCCTTCCAGGTCGAGCTGGTGGATCTCGTCCCGCCCGGGCTCTCGCGAACCGCCCCCGGCGGAGACAGCGTCCAGTGTGTCGCTTCCAGCGGCAACCCCAACGCGAACGGCACGACCATCCTGGCCGACAAGATCGACGGCGCGCCCTGCGACATGGACTTCGGCTTCACCGTGACCGGCGGCGGGGACGCCACCTACCCCGGCACGTTGTCCATCAAGCTCGGCGCGAACACGCTGGCCTCGCAGTCCATCGACCAGGCCAGCCAGGCGGTGAGCTTCACCAACGTGCAGCTCCCCGACAACGCCTCGAACGCGCTCGACGTCGTCGCCAGCGACTACGCCGGCAACGAGACGCACCTCCCCATGACGGTGCTTGCCGACGTCACCCCGCCGGCGGTCATCGCCGCCAGCGCCACGCTCACCCACAGCCGGCACGCCGACGTGCGGCTCGACTGGACGGCGGTCGGCGACGACGGCGCGAGCGGCACGGCCACATCCTACGAGCTGCGCTGGGCGCGCACGGCCATCACCGACGAGGCGAGCTGGACGGCCGCCAGGCCGATTGCCGTGAACCTCGATCCGCAGGCCCCGGGCCAGGCCGAGAGCTTCACCGCCCAGTGGCTGCCGCCGCTCAACACCTATCACCTCGCGCTGCGCGCGGTGGACGAGCTGGGCAATCTGGGGCCGGTGCCGGGGGACGTGGTGGTGGCCAACAACTGGAACCAGGCCACGTTCTCGGGTACGGTCGTGGGGTTCGGTGCCAATGCCTGGAACATCGGCGACGTCAATGACGATGGCAGACAAGACCTGGCGGTGTCGGAGTACCCGTACTCCGGAAATATCGGTGCCCTGTATGTTTTCTATGGCAACGAGAATCTGGCCAGCTGGGGCAGTGGGGGCACCGCCCCGACCGTCCTGACCCGCGGCAGCACCGGAGAGCGTTTCGGATGGGATCTGGGTTGCCGGGGCGATCTGGACGGCGACGGCTATCCGGATCTCGCGGTGGCGGGGCGGGGCTACAACTCCAACCAGGGACGGGTGTCCATCTACTTCAGCCGGGGCGCGGCGGGTTTGCCCGCCACGGCGGACGTAGAAATTCGTGGACCGCTGCCCGCCGCCGAGTTTGGCCGCAGCGTCGAAATCATCGGCAACGTGGGCTGCATCAAGGAGACAACTCCGCCGTTCAACTGCACCTGCAGCAACTGCGATGATTTGTTCGTCTCGGCTCCGGCAGCGAACAGCAACGGCGTGGGGTACATCTTCTATGGTCGCTCCAGGGCGGATTGGCTGGCCGCGGCCAGCGGCACGGGATACATCGACGCGAGCGCCGCCGATATCAGCATCCTCGGCAACGCCGCGAACGACTGGTTCGGCTACCGCTCTGGCACCGGTACGCTCGGCGACGTGGATGGAGATGGCATTGACGATGCGGTGTTCATCGCCTCAGGCATCAACCAGATCTACACGTACGACGGCCGAGTGCTTTCCGGGGCCAGCGGAACCAGCCTGACTGCCTCGGGAAACGCGGTGGATACCATCACGTACAACATCGCCAATCCAGGTACGAACCGCGCGGGGTTCGGCATGCGCACGATCGGCGGCGTCGACTTCACCGGAGACTCGGTGCCGGACCTGCTGGTTTCCAACGCCTTTTCCCACCTGATCTACCTATTCCCGGCCGTGGACAACGGCAATCCGCCGCCGGCGAGAAAGATCTCGCAGACCTATACCAAGCTCATCAGTCACCCCGAGAACATCAACTTCGGCTGGGATCTCGATTCCGCAGACATCAACGGCGACGGCCGTCCGGATTTCTGCGTCGGGACGAACTCCTCGGGCGGCAACCGCGCGTTCTTGTACCTCAACACCGGCACCTCGCCATACTTCCCAAGCGACCCCGACACCACGTTGAGCGGAAGTGGTTACTTCGGATACGGAACGGCGCTGGGTGACTTCAATGGACTCGGGGACATTGAGCTCGTGGTCACGGGAATCGGCTCCCCCAGCAATGGATACATGACAGTGTATTATTAGAATCCCCGGAGGAAACATGAGAAGGTCGCACAGGAAGAAGTCCAGATACTCTCGGCCCGTGGTCGTATCGAAACGGCTCTCTTTCATACGGAGCATGTTTTCCACTCCAGTGCAGGAGGGCGCCCTGGAATACGGACCATATCGCAGGCCACCTCGACGGTAAGACCCGTTTTTCCCTCGCCGTGCTGCGCTTCCCATGGGTTTTTCCACAAGGAGATTCGAGACGTGCGGAGAGGTGTTCACGGCGTCGTGCGATGACAGGTTGCTTCCGGCCTTGGATTCCCTCATCGGGCCATTTCGCACATCCCACCACGCCTCACACGGTCTCCGTTTGGAGTTGGGCCCAGAGTTCGTCCGCTGCACCCCGCGCTTTGCGGATGGGGTTGCCGCCGCCCGTATATGGATTCAATCCGTGCAGCACACGAAGGTCATGCGCGTCGTCCTCAAGGCCTCCATCGTGGAGGCGGTGTCAGGAGCCCTTGCGCTGTGCATCGCGCGAGCCCTTTCGCGCGCGGGCGGACTCCTGCTCCATGCCGCCGGGTATCGCACGAAAGGCGCCGTTCACGTGTTCGCGGGGAAGTCGGGGTCGGGCAAGTCGACCTTGTTGAAACACGCATCCTACGACGCGGCACTCCACGACGATCGGATTGGACTGCTCCGCTGCCACGGGCGCTGGATAGCCTGCGGTGTTCCCCTGTGCCAGAACGACAAGAGGCCGGGGGCAAACGAGCACGGCCCGGTCGCAACGGTGGCGATCATCCGGAAGAACAAACCGCTTTCCGTTCGCGCGTTGCCGCGAAACTTGGCGCTGTCGAGCTTGTGCCCGCACGTGATCTGGCCGGACCGATTCCTGGGTTCACCCCAAACCGTGTTCGCCTCTCTCTTGCGACTGGCAGCGGAGCTAGAGCTCAAAGAGATTACGTTCAGAAAGCACGACGACGTCTCTCGGGTGCTATAAGCTCAATACCTACAATGACAACAGATCGGATCATCCAGTACCGCAGCATCGCGATCGCCACAAGCTGGGCCTGCGACGCAACCTGCCGGCACTGCTTCATTCCCCGAACGATCCGAAGTCGGTCCGTGTGCGATGAGCGCATGATCCGTACTGTGATCCGCGGCCTTCCCGATTGGATCCGTGTCGTCAGCTTTACCGGCGGCGAGGCTTTTCTCGATCCAGGGCGGTTCCTTCGGCTGCTGCAATGCACGCGGGACACCGGGCGGGCCTCGACGGTGGTGACCAACGGCTTGTGGTCTCGTCGAGCACACCACCTCGATCGCATTCTCGACCGGGCGCACCAGAAAGGTCTGCGGGGCCTTGCGGTGAGCTTCGACGCTTATCACCATCCTGCGATCACCGTGGAGGAGGTGTCGACGCTCGCCCGAGCCTGCAATCGGGCGAACATTCTCGTCAAAGTGCGCGGTGTCGGTGCCCGATCCCAATCGATGCTTCGAGCGGTCCTGAAGAAAAAAAAGGCAGGTATTCAGATCGAGCGTGATGGCGCCTACGACCTCGACAACGTTGGCGAAGCCCTGGTGCTCCCGCCCGACCGGCTGAAAAAACCGCGAGGAGCTCCCTGCGAAACCGTCCTGTCTCCGCTGCTTACACCAGAAGGCCGCCTCATGGCGTGCTGCTCGTCGCGGATCTTTCACATGGCGAGATGGCCGCTTGTCCTCGGTGATGTACGAAGAGAGGCGATCGGCGACATCCTCGAGAGATCTTCACGCGACCTGCTGCTTGCCGGAATCCTTGTTCTCGGACCCGACCGGCTCGCCAGAATGGCCGGGAAAGACAAGGATTGGGGAGCGGGGATGTTCCAGTGCGAGAGGTGTGTATCGTTGATGAATGACGAAGCGACCACCACTGTCCTGCTGGAAAAGCTAGAGGCAAGAAAGAAAGAGATCGTGGCCCGGGTGATGCTGTATGAAAAGACAGTCCGCCGAAAACTCGCCCGGCAACTGCTCCTGTAAGCTTCAAAATGAATTGCAGCCTCGGCCCTAGCATGTCCCCCATCCTCCGCTCCGGCGACCGGCCGGAGCTTTCACCGCTCGATGGTCCGCCTCGCCTCGGTTGGATCGTCTCCATCCTCAGTCGCGGTCGCCACCTCACCCACCGGGTGGTGAAGCTCGAGGGCGAGAAGTTCTGGACGCGGGGGGACGCCACCCTGGAGATGGAGGGCCCGTTCTCGCCGCACGAGGCGCTGGGCCGGGTGGTCGGTTTCTGGCGCGACGGGAAATACCACCGGCTCGACCGCAGGATAGACGATCTCGTGGGGCTGGCCTCGAACCACGCGCAGCACCGCCTGCGCCGGCTCCTGCGCCGCCTGCCGCGGATCAAGCGCGCCGTCACCGACAAGGATCTCGGCGCCCCGGCGCTCTCCGCGCTCGCGGTCCGGCTGCTCCGGCTCGCCGCAGGAAGGATCGAGGTCGCCTGCCAGGCGTTCGGGTCCGCGAAGAAACCGGATGGCGGCGGGGCCAGCGGCGGGACCGGTGAATCCTGGGTGTTCGTCGCTCGCTCGCGTCTCGGACGCATGGGAGAGGTGGTGCTCGCCTGCGTGGCCTCGACCGACCCGCTCACGGGGTACGTCTCGAGCCTTTCGGTGATCGCGCCTTTTCGGCGGCTGGGCGTCGGCCGGGCGTTGCTCGAGGCCGTCGAAGAGAAGGCGCGCGGGGAGGGCCTCGGCCGCCTGGGGGCCCTGGTGCGAAAGGACAATCTCGCCTCGCGCGCGCTGTTCGAATCGCGAGACTTCCGGGTCGTCCCGCCCGGCGAGATCTCGCGGCGCAAGGATCTTTTACCGCTGCCCGCCGAGATGGACCTGCTTGAAAAGATGCTGTAGCGCTCGACCGAGCGGCGCGGTGACGGGTTGATTTTATTCGGCAAACACGTTCAGGATGGGGACATGATGAACCTCAAGTGGCGAACGGTCGGCCGGTCGTTGGTGGCGACAATCTGCGCGTTCTTCGCCGGTTGCGGCGGCGGGTCGGGAGAATGGCGCATCCTCCTCGACCCGCACGAGACGCTGCTGCGCGCCGATCTCCCGCCGCCGGACACCGGTTCGCAGGCCCTGACGTCGGCCGAGTGGCCCCGCCGCCGGCTCCCCGGTCGGTTCGATCTCGACGCCTTTCGCTTGCATGAGCGAATGGAACCCCCCGGCGCTCCCGCCCTTCCTGCGCCCCAGTTCCCCTCGACCGTCGTCGAGCTCTCGCTGGATCCGGTGGCGCGCACCCTCGAGGGCCGGGCCACTATCGCCGTGACCGCGGCCGACGCCGAAATCTCGTCGCTGGCCTTCTACCTCTCGGCGTCCGCCATCGACGCCGTCGAGGCGCAGGACCCCGCCGCGACCTTCACCTTCCAGAACGAGATCCTCACCGTCACCCCGGCCCAGCCCATCCCGGCGGGCGGTGCCTGGAGCGTGAGCGTGCGCTGGCATGACCGCGACGTCGAGCGAGAGCTGGATTTCACGCTCGAGGGCGGCGGGATCGTGCTCGCGAACTACCTGGGCAACCCATCCACCTTCTTCACCTACGGCTACCACTTCTGGCCCAGGCCGCGGCAAACAAACAACCTGGGCCGGGTCGAGTTCCGCCTCCGCTACCCGGAGGCGCAGAGGCTGTATTTCAGCGGGCGCAAACTGAGCGAGGCGAGCAACGGCGACGGCACCGCTAGCGCCGCATACGAGGTCGAGCATGTGTTATGGTTCGGGGTCTCCCTGGCATTATCCAGTTACCAGGTCGTCGATATCGATTGCGGCGATGTCACGTTGCATCTGGCAGGTATGCCGGGCGCGAGCATCGATGGGTTCCCCATTGTCCCGGCCTCGTACGCGGCGGGCATGAAGAAGCTGTGCGAGGATTTCAGCGCCCGCTTCGGGCCGCCGGCTTTCTCCGAGATCGCCTTCGCTGGGGTGGACGAGCGCTTTATCAACGGTTTTTCCGCTCCCGGGCTCATCCTGGTCCCCAACTACACCTTCGACGACGACGGCACGGGGTCGTTTTCTGAGCGAGACTTCTTTTTGGGCCACGAGCTTTCGCACCAGTGGTGGGGGAACGACGTTTTCATTCAGCAGAACCGGAACATCTGGCTCATCGAGGGCATGGCCGACTACGTGACCATGCAGGCGCTCGGAGCGCTCTACGATGCGCAGGCCATCCGGAACCTGTGGCGCTGGGAGGTGCGGCCGCTCCTCGACTGGTGGGCCGCCGGTGGCACGGATCATCCGCTGGTCCCGCCCGCCCCGATCGACATGGAGCCACGCATCTTCTACGTGAAGGGCGCCTGGGTGCTCAAGATGCTGGAGGGCGTCATCGGCGAATCCGCCATGCGCTCGCTGCTGCGCACAATCCGCGCGGGCCACCCCTTCACCGCCATCACCACCGAGGAGTTCATGACCGTTGCGCAGACCGAGGCGGGGAGCGACCTCGGCTGGTTCTTCGATCAGTGGGCGTTCGGGACCGGCTGGCTCGAGCTCGACGAGACGCACGTGGTCGAGAACGGTCGCGCCACGGTCACGGTGACGCAGAAGAAGAGCTTTGCCAGCGAGCCGGCGCGCTATTTTCGGACGCCGCTCCTCCTCCGGGCCGAGAAGGGAGAGGCCGCCACCGAGAAAAGCTTCACGCTGGAAAATGCAGCCCAGGAATTTCTTCTGGACCTCCCCTGACGGAGAACCCGTCGTGCGCGAGGGCTGGCTCGCTCGACCTCGTGTCCGCGCCGCAGGTCGGCAGTGCGTCGGTCCATGCTGGCCGTGTCGTCCCCGCAGCCCGATATTCGATTGGATTCTCCATTGATTCCGAATGCCGGAAGAGCATGCCCGCATGCTCTTCATGACAGGTAATTCAGCCGCAGCTCGGCGGCTGTCAAGGGCGAGCGCAGCGAGTCGCGAAGCGACCGCGGGCCCTTGACAGCACAAGCCGAGCGGAGGCTCCACGAACCGCTGGAAACTGTGGACGCGGGCGGCCGATCGGTGGTATCCCGCGCCTGAAACCCTATCTTGCGAGGTGCCCATGAAACTCGGGTTTCTGGCCGCGCTGCTCGGGCTCGTGCCGCTCGCCGCGCAGGCGGACTCCTCCAACTTCGACCTGGGCGGCCGCATCTACACCAAGTGGCTGTACCGCAACAACACCTCCCAGGGCGTTCTCAACTACGGCAACCCCTTCTGGTCGGAGAACCTCTCCGGCGACAACGGGGTAGGCTCGGAATTCGAGCTGACCATCAAGGGCCGCGTCTCGGAGACGGTGAGCGCCGGGGTGCGCATCCAGAGCCGCTTCGGCTCCACCTGGCACGACTTCTGGGAGAACGGCAACCTGCGCTGGACCACCCCCAACACCTCGGGCGAGAGCCTGGGCATGGACCACGCCGAGTACATGAAGCTGCGCGGCTACTGGGTGAAACTGGAAAAGCCCCTGCCCGGGGTCGGCTACTTCCAGGTCGGCTCCTCCGACCTCGGCATGTTCAACGCCTGGACGGTGGGCAAGATCCGCTACATCGACCGGGACAACGCCAAGGGCATCTTCGCCCACGGCGAGCCGGTGGAAGATCTGCTGCGCTACGATCTCGGCATCATCGCGCTGCCCAAGCTGTGGGTGGGCCCCAACTGGTCCACCGGCATCGGCGAGAACACCTACGCCGGGGCCCGGGTGGTGGATCCCTTCTGGAGCCAGGACTGGGCCTACGCGCTGAAGGTCCAGAGCGATCTGGCCGACTGGCTGAAGCTCGAGCTGTGCGCCATGCTCAGCCTCGACTTCGAGGCCGATCTCGCCGACCCCGACGCCAAGGGGACCGAGAACCCCGCCGACGCCGCGTACTGCCGCGAGCACCCCGAGGACGCCGCCCGCTGCCCGGACCACAACGTGGACCTCGCCAGCCGCTACAAGAACGCGGTGGTGACGCTGGCCGCCACCCTCGACCCCACCGACGACCTCTCCATCCAGGGCCTGTTCGGCTGGAGCGCAAGCTTCATCAACGAGAAGTACGCGGTGAACGGGGTGGCGCTCAACCAGGGCATGTTCCCCATGGTGTACGGCAACGTGGCCGACGTGGCCGGGACGTTGCGGGTGAACTACCTCGACGCCTTCGGGGTGTCGGAGTTCAACCTCAAGGCCGAGGGCTTCTACATCGGCGAGCATTGGACCTCGACCTTCGGGGCGCGGCGCGAGGACGACGTGCTGCTCACCGACGGCTTCATCGAGGGCGGCCAGCTCCCCAGTCTCAACCTGGCCAACGAGTTCCTCGACTTCGACGAGGCCTTCGTGGAGAGCTGCATCGGCTGGATGGGCGGTACGCTGGTCGGCGAGCTCGGCCTGGGCGCGCTCAACCTGAAACTCGAGGCGACGCTCATCGGCTACAACACCAACGGCCAGCACCGGCGGGTGTTCTCCTGCGACAACTGCCAGGGCGAGCCGGTGTACCCCACCTTCCTGTACTCCGAGGGGTACACCGACGTGGACCTGTACGACTACGCGAACCCCAAGAACGTGGATCGCGGCCGCGACCCGCGCTCGGTGTTCAAGGAGGACCAGGACCGCTTCTCGGCCATCTTCGCGCTGTGGGCCACGCTCAACCTGGACGTGGGCCGGGGGCTGGAGATCGGCGCCAAGGTGAAACAGATCATCGACCGCGACAAGCGGCGCGAGACCACCGACAGCGACGACTACAGCGGCAACATCACCATCGCGCGGCTCACCTTCACCTATCCCTTCAGCGACTCCATCAAGGTGACGCTGGGCGGGCAGTTCGACTGGTGGGACGAGCAGAACCGCGACGGAAGCCCGGCCCAGGGCTACGCCTGGTACCAGACCACCAAGGTGAAACCCTTCCTGCTCGTAAACTTCAGCTACGGCGGGGCCACCCTGCGCTACCTCATCGAGTACCTCTACAAGGACCAGTGGCGGGGCGAGCGCGATCCCGAGCAGTACTGGTCGGTGATCCGCAGCAAGGCCACCCTGGAAGTGGCCTGGTAGGAGGCGCGCCATGAGATCGAAAAAGCCCATTGTGCGCGGATGCCAGTATGGTGCGACACAACCATGGGTCCCAAACGCGGCTGCTTTCGGTGAGTCCTCCCACCTGCTCGGCGCAGAGCCGCCTGCGCTGCGTGGAGGACTCATCTGGCGCGTCGCACCAGATAGCACATTGTGCAGTGTCTTGCGGGCGGCGCTCTCGCTGCTCCTGGTGATCTTGCTTTCCGCCTGCGGCCTGGAGAGCCTGCTGGGCCTGGCCACCGGAAGCGATCACCCGACCCCGGACGGCGGCACCGGCCCCGACACCCGCCCGGCCATCGTGACCGGCCGCGTGCCGGCGTCGTTCGTCCCTGGACTTTCCGCCCTCGACCTCAATTTCCGCTCGCAGGGGACGGTCACGCCAACTGAGATCGCCATCGACGCGGGACAGAACAGCTTCTCGGCCAAGCTCCCGCCCGGCCAGGCCTTCCGCGGCTTGCTTGTCGAGGTGCGCCGCAAGACCATGAACCTCTTTTCGCTGATCCCGGAGGCGATCCCGGGCGAGACCCGGCCCCAGGGCTCCGACCTCATCGGCGAGCGCTCCACCGCCGCCAGCCTGCTCATCCTGGCCAAGGCGTCGGCTCGGGGCCTGCCGGTGTCCTCGCTCTCCGGCCGTACGCTGGAGGCGGCGCTCCTGGACCTGGACGCGCGCGCGGGGAGTGGCCCGGTAAAGGTCTTCTACGACATGGTCGCGGCGGTGGCGAACTGCGCGAGCTGCACCCGCGGCTCGGCGGCGCGCTTTGCGGAGCCGCTGGTGAGCCCGGCGGGGGTGGTGGTGAAGAGCGGGCTCGATCCGGACTTCATCCTGGCCAACCCGGTGGACTACGACCCGGGCGCCGGCGAGGAGGACACCACCGAGGCCTTCGATGCCGCCATGCAGCAGGCGCTGGCCGAGTTCGAGTTCAGCCTGTGCACCTGCGACGACCCGGCCTTTGTGGCCACCTGTTGCGCCAACCCGGACCTCGCCACCGCCTGTGGGCCCGCCCCCGGCCGGCCCGTCATCCGGGTGGTCATCGCCGCCAACATGAACGCGGGCCAGAAGGATGGCAACTGCGACGTCATCGACCGCTTCCGCTGGGCCGAGGATAAACCCGGCGCGCGCCTGTTCGTCGCCGCCGGGGTCCACCCCGAGAGCCCCATCCAGGACGCCGCCATCCACCAGGCGCTCGGCGCCTGGACGCCCAACCAGGTGCCCATGTCCGACGACGGCACGAACGGCGACGGCAAGGCCGGGGACGGCATCTGGACCGCCACCTTCGTGCTGCCGGTGGGGATGCGCATCGGCTACAAGTTCTCCTGGGGCCTGCAAGGCGACAACTGGGGCGGCACCGAGGAGTGGCCCGGCAACCAACGCCTGCTGGAGATCGCCGACGCGAACGGCGACGGGCTGGTGGTGCGGCTCGACAACTTCGGCGACGAGACCACCAACAAGGACAAGGACAACATGCTGCTCAAGGCGAACGGCGGCAGCGGGACCGTCACCTGGGACACCGACGCCAACCAGGACGGCATCCCCGACGTGCGCGAGCGCCAGAGCGACAGCGACGGCGACTGCCGGTTGGACGCCTGGCTCAACCCCTCCAGCGTCTCGCCGCTCTCGGTGGACTGCCCGTAAGCCGGCCAGCGGCGAAACCGCATGACCAGCCGCTTCGGCGCAACGCTTCTGGGCGCGCTCGCCATCCTCATCTGGAGCACCTCGGTCGGCCTCACCCGCGAGCTCGCGGAGCGGCTCGGCGTGCTCACCTCCTCGGCGCTCACCTACGGGCTGGCCGGGCTCATCGGCTGCGCCATTTTGGCGGCGCGCGGCCGGCTGCGCGGGCTGCTCCGGCTCCCCCGGGCGTACCTCCTCGGCTGCGGCGGGTTGTTCGTCGCGTACCTGGTGTCGTTCTGCCTGGCCATCGGTCTGGCCGGGAGCGGCGCGCGGGTGGTGGAGGTCGGCCTGGTGAACTACCTGTGGCCCTCGCTCACGCTGGCGCTGTCGGTCCCGCTGCTCGGCCTGCGAGCCCGGCTGTGGCTGTTGCCGGGGATCCTGCTCGCCAGCCTGGGGATCTTCGTTTCGGCGAACGCCGACCGGCCGCTCGACCTGGACGCGTTCGTCTCCCCTCTGGCGGCCTTCGCCGCGCACGCTAGCGACGACCCCGTCCCCTACCTGCTAGCCCTGATCGCGGCGGTCACCTGGAGCTTGTACTCGAATTTGAGCCGGCGCCTCGCTGGCGGTGCGGCCGAAAGCGCGGTGCCCGTGTTCCTGCTGGCCTCCGGCCTTTTCCTGCTCATGCTCCGCGCCTTCTTCTCGGAAACCGCGAGATGGAGCCCGCTCTCTTTCGCCATGTTGTCGTACATGACGCTCCTTCCCGCCCTGGCCGCGTACGCCTGCTGGGAATACGCCATGCGGAACGGGCGAGTGGCCATCGTCGCGGCGCTGTCCTATTGTACCCCGCTCTTCTCGACGCTTCTGCTCTGCGCTCTCCAGGGCATCCCGATGACCCTGACGCTGTGGGTCGGTTGCCTGCTCATCATCGGCGGCGCGGTCATCTGCAAGCTCGGGGTCGTCGAGACCGATCCGGCCAACAAGAGAAACACCGGGGTCGCGTGATCGGCATCACAATTCCCTGAAAAGAACCGCGCCTTTCGTGTTTGAACGGTCACGGATTCCATAATGGAAGAGTCATGCGGGCCATTTGAACGGCTCGGGGAGTTTCATGGGCGGGTTCGGTGGCATTTATCTGCCATTTTTCGTCCGGCCCGCGTGGCCCGGGTTTTGCTAAATCCCAAGGGTGTGGCATACATCGGATCGCCTCGGCGATCCCCAATCCATGAGGTGTGATATGAAAAAACCGTCGTTGCTCCTCATCGCCGGCCTTCTCCTGGTGTCCCCCGCCGCCTTCGCCGGCGGCAGTCATTTCCTCTTCGAGCCCTTCACCGGCGTGACCTTCAACCATGGCTTCTCCATGGAGAACGCTGTGGGCTTCGAATCCGGCGCGCTCTTTGCGGTCGGCGGAAAGCTCAAGGGGTTCCCGCCCCGCTTCTACCTCTACGTGCGCGCCTCGGAGTCCATCTTCGGGGACGATGAAGTCTTCATCGACAACCGCGAGGCATACGGCACCGTGAGCCGCGCCTACACTCGGATCACCGGCGGCCTGCGGGTGGTGTTCCCCATCGTGGGCCGGTTGCGCCTCAACCTCGAGGCCGGCGGCGGGACCATGCTCTCGCGCAACCGCTACGGCGAGGCCGGCATGAGCGAGGTGAGCTACGACGAGGATCTCACCGTCTTCGAGACCGGCATCGGGCTCAACTATCGCTTTTTCGAGTGGCTCTCGCTGGGCGTGATGTACAACTACTCTTACGTCACCGACACCCGCAACTGCGATCTCATCGCGGGATTTTTGGGCGAGCGCCAGGACGGTCGCGAGCTCGCCTGGAGCCACCTCAACGTCACGCTGGGGCTGCACTTCTAGGAGGACGCCATGAAACGGCTCCTTCCCCTGGTGCTGTGCTTCGCGCTGGCGCCGGCCGCGGCGCGGGCCGGATTCAATACGCCCGGCATCATCGACTTCGACTGGCTGGCCGAGGAAGTCGCCTGCCCGCCGCTGGCCGATCTTCCCGCGGACGCCCCCTGGGTGCCCGCCGCCGCCCAGGCCGTGTTCGGCTCGGCGGCCTCGACCTTCGGCGCCGAGGGCGTGCTGATCTGGGCGGCCATCCCGCTCGAGGCGCCCGACGGCCAGCGCGTCGGCATTTTGCAGATCGATCTCGACCTCGCCTACGCGGGGCTCGGGACCTCGCTGCCGGTGTCTTCCATCCGCGCCGAGTACGTCGAGAAGCGCGGCGACGAGGTGCTGTTCTTCGGTACCCCGGCCGAGGGCGAGGTGTGGCTGTCCGATCTGATCCGCTCGTTCGAAGAGGCCGGCGCCGTGCTGGGCCACTTCGAGTTCCTCTTCGACGATCCCGAGGGGCGCTACCCCGGTTGCCGGGTGCTGCGCGCCGGCACCTTCGTCACCAACCCCTCTCCCGAGAAGGTGCGCCAGCACACCTACATCCCTCCCGATCAACCCGGCGGCGACGTGTACGTCGAGTCGGGGTGCAACGGCGACGTGGTCATCGTGGACGACGGCGAGAGCTGCGACTGCGGCGGCGACGACACCTCGGGCAGCGGCTGCGAGGGCGACAGCGGAAGCGAGAGCTCGAGCTGCGAGGGCGACTCGGGGAGCTCGGGCTGCGAGGGGGACAGCGGCGGCTCGGGCTGCGAGGGAGACACCGGTGGCGCCGACTGCGGCGGCGGTGGCGGCGGGGGCTGCTCCGGCGGCGGCGGGGGGTGCGAGGGCGCGGCTCGGGCCGCGGTCGCCCCGCCCCGGCCCCGCGGCGGGCCCATCCGCCTCGTCTCGCGGTTCTTCCCCGAGATCGTGGTTTTCGGCTTCATCACCTGGATGCGGCGCCGGAACCGCCGCTAGCGCTCGAGTGATCCGTCACGGAAGACTCTCTGCCTCATCTTCCTGCCTGGCCTCCGCTCGACTTGCGCCGTCAAGGGTCTGCGATCGCTTCGCGACTCGCTGCGCTCGCCCTTGACGGCAGCCGAGCTTCGGCTGGGACCGCATGTATGAGGAGGAGCATGCAGGAATGCTCCTCGTTTTCCATGAGGATCTTTCTTTTTGAACAGAGCGCCTGGCCAGGCAGGAGTGGTGTTTCAGGCGGGTTGGCCCTTGTCCTCGAGCAGGCTCACGCCCTCGGGCGGGATGGACTTGCCGCGCCACAGGATGGCCGCCTCGCCGCTCCGCTCGATGGCCAGGCAGCGCTCGGACTCGCCCCGGTAGACGGCCAGCGTGCCGTCGGCCACGGGGACCGGCCCGAGCGTGCGCCGGTACTCGCCGTCCGCCTGCCGCAGGCTCTCGGGCTCGCCAGCCGGCGCCTCGGCTTGGCCGGGGAAGTACCAGGCCAGGCTGAGATCGGCGCGTAGCAGAAGCCGGCTCGCACCGTCCTCGCGCACCAGGCGCGCCCACAGGGCCTCCCCCTCCGGCGTGGTCAGGGCGCAGGTCTCCTCCACCGAGAAGGTCCGGCCCAGCACCACCACCACGTCGCTCTTTCGCATGCAGGCCGCAGAGGAGGACCGGCGCGCGCCGAGGGCGCTGGAGTCGCGCCGGATGCGCAGGCGCACCAGGAAGGCGAGCACCAAAAGCACCACCAGCACGCCGCCCAGGAGGGCGAGCAACGGCAGCAGATTGGAGAAGGACTTTTCGACGGCCTGCATCATGCCGGCAGCATACCGCCGCGCCCGCGCCGCCTTCAAGCAGAACCCGCAGAAACTTGCGCCGTTTTTCCCGGCCGGACTACAATCCGCCAACGCTCCGGGCCGTTTCCCCGAGCGAGTGAGGCCCCATGGCCGAAAGCGCCACCCTGCAAATCCTGCGGCGCCACCTGGTGCACGGCGGCCTGCAGCCGGGCGAGGAGATCGGGCTTCGGCCCGACGATCTTCTCCTGCCCGCGCGCACCGCCGTGCTGTCGTTCCTCCACCTGGAGCGCTTGTCCCGCCCGCGACACCCGGCGCGGCGCGCGCTGTGCTGCCTGGACCCGGTGCTCGATCCGGCGGACGCGGTCGGGGAGGAGATCCAGCGCTACCTCGAGCAAGCCTGCGCCTCCTTCCGGGTCCCGCTGTCCCGGCCCGGAAACGGCCTGGCCCACCAGGTGTTCCTGGAGCGGCGGGCGTCCCCGGGACGGCTGCTGCTCTACGCCGGCGGGCACGGCGCCGCGGCTGGCGGCTTGGGAACACTGGCGCTGCCGGTGGGCGCGCTGGAGATGGCGGTGGCCCTGGCCGGGGGACCGCACTACACCGTGTGTCCAGTGGTGGTGCGCGTGGTTCTCAAGGGCACGCTCCCGAGCGGCTGCGCGGCGTTCGACCTGGCGCTGCACCTGAGCGCCCGCTGGGGTTTGCTGGCCTCCTCGGAGACGGTGCTGGAGTTCTGCGGGCCGGGCGTGCGCAGCCTGTCGGTGGCGACGCGCGCCGCGCTGTGCGCCTTGTGCGCCGAGCTGGGGCCGGTGACGGCTCTGTTCCCGGCGGACCCGGTGAGCGCCGCCTACCTCCGCGCCCAGGGACGGGCGCGCGAATTCGCTCCGCTGTCCACCGGCGCGGGAGACGACTACGCCTCGCAGCTCGAGATCGATCTCGCCAAGGTGGAGCCCCTGGCGTGGCTCCCGCGCGCCGCCGAGCGAATGCTGCCGATCCGCGCCCTGGCCGGCGGTGGCGTGAGCGAGGTGCACCTGGGCGGGTGCGTGGGCGGAGACGTGGAAGATCTGGTGCATGCTGCCATGGTGCTCCGAGCACACGGCGCCGCCCCCGGCGTGGATCTGCGCGTGGTGCCGGCCTCGCGCCAGGTGTGGCAATCCCTGGCGCGCCAGGGCAGCCTGCAGGTCTTGCTCGACGCCGGCGCGCGTCTCACTGAGGCCGGCTGCTGCGCCGAGGGGCTGAGCGAGGGAGAACTCCCGGCGGGCCCGCGGGTGCTGCGCGTTCCGGGGCGGGCCGCGGCGGGCCCCGAGGGAGGGGAGATCCGGGTCAGCGCGCAGACCGCGGCCGCCTGCGCCTTGCGCGGCCGCCTCACCGATCCGCGTGAGCTCAAGCCGAACCCCTTCCGGGCACGGGCCGCTTGCCGTGTGGTGGTCGACGATCGCTTCCTCGCCGTCTCGCCCCGGCGCGCGCCGGGAGAGCTGCCACGCGGCCGAGGCGTGGTGGAGCCGCCGTTGTTCGGCTCCCTGCCGCCCTCGCTGGCCGGCGAGGCGGTGCTCAAGCTCCCCAACGGCGTGGCCACCTCGCAGATCCTACCGGCGAGGGGCGGTGCCTACCTGTACGGTGACGTGCAGGGCTTCGCGCGGCGGGCGTTCGAACGCATCGACCCGACCCTGATCCGCCGCATCGAAGAGAACAAGGGGCGGGCCATCGTCAACGTGCTGGTGGCCGGGCAAGGCTACGGCGCCGGGCCGGCCCAGGAGCTGGCGGCCATGTGCCAGATGATCCTCGGCATCCGGGTCGTGCTGGCCAAGGGCTTCGAGCGGCGCCACCAGCTCCAGCTCATCCACCAGGGCGTGCTGCCGCTGTGGCTGCTGGACGAGCACTCCTACGACGTGGTGCACCGAGACGATTTCCTGGAGTTCCCCTGGCTGGCCACCGAGCTGCGCAAGTCCGAGATGGTGACCGTGCGCAACCCCGAGCGGGGTTACGAATTCAAGGCACGCCACGGCCTCACCCGGCGCCAGATCGACATCGTGCTGGCCGGCGGGCTGTGCAACTTCACCGCTCGCTAGCACCGGGAGCCGCGCATGCCGCACCAGTACATCTACACCTTGCAGCACCTACGCAAGGTCACCCCCACCGGCAAGGAAGTGATCAAGGATCTCAGCCTGGCCTTCTACCCGGACGCCAAGATCGGCGTGCTGGGCGCCAACGGGGCGGGCAAGAGCACCCTGCTGCGCATCCTGGCGGAGGAGGACACCCCGACCTCGGGCGAGACCTGGCACCCGCCGGAGATCCGCATCGGCTACCTGCCGCAGGAGCCGCGCCTGGACGAGGCGCTCTCGGTGCGCCAGAACGTCGAGGCCGGCGTGGCCGAGGTGCGTGCCTTGCTCTCGCGCTTCGACGAGCTGAACAACCAGCTCGCCGAGGGGGTGCCCGACGAGCGCATGGAAAAATTCATGGCCGAGTACAACCGGGTGCAGGACGCCATCGAGGCGGCCGGCGCCTGGGATCTCGACCGCGCCCTGGACGTGGCCATGGACGCGCTGCGCTGCCCGCCCGGCGACGCCCTCCCCGCCACGCTCTCCGGCGGCGAGCGGCGCCGGGTGGCGCTGTGCCGGCTGCTGCTCTCCAAGCCCGACCTCTTGCTGCTCGACGAGCCCACCAACCACCTCGACGCCGAGTCGGTGGCCTGGCTGGAGCACTACCTGCAGCAGTTCCCCGGCACGGTGATCGCCGTGACCCACGACCGCTACTTCCTCGACAACGTGGCCGGCTGGATTTTGGAGCTGGACCGGGGCGAGGGCATCCCCTGGAAGGGCAACTACTCCTCCTGGCTGGAGCAGAAACGCCGGCGGCTGGAGATGGAGGAGAAGCAGGCCTCGGCCCGCGCCCGCACCCTGGCCCGCGAGCTGGAGTGGGTGAACATGAGCCCGCGCGCCCGTCAGGCCAAGGGCAAGGCTCGTCTGAACGCCTACCAGGCGCTGCGTGCCGAGGCCGAGGCCGCCGCCGCCCGCGAGAGCGAGATCGAGATCCGCATCCCGCCCGGGCCGCGCCTGGGCGACGACGTGGTGGTGGCCGAGCACATCAGCAAGGGCTACGGCGATCGCCTGCTGATCGAGGATCTCAGCTTCCGCCTGCCGCCCGGAGGTATCGTCGGGGTGATCGGCGGCAACGGCGCCGGCAAGACCACCCTGCTGCGCCTGATCGTGGGCCAGGAGAAGCCGGACCGGGGCACCCTGCGGCTGGGGGAGACGGTGCAGGTGGCCTACGTCGACCAGAGCCGCGCGACGCTCAACCCCGAGAACACGGTATGGCAGGAGATCTCCGGGGGCGAGGAGTTCTTCGAGATGGAGGGGCGCCGGGTGAACTCGCGCGCCTACGTCAGCGCCTTCAACTTCCGCGGTCCGGACCAGCAAAAGAAGGTGGGCGCGCTCTCGGGCGGCGAGCGAAACCGGGTCCACCTGGCCAAGCTCATCCGCGGTGGCGGCAACCTGCTGCTGCTCGACGAGCCCACCAACGATCTGGACGTGGACACCCTGCGCGCGCTGGAGGAGGCGCTGCTGGCCTTCCCCGGCTGCGCGGTAGTGGTGTCCCACGACCGCTGGTTCCTCGATCGCATCGCCACGCACATCCTGGCCTTCGAGGGCGACAGCCGGGCGGTGTGGTTCCAGGGCAACTACCAGGACTACGAAGCGGATCGCAAGCGGCGCCTCGGGGCCGAGGCCGAGCAGCCCCACCGGGTGAGGTTCAAGAAGCTCACCCGGAGCTGAGGCCGCATGCCGCCGCTGCGCATCCACAGCCCCTTCGCTCCCGCGGGCGATCAGCCCGAGGCCATCGAACGGCTGGTGGAGGGCCTGCGGCGGGGCGATCGCTGGCAGGTGTTGTTGGGGGTCACCGGCTCCGGCAAGACCTTCACCATGGCCTCGGTGCTGGAGCGGCTGCAGCGCCCGGCGCTGGTGATCGCCCACAACAAGACACTGGCCGGCCAACTGTACGCGGAGTTTTCGCGTTTCTTCCCCGACAACGCGGTGGGGTTCTTCGTCTCCTATTACGACTACTACCAGCCGGAGGCCTACGTCCCGCAGACCGACACCTACATCGAGAAGGACGCCTCCATCAACGACGACATCGATCGCCTGCGGCACGCCGCCACCCACGCCCTGCTCACCCGGCGCGACGTGATCATCGTGGCCTCGGTGTCGTGCCTGTTCGGGCTGGGGCCGGTCGAGAGCTACGGGGAGCTTGTGGTGCGCCTGCGCGCGGGGACGGCACTGCCGCGCGACGAGCTGCTGCGCCGCCTGGTGGACATCCACTACGCGCGCAACGACACCGACTTTCACCGCGGCACCTTCCGCGTGCGGGGCGAGTCGGTGGACATCTTCCCGGCCTACGAGGAGGCCCGCGGCCTGCGGGTGCGTTTCTTCGGCGACGAGATCGAGAGCATCCACTGGATCGACGCCTTGCGCGGAAAGAGCCTGGAGGCGCTGGAAGAGGTCGCGGTCTACCCCGGCAGCCACTACGTCACCGGACCGGACCAGTTGCGCCGGGCCATCCAGGGCATCCGCCAGGAGCTGGGCGAGCGCCTGCGGGAGCTGCGCAGCACCGGCCGGTTGCTGGAGGCGCAGCGCTTGGAACAGCGCACCCTCTACGATCTCGAGAGCCTGGAGCAGCTGGGCTACTGCGCCGGCATCGAGAACTACAGCCGGCACCTCTCGGGCCGCGCCCCGGGGGAGCCGCCCCCCACCCTGATCGACTACCTCGCCGCGGACGCGGTGGTGTTCGTGGACGAGAGCCACCAGACGCTGCCCCAGATCCAGGGCATGTTCAAGGGCGACCGCTCGCGCAAGGAGAACCTGGTGGAGTTCGGCTTTCGCCTGCCCTCGGCGCTGGACAACCGGCCGCTGACCTTCGAGGAATTCGCCGCCCGCATCGGCCAGGCGGTGTGCGTCTCGGCCACGCCCGCTCGCCAGGAGATCGAGCTCGCCCGCGGGGTGGTGGTGGAGCAGCTAGTCCGGCCCACCGGCCTGATGGATCCGCGCGTCGAGGTGCGCCCGGCCCGGGACCAGGTGGACGATCTGTTGCACGAGGTTCGTGCGGCTGCCGCCGCCGGGCAGCGCGTGCTGGTGACCACGCTCACGAAGAGGATGGCCGAGGATCTGACCGAGTACCTCAAGGAGCACGCGGTGCGAGTGCGCTACCTGCACTCCGACATCGACACGCTGGAGCGGCTCCAGGTGGTCCGAGCGCTGCGCGCCGGAGAGTTCGACGTGCTGGTGGGGATCAACCTGCTGCGCGAGGGGCTCGACATCCCCGAGGTGGCCCTGGTGGCGGTGCTGGACGCGGATCGCGAGGGGTTCTTGCGTTCGGAGACCTCGCTCATCCAGACCATGGGCCGGGCGGCGCGCCACGTGCTCGGCCGGGTGATCCTGTACGCCGACCGGCGCACCGAGAGCATGGAGCGCGCGCTGCGAGAGACCGAGCGCCGGCGGCGGCTGCAGGAAGAGTTCAACCGGGCCCACGGCATCGTGCCCCGCTCGGTCGAGCGGGAGCTGGGGCCGGAGATGGTGGCGCTGGACGATGTCGCCGGCGGCCCCGCGGCCGCGCCCGCGCCCCCCTCCCGCATCGAGGATCTGGTCGAGCGCATCCATCAGCTCGAGCGCGAGATGCGGGCCGCGGCCGAGGCCCTGGAGTTCGAACGCGCGGCCGAGATCCGCGACGAGCTGCGGGCGCTGCGCCAGTGGCACCTGAGGCTGGGGTAGCCCATGACCCGGCCACCGCTCAGCGACGAACAGCGCGAGGCGCTGCTTTCGAGCCTGCCGCAGCGAGCGGGGGTGTACCAGTTCGTGGACACTGACGAGGCGGTGGTGTACGTGGGCAAGGCCCGCAACCTGCGCCACCGGGTGCGTAGCTACTTCGGCGCGCCCTCGGATCCGCGGCCCTTCGTGGGGTGGCTGCCGGCGCTGCTTTCGGACATCCGGGTGATCGTGTGCCGCAACGAACGGGAGGCGCTGCTCCTCGAGCGCGAGCTGATCGCCCGCCTGCGGCCGCGCTACAACGTGGACCTCCAGGACGACAAGAACTTCTTCGTGTTGTGCCTGAGCCGCCACCCGTTTCCGCGCCTGAGCCTGGAGCGCCTCCACCCGCGCGGCGGCAGCCCGGCGCGGATGCGCGATCTCCAGTGCTTCGGCCCGTACCCTTCGGCCGAGGCCGCGCGGGAGCTGCTGCGTTTTCTACAGCGCGCCTTCGGGCTGCGCGTGTGTTCGGACCGTCAGTTCACCTCCCGCACCCGGCCGTGCTTGCGCGCCGGCATCGGCCGCTGCCTGGCCCCCTGCACCGGGACGCTGGCGCTCCCCACGTACGCGGAGCGGGTCCGCGAGGCGCAGGAGTTCTTGCGCGGGCGCGGCGACGGGCTGCTGCGAGCGCTGCAGGAGCGCATGTGGCGGGAGTCGGAGCGGGAGAACTTCGAGGAGGCGGCCCGGCTACGCGATCGGCTGCGGCTGGTCGAGCGGAGCCTGGCGCGGCAGCAGGTGGTGGATCCGGCCGGCGGCGACGCGGACGTGCTCGGGATTCACCGTGAGGGTGGCGGCGGGGCGCTGCTGTGGCTACGGGTGCGCGCCGGGCGCGCCGCGGACGTGACGCGACACTTCTTCGAAGACGCGCCACTACCCACCTGGGAGCTTGTGCGCCGCCACCTGCTCGACCGGGCCGCGGCCGGCCTGGACGCGGCCCGGCGCTGGCTGATCCCCGGCGAGGCCCTGGAGGGCGCGGAGGCGGGCGAGGAGGTGGACGCGCTCTCGACTCTGCTCTCGGAGCAGGCGGGCCAGCCGATCGAGGTCCACACGCCCCGGCGCGGGCCCGGCGCCAGCATGCTCGAGCTGGCGCGGGAGAACGCCGCGCAGGCCTTCCGTCAACGGCTGGCGACCACCTCGGCGCGGCGCGATCGGCTGCGCCGGCTCCAGGCGCGCCTTTTTCTGCGCTCGCCGCCCCGCCGCATCGAGTGTTTCGACCTGGCGGTGTTCCAGGGCGCGGCCGCGGTGGGCGCCATGGCGGTGCTGCGGGACGGGCAGCCGGCGCCCGCCGAGTACCGCCGCTTTCGTATCCGGGCAGCGCGGTGCGACTCGGACGTGGACATGCTGCAGGAGGTGCTGCGGCGGCGGCTCCGGCGCGCGCGCTCGGGCGAGCTTCCACTGCCCGACCTGCTGCTCGTCGATGGTGGCGTCCAGCAGCTCAACGCCGCCCGGCAGGTGGTCGCCGAGCTCGGCCTCGATGGCCTTTCGCTAGCCGCGCTGGCCAAGGGCGGCGCCGGGGCCGGCCGCCACCGGGTCACGCGCGAGCGGGTGTTTCTACCGGGCAGGAAAAACCCCATCCGGCTCCGGCCCGAGTCGGACGAGCTGTTCCTCCTCAGCCGGATCCGCGACGAGGCCCACCGCTTCGCCGGCGCCTACCACCGTGCGCTGCGCCGCGCCGCCACCCTGAAGAGCGGCCTCGAGGAGATCCCCGGCGTGGGTCCGACGCTGCGCCGGCGGCTGCTGCTGCGCTTCGGCTCTTTGCGCCGGGTGCGCCAGGCGCCGGCCGAAGAGCTGGCGCGCGTCCCCGGAGTGACGGTTCAACTCGCCAAACGCATCGCGCGCTTTCTTGGCGGCGCGGCATTCGATCTTCCTTGACCTCGCGGCGGCTGGCCTGATAGAAAAGCGGTCCAATCCAGGGAGGTTGCCGTGCGCATCTATCCCAAGCAGATCCCGAACATGGCGCGGGACATCCTGAAGGCCTTGATGGACAACAACGACGTGGAGGTTCAGCCCGCCAAAGTGGAAGAAGCCCGCAAGGACATCGGTGCGGTGCTCAGCGAGTTTCTGCGCATGGAGCGCCAGCTCGACGATCTGGCCAAGGACGTGCTGGCCAGCCGGGGCTGGAGCTCTTCCCACTACGGTGAGGCGCGCCGGGTGGCCGCCGAGGCCCGCAAGGTGCCACAGGGAGACGAGGCCATCGAGTACGTGGTCAATCAGGTGCTGGAGGCCATGATGAACTCGACGAACTTCGAGGAGGTGTTCGCCGAGGACCACGTCATGCGCAAGCGCATCGTGGACATCATCCGCGAGCACATGAAGCTGGACGAGGAGATCGAGACCGAAGTGCGCCGCCGCCTGAAGAACCTGGAGGAGGGCGGCCGCGACTGGGACATCGCCTACCGCAAGACGGTCGAGGAGATCCGCCGGCTCAAGGGTTTGACCTGATCCGGGCCGCCCGCTCCAGCACCGAAAAGCACCCGTTCCCCCAGTGCCGTCTTTTCTCTGTCGTCCCTGATCCTTGGATAGATTCGTCCCCGTGAAGATTGGATAGAGGACCAACGCGAGCGGGTGGCACCGATGATCCGATGACCCCGGCGAACGGCCATCTACCGCTCCAGGAAGATCTTGTGGATTGACGTATGAGGCTGGCCGCCACGCCGCAGGTGCGTGCGGCCCGGGAGTCGTCACAGGCGGATCTGGAGATCCTTCACCTCGCCCGGCGCAAGGCGCACGTTGCCGTTCCAATCCGGCCGCTTGGGCAGGCGAACCCGGAGCAGGTGTTCCCGGCCGGAGCTCGTCTGGAGCCGCAGCGGCGTCTTTCCCTCCTGGAGTCGGCCGTCCAGCCACACCTGGGCCCCCGGCGGGTTCGACGCGATCCGCAGCGTGGCGGGGGGGCCGGCGGGCTCTTCCGACGGCACGGCATGCTGCCGCCACAGCCAGGCGCCGACCAGGGCGGCCAGGGTGAGTGCGCCCAGTAGCGCCCAACCCAACACCCGCCACAGGAACGCTCGCCGCATCCTGCGCGCCTCCAGGGCCGGGCGCTCCGGCCCCTCGAGCATCTCCGCCAGGTTCAGCAGGGTCGGCGGCCCGACGGACGCTGCTCGGGAGGGTGCGCTCGGTGAAGAGCCGGTCGGAGAGACCGAGGGTTGACCGGGGGAGGGAGAAGAGGCCGCGGCCGCAGGCCCCGAGGAAGGCGGAATGGGGGCTGACGTCGTCGATGTTTCGTTGGGCGGGAACGAGTCTCCGTCGCGGTCGAAGTCGAAACGCAGATCGTCGAAGAGCCAGGCCTCGAGGTCCGCCTCTCGTTCTTGCGCCCCCAGGATGCGCTGCTGGCTGGCCAGCCGTTCCGGCAGCAGGTTGCGCACGAACTGAGAGAGCTGCGCCTGGCTGGCGTGCAGGTGGTGCTGGGCCACGATCTCTTCCAACGCGCCCAGCATCTCTTTGGCGCTGGCGAAGCGATCCTGCGGGGGGCGGGCCAGCGCCCGGGTCAGGCAGCGGTCGAGCGCCGGCGGAACGTCGCCGCGCAGTGAGCCCAGGGCAGGGATCTCGTCCTGCAACACGGCTTGCAAGGTCTGCATGCGGTCCGCGCGGCGGAACAGGCGCCGCCCGGCCAGGACCTCCCACAGCACGATGCCGAAGGAGAAGATGTCCGACCGGGGCGTGACCGGCTGGCCGCGGATCTGCTCTGGCGCCATGTAGCCGATCTTGCCCTTCAAAATCCCCTGCGCGGTGGCCTCGTCCTCCGCAAGCTCGCGGCTCTTGGCGACCCCGAAATCGATGAGCTTCACCGCGCCGTCGAAGGAGATCATGATGTTCTGCGGCGATATGTCGCGATGGATCACCGGTGGATCGTGCGTGTGGATGTACTCCAGGGCCTCACAGGCGCGGCAGGAGATGTACAGGATCAGGCTGAGCGGGAAGGGGGTGCTTCGCTCCCGGCAGGTGCGCGCGATCAGGCGCAAGGTTTCCCCTCGGATGAACTCCATGGCCATGAAGATCCGGCCGCCGCTCTCTCCCACGTCGAACACCTGTCCGATGCCGGAATGCTCCAGAGAAGCGGTGAGCCGGGCCTCTTGGAGGAACATCCTGACGAAGTCTTGATCGTCGGCCAGATCGGATCGCACCAGCTTGAGGATGGCCAGCTTGGAGAACCCGCCGATGCCCCGCTGACGGGCCAGGTACACCTCGGCCATGCCGCCGGTAGAGATGTGCCGCAAGATCTCGTACTTGCCGATCCACTTCATGCCACACCTCTCTATCGCAATGTCAGATGGCCCGCGAAGGCGCGGGCGGCCTGGGCCGCGCCTGCGCGCGCCGCGGGTAACATATGCAAATCATACACCGCTCTCGCCGACTTCCCACGCGAAATCCAAGCGCATCAGTTTCACGCGTATTGTCTACTGCACCATTGCTTTGGAAACAATGAAGAACCCGACAGACGTTTTTTTCGCGGCTGCCAACCGGCTCACTCGAGGAAGTTGACCTCGAGCACCGTGGTCTCGCCGGCGCGGATGGTGACGCGTTTCTCGATGGTGCGCTCCAGGGTGGAGTTCTCCAGGACGACGGTGTAGCTCCCCTCGAAGAGTTCCTTCTTGTCGAAGGGCGTGGTGCCCAGGCTGCGGCCGCCCACCTTCACCTGGGCCCAGGGGTTGGCCTTGACCAGCAGGAAGCCCTTGGCGAACTCGTGGTTCACCTTCACCGTCTCGCCGACGCGCGCGTTCACCCTGAGGTCCTTGCTGATGTCGAGCTGGCTGTTGACGAGGTGCAGCTCGTGCGGGCCGGCCGGGATGTCCAGCTCGGAGATCGGAGTCTGGCCGAGCTTCTTGCCGTCCAGGTAGACGATGGCCCAGGGGTTGGACTGGACCGAGAGGCGCGCCTTGCCTTCCCCCGGCGGGGGCGGGGGGGGCGGGACGTCGCGCGTCGGGACCATGGCGGCGACCACGGTGCGGCGCTTACCGCCGGTCACATCCTCGCTCCAGTCCTTGTACCCGGCGAGCTTCGCGGTGAGCCGGTAGCGGCGGCCCGGCTCGAGCCGTACCGTATCGCCCTCCACCGGGGCGTCGTCCAGGAAGAACCTGGCCCCGTTCGGGCGCGAGCGCAGCACGACCGGCACGGCCTTGTCGAGAGGCTTGACGTCACCCAGAACCAGGTTGCCGGTGAGGGTGATGCGCTCGTTGGGTTGGAGGCGGAACGTCTGCACCCAGTCCTTGCGTCCCGGGAACGTCGCTCGCAGGGTGTGCTCCACGCCCGAAGCCACCTGGCCGATGGTGGTGGGGGTCTGCGCCTCGAGCGGCTTTCCGTCCAGCTCCAGGCGCGCGCCGGGCGGAGCGGTCACCACCTCCACCCAGCCGAAACCGGCCACCGCCGCCTCCAGTCGGGCGTTGAAGGGCCGCTGTTCCCCGGGTTCGTCGAGGCGGAACTGGGTGGAGAACGCCTTGAGCGGCGGCTTGGAGACCTCCAGGGTGTAGGGCGTGCCGATCTCCAGGTCGTCAAGTGCGAGCGGGGTCACGCCGCGCCGCTCCCCGTTGATGCGCACCTCGGCCCCTGTCGGATCGGAGGTGACGCGGATGCCGGCTCGGCGCGACAGCGCCAGCGTCCCCCCGTCAACGCCGGCATCGACCGGACCCTCCGGGGGCGGGCCGGAGAAGAACTTGAGATACACGAAGAACCCGCCGCCGCCGAGGACGAGCAGCAGCAGCACCGCCAGCGCGCCCTTGAGCCATCCCGGGGCCCGGGCCGGCGGGGGCGGAGGGGGAAGCGGGGTGGCCGCGGCGGGGACGGTCAGCGCGGATACGGACGGGCGTGGGGTGGTCCCGGAAGGGGTCTTGACCACCGGGCGCGGCCCCACGCGGGACACGCCGGTGGTGGCCTTGGGCATGAGCGGCCGGGAGGGATCGGTGACCGCCGAGGGCCCGGAGGGCGTGATCACTCCCGAACCCTCTCCCGCCACGTCGTCGAACAAGAACGACTCCAGCGAGTCGCCGGCGGCCTGCGCCTCTTCGATCTTGCGCAGCCCCTCGAGGCGGTTGGGGAACAGCTCCTTGAGGAAGTTGGCCAGGTGCACCGCGCTGGAGGAGAGCCCGGAGTTCCGCATGAACTCCTCGAGCGCCAGGTGCATCTGGATGGCGTCCTGGAAGCGGTTCTTGGGATCCTTCTCCAGCGCCTTGAGGATGATGGCCTCGAGCTCGGCCGGGATGGTCTGGTTGACCTCGCGCGGAGGCACGATGCGGCCCTCGGTGATCTCCTTGAGGATCAGGAGCTCCGAGGACATCTTGTACAGGCGGGTGCCGGTGGCCAGCTCCCACAACACGATGCCGGTGGCGAAGATGTCCGAGCGCGCGTCCACCGGCCGCCCCAGGCACTGCTCCGGCGACATGTAGGCGTACTTGCCCTTCAGCACGCCCGAGCGGGTCTCCTGCACCTGCGTGGCCGCCTTGGCGATGCCGAAGTCCACCAGCTTGGTCACGCCGTCGAAGGACACCAGGATGTTCTGCGGGGAGATGTCGCGGTGGACGATGTTGAGCGGCTTGCCGCTGGTGTCCTGCTTGGTGTGGGCGTAGTACAGGCCCTCGCAGGCCTGGGACATGATCTTCACGATGTGGGACAGCGGCAGGGGCTTGCCGGCCTTGCGCGCAGTCTTGGCGATGGTGCGCAGGTTCTCGCCCTGGATGTACTCCATGGCGATGAAGTAGGTCCCGCCGGCGCGGCCGAGGTCGAAGATCTGGACGATGTTGGGATGATTCAGCCGGGCAGCGATGCGGGCCTCGTCCAGAAACATCTGGACGAACTCCTGGTTGTTCGCCAGGTGGGGGAGGATCATCTTGATCACCACCAGCTTCTCGAAGCCCTCCATGCCTCGCTGCTTGGCCAGGTGAATCTCGGCCATGCCGCCGGTGGCGATTTTCTTCAGCAGCTGGAATTTCCCGAACTGCTGTCCCATGCGGACGCCGTTCCGATCCAGGCAGGTACACTTCGCCCGAGGCTCGATGTTATTCGCCGCCCCTTGGCCGAGTCAACAATTTTGGCGGAAATTATCTTGACTTTACAGCACCCGGCGTCGAAAATTTGTTGGTATCGTCTGCGGTTAGCCAGGAAGGGTGTTCATGCTATCCGTCGCCCGCAGTCGCAGCGCAGCCGTCTCCGTGCTGCTCATCGGTGCCATCTTGCTCGCAGATGCTTCCCTGCTCGCCCAGGACTCGTCCAACCAGTTCCTGCAAGAGGCGAAGATCCTCTACGACAACGGCCAGTATTCCGAGGCCATGCAGAAGCTCCAGCAGGCCATCAAGATCAAGGGCACCCCGCGCAAGGACATCGTGGAGATCTACAAGTACATGGGGTTCATCTACATCGTGCAAGGGCACAAGGAGAACGCCCGGCGAGCCTTCGAGCTGCTGCTCAAGGTGGACCCCGGCTACGAGATGAACCCGCTGCTCACCTCGCCGAAGTTCCTCAACTTCTTCAACAAGATCCGCGACGATCTGCGCCAGAAGGACCGGGTGATCATGCGCCACACCGCGCTCACCGAGGTGTCCGCGGCCGAGCGCATCGAGGTGCGGGCCTACGTGGTGGACCTGCAGAAGAACCTGAACAAGATGATGCTCTACTACCGCCGCCGCGACGACCCCCAGTACTCCTCGGTGGAGATGTCGCCCAGCAAGGAGGCGGCGGTGGGCATGGGGCAGGGGGCCCAGACCTACGTGGGGTTCATCCCCTTCTTGTGGAACGTCTACGGCGAGAGCGAGCTGTTCATCGACTACTACCTGGCGGCGCTGGACAGCCAGGGCCGCTGGGTGGCCAACTCCGGCAACCCCAAGCAGCCGGTGACCTTCCGGGTGAACCTGCTGGCCGGCAAGGTGCCCGAGGAGGCGTTGAAGCCGCCGCTCACCCGCACCTGGTGGTTCTGGACGCTCATCGGCGTCGGGGTGGCGGCGGTGGTCGGCGGCGGCGTGGCCATCGGGCTCGCCTTGCAGAAAGAACCCGCACCGCCCAACACGGGCGCGGCGGTGCTCATCCTGCGCATGTGAGGGCAAGGCATGTCCTTCCAAGATTCACGTTCCGAGCACTGCGTGGGTAGAGCCTGTGCGGCCCGCCGCTCCGGCCGCTTTCCGGGCGTCGCGCTGGTACTGCTTTCGCTGGGGCTTTTCGCCTGCGGCGGCGCCGAATGGGACGGGCTCACCCTGTCGATCCACTTCGCCCCGGAGGATCTCCCCGCGGGCACCGCCATCATCCGCATCTACGTCCTGCCCTCGGTGGCCATCAGCCCGACCCAGCAGGAGATCGAGATCAAGTGCGAGGACCTGGTCGGGCCCACCGCCACCAAGACCATCATGGACTACCGCATCTACCAGCTACGCATGGAGAACGTGCTCTTCGACGCCGCCTCCGGCGGGACCGTGGTGCTGCAGAAGCTCTCCGAGGGCAAGCTGGTGTTCTACGTGGAGGCCATGGACTCGGTGCAGCGCGTGCTGGCCTACGGCTGCGGCACCGGCAACATCGAGAAGGGCAAGAAGACCTACATCCCCATCCGCATGGTGGCGAAGTAGGGCGCGGCTCGTCCGGCCCCGCACCCCCGACCTGGCTCAATTGCATCTTTCCGGAGAACCCGCTTCTGCTGCGAGGATGTTTTCTTGCGCGAGCGGCCGAGCCAGAGCAGCGAATCCCGCACTGACCCCGAGTCCCCGGATGACGCAAACGGGTCCTGCCGCCTCTTCGCGGAGACGTTCTTTCGAAAGAGCGTTTGCCGGGGACTTGTCGGCATCACCCCTTCGCGCATGAAATCGTTCAAGGAACCAGTGGGGTCGAGTCTGATCCGAGGATTGGGGGCGATCGCAGGCCCTCGACTGCACAGGTCGGGCGGAGACTGCCTGTGTCGTGCGCGAAAGCGCCGGCGCTGGTGGGGTCGCGCTCGAGCGGCGGGGATTATCTGGATCGCTTCTCGGCTTCCTTCAGCTTCTCGCGGGCCTTTCCGATGAGCGGGTGCTTGGGGTGGTTCTGCACGAACTCGGAGAAGAAGGGCACCGCCTCCTTCCACATCTCGAGGCTCGTGAAGCACAGGCCGAGCTTGTAGGTGGCGTCGGGATACTTGTCGCTCTTTTGGAACTTCTCCCGCACCACCTGGAAGGCCAGGGCGGCCTCCTTGAACTTCTTCTCCGCGTAGTAACTCTCGCCGATCCAGTACTGGGCGTTGTCGGAATACTCGCCCGTGGGCCAGCGCGACAAGAACTCCCCGAACAAGAGCCGGGAGGCCTCGGTCTGGCCGCTCTCCAAGAGCGACTGGGCCAGCTTGTAGAAGTCCGCCATCTTCTCGGGGCGTTTGATGCCCGCCAGCGGGTCGCGCGGTTTCGCCGCCTCGCGGGCGGCCTCCAGTTTCAGGCGCGCCTCCTCCTCCTTGCGGAGCTGCTCGGCGCTCTTGGCCGCCGACAGGTCGTCCTTGATGCCCGAGAGCTTGCGCTCGATCACCTCCAGCCGGTGCCCGTCCACCTCGAGCTGGCCGCGCAGCTCCATGAGCTGGGTCTTGACCTTCTCGATGTCCACCCCGATGTCGGCGGCCGAGCGCCCGGTGGCGCGCTTGAAGTCCTCGATGAGCTGCGAGAGCTCGGCGATGCGCCGGTCGGCCTCCTGGATGCGCTGCTCCAGGGCGGTCTTCTCCTCGGCGTGGGCGCGCTTCACCACCTCGAACTCGGCCTGCAGCGCCTGGATGTCCGCCAGCATCTGCCGGCCCTCTTCCTTCTTGACCCAGCAACCGGCCAGCAGCGGAAGCGCAAGGCACAGCAGGCACAGGGTTCGGTGAATCATCGGGGCAACCTCCCCGGCAAGGCGCGGCCTCCTTGCCATCCTAACGCGATCGCACGTTGCGGCGCCATGTCGCGCGCGAACGCGCTGGCTTTGCCGGCCCCGCGGCCGGCCGCGCTGAAGCTGCCTTCGCGCACCCAACAGAACCTTTGATTCATCCGGACCACCTCTCCAGCCGGGCGCAGCCCACCTCCGGAACGCCGGCTGCGCCCGCGTCCTCATCATCACAACAGATGACCCACCGGGGGTAAAGAAAGCGCCGACGGGATCGGACGCGGCGGGAACGGCGCGGGTCTACTGCTCCACGAACTCGTCGCGGCGGTTCTGCGACCAGCAGTCCTCGCTCGACTCGCGGCAGGTGGGGCGGTTCTTGCCGTAGGTGATGGTCTTGAGGCGGTTCGCCGGGATGCCCAGGTTCTGCAGGTACTTCTGGGCCGAGCGGGCGCGCTTGTCGCCCAGGGTGAGGTTGTACTCCTCGGTGCCGCGCTCGTCGCAGTGGCCCTCGATGGTGACGCTCATCTCCGCGCGCTGGCGCAGGCACTCGGCGTTCTGGTCCAGGGTGGAGCGGGCGTCGGTGCGGATGTCGTGCCGGTCGAAGTCGAAGTAGATGGCCGAGAGCTGGCATTTCGGCTTGTCGATGCACTCGCAGCTCTGGCACATCTTGCCCTCGGGGCAGTCGGCGTCGGACTGGCACTTGCACTTCACCACGCACTTGTGGTCCTTGCACTCCATGCCCTCGGGGCAGTCGGCGTCCTGCTCGCACTCCCACTTGCACTTGTGGTCCTTGCAGATCATGCCGGCCTTGTCGCGCTTCACGCAGTCCGGGTCGATCTCGCACTCGTACACGCAGCGCTCGTTCTCGCAGTAGGGCTTGTCCTCGGGGCAGTCCTTGTTCTCGATGCACTCCACGCAGCGGTTGTCCTTGCAGCGCGGGCGCTCCTTGGGGCAGTCCGCGTCCTTGCCGCACTCCTGGCACTGTCCGTTCACGCACACGAAGAGGGTCTTGTTCTTCTCCTCGGCCTTGCAGTCGTCATCGTCGCGGCACTGGGGGAATGGGGGACGGCAGCCGCCGGCCAGCAAGACCAAGGCGAGGGACGCCGCGCTTGCGACCAAGAAAGAAATCATCCGGATCCGCTGCTGTTTCATGAAAACCCTCCTGGCGGGTGAACCTCTCTCCGTTAGAAAAACCGTGAAACCGATGGGGGATTAGACCAAGCCTGATGGATTTGTCAACAGAAAACAACAACTGAGTTGGCTCCGGAACCGGAGAGATCGCAGTTGCCATCCTGTGGTCGCCGAAGTATGTTGCTGGCCTCGCGGGGGACGAGGAATCAGCATGCGGCTCGGCATCGACACCACCCTCTCCAAGCGGATCGCCCAGCTCGCCATCCCGGTGATCATCGGCATGCTCACCGAGACGCTGGTGAACCACGTGGACACCATCCTGGTGAGCCGGCTACCGGGAAACGTGGGCATCGACGGGGTGGCCGCCATCTGGCTCAGCCTGCCGGTGTTCTGGGCCATCGGCGGGTTCTTCGCCTCGCTGCAGGTGGGCACCCAGGCGCTGGTGGCGCGGCGCTTCGGCGAGAACCGCCCGGAGGAGGCCGGCAAGGTGCTGACGAACTCCCTGGCGGTGGCGCTCTTCGCTGGCGCGGCGGCCTCGGCCGCGGGGTGGTTTGTCATCCCCAAGCTGTTCCCGCTGCTCAACCCCAATCCCGAGGTGGTGCGCCTGGGCTCCGAGTACTGCCAGATCCGCATGCTCAACATCTTCTCCATGGTCATCACCTTCAGCTTCAAGGGGTTCTTCGACGCCATCGGCAAGACCTACGTCCACATGGCCGCCTCCATCGCCATGAACATCGTCAACCTGTGCCTGGCGGTGCTGCTGGTGTACGGGCTGTGGAGCTTCCCGCGCCTGGAGGTGGCCGGCTCGGCGGTGGCGACCCTGTGCGCCACCTACGTGGGGCTGTTCGTGATGCTGGGGTGGGCGGTCAAGGGGAACTACCGCAAGGTCTTCACCTACTTTCGCCTGCGCAACCTGAACCGTCATGTGATGTGGGAGGTGGTGCGCCTGTCGTTCCCCTCCGGGCTGGCCTCCATCTTCCTCATGAGCGGTTTCGTGTTCTTCCTGTGGGTGATGGGCCACCTGGGATCGGCGCCGGCGCTGCTCGACCCCCTGGGCTTCCTGCCCCTCTCGGGGCCAGTGCTGCGCAACCTGGACCTGGTGCGCCCGGACCTCGCCACTTCGGCCTCGGGGGTGATGCTGTCCATCCTCACGCTGGTGTTCCTCACCTCGTTCGCCTTCGGCACGGCCACGGCCACGCTGGTGGGCCAGAGCCTGGGCGCGAAGAAGCCCGAGCTGGCCGAGCGGTTCGGCTGGGAGTCGGCCAAGCTCGGCATCTACGTGATGGGCACGGTGGGCCTGCTGCTCATCGCCTTCCCGCGCACGTTCCTTTCTATCTTCACCAACAAGCCCGACGTGATCGAGTTCGCCGTGCCCTCGCTGCGGCTGATGGGCTCGGTCACCGGGCTGGTGTCGGCCGGGCTGGTGCTGGTGCAGGCGCTGTACGGCGCGGGCAACCCCAAGTTCGTGATGAAGGCCCAGATGCTCCTGCACTTCGGCTGTCTCATCCCGCTGTCGTACGTGTTGGGCGTGGGCCTGGGGCTGGGCATGTTCGGCACCTGGGCCGCCGCCGCCGTGTACGCCATCCTGCTATCGTCGGTCATGGCCTGGAAGTTCCACCAGGGCCGCTGGAAGCAGATCCAGATCTGAGCGCAACCTGACGCGGAGGGGGCGCCCACGCCAGGGTTGTTCGCGAAGCGCGGGCGTGCCGCCGGGCTTGATTTCCCGGTGCGGCGGTAGCAGAGTCACCGAACGATGCCGGTCCGGAACAGTCTGGAAAGAGAAAGGAAGATCTCATGAGGAAGCACTCCATGGGGATGGCGCTCGTTCTGCTTTTCACAATCGCGGCCTGCGGCGGGAGCGACGACCCGTGCCGGCAGGACTCCTGCTCCGGTCACGGGGCCTGCCGCGCCGAGGACGGAAAGCCGGTGTGCACTTGCGAGACGGGCTACCGCGGCGAGACGTGCTCCCAGTGCGCCGTCGGTTACCAGGACAACGACGACGACGGAACCTGCCTCGCCTCCTGTCCGTACTCCGGGCTCCGCTGCGGCAGCCACGGCCAGTGCGACGACGCCTCCGGGACGGCGCACTGCGTGTGCGAGACCGGCTACGCCGGGGACACCTGCCAGAATTGCGCCGAAGGCTACCAGGACAAGGACGCGGACGGGCGCTGCGCCCCGGATTGCCAGAGCGCCGCCCTCGACTGCCACCACGGTGCGTGCTCCGACGAGGGAGGCAAGGCGCACTGCGTGTGCGAGTCGGGCTACGCCCTGCCGGACTGCGCTGCGTGCGATCTCCATTTCCAGGACAACGACGACAACGGCACCTGCCTGCCGGATTGCCAGGGCGCGGGCATCGACTGTGGCCTGAACGGGGTGTGCGATGATCTCTTGGGCACGGCGCGCTGCCAGTGCGACGCCACCTTCGGCGGCGAGTTCTGCGAGCGTTGCGCCGATGGTTTCCAGGACAACGACGACAACGGCACCTGCTTGCCGGACTGCGCCACCGCCGACCTCGACTGCCACCACGGTATCTGCGATGACGGGACGGGCACGGCCGGGTGCGTGTGCGACACCGGCTACACCGGGGCCGACTGTACCCGCTGTCAGAACGGCTACCAGGACAACGACCACAACGGCAGTTGCACCCCCAACTGCGCCACCTCCGGCCTGAGTTGCGGGGTTCACGGCCGCTGCTCGGACCTCACCGGCACGCCGACCTGCCAGTGTTACACCGGATACACCGGCGCCTTGTGCGACGAGTGCGCCGAAGGTTTTCAAGACAACGATGGCGATGGCTTCTGCCGCGCCACCTGTGAGACGCTCGGCTGGACGTGCAGCGACCATGGCCTCTGCATGGACGATACCGGCACCGCGGTCTGCCAGTGTGAGAGCGGCTACTACGACGACGGACACGGACACTGCCTGCCGCCGAACGGTTTCACCTGCGCCACCGCCACCCCGCTCGATCTGAGCCAGGGCTCGGTCCAGGGTTCCACCGAGGGCGCGGGCGATGAATCCAGCGGCTCGTGCGTGAGCGACACCGGACCGGAGGTGGTGTGGCGTTTCACCATCAACGAGCCGCTGCGCGTGAAGTTCCACCTGACCGGCTTCGACACGGTGATGTACCTGCGCTCGAGCTGCACGGACGCACAGAGCGAGATCGACTGCGACGATGACGGCGGCGGCAACGGCAGCTCCCTCATTACCGCCGACATGGCGCCCGGCACCTACTACGTCTTCTGCGATGGCTACGGCAGCGCCTCGGGCAGCTACACTTTGAAGATGGAAGTCACCTGCAACACCCCCGGAACCATCTTCGATCCCGTAAGCGGCACCTGCGTCGACGACCCCTGCGATCCCAACCCGTGCCAGCAACCGAACCGCACGGTGTGCCAGCCGGTGCTGCCGACGGATTACACCTGCTCGTGCAGCCCGGGCTACATCCCCGATCCGGGCGACCCCGAGTCCTGCATCGTCAACCCCAACCCCACCGCCGAAAACTGCTTCGACCCCATCCCGCTGGTGGGGCAGAGCGGCGTCATCCAGGGCACGCTGACCGGCGCCGCCAACGACGCCGAGGGCTCCTGCGGCGGGGCGGGAGCGGACCGGGTGTACGCCTTCCAGGCCACGGTGCGCACGCGGGTGAGCCTGCGCCTCTCCTCGGGAAGCCCGGTGCTGCACCTGCGCTCGGCGTGCGACCTCCCTGGCGCCGAGGTCGGTTGCAACGCGCCGTACTGGGGCAGCCTGGCCGAGCTCCTCCAGATCGTGCCGGCGGGAGTGTACTTCGTGTGGGCGGACAGCGACTACTCCGGCGGCGACTTCACCCTCAACTACGACCTGCGGCCCGATCCCTGCGCGGATGAAGAGGCGGTGTGCCCCGGCGTGCCCACCTGCCAGGCCAACGCCGACTGGACCGGGTACGAGTGCGTGTGCCCCGCGGGCTACCTGCCGCACAACGGCGAGTGCGTGGACGACCCCTGCGATCCCAACCTGTGCAGCGAACCGCACAAGACCCGCTGCGTGCCGCAGCTCCCCGGCGCCTTCGAGTGCCGCTGCAACGTGGGCTACATTCCCGATCCGGGGAACCCCGACGCCTGCGTCATGGACCCCAACGCCAACGAGTGGGCCTTCTTCGTGTTCCTCAACGCCGACAACAACCTGGAGGACTACGGCTACGAGGATCTGGCCGAGATGGAGGTGGCCGGCTCCACGCCCTACGTGCACATCGCTGCCCTGTTCGATTCCGCCTCTCGCGACAACGGCGACGCGCGGTACATCTACGTGCGCCCGGGCGCCTTCGACACCTTGCAGAACCTGGGCGAGGTCAACATGAGCGACTGGCAGGTGCTGGCCCAGTTCGGGGTGTGGGCGGTGCAGAACTACCCCGCCCGGCACTACGCCTTCATCATGTGGGACCACGGCGCCGGCTGGAAGGCCGGGCCGCCCAAGCCCGTGTTCAAGAGCTTCTCCATGGACGACAACCCCGGAGGCGGCGGAGGGGCGGACGAGATCTCCATCTCCAACGGCGACTACGCCCGGGCGCTCCAGGCCATCAGCGCCGCCATCGGCGACAAGATCGACATCGTGGGCTTCGACGCCTGCCTCATGGGCATGTGGGAGGTGGCCGAGGCCTCCGCGCCCTACGCCCGCTACCTGGTGGCATCGGAAGAGACCGAGCCCGGGCCGGGCTGGGCCTACGACGGCTTCTTGCCCGCGCTGATCCAGGACCCGCTGAACACGAGCGCCCTGGCCCTCGGCCGCCTCATCGCGGACGCCTACTACGCCGAGAGCCCCAGCGACTCCACCCTGTCCGTGGTCAACCTCGACACCATGGCAAGCCTCGCCACCGCCGTGACGGGCTTCGCCGACACCCTGCGCGCCCACACCGAGCTGTACCCGAACATCGCCACCGTGCGCGGCCAGACCCAGGCCTTCTACTACTCCGACAACCGCGACCTGTGGGACTTCGCCAACCGGATCAGAACCATGTCGGGGGTGACGCCGGACATCGTGGCCGCGGCGGAGGCGCTCATCGCCCAGCTCGGCACGTCCATCGCCTACAACCGGAACCAATCCGACTACCCCGGGGCGCACGGCATGGCCATCTACTTCCCGGAGCGCAGCAGCGGCATGGACACGGCCTACACCGCCTCCGGCGCGGTGTGGAGCCAGCACGCCACCTGGGACGAGTTCTTGCAGAGTTTCGCGCAGTGACGGGTCATTCGCGTCTGGTCGCGCGGCCGTGAGAGCCGTCGCGGCCAGACGCGTTCACGCCCGCTCGCGCGCCGTGAGCGCGATTGCGCGCCCGCTGAATCTGGCCTAAGGTGTCCGCATGGAACAGAAAAGCCGCTCCGCGGCCGTGGCCGCCATCCTGTCGCTGTTCATGCCCGGCCTGGGACACCTCTACGCTGGGCGCTGGCGGCTGGCCCTGCTCTTCTACCCCATCGCCTTCCTGGGACCGGCCCTCTTCATCGGCGGGTTCGCCGGGCTCGACTGGAGCCTGCGCGGCGCCTTCCGGGTGGCCTCCTGGACCTGGCTCGTCTTCGCGGTCGGTGCCTGCGTCCACGCGGCCTGGACCGCCCGGCGCGCGGGGAAGGAATACCGCCTCCGGCCCTACAACCTGTGGTACTTCTACCTCCTGCTGTGGTTCGCCGGAGTGGCCCTGCCGGCCTTCGGCATCACCCGCTGGGTCCAGGGAAACCTGCTCACCCGGCTCGATCTGGTGACGGACGGCATGGCCCCCACCCTGCTCGCCGGGGACATGGTGCTCGTCGATCGGCGCGCCCGGACCCTCTCGCGCCTCGGGCGCGCCGACGTGATCGCGCTGCAAGACCCGGCCGATCCCGAGACCATCCGGGTGCTGCGCCTGGTCGGGCTCCCGGGAGACGAGATCGAGCTCGGCCCCGAAGGCTTGCACCTGAACGGCCAGGCGGTCCGGCGGGAGGAAGTGGCGGGCGCCGCGAGCGAACATTCCGCCGGGGGCAAGGTCGCCCCCGTGGCCAAGTTCGCCGAATGGTTGGACGGGCAGAAGATCATCGTGCTGGAGGCGGCCGATCCCAGTGCGCGCCGCAGCAAGAGCTTTCGCCTGGGGCCGGACGAGATCCTGGCGCTTGGCGACAACCGGGCCGCCGCCCAGGAGCTGGCGCCGCCGGCCCCGGTCCCACGCGCGAACGTGCTGGGACGGGCCATCCTGGTGATGGCCTCGCGCGATCCCAAGACCGGCGCCTGGCGCAGCGAGCGGCGAAACCTGCCGCTGGCGTTCTTCTAGTCCCGAGCCCCGCTGCCTTGTCCGTCTCATGAAGCAGGGTGTGTCTCGCCCGGGAGGCGACGCATGAAGACCGGTCCGATCGTTGGAATGCTGGCCCTGACGGGCCTCCTGGCGGGGCCGCGTCCACCGGCCTGGGCCGAGGGCTGTCCCGGCTGCCCGTCGCTCGAGGCCCTGCGACAGGATCCCATGGCCCTGGTCGAGCTGCTCGGCGCACAGGCCTTTGCGGATCTCTCGCGCCTGCTCGACGAGGCGCTGGCGGAGAAGCCCCACACTCCCCACCTCTCGAGCCTGCTCGCGGCGCTGGAGCTCTGCCGCCATCCCGCGGAGAAGGAGTTCTGGATCCGGCGGCTCAAGGACCCGGGCACGCTGGACCCGGCCAAGGCCCGCGCCATCCGGCTGGCGGGTGTGGAGATCCTCTCGCGCTACCGGAAGGACGATTCGGCGGTGCGCGCCATCGCGGATTCGCTCTTCGACGAGGAGCGCGCGGTGTCTGAGGCGGCTGCGAGCGCCCTCCACTGGCTGCGCCACCCGGCAGCGCTTCCGGCGCTGATGCGCTTTGACGGCGAGCGGCGCCGCTCGGGGAACCTCCAGGTGCTTGGCGCCATCGCCGACACGCCGGGCGAGGCGGCGGCGGCCTACGCGCTCGGCAAGCTGGGGCAGAAACGCCTCTTCGAGGGCAGGCAGAGCGGAAAGGTCTACGAGCTATCCCAGGAGTACATGCCCTGGTGGGGCCTCATCGCGCGCAAGCTCGCGCTCCGCAAAGACAAGCGCCTGCTGCCCATCCTGACGGAGGCGGTGAAGAAGGCGGTGGAGCGCGGCAGCACCCTGGTGGACGACGGCTTCTACGCGCTGGGGCTGCTCGGGGATCGCGCCGCCACGCCGGTCCTCATGGAGGCGGTCCGGAAGCTCGATTTCCACAACCAGTACTGGGCGGCCCTCGCCCTGGCGCGCCTCGGCGATCCGGCCGCGTTGCCGGCGCTGCGCGAGGCCCTGCCGCGGGTGAAGGACCTCCCCGCCAGCCGCCCGTGGGTCAACCGCTCGGCCATTGCCTACGCCCTGGCCCGGCTCGGCGACGCATCCGGCGAGCGCGCGCTGCTCGAACAGGAGAAGGACCCGGAGGAACAGGCCAGCATGTACGCGCTGCTCGGCCTGCTGCGGCTGCGCGGCCTTTCCTACGCCCAGAAGATCCTCGAGCGCCTGCGGCCCTACCGCGACATCGACAAGAACCTCCACTACCCGATGGACGAGATCGCCGAGGCCATCGCCGAGCTGGCGACGCCCGGGGCGGCCCGTATCCTCCTGGAGCTCACCGATTTCGTGCGGGCCGGTGGCATCGGCCACCATGCCGAGATCGCCTTGCGGGAGATGCCCGCCGAGGTGGTGGCCCGGGCGGTGGCGGAGCGCTTGCGCTCCGGCGGGTGGAAAAGTCGCAACCTGGCGGCCGCGCGCCTGATGTCGCTGCCGCTCGACCCATACCCGACCTTCGCTGCCCTGCTCCAGGACGGCGACCTGCCGGCCCGGGTGTTGGCGGTGCGCCTGCTGGGGCGGTACGCGCTGCCGCGCTTCCGGCCACAGCTCGAACGCGCCCTCCAGGATCCCGCCTGGCAAGTGGCCGACGAGGCGCGCCTCTACCTCGCTGGCCCGACCCTGGCCGCCCTGGCCGGCGACAGATTGGCCTTGCTCCCCGAGGAGAGCGCCGGCTGGAGCGCGGCCGGCCCGGCCAAGGACGCCCGCCGCCTGCTGGAGCTTTCCGACGGGCGCGTCGCCGTGGCCGCCGCCGACGGGGTGTGGATCTATGACGGGATGCAGTGGCGCACCCTGACCACCAAGGACGGGCTGTGCGCCGGTGAGGTGCAGGACATCGCCCTCGTCGACGGCGCGCTGGCGGCGGCGTCCGGCGCGGGCGTGGCCGTCGAGCGCGCGGGGAAGTTCGAGTGCCAGGCGGCGCCGGTACCGCCGACGCGGCTCGCCAGCGGCGGGAAAAGGTTCTACCTCGGCACCGAGCGCGGCATGTTCGAGTTCGCATCCGGAAAGTTTTCGCGGCTTCCGGGCCCCGAGCGGCCGGTGCGGGCGGTGGCCGTGGATGGCCGCGGCGCGGTGTGGGCCGTTTTCGCGCCACCAGGGAAAAACGGTCCGCACTCGCTGTTCGCCTTCGCGGGAGGGAAGGCCGAGGAGATCTCACGGGTCTTCCGCTCGTACCGCGGAAAACCCCAGGACGTCTGGACGCGCGCCGGGCGGGCGACCTTTCGCGAGACGTTCGCCATCGAACCTTTCTCGCTCCTCGGCGACGCCGGGGGTGGCGTGTGGATCTCCACCGGGACCGGGCTGCTACGAGTCGAACGAGGAAGAACGCGACCCTTTCCGCCGGAGGCCGAGCGGCGCTCGCCCATCCCGCCGGGCGCCATCGCGGGGGAGGCGCGCCGGCTCGTCGTCGGCTACCCGGGCTTTATCGAGATCATCGAGGGCCAGACCGCCCGCCGCGCGTTCTTCGACGACAATACGCGCCGCCTGCTCGCAGAACGCGGCCTCACCGCCGGCCCGCTGCCGGCGGGGGCGCTTCTCTCGCGTTCTGGCGAGGTGTGGCTGGCGCTCCCCTACGCGGTCGTGACCCGGCAGGGCCACGGCGCCGTGTTGCGGCTGGTGAAGAAGGACCCGGCCCGCGCGGGCCTGCCACCGGAGACGATCATCGCCCGCGTGAGCGGCGGGGCCTTCTTCCAGGACAACCCGGACATCGCGCTTTCGGGCCAGAACCTCGAGCGCAAGTTCGCCGCCGGCGAGGTGGTGAAGATCCCGGCCAACGTCGTCTCGGTCTCGGCCGTGGCCAAGGATCCGTGGGACTTCGGCCCGGTGCAGCTTCGCTTCAAGCTCGACGAGCGGCCCTGGACCGAGTGGTCGGACGCCAACCTGCTCATCACCCCGGACATCCTCGACGAAGGCGTGCACCGGGTGCTGGCCCAGGCACGCGATGCGGACGGCAACGTCGATCCCACCCCGGCCGAGCTCCGCTTCACCGTGGTCACCCGCGACGTCACCGTGATCCGGGTGCGCGACGGGCAGTTCGAGCGCGTCTTCCCCTCGCAGTTCTTGCGCTACCAGAAGGGCGAGGTTGGGAGGGTGGAGCTGGAGAACACTCTGCCGCGACCGGTGGAGGTCGAGGTCAAGCTGTCGATCGAGGACCTGTTCGAATCCCCGGCCACGGCGCGCGCCACCCTGGGCCCGAACGAGAAGCGCTGGCTCTCCCTGCCCGGGCCGTTCACCGCGCGGGTGCTGGAGAACCGCGCCCAGCGCACCACCCAGGCGGTGGTGGAGATCGCCTACGAGCACGAGGCGGCGCGCCGCAGCGCCCGCCACAGCTTTCCGGTGGAGATCATGGAGGGCAGCGCCTTCGCCTGGGACCGGCCCGAGCGGGCGGCCTCGTTCGTGAGCAGCCACGATCCGGCGGTGCAGGCGCTGGGGAGCGCCTTGTACGCCAACCTGGCCGCCGCCCTGCCCGAACACTTCCGCCCGTCCTCGCCGTTGCGCAACCTCCTGCTGGGCGCGGCGGCCTTCGACGCCTTGCAGACGGCGGGCCTCTCCTACAAGCCCGACCCGGCGCGGCCGTTCTCGAGCGTCGGCCCCGGCAAGGCGGCCGTCGACAGCGTGCAGTTCCCCGCCGTCACCTTGCAGCGGAGAACCGGCGACTGCGACGATCTCAGCGTGCTCTACGCTTCCCTGCTCGAGAACCTCAACGTGCCGAGCGCGCTGGCCGTCCAGCCGGGCCACGTCCTGGTGCTCCTCGACACCGGCGTGACCGCGGCCAACCGGGAGGTGTTCGCGGGGGAGGAGGCGCGACTCCACCTGCGCGACGGCCGGGTGTGGCTCCCGATCGAGGTCACCCGCCTGGGCACGAAGGACGCCGACTTCTCCGGCGCCTGGGCGTCCGGCGCGCTGCGGCTGGCCCAGGTGGCGCCCGCCCAGACGACCACGGTGGACGTGCGCGCGGCCTGGCTGGACAACCCGCCGGCCACCTGGACGGCCGCGGCCGCCCCCGCCCTGCCGGACCTGGCCAGGGCCCAGACGGAGGTGAAGGCGCTTTCTCTGCGCTTTGTCGACCGCGCCTTGCAGAATGCCCCGGCGGGCGACGATCCTGCGGCCCTGCTCGCCCGGGGGAAGGCGCTGCTGCGCGCGGGGATGTTCGAACCGGCCGCGCAGGCCTTCGAGAAGGCCCTCGCTTCACGCGAGAGCTACGAGGCCGCCTTCGGGTTGGCCGCGGCCCGGGCCGGCCGGGGGGAGCTGCTGCCCGCTATCCTGGGGTTCGAGAAGGCGCTCAACCTGTCCGCCGACGCGCTGCAGAAGTTCCAGTGCCACATGGCCATGGCCCAGTGCTACCGGCAGAACGGCAACACCGCCAAGGCTCGCCGGCACCTGGAGCAGGCCACCACCTTGAACCCGGCCGCCCGCACCGACCAGCGCTACCGGGCGCTCATCTCCTTCCTCTCCGAGGAGGGTGGCGAGAAGGCCGCGGCCGAGGACGAGCCGCCGCCGTTCTTTCAGCACATTCTGGAAGGCTTGTAGCCTTCGCCCGACTTCTGCCGTCAAGGGCCTCCGGTCGCTTCGCGATTCGCTAGCGCTCGCCCTTGACTGCGGTCGGGCTTCGGCTTCTATTGCTATCATGAGGAGCGAGCAGGCATGCTCCTCCTTTTTCAGGAGGCGCTCTTGAAACATCTTCAGTGGTTGATCTCCCTTTTCGTCATGTTCTTGGCGGCCGCCGCCGCCTGGGCCGACGAACCGCCCGCGCAGGAACCCTCCTTCACTCCAGCGCCGCCGCCGGCACCGGCCGAGACCGGGCAGGAAGAAACGCCCTGGTTGCAGCTTCGATCCTTCATCCAGGCCGGCTACCTGTACAACCTGGCCGATCCTGCCAGCGGCGAGAACGACCTGCGCGTGTTCGATCATCTGCACAACACCTTCACCATCGATCTGGTCGAGGTCGAGGCGCGGCACGATTCACCGCTCGGCGGGGCCGGTTTCAAGGTGAAACTCACCGCCGGCGAGGCCGCCCGCTTCATCCACTCGCGCGGGTTGGGTAGCGACGAGCCGTTCGACCTCACCGAGGCCTACCTCGACTACCGCTTCGACGTGCTCGACGGGTTGCGCCTGCGGGCGGGGAAGTTCTCCACCTACTTCGGCGCCGAGCTGTTCGAGGCCTGGGAGAACCCCAACACCTCGCGCACCTACCTGTTCAACTACGCCCTGCCGGTGAGCCACACCGGGATCATGGCCGAGCTTTCGCTGTCGGACTTCTCGCTGAGACTCTTCGGGCTCAACGGCTGGGACTGCACCGCCGACAACAACGAGGCCAAGTCCGTGGGCGCCTCGCTCACCTACGCCCGCGCCGACCGGTTCATGGCCATGCTGAACCTGCTGGCCGGGCCGGAGCAGGACGGCAACACCGGCGACTGGCGTGTGCTGGTGGACCTGGTGCTCACCGGCCGGCCGCTCGGCTGGCTCGCCCTCACCGCGGCCGGGGCCTACGGGCGGGACCGGATCGGCGGTGAGGCGGTGGCCTGGCACGGGGTCCAGGCGGTCGTGGGCGCGGACCCGCTGGCCTACCTGGGCGTGGCCATCCGCGGCGAGTTCATGAACGACCCGGACGGCGTCCGCACTGGAGCCGCCCAGGAGCTCAAGGGCCTCACCGCGACGGTCGAGGCCCGCCCGGCCGACTCGCTGAAGATCCGCCTGGAGTACCGCCACGACTGGTCCACGAAAAAATCCTTCGCCGGCAACTCCTCCCAGGACACCCTGGGCCTGGCCATCCTGTGGGCGGCCAGCCGGGGTTGACGAGATCCGGCGAAGATCATATATATGAAGCGTTCTGCGGGGGCGGGCGGTTTTCCGTAAGATCGACTTTCCGGCGAGGCGCGGCATGGCGTACGACAGACCCAGTTGGCGGGAGATCGACAAGATGCGGGATGGAGGCCGCGTGCGCAAGAAACGCGACAACCAGATCCGCGATCTGTCGGAGCACTCCACCCGCTACGAGAAATACAAATCCGACCTCAACCGCCTGTTCGACCAGGGCATGGCCAGCGAGCTGGTGAAGAAGTTCGGCAAGGACAAACCGGCCGCGGAGGATGACGCCCGCAAGCGCCGGCGCGACGCCATGCGCCAGCCCACCGCCGATTCCAAGGCCTCCCTGAGCCGGCTCAAGCTCATCCGGGCGGTGCTCGAGGCCGGCGACCCGGCGGCCCTGGTGGCCGCGGTGGACGAGCTTTCGCAGCGCTTCGGCCTGCCCGACGAGTGGGAGGTGCTGATCCGGGTGCTGGAGCACCCCGGCGAGGCCCTCCAGGAGCAGGCCATCGATCGCATGATCGCGCTGCTCCCCGTCTCGGCCAAGGTGCCGCGCCGGGCGACGCTCAAGGAGCGCCTGCGCGCGGTGGCCCAGGTCGCCCGCGAGGCGAAGCTCCGCGACAAGGCCCGCGGGCTGGAAGAACGGCTCTGAGCCGGCCCGGCTTCCTTCGTGCGCGTCGAAAACCTTCATCACATCCCTGAACGCAACGCTCACCAATGACCGCCGGTCGATGGAGCATCCACCATCGTGTCCAGGCCTGAGGAGTATTGAAAATCCCGCTTCTGGCCGCCCCGGCACGATTGGAGTTCGGCCGCGGGTTCGCCATGGCCAGCGCAGCCGCACGCACGAGCGAAATGCACCCTGTCGCCGCTCGCTTCCTCCCGCCCGCGCGAATCGGCGTCGATTCTTGAGCTGACAGGGGGGGGACGGGGTCAGTCTTCTTCGGGATCCTCGTGCGGGTCCTCGGGATCCGGTATGACGCCCTCAGCGGAGGGGGGCAGATCGGCAGCCAGGCTCATCTTCTCCATGGTGTCCTCGGTGCGGGCCACGCCCACCTTGGCCATCAGCTCGCGCACCCGCGGGTAGTCCTTGAGCACCTCCAGCACCCGGGCCTTGGGGATACGCATCACCTGGAGCACCCCGCGGGCGCGCACCGTGGCCGAGCGCGGCTGGTCGGTGATGACCCCGATTTCCCCGAAGAACGATCCGTCGGTGAGCTCCGCCACCGCTCGGGCGGTGCCCATGTCGTCGGCCTCAACCGAGGCCACGCCGTCCACGATGATGTACAGCGCGTCGCCCGGGTCGCCCTCGCGCACCACCGTCTCGCCGTCTTGAAAGGTGAGCGCCGCGGCCTCGGCCAGCAAGCGCCGGCGGCCGGCCTCGTCCAGCAGGCGCAGAAAGCGGGCGTTGGCGAAGAAATTCAGCACCTGTTCTATGTCGGCCATGCGAGCCTCCGCGGCCGGAGTTTGGCACGGCGCCCTGCCGGGGTCAACGCGCCGCGCGGCACTGGGGCCGGCTTTCGAGCCAGGCATGCCCGGCCGCGATCATGCGCTCGGCGGCCGCTTGTTCGAGCGCGAGCAGGCCCGGATGGCCGGGATGCCGGGCCAGGCCCCGGCCCGCAGCGAGCAAGGAAAGCTCCGGCTCGCCGGAGAGAAGATGCGCCCGGCCCAGCGAGAGGAACAGGGCCGGCCCCCCGTCCACCCGCGCTTCGATCTGGGAGAGCCAGCGGGCCGCCTCCTCCCCCTCGCCGCGAAGCAGGAGCAGCTGGCTCAGGATCCAGCGCACCGAAAACCCGTCCAGGTAGGTCCAGTAGCGCCGCCGGTCGACCGAGAGCGCCGCCCTGCAGGCGCGCTCCGCCCCGGCGTGTTTTCCTTCGACGGCCAGGGCGAAGGCCAAATTGTTCCAGCACTCGGCGCAGTTCGGCTCTTCCTCGACCGCCTCGGAAAAAAGGCGCGCCTCGTTCCCCCAGGCACTGGTGCGCACGCCGGAGAACAACCCCAGCACCACGAGGATCGCCAGGGTGGCGGCGGCCAGGACCCGGCGCAGCGCGCTCGCCTGGACCCGCCGAAGCAGCTCGAGCAGCAGCAGCGCCCCCGCGAGTTCGGCGAAGGCGGCCGGGACGTACAGGTACCGCTCGCCGCGCGGCTGGAGCAGCGGCCAGAGCTGGCTCACCGGCAGGATGGCCAGCAGGAAGGCCAGGGCCGAAAACAACAACCGCCCGTCGCGGCGCATTCGAAATCCCAGCCACAGCCAGGCCGAAAAGAGCGCCAGGCCCGAAAGCCCCAGCAACGTCGGCCCGGCCGCGATCTCCACGGTGTCGGCGAGCCGCAGCCCGACGGGAAAGAAGCTCTGGAGCACGTTCTCCCCGAAGACATGGAGCCGGGTCCAGAAACCCGCCGCCGCCGGCGCCGGCCCCGCGCCGACGCCTCCGACGACGAGCAAGCGGTAGGCCACCGCAAGGCCGGCCCCGAGCGCGGTCCAGACGCCGGCGCGCAGAGCCTTACGCAATCCACTGTGTCCCTCCTGGGGCACCAGCCAGAAGTACAGGAAGGGGAAGATCGCGGCCACCGCCCCGGACTCCTTGGAGAAGACCGCCAGCATGGCGAGGAAGATCGAAAGCACGCGCAGCGTGACGGGGTGGCGCGAGCGCGGTACGCGCACACAACCCCAGAAGGCCAGCAGGCCGAACAGGCCCCACAGCGAGTCCGAGCGGGCACTCACCCAGCACACCGTCTCGACGTGCTGCGGCGCCAGCGCGTGCCAGAGGGCGATGGCCGCGGCCCACAACCGGTATTCCCGCCCGATGACTTCCAGCGCCACCCAGTACAGGACCAGGCAGAACAGGAAGTGGAGGAGCACGTTGGAGAGGTGGAAACTCCAGGGTTGGCCGCCCCCGGTCTGCCAGTCGAGGCCGTAGCTTGCGGCCTTGATGGGCCGAAAATACCCGGCGCCGCCCGGGCGCGAAGACGTGGCCTCCTCACGGGCGATGGTCACCGCCTGCCCCTTGACGTGGGTCCAGAAACGGCCGACCTGGTCGAGCGTCTTCGGCACCAGGCCGCCGCCCTCGATCTCGGCGTGATCGGTCCAGACGTAGGGGAAGTGGAGCGCCTGCCCGTACACGGCGCCGATGGCCGCGCCGCACAAAAGAATCACGACGAGGTGAAAGCGCCAGGCGTTCACGATCTCCTCCCGCGCGGGATTGTCCTTCATCCTCGCATCTGACACAAACGGATTCGCCGCCACTCCGAGGTGTTTTTGACGCCCGAAATGGCCGATGTTACGTATAATAGAGCAGGAGGAAGCGGCGCATGTCGCGGCGGCGCAGAACCCGGCTGGATCCCCTGGTGGTGGCCTTCCTGGCCGCCCTCCTGATCCACGCCCAACTGCTGTTCTCCGACCTGGTGCCGTCATTGTACTCTCTGTGGACGCGCATCGCACCCACGCACAACCCGACGCCGCCCCGGCAGGTGGAGCGCGTGGCCATCCCGGCCTCCCAGTGGGACGCCAACCGAGCACTGCTGCCGCCGTCGGCGAGGCTGCTGCAGCGGGATCCGAGCGCGCGGTCTGCCTCGGCCGCGCTCCGGGCGGAGGCACCCCGGCCGGCGGAGCCTCCCAAGGTAGAGGCCGAGAAGCCCAAGCCCGACAACTCCCGGCTCGACGGCCAGGTGGTGGACGTGGCGCCCACCTCGGACAACCGGCCGCCCAAGAACGCCCGATTCCTCTCCGAGCACAACACCCGCGTGGAGAAGGAGACGGTCTCGCGGCACCGGCGCGCCGACTACGGCGTGGCCCAGCCCCACCCCACCATGGCGCGCGTCACCACCGGGCCGGTGGAGCGCGCCGAGAAGACCGGTGATGCGCCCTTCGCCATCTTCATGCAGAAGGCCGGCACCGGTCAGGCGGGAGAGAAGAGGGGCCGTGGCTTCGCCCTGGAGATCCCCGACATCGAGCGCCGGACCGGCCTCGATCTCAAGCTCAAGCTGGGCGGCGAGGGGCCGGCGACGGAGCAGGCGGCCTCCGACCGGGTGCGCGGCAACTCCGACCGGCTGCGGCTGAACCCGGGCGGCGGGGAAGCGGGCGAGGAGCCGCCCGGCGAGGGCGGGCAGGACGACCGCACACTCTCCATGCTCAAGCGCGCCGATCCGGGCAAGCTGGCCATGGTGTCCGGGGCGCCGGCCAACGATCACATCACCGGGCTCCCCGAGGGCGAGGAGACACTGCTCAACACCCGCGAGTTCAAGTACGCCACCTTCTTCAACCGGGTGAAGCGCGGCGTGAGCAACCACTGGAACCCGGCCCGGGTGTACATGGAGCGCGACCCGTACGGCAACATCTACGGGGTGCGCGACCGCTACACCGTGCTCAACGTGGAACTGGATTCGGGCGGGGCGGTGGCCGACATGAACGTGGCGCACTCGTGCGGGCTGGACTTCCTCGACGAGGAGGCCATGGCGGCGTTCCGCAAGGCCTCGCCCTTCCCCAACCCGCCCGCCGGGCTGCTCGACGAGCGGGGGCGCATCGCCTTCCAGTTCGGCTTCTACTTCGAGATCGGCGACCGGCCGGCGGTGCGGGTGTTCCGCTCCGGCGGCTACCCTCCGCCCCCGGTGCAATGACCCACGACAACGGGCTCAAGCAGCGACACCGTTTGGGCGACTTCTGACGCGGGCCGTGGGGGAAAACCGGGGCCTGTCCCCAAG
>JAAZNF010000102.1 GCA_012798435.1 Myxococcales bacterium | reverse complement strand
GTGATGCCGGGGGACAACACGCAGATGGAGGTGGAGCTGATCACGCCGATCGCGATGGAGAAGGAGCTGCGCTTCGCCATCCGGGAAGGCGGCCGGACGGTGGGCGCGGGCGTGATCACCGAGATTTTGGCCTAGGCGGGCGCGAGGAGTACACGGATGAACATCCCCAAGATTCGGATCAGACTGAAGGCGTACGATCACAAGCTGCTCGACCAGTCGGCGGGCGAGATCATCCAGACCGCCAAGCAGACCGGCGCGCGGGTGTCGGGGCCCATTCCCCTTCCCACGCGGGTGAGCCGCTACACGGTATTGCGCTCGCCGCACACCGACAAGAAGTCTCGCGAGCAGTTCGAGATCCGGGTCCACAAGCGCTTGCTGGACATTCTGGATCCCACCCCCCAGACCCTCGACGCGCTGATGAAGCTGGACCTGTCGGCCGGCGTGGACGTGGAGATCAAGTCGTAGGGAGTGCGTCATGCCCAACGTGGATCTGTACAATCTGGAACACAAGAAGGTCGGCAGCCTGTCCTTGAGCGACGAGGTGTTCGGCGTGGAGCCGAACGCGGCGGTGGTCTGGGAGGTGGTCAAGGCCCAGATGGCTCGCCGGCGCCGGGGCACCGCCGCCACCAAGACTCGGGGCGCGGTGTCCGGCACCGGCAAGAAGCCCTACGGCCAGAAGCACACCGGCCGGGCGCGCCAGGGCACCATGCGGGCGCCGCACCACCGCAAGGGCGGAGTCGCCTTCGGGCCGCACCCGCGCTCCTACGCCTACCAGGTGCCGCGCAAGGTGCGGCGGCTGGCGCTGCGCTCGGTGCTGTCGCAGCAGGCCCGGGAAGGCCGGCTGGTGGTGGTGGACGACTTTCGCCTGCCCCAGGTGAAGACCAAGGTCCTGGCCCAGATCCTGTCGAAGTTCGGGCTGGAGCGGGGCCTGCTGGTCGACGCCGCTGAGAACCTCAACCTGAAGAAGTCCGCCCGCAATCTGGCGTCCTTCTTGTTCCGGCGGGTGGAGGCCATCAACCTGATCGAGCTGATGCGCTACGGCACCCTGATGATCAGCAAGCAGGGCGTGGAGAAGTTGGAGGAGGGTCTGCGGTCATGAAGAAGAGCGAATCCGATATCGTTTTGCGCCCCTTCCAGACCGAGAAGAGCACCTTCCTGCAAGAGAAGGGCAACCAGGTGGTGTTCCGTGTGGCGCAGAGCGCCAACAAGATCGAGATCCGCAAGGCCATCGAGAAGCTGTTCGGCGTCAAGGTGGTGGCGGTGCGCACCGTGCGCTGCCCCGCCCGCTGGCGCCGGGTGGGCCGCAACCAGGGCCTGCGCCCCTCCTGGAAGAAGGCCATCGTGCGCCTGCGCGAGGGCGACAAGATCGAGTTCATGGGCGGCGTGTAGCCCCCGGATTGCGAGAGGGAACCATGAGCGTCAAGACCTTCAAGCCGACCAGCGCGGGCCGGCGCCACATGACGGTGCTGGAATATGCCAACGTGGTGACCCGCGACCGGCCCGAGAAGAAACTCACCGTGCGCAAGCTGCGCATCAACGGGCGCAACAACCAGGGCCGCGTCACCGTGCGCCACCGCGGCGGCGGCAACAAGCGGAGACTGCGCCTCATCGACTTTCGGCGCGACAAGCGCGAGGTGCCGGCCCGGGTGGCCACCATCGAGTACGATCCCAACCGCACCTCGCTGATCGCGCTGCTGCACTACAAGGATGGCGAGAAGCGCTACATCCTGTGCCCGCTGGACCTCAAGGTGGGCGACAGCGTGGTGGCCTCCGAGACCGCCGACATCCGTCCGGGCAATCACCTGCCGCTGCGGGCCATCCCGCTCGGCACCTGGATCCACAACGTGGAGGTCAAGTTGGGCAAGGGCGGTCAGCTGGTGCGCTCGGCCGGTTCCTTCGCCCAGGTGATGGCCAAGGAGGGCCGCTACGTGCAGCTGCGCATGCCCTCGGGCGAGATCCGCCAGGTGTTGTGCGATTGCTGGGCCACGGTGGGCCAGGTGGGCAACCTGGACCACGAGAACCTCTCCATCGGCAAGGCCGGCCGCTCCCGCTGGCGCGGCATCCGGCCCACCGTGCGCGGTGTGGCGCAGAACCCGGTGGATCACCCCCACGGGGGCGGCGAGGGTCGTTCTCCTCAGGGCAACCCGCACCCGGTGACCCCCTGGGGCAAGCCCACCAAGGGATACAAGACCCGCAACCAGAGACGTACGGACCGCTGGATCGTCCGGCGCCGTAAATAGACGCAAAGGAGCACGCCGTGAGCCGTTCGCTGAAGAAAGGGCCATTCATCGATGCGCACCTGCTGCGCAAGGTCAACGAGGCCCAGCGGTCCGGGGATCGCAAGGTGATCAAGACCTGGTCGCGCCGCTCGACCATCGTGCCGGAGATGGTGAACCTGACCTTCGCGGTGCACAACGGGAACAAGTTCATCCCGGTGTTCGTGTCCGAGAACATGGTGGGGCACAAGCTGGGCGAGTTCGCCCCCACCCGGACCTTCCGGGCCCACTCGGGCGACCGCAAGGCGGCGGCTCCATCGGCGGGATCGGCGCCGGCGGCGGCGCCGGCGGCGGCCAAGGCAGCTCCGGCCGCCAAGCAGTAGGGAACGAACGGCCGACCGCCGGGCGGTCGGAGGAGACAGGACCATGAGCCAACGCAAGAAACAACGAAAGCAGCGCCTGGCCGAACAGCGCGCGGAGCGCAAGCACAAGAGCGCCCGGCTGTACTTTTTACGGGTGACCCCGCGCAAGGCGCGCGCGGTGGCGGACGTGATCCGCGGGCTGCCGGTGGATCGGGCCCTGGCGGTCCTGGAGTTCACCCGTCGTTCGGCAGCGCCGGCGATCGCGCGCATGCTGAAAGCCGCGCTGGCCAACGCCTCCACGCTGGAAAACGTGGACGTGGACGCGCTGTTCGTGAAGGAGATCCATGTGGATCAGGGGCCGATGCTCAAGCGATACCTGCCGCGCTCCCGGGGACAGGCCACCTCCATCCACAAGAAGACCTGTCACATCCAACTCATGCTCGGCGAACGCGTGAAGAAGGGCTAGGCCGCCGGCGGCCGCGTCAAGGAGGAAGCACTTGGGTCAGAAAGTCAATCCCATTGGTTTTCGGTTGGGCGTCATCCGCACCTGGGACTCCAAGTGGGTGTCCAAGAAGAACTACGCCCGCTGGCTGCACGAGGACATCCGCCTGCGCCGCTACATCCACAAGGAACTGGTCAAGGCCGGCATCTCGCGGGTGTTCATCGAGCGGGCCGGCGACAAGGCCAAAGTGACGGTCCACACCGCTCGTCCCGGCATCGTCATCGGCAAGAAGGGCGCCGGTGTGGAGACCCTCAAGAAGGATCTGCAGCGCCTGGTCAAGTCCGAGGTCTTCCTGAACATCCGAGAAGTGCGCAAGGCTGAGGTGGACGCCCAACTGGTGGCCGAGAGCGTGGCCGGCCAGCTGGAGAACCGGGTAGCGTTCCGTCGCGCCATGAAGAAGGCGGTGTCCACCGCGCTCAAGTTCGGCGCCAAGGGCATCAAGGTGCGCTGCGGCGGCCGCCTGGCCGGGGCCGAGCTGGCCCGGGTCGAGTGGTACCGCGAGGGCCGGGTGCCGTTGCACACCATCCGGGCCGACATCGATTATGGCACGGCCACCGCCATGACCACCTACGGCACCATCGGCGTCAAGGTGTGGATCTTCAAGGGCGAGGTGCTGGACCGCAACCGGGCGAGTTCGGCGAGCTTCGGCCGTACGGAGCGGGAGTAAGCCATGTTGCAGCCGGCAAAAACCAAGTGGCGAAAGATACAGAAGGGCAAGATGCGCGGCAAGGCCTACCGGGGCAGCTCGCTCGCCTTCGGCGACGTGGGAATGATCGCCGTCGGCTGCGGCTGGCTCACCGCCCGCCAGATCGAGGCCGGCCGCATCGCCATCACGCGCCATGTCAAGCGCGGCGGCAAGGTATGGGTGCGGGTGTTCCCCGACAAGCCCATCACCAAGAAACCCCTGGAGACCCGCATGGGCAAGGGCAAGGGCGCGCCCGAAGAGTGGGTCTGCGTGATCAAGCCGGGCCGGATGCTGTTCGAGCTCCAGGGCGTGGAGGATCCGGTGGCGCGGGAGGCCTTCCGTCTGGCCGGCCACAAGCTGGGCATCCCCACCCGGGTAGTGAGTCGCAAGGAGGAGCTATGAAAGCCGGCGAGTTGCGCGAGCGGCCGCTCGAGGAGCTGCGCCAGATGGCGCAGGACCTCAAAGAGGACATCTTCAAGCTGCGCTTCCAGCACGCCACCGGCCAGCTGGACGACGTATCCAAGCTGCGCCAGGCTCGGCGCAAGCTGGCCCGGGTCAACACATTGCTGCGCGAGCACGAGCTGGGCATCCGCAAGTTGACCGAGCGGCCCGGCGCGCAGGGCTAGGCCGCGAGGAGGCCCCATGGCGACCGAAAGAGGCAATCGCAAGGAGTATTCCGGAACCGTGGTGCGTGCCCGCACCGCGAAGACGGTGGTGGTGGAGATCCGGGCCATGGTCCAGCACGCCCGCTACCACAAGTTCGTCCGAACCCGGCGGCGCCTGGTGGCGCACGACGAGAAGGGCGCCTGCCACACCGGCGACCGGGTGCGCATCGTCGAGTCGCGCCCCCTGAGCCGGACCAAGCGCTGGCGGGTGGTGCAGGTGCTGGCGCAGGCCGTCGGCGAAACGGGCAACCAGTAGCTCCGGCGGGAGAGCGAGGAGAGGGCCATGATCCAGATGCAGACCGTGCTCAACGTGGCGGACAACTCCGGCGCCAAGAAGGTCCGCTGCATCAAGGTGCTGGGCGGGACCCGGCGCAAGTACGCCTACCTGGGCGACGTCATCGTGGTGGCGGTGAAGGAGGCCTTGCCCGAGTCCAAGGTCAAGAAGGGCGCCATCCAGCGGGCGGTCATCGTGCGGGTGGCCAAGGAGACCTCCCGCCCGGACGGGAGCTACATCCGCTTCGACGACAACTCGGCGGTGCTGATCAACGAGCAGTTGGAGCCGGTGGGGACACGCATCTTCGGCCCGGTGGCGCGCGAGCTGCGGGCCAAGAAGTTCATGAAGATCATCTCGCTGGCGCCGGAAGTCTTGTAGCGGGAAAGGCAGGGAAGTTCATGCGAATCCGCAAGAATGACACGGTGGTGGTGCTCTCGGGAAAAGACCGCGGCCGGCGTGGCCGGGTCCTGGAGTTTTTGGACGGGAGACAGCGGATGCGGGTCGAGGGCGTCAATCAGGTGAAACGCCATGTGAAGGCCGGGCGCGATCCCAAGGCCCCGCGCGGTGGCATCATCGACGTCTCCGCCCCCATCCACGTCTCCAACGTGCGGGTGGTGTGCAGCAAGTGCTCCCAACCCACCGACCTCGGCATGAAGACCCTCGAGGACGGGAAACGGGTGCGCTTCTGCCGCAAGTGTAACGAAGTGGTCGACAAGTAAGGCGGAGCGGTCATGGCCAAAGAAAAATCCAGATTGCGGCAGATGTACGAGAACGAGGTGGTGCCGGCCCTGATGAAGGAGTTCGGGTACACCTCGCGCATGCAGGTGCCGCGCTTCCACAAGATCGTGGTGAACATGGGCCTGGGCGAGGCGCTGCAGAACCCGAAGCTCATCGACGCCTCGGTGGCCGAGATGGCGGCCATCACCGGCCAGAAGCCGGTGGTCACCAAGTCGCGCAAGTCGGTGGCCAACTTCAAGCTGCGCGAGGGCCAGAACATCGGCTGCATGGTCACCCTGCGCGGGGACCGCATGTACGAGTTCTTCGACCGCCTGGTCAGCATCGCCTTGCCGCGAGTGCGCGACTTCAAGGGCATCTCCCCCAAGTCCTTCGACGGCCGCGGCAACTTCAGCCTGGGCATCCGCGAGCAGATCATCTTTCCGGAGATCGACTACGACAAGCTGGAGAAGATCAAGGGCCTGGAAGTGTGCATCGTCACCACCGCCCGGAGCGACGAGGAAGGGCGGTCGCTGTTGACCCGTATGGGAATGCCGTTTCGGAAAAACTAAGGAGCGGGTAACGTGGCCAAGATTTCCAAGATGATTCAGGCCCGGCGCAAGCCGAAGTTCAAGGTCCGTTCGTACCACCGCTGCCCGCTGTGCGGGCGCGTGCGCGGCTACCTGCGCCGGTTCGATATGTGCCGCCTGTGCTTCCGGCAGCTCGCGTTGCGGGGAGAGATCCCCGGCGTGATCAAGGCCAGCTGGTAACACGGGCTGAACGAAGAGGGAGCGTGCATGTCTGCCATCAACGACCCCATTGCCGATTTCTTGGTGCGGATCCGCAACGCGGCTCACGCCAAGAAGGACGAGGTCAGCATCCCGGCCTCCAAGCTCAAGACGCGGATGGCCGAGATCCTGAAGAACGAGGGCTTCATCGACGATTTCACCCTGGTGCCGGACCGGCGCCAGGGGCTGCTGGTCATCCACCTGCGCTACCTGGAGGATGGGCGGCCGGTGATCCGCGGCATCCGGCGCGAGAGCCGCCCGGGCCGCCGCATGTACGTGGCCTCCTCGAAGCTCCCGCGGGTGCGCAACGGGCTGGGCACGGCCATTCTGTCCACGTCCCTGGGGCTGATGACCGATCGCCAGGCTCGCCAGCAGAAGGTGGGCGGCGAGTACGTGTGCTCCATCTGGTAAGCGAGGTGACGTCGTGTCCCGCATCGGCAAGAAACCGATTCCGATCCCGCCCGGAGTGAAGGTCAGCATCGACGCCGGGCATATCCAGGTCCAGGGCCCGCAGGGCAAGCTGGAACTCAACCTGGCACCCGGCATCAGCGTGACCCAAGAGGGGCAGCGCCTGCTGGTGAGCCGTCCAGACAACCAGCGTGCCTCCCGCGCCAACCAGGGCATGGCCCGAGCGCTCATCAACAACATGGTGCGCGGGGTCCACGAGGGTTTCCGGCGCGCGCTGGACATCAACGGCGTGGGGTACCGCGCCGAGACCAAGGGCCAGGATCTGGTCCTGTACCTGGGGTTCTCGCACCCGGTGACGTTCTCCATCCCCGCCGGTCTCAAGGTCGCCGTGGAGAAGAACACCAAGGTCATCCTCACCGGTCCCGACCGGGATCTGGTGGGGAGAGTTGCCGCAAGCATCCGGGCGCTGCGCCGGCCCGATCCCTACAAGGCCAAAGGGATCACTTACGAGGGTGAGGTCATCAAGCGCAAGGCGGGCAAGAAGGCCGTTGGCACGACCGCGTGAGCAAGAAGGTGACGACATGATTACGGATCGCAGCAGTGAAAGACGGAATCGAAGGAAGCGGGCCATCCGCAAGCGAGTGGTGGGTACCCCCGAGCGGCCCCGCATGACCATCTTCAAGAGCGCCCGGCACACCTACGTGCAGGTGATCGACGACCAGTCCGGGCGGACGCTGGTTTCTGCCAGCACCCTGGAGAAGGATCTGCGCCAGAGCGCCGAAGACCTCAAGAAGGTGGACGCCGCGGTTCGCGTGGGAGAGGTGGTTGCCGAGCGTTGCCTGGCGCGACAGATCCAACAGGTGGTGTTCGACCGGAACGGATATCCATATCATGGTCGCGTCGCCAAGCTGGCGGACGCCGCCCGGGCCAAGGGCCTGAAGTTCTGACAGGAGGGTGACGTGAACAAGCAGTTCGGCGCCGGCGAAGAGCAGCTCATCGAGCGAGTGGTGCACATCAACCGCGTGGCCAAGGTGGTCAAGGGCGGCCGGCGGTTCTCCTTCGCCGCCATCGTGGTGCTGGGAGACGGTAACGGCTCGGTGGGCGTGGGCAAGGGCAAGGCCAACGAGGTGCCCGAGGCCATCCGCAAAGGGACCGAGAACGCGCGCAAGCACATGTTCCGGGTCCCGCTGATCGATGGCACCATCCCGCACGAGGTGCTGGGGCACTTCGGCGCCGGCCAGGTCCTGCTGAAGCCCGCCGGCAAGGGTACCGGCGTCATCGCCGGCGGCCCGGTGCGGGCAGTGCTGGAGGCGGCCGGGGTGCGGGACGTGCTCAGCAAGAGCCTGGGGACCGGCAACCCGCACAACGTGGTGCGCGCCACCCTCAAGGCGCTGGAGCAGCTGGAGGCGATCGAGGTGGCAGCGGTGCGTCGGGGCAAGAAGCCGGAGGAGTTGCGGATCCAGGAGGGTAAGTAGGCCATGGCCAAGAAGATCAAGATCACCCTGCGCAAGAGCCGCATCGGGCGCAGCGATCGCCAGCGGGCGATCCTGGACGGCCTGGGGCTCAAGCGCCGCGGCCGCTCGGTCGTCCGCGAGGACACCCCCGCGGTGCGGGGCATGGTGCAGAAGCTCGCGTTCATGATCGACGTGGAGGAGTGCTAGCCCAGGCTAGCGCGCGGAGGCGGATATGAAACTGAACGGGCTCAAGGCTCCCCGGGGAGCCGTCAAGGCGCGGCGCCGGGTCGGGCGCGGCTGCGGCAGCGGCCGCGGTGGCACCGCGGGTCGGGGCAACAAAGGGCAGCGCTGCCGCTCGGGTCATCGCATCGGGCGCGGTTTCGAGGGCGGCCAGATGCCGCTGCAGCGCCGCATGCCCAAGCGCGGCTTCCTCAACTTCAACCGGCGCGAGTTCGCGGTGGTCAACCTGGGTGACCTCTCGGCCTTCGACGCGGGCGCGGTGGTGGACGCCGCGGCCCTGAAGTCGGCCGGGCTCATCCAGAGGCTCACCGACCCGGTCAAGGTGCTGGGCGACGGCGAGCTGGGCAAGGCGCTCACCGTCCGGGCCCAGGGCTTTTCCGCCTCGGCCCGGAGCAAGATCGAGGCGGCCGGCGGCAAGGCCGAGGTGATCGCTCCCATCCGGCACCCGGTGAAGGCTCCGGCGCAGGAGGGCTGATGCCATCCGTATTCGGAAACCTGGCGAAGATCCCCGAGCTGCGCAAGCGCATCCTGTTCACCCTGATGATGATCGGGGTCTACCGCATCGGTGTATTCGTCTCGGTGCCCGGAGTGGATCGCGGCATCGTGGAGAAGCTGTTCGGCGCTTCTTCGGGCGGCTTCTTCTCCCTGTTCGACATGTTCGCCGGCGGCGCGCTGCGCCAGATGTCGGTGTTCGCGCTGGGCATCATGCCCTACATCAGCGCCTCCATCATCCTGCAGCTTCTGGCGGTGGTCATCCCCGCCCTGGACCGGCTGCAGAAGGAAGGCGAGATGGGCCGGCGCAAGATCACTCAGTACACTCGCTACGGCTGCGTGATCCTGTCCATCATCCAGGGCATGGGCATCGCCTTCTACCTGGAGAGCCTGCGCTCCAACCTGGGCGAGGCGGTGGTGAACAGCCCCGGCTGGGGCTTCCGCATGATGACCATCCTGTCGCTGACCGCCGGCACGGCCTTCATCATGTGGCTGGGCGAGCAGATCACCGAGCGCGGCATCGGCAATGGCATCTCGCTCATCATCTGCGCCGGCATCGTGGCCTCCTTCCCGCACGCGGTGTACCTGACCATCTCCTATGTGCAGAAGGGCATCATGAAGCCCTTCACCCTGTTCGTCATCCTGGTGGTGGTGGTGCTGGTGGTGGGGGTGATCATCTTCTTTGAGCGAGGTCAACGACGCATCCCGGTGCAGTACGCCCGGCGGGTGGTGGGCCGCAAGATGTATGGCGGCCAGAGCACCCACCTGCCGCTCAAGGTCAACACCTCCGGCGTGATCCCGCCCATCTTCGCCTCCTCCATCCTGATGTTCCCGGGCACCCTGGCCAACTTCATCGACAAGCCCTGGATGCGGGAGATCCAGAACGCGCTGCGCCCGGACGGCTGGGCCTACACCATCATCTACGTGGTGCTGATCATCTTCTTTTGCTATTTCTACACCGCGGTCACCTTCAACCCCATCGACGTGGCCGACAACATGAAGAAGTACGGCGGCTACATCCCCGGCATCCGGCCGGGCAAGCAGACCGCCGTGTACATCGACAAGGTGCTCTCGCGCATCACCTTCGGCGGGGCGCTCTACGTCTCGGCCATCTGCGTGTTGCCCACCATCATGATCCAGCAGGCCAACGTGCCCTTCTATTATGGCGGCACCAGCCTGCTGATCGTGGTCGGCGTCTCGCTGGACACGGTGTCCCAGATCGAGACCCACCTCATCACCCGCCACTACGATGGCCTGACCGGTCCCAAGGGGCCGCGCATCCGCGGGCGCAGCTCGCGCGGTTGAGGAGCCGCTCATGAAGCTCATCATGCTCGGTCCTCCCGGGGCGGGGAAGGGCACCCAGGCCCAGATGCTGGTGGAGCGCCTGCGCATCCCGCAGGTGTCCACCGGAGATCTGTTGCGGGCGGCGGTGCGCGAGGGGACCGAGCTCGGTCGCCAGGCGAAGAGCTTCATGGACCAGGGCCGGCTGGTGCCGGACGAGGTGGTGATCGGTATGATCCGGGAACGCCTGGCCCGCCCCGATTGCCAGGGCGGCTTCGTGCTGGACGGCTTCCCGCGCGCGGTGGCGCAGGCCCAGGCGCTCGACCGCATGCTGGCCGAGACCGGCCGTCGGCTGGACGCGGTGTTGAGCATCGAGGTACCCGAGGGGGAGCTGCTGCGCCGGCTCACCGGCCGCCTGAGCTGCCCGGCCTGCGGGGCCATGTTTCACAAGGACTCCAAGCCGCCCCGAAAGAGCGGCTTGTGCGACAACTGCGGCTCGCGTCTCATCACCCGCGACGATGATCGCGAGGAGACCATCCGCAAGCGGCTTTCGGTGTACGCCGAGCAGACCGAGCCGCTCAAACCCTACTACCGGAACCAGGGGTTGCTGAAGCCGATCAGCGGAAGCGGCACCCCCGTGGAGATCGGGCGCGCCATCCGCGAGGCGCTGGGGATCAAGGACGTCTGAGGCATGGCTGTGGTGCTCAAATCCGAGTCCGAGATCGAGCGCATGCGCAAGGCCGACCGCATCGTGGCCAAGGTGCTGCGCGAGGTGGCCCGCTCGGCCCGGCCGGGCGTCTCCACCCTCGAGCTCGACGAGCTGGCCGAGGACTTGACCCGGCGCTACGGCGCTACCCCGGCCTTCAAGGGCTACCAGGGCGCGGGGCCCTACCCGTTCCCGGGCTGCCTGTGCACCTCCCTCAACGACGAGGTGGTGCACGGCATCCCCTCGGCCAAACGCCGCCTGCGCGAGGGCGACATCCTGAGCGTGGACTTCGGCGCGGTGGTGGACGGCTACTACGGCGACGCGGCGGTGACGCTCCCCATCGGGAAGGTCAGCCCGGTGGCAGAGCGCCTGATGCAGGTCACCCGCGAGGCGCTGGAGCTGGCCATCGAGAAGCTGCGGCCGGGCAACCGCATCTCGGACATCGGCGCGACCATCCAGGATCACGTGGAGAAGAGCGGCTTCTCGGTGGTACGGGATTTCGTGGGACACGGCATCGGGCGCGCCTTGCACGAGGAGCCGCAGGTGCCGCACTACCGGGCTGCCGGTCACAACGAGCGGCTGCGGCCGGGCATGGTGCTGGCCATCGAGCCCATGGTGAACGAGGGTGGCTACCAGGTGCGGACCGCGGCGGATGGTTGGACCCAGCTGACCCAGGACGGTAGCCTGTCGGCCCACTTCGAGCATTCGGTGGCGATCGCCGCGGACGGCCCGATGGTGCTCAGCCGGCTGGAAGAAGGAGAAGAGCCATGAAGGTTCGCGCTTCGGTGAAAAGGATCTGTAACAAGTGCCGGATTATCCGGCGGCGCGGCGTGGTCCGGGTGCAGTGCACCAACGCGCGGCACAAGCAGCGCCAGGGCACCTAGCGGCCCGGCAGCACAGGAGGTGATGCGGTGGCACGTATTGCTGGAGTCGACCTTCCCCGCAACAAGCGGATCGTGGTGGCGCTGACGTACATCTACGGCCTGGGGCCCACCCGGGCGCGCGAGATTTGCACGGGCGTCGGCATCGATGTCAACAAGCGCACCGATGCCCTCAGCGAGGACGACGTGAAGTCCCTGCGTGAGTTCATCGACGCGCACTACAAGGTCGAAGGCGACCTGCGGCGAGAGGTGTCGATGAACATCAAGCGGCTGATGGACCTCAACACCTATCGCGGCCAGCGGCACCGCAAGGGCCTTCCCGTGCGTGGCCAGCGTACACACACCAACGCGCGCACCCGCAAGGGCCCGCGCAAGGGTAAATTGCTGGGCAAGAAACCTGGGTCCTCGACCTCGGCGCCGGTCCAGCCGAGCTGACGAATCGCGGAAAGGACACGGTGAGGTATGGCCAAGGCGAAGAAAGTCAAGAAGAACGTCCAGAGCGGGATGGCCCACATCCAGTCCACCTTCAACAACACCATCGTGACCATCACCGACGTGGCCGGCAACACGCTGGCCTGGTCGAGCGCGGGCGCTTGCGGTTTCAAGGGATCGCGCAAGAGCACGCCCTTCGCGGCCCAGCTAGCGGCCCAGGAGGCGGCCAAGAAGGCGATGGAGCACGGGCTCAAGCAGATCGGCATCGAGGTCAACGGCCCCGGCGCCGGCCGGGAGGCGGCCATTCGGGCGCTCCAGGCCTCGGGGCTCAAGGTCACCCAGATCATGGACGTGACCCCGGTTCCCCACAACGGTTGCCGGCCGCCCAAGCGGCGGCGGGTCTGAGATCGCGACCGCCAGTCCAAGGAGGATGCAGTGGCTCGTTACACCGGTTCCCTGTGCAAGCTGTGTCGCCGTGAGAAACTGAAGCTGTTCTTGAAAGGCGACCGATGTTTCTCCGACAAGTGCTCCGTCGACCGTCGGCCGTACCCCCCCGGCCAGCACGGCCAGGCGCGCACCAAGTTCTCGCCCTTCGGTACGCAGCTGCGCGAAAAGCAGAAGGTCAAGCGCATCTACGGGGTGCTGGAGCGGCAGTTCCGGCGGTTCTTCGCCGACGCCGCCCGGCGCAAGGGGATTACCGGCGAGAGCCTGCTGCTCTCCCTGGAACGCCGCCTGGACAACATGGTGTACCGCATGGGTTTCGCGCGTACCCGTGGCGAGGCGCGCCAGCTGGTGAGCCACGGCCACTTCCGGGTCAACGACCACCGGGCCACGGTGCCCGCCATGCTGCTCAACGCCGGCGACGTGGTGTCGCTGCGCAAGGGGAGCCGCCAGCTCAAGTTGATCGAGGAGTCGCTGAACGCCATCGAGCGGCGCGGTGTACCTGCCTGGATCGAGTTGGATCGCAAGGAGTTCAAGGCCACGCTGAAGGCGCTCCCGGCGCGCGAAGACATCACCATGCCCATTCAGGAACAGATGATCGTGGAGCTGTACTCCAAGTAGCGGAGGCCTCATGACCACGGATAACTCCAAGAACTGGCGCGATCTCATCAAGCCCAAGTCGCTGGTGGTGGACCGGGAATCGCTCAGCGGCACATACGGGAAGTTCGTGGGCGAGCCGTTCGAGCGTGGCTTCGGAGTGACCCTGGGGCACTCCCTGCGTCGGGTGCTGCTATCCAGCCTGCAGGGCGCCGCCTTCACCCAGGTCAAGATCGACGGTGTGTTGCACGAATTCTCCTCCATCCCCGAGGTGTCGGAGGATGTCACCGACATCATCCTGAACCTCAAGGAGGTCCGCCTGCGCATGGACGGCTGGGAGCCCAAGACCTGCACCATTCAGGTCAAGGGCCCGTGCGAGGTCAAGGCCCGGGACATCCAGACCGATGGCACGGTGAGCGTTCTCAACCCCGACCAGCACATCGCCACGGTCTCGGCGCGCGGTTCGCTCAGGATGGAGATCAAAGCCTGCCGCGGCCGGGGCTACGTACCGGCCGAACTCAACAAGGAGCCCGAGGCCACGGTGGGCGTGATCCCCATCGATGCGCTGTACTCGCCCATCCGCAAGGTCAACTACCAGGTCACCAACGCCCGCGTGGGGCAGCGCACCGACTACGAGAAGCTCACCCTCGAGGTGTGGACCGACGGCAGCGTGCGCCCCGAGGACGCGGTGGCCTACGCCAGCAAGATCCTCAAGGAGCAGCTGCAGATCTTCATCAACTTCCCCGAGGACGACGAGACCTCGGCCCAGCGCTCCGACGAGCAGGAACGCCTGCGCGAGACGCTGATGCGCTCGGTGGACGAGCTGGAGCTCACGGTGCGCTCGGCGCACTGCCTGGAGAACGCCAACATCCGCACCATCGGCGACCTGGTGCAGAAGACCGAAGCCGAGATGCTGAAGACCAAGAACTTCGGCCGCAAGTCGCTCAACGAGATCCGCAAAATCCTGTCCGACATGGGCCTCAGCCTGGGCATGAAGCTGGAGAACTGGCCGCCGAAGGACATGCCTCCGCCCAAGGCCAGTGGTAAGGAGGAGTTGGTATGAGACACCAGAGCAAGAGCCGGCGCTTCGGCCGGGACACCGAGCACCGCCTGTCCATGTTCGCCAACCTGGTGACCTCCCTGCTCGTGCACGAACGGGTGCTCACCACGCTGGCCCGGGCCAAGGAGCTGCGCCGGGTGGCGGAGAAGATCATCACCCTCGGCAAGCGCGGCACGCTGGCCGCGCGGCGTCTGGCCGCCCAGCGCCTCAACACCCAGGGCGAGTGGGTCGGCAATCCCAAGCGCCTGGTGCAGAGCGACAAGGCGCTGGAGAAGCTCTTCGGCACCATCGCGCCGCGCTTCAAGGACCGGCCGGGCGGCTACACCCGCATCGTGCGCACTGGCTTCCGGCACGGCGACAACGCTCCGATGGCCTTCCTGGAGCTGATCCCGGCGGAGACACCGAAGCCCGAGGGTGGCAAGAAGCCCGCCGCCAAGAAGCCGGGGGCCAAGGCTCCGGCCAAGGGAGCCAAGCCCGGCGCCAAAACGGCCGCCAAGACGGCCGCCAAGAAGCCCGCCGCCAAGAAGCCTGCCGCCAAGAAGCCCGCCGAGGGCGACGACAAGTAAGCCGCATCGGTGTCGCGAATCCCCGGTGCCAGCCGCTCGATCCCTCTTACCCAGTGATCCCGGAGAGGGTGTTTTCTATCTGCCATCTTGTGGTTGATGCCGCCCCGTGCTGGCGTTGTCAGGTGGCGCGTTCGTCCAGTCTGTGTCGTCAGGAGCCTTCGGCGAGGGTTACGGGGGGACTGCACCATCGGTGTTGCCAGACGCGGTTGTGCAAACATCTGTCGACGAGAGGCAGGGTAGAGGCGAGGGCGCGCCAGGAGCGAGATTCTCGCTCACTTCTCGGGCATGAGGTACACGATCTTGACCCGGCCGTCGGGGGCGATCGGCTCGGAGATGGACACGATCTTGGCGCCGTCCGGGATCTCGATGGGCAGGTCGGCGGGGGCTTCTTTCTCGTGGATGGTGCCGCGCCAGTCCTCGCGGTTCTTGGAGAGGAAGAACTTCCCGGCGCAGCCGGCCAGCTCCCCGGCCACGTCTTTTTGGAAGATCTCACAAAAGCCGATGGGGTAGTCGGGCAATGACTCCACCGACCGCGGGGGTGCCCAGTGGATGCAGTCACGGCATTTCATGCTTGGCCGGCTCCTCCTCCGGCGCACACCGCGCGGCGGGTCTTCCGAGAAGGTAGCTCATTTGATCTTGACAGGGAAGGGGTTCTCGGCGCTTCCGCCGGTGGCGGCCCGGACCTCGTCCAGGGTGATGTCGCCGGTGGAGAGCTGAAAACGCGACCGCTCCATGGCCTGTCGGGCGCGGTCGCGGTACTCGGCGGACTCCAGCCACTCCAGCACCGGGCCGCGGCGCGGTAGCACTTGCTCGCGCGGCAGCCAGCGGAACGGCTTGTGCGAGTTGAGGTCGAGCAGGGCGCCGCACTCCACGCCCCAGGCCAGGTCGGCCAGCGTGTGCTCGCGGGTGTCCCGCAGGATGGAGGTGAACACGCCCTGCTCCTCGGGGTTCAGGAAGCGAAAACGCACGAAGTACAGGGCGGCGTTGTGCAGGCGCTCGGGCACCTCGACCACGCCGTCCAAGTCGAGCCGGTGGGCCATCATCTGGAGCAGCGAGAGCACCTCGCGGCCCATCCCCAGCCCGGGGAAGGCCTGCCCCGGCAGCAGCGGCTTGTCCGGGGAGGGCGGGGCCAGGGGGTTCTGCATGCGCAGCCACTTGACGTGCAAAAAATTACAGGCGCCGAGCCCGGGCGGCTCGCGGACCTCGGGAGGGAGCGGGCCGGTCTTGGCGATGAGCTCGACCAGCGGGTGCGGGCTGGCCGAGCCGTGGATGCGCAGCACGTCGTAGGTGTCCTCGAAGCGGGAGAAAGACAGGCTCGGCTCGCCCAGGCCGCGCCGGCGGACCTCGTCGAAGAGCCCGTACACCTCCAGCGCCGCGGCCAGCCCCTCGCGCCCGTAGAAGTCCAGGAAGGTGTCTTGGGGTCGATCGCTCTTTACGCTGGCCGAGCCCAAGGCGCCGGCGTCGGGCCACTCGGGCTCGCGAGATACGTGCGTACGCAGGCTGGCAGGTTCGAGGTAATGGAAGACCTTGAGGTAGTGACGCTCGATGCGGCGCAGCTTGGGGTCTTCGGCGAATTCCGTCATGCGGCCCTCGGCGCCAGTATACCCGGTTGGGCGCGGGACTCAAGTGCGTGCCGGGACGGGGTTGCAAGCGGGACCGGGGCGGACTATACAACGAGAGGCACGAAAGAATCGCAAGGTGCCCGCATGACCGCGTGGTGGCTCATCATGATGCAAGTGGCCGCGGCGAGCGCTCCCGCCCTGTACGATCCCGATCGGACGCTGTTCGAACTCCGTCAGTTCGACGAGGTCTGGACCGACCAGGCGCGCGCCCGGGCGGTCCCGGTGCGGGTGTATCATCCCGACGGCGCCGGCCCGTTCCCGGTGGTGATCGTGTCGCACGGCCTGGGGGGCTCGCGCGAGTCCTATGCGTATCTGGGCAAGCACCTGGCCGCGCGGGGGTACGTGTGCGTGCACCTGCAACACGCCGGCAGCGACGCCGAGGTGTGGCGCGGCAAGTCCCATCCGTTTCAGGAGTTGGGGCGGGCCGCCCGCGACATGCGCGCCGCCCTGGCGCGGCCCGCCGACGTGCGCTTCGCCATCGATCGCTTGACGGCGCTGGCGCAGGCGGACGGTCCCTTGAAGGGCAAGCTGGACCTGGCGCGCATCGGCGTGGCCGGGCACTCCTACGGCGCCTGGACCGCGCTGTCGGTGGCCGGCGAGGTCTTCGAAAACCCGTTGGACGGCAAGGAGGTCTCGCTCGGGGACAAACGCGTGCGCGCGGCGGTGGCCATGAGCGCGCCCGTCTCGGCCCGGACGCGGCGGATGATCGACCGGGCCTTCGCGGCGATCACCATCCCGGTGCTGCACCTCACCGGCACCAAGGACGAGAGCCCCCTGGGGGAGACCCGCGCGATAGATCGGCGGGCGCCGTTCGATCACAGCCCGCGTTCGGATCGCATCCTGATCACCTTCCAGGGGGCCGATCACTTCGTGTTCTCGGGCCGGTTGTGGCGGATGAAACGCGCAGGCGCGCGCGACGAGCACTTCCAGAAGCTCACCCGGGCGGCCTGCGCGGCCTTCTTCGACGCCACGCTGCGCGATGACGCCGCCGCCGGCGAGTACCTGTGGAAAGACGGGCTCTCCGCCCGCGTGGGAGCGGACGGCGTGGTGGAGCGCGCCCGGGCGGAATCGGCGCCGATCCCCGCTTCCAAGCCTTGATAGGCCTCAATCGCTGCCGAGGGATTCCAGCGACAGCTGGTGCAGAAATTCCCGTGTCAGCTCGAGCAGATCGAGGCGGCTCTGGAACCCGGTGAGGACGACCAGGCACGGCGCGTCGTCGTCCCAGGCAATCACCTGCATGTCCTCCCGGACGAAGGCGAGACGCCCGAGAGCGGGGACTTCCTGGTAGGCCATGTTGCCGAACCGGCCGCGAACCTGTTCCACGAAGCGCGGCCGGACCACCTCTTCGGAGCAGATGAAGTCCAGCGATACCGGTCGGGACAGGACGCCGCCCATGAAGGTGCAGGTGGCCCGGCCCGAACCTCGCTGCTTCTCGACAATTTCTGCGCGGTGGAACCACCGGTCGGAGAAGTCGCGCGGGACCAGCCGCGCGCAGGAGAGTGGCCGGGGCGTCGGTGGCGGCGCTTCTTGAGAGGAATGGGGCGCGGATTCGAGCATGTCGGCGATGTTCGCCGGGGCTTCGGACGCGGGCCGGGGCGCGGCGCAGGATAGGCACACCGCTGTCAGACCCACGCCCATGATCTGGCGTCGAAGACCGTGACACTGCAAGCCGGGGGTCGGCATGCGAAGCGCTCCTTGGCAACAGCCCGCAGATACCACACGGCGGCGCCGTTCACAACGAGAGATCGGTTCGGCGCTGGCAGTCCCTCAATTTATTCTCCGACAACTTTTGGGCGCGGCTGCATGACGGCGGGTCCTCCTAACTGCTCGCCGCCAAGCCGGCTCCGCTGCATGGAGGACCCGCCTGGCCCGCCGCGCCACGACAAGTTCTGCAATGGCTCGAACGAATTGCAGGATTTGGGAGGTGCGGTCAGGGCTTGGCTCCCTGGACAAACGGCCCTGTCTTTGGGACACTTCCGCCAGCCGGACGGGAGGTGGCGTGGGCGCGTTGACGCGCAAGTTGAGCGTGGTCGCCGGCCGGGTCCTGCGCGTCCAGCCGGGAGAAGGCCGGCGGGTCGCGTTGATGTTCGGCCTGATGATGTGCGTGGTGGGCATGTTCATCATCGGCCGGGTGGCCCGGGACACCCTGTTCCTGTCCCGTTTCCCGTCCTCCTGGTTGCCGAGCATGTACCTGTGGGTGGCGCTGGGGGTGTTCGTTCAGGCCGGCCTGTATTCACGCATCACCGACCGCTTTCGCCGGGACCGCATCCTGCAGGCCAGCCTGGCCAGCGCGGCCTCGTTGATGCTGGTGTCCCGCGTCCTGGTGGGGGCCGGTCTGGACTGGTTCCTGCCCGTCCTGTACGTGCTGGTGGAGCTGGCCGGGAACCTGCTCATCCTGCAGTCGTGGACGCTGGCGAACGACATCTTCACCACCCGCGAGGCCAAGCGCCTGTTCGGCGTGGTCGGCGCCGGCGGCGTGGTGTCCTCGGTGCTGGTCGGATTCGGCTCGCGCGCGGCCGTATCGCGGCTCGGCACCCCGGAGCTTCTGCTGCTGTGCGCGTTGCTGCTGGTGACGGCGCTGCTGTTGCTCCATCGCCTGGGACGTCACTACGGCGCCGAGCTCAACACGCACCTGGTCGAACGGCGCCTGCACCCGTTGCACCGGCTATCGTTGATCGCGGACGGGCGGCGCGTGTTCGGCAACCGCCACCTGCAGCTGGTGTCCGTCCTCATCCTGCTCATCACCCTGGTCACCACCTTCTGCGACTTCCAGTTCAAGGCCAGCGCCCAGCAAGCCTTCGCGGGGCAAGAAAAGAACATGGGCGCCTTCTTCGGGATGTTCTGGGGGGTCACCGGGATTCTGAGCTGCGTCATCCAGCTCCTGATCACCGGGCGGCTCCTGGAGCGTTTCGGAGTGTTGTTGCCGCTGCTGCTACTGCCGGGATCCCTGACGCTGGGCGCCATTTCATTTCTTGTGCAACCGGCCCTGTGGAGCGCCAGTCTGCTCAAGGGCAGCGACGCGGTGCTACGCTACACGGTGAACGACGCCACCATGCAGTTCTTGTACCTGCCAGTGTCCGCGGGCCTGCGGGGACGGGCCAAGGCTTTGCTGGACGGGATGGTCCGGCCGCTCGCCATCGGCGTCTCCGGTGCTCTGCTGGTGTGGATCGTTCCCCGCCTCCCGCTCGCGGCGCTCACCTGGATCACTCTGGCATTGCTCGGCGGTTGGATCCTGGCTGCGGTGGGAGTGCGCCATCGCTACCTTTCCGCCCTGATGCAAACCGTGATGAGCCGGCGATTTTCGCTGGAGGAGGCCGGGACCATCGTTCCCGACGACGCGGCCTCCCGCGTGTTGCGCCAGGCCTTGACGCACCCCTCACGCGACATCGTGCTGCACGCGCTGGAGATGATCCGCGGCCTGCCGGCCATCGACTGGACCGCGGACCTGTTGCGGCTGGCCGAGCATCCCTCGCCCGAGGTCCGCGCCCGCACGGTCGAGATCCTGGGCGAGCGAGGGCAGCTGCGCGACGGCGTGCGCATCGCGCGTTTTCTCAAGGACGAGAGCCGCCAGGTGCAGGCCGCCGCGGTGACCGCGTTCTGCGCCGTCGGCCGCGAGCGAGCGGTGCGCGTGGCGGCGCAGTATCTCAGACATCCCGATCTCCACATCCAGGCCGCGGCGGTGAGCGGGTTGGTTCGATTCGCGGGGTTGGACGGCGTGCTCAGCGCTGCGGAGAAGCTGAAGGCTCTCCTGGAGAGCCCCGACCCGGCGGCCCGGGCCGCCGGCGCTCGAATTTTGGGCGAGGTCGGCGTCAGGAATTTCTATCACCCCTTGCTCCAGCTCCTCTCGGACCCGGAGGAGACAGTGAGGCTCGCCGCGGTGCGCGCCGCGGGGCGCATGCGTAGCCCGGAGCTTCTGCCCACGCTGGTGTACCGGCTGGAAGAGCCGCAGATGCACGGCGCGGTCTCGGACGCCTTGGTCGCCTACGGTGAGCCCGCGGTGCGCTTGCTGCAGCGGGTGCTGGCCCAACCGGCGGAGTCCGTTTCGCTGCGGGCCGCGGTGCCGCCGATCCTGGCGCGCATTGGCGGCCGGGCCGCGCTCGACGTGCTGGCGCAGAACATCGAGGAGCCGAACCCCTTGCTGCGATCTCGGGTGCTGGAGGCGATCCATGCCATTCGGCTCCGCGATCCACGGCTGGTATTGGATCCGTCCCGGTTGAAGGACGGGCTCGATCGTGAGCTCGCCGAGATGCGGGAGGCGGATCGGTTGCTCGCCGAGCTCAACCTCCCCGCGACCGAGCGGTTGCTGCGGGAATGCCTGGTCCTACGCCGCGAGCGTGCCCTGCGACGCATTTTCCGGCTGCTGTCGGGCTTTTTACCCCCGAGGTCGCTGGACGCGGTGCTGCGAAACTTGAACGCTCCCCAGCGGCAGATCCGGGCCAACGCGCTGGAGATCCTGGACAATCTCCTGGACAAGTCCATTCGGCGCCGCCTGCTGCCGGTGCTGGAGCCACCCTCCGGAGGGAACGGCCAGCACCCCGCGGAGGAGCCCACCGTCGATGCCACCCGTCGTCGGCAGGTGCTGGAGGAGTTGATGCAGAGTTCCGATGCCTGGGTGACCTGCTGCGCCCTCGAGTACGCCTCCCGCGTCGCTGACGATCCACAGACTGTCACGGCCATCGAGATGTGCACCGTGTCCGATGATCCGCTAGTGAGGGAGACGGCCCTACTCTCGCTGGCGAGGTTGCTTCCGCCGGAGCGGCGCCAGGTGGTCCTTCAGCGGCACGTCAAGGATCCCTCCAGCCGGGTGCGTTCCTTCGCCGAGTCCATGTTGGCCGGTGCTCCCACGTCCTGAGGTTTCATGGCTGAAACCCCACACGGACGTCTCGGTGGCCTAGGGCAATGGCGGCAGGGCGAAGCCGGCCGGACCATGAGCCTGTTCCTTTACCTGGCGCTGGTGGTGGGCAGTTTCATCACCGCACGGGTGGCCCGGGACGCCTTGTTCCTGTCCCGGTACGACATCGGCGCCCTGCCCTACATGTACGCCTGGGTGGCGCTGGCCATGGTGCTGGCCGGGGCGGCCTACTCCCGAGTGGCGGATCGCTTTCGGCACCACAGCCTGGGCCTTGCGCTGACCGCGGGTCACATCGCCCTGGTGCTCGTGCTGCGCGGTCTGGTGGCCTGGCGTCTGCCGTGGGTCTACCCGGTCCTGTACGTGTTCGTGGAGATCATGGGGGGCCTGCTCACCATCCAATTCTGGACTTTCGCGCACGACGTATTCGATACGCGCCAGGCGAAGAGGTTGTTCGGGATTGTCGGAGCGGGTGGGGTGGTGGCCTCGGTGGTGGTGGGACTCACCATCGGTGGAGTGGGCCGCGTCGTCGGCGCCGACAACTTGCTGCTGGTGTGCGCGGCGCTGCTTCTCGCCTGTCTCGTGCTGCAAGTGACGCTGCGGAGGATCGTTCCGGTCGAGGCACCCGCCCCCAAAGACGCACCGGCCGGCCGGCGGCGTTCGTTGCTCTCGGACTGGACGCAGGTGTTCTCGGTGCGACACATGCGGTGGGTGGCCTGGATCACCGTGCTCACCTTCGTGGTGGTGACGGTGGTGGACTTCCAGTTCAAGGTCGTCGCCCGCTACGCCCACCTGAACCGGGAAAACGAGCTGGCCGCGTTCCTGGGCACGTTTCACGGCGTGTGTGGCCTGGTGAGCATCCTGGTCCAGGTGCTGCTCACCGGCCGGCTCATCACCCGCTGGGGCGTGGCCCGCACCCTCGCCGTGATGCCGACCCTGCTGCTGATGGGCACTGCCGTCTTCCTGGTGGTGCCGGCGTTGTGGAGCGTGACCTTGCTCCGGGGCACCGACTCGGTCTTGCGGTATACCGTGCACGACGCCGCCAGCCAGGTGTTGTACCTGCCGCTGTCGGGCCGCTGGAGCGGGCGCGCGCGCGCCTTCGTGGACGGCGTTCTGAAGCACCTGGCGCAGGGAATGGCCGGGTTGGCCATCGCCATCCTGGCGCCGCGCCTCGATCCTCACGTGGAGTGGCTGGGTTTTGGCAGCGTGGTGTGCCTGCTCCCCTGGCTCGGCGCAACCTGGACCCTGCGCCGGGAGTATGTACGCGCGCTCAGCGACACCCTCGATGAGCGCCGCCGCGTCTCCACCGGCACGGCGATCTCCCTGGCCAAGGACGAGCAAGCCCTGGGCCTGGTGCGCGAGACCCTGGCCGCGCCCGACGAGCACCATGTGCTCCACGCCCTGGAGATCCTGCCGTTCATCCGCCGCCAGGATTGGTCGCAAGATCTGGATCGCCTGCTGGAGCACGAGTCGCCGCGCATCCGACAGGAAGCTTTGCGCCTGATGGCGCATGAGAACGCCACGCCCTTCCTGGAACGCATCCGGGCACGGATGGAGGATGCGGATCCCGGGGTGCGGTCCGAGGCGGTGGGCACCTACTGCTCGATGCTCCAGGAGCGGGCGTTGCCGAGGGTGGAACGATTCCTTGACGATGAGTCGTTCGAGGTGCGCAGCGCGGCGATCTCGGGCTTTTTACGCTTCGGTGGCCTGGACGGGATCCTGGCCGCGGCCGAACCCCTCAAGGTCTTGCTCCAGGCCCCGCAGGCCGAGGCCCGCGGCTGCGGAACGCGGGTGGTCGGCCAGAGCGGAATCCGCAGCTTGTATCGAAACCTGTTGCCGTTGCTGGACGATCCCGATCATACGGTTCGCGTTCATGCGGTGGAGGCCGCAGGCAGGCTCGGCAGCTCCGAACTGCTCCTGCCGCTGCTTCAGCGCCTGGCGGATCGGCACACCCGGCGCGCGGCGGTGCAGGCGATCGCCGAGTTCGGGACGCGGGCGTATTCCACCCTGCGGATCGTGCTGGCCAACCCTCGCGAAGACCCCAACATTCGCCGGCAGGTGCCGCGGGTGCTCTCCCGCATCGGCGAGCAGGGCAGCCTGGACCTCCTCACTCGTGCGCTGGAGGATCAAGACGCGAGCTTGCGCTATGCCGCGCTCCAGGGGATCGTCTCGTTGCGCGCGCGATTTCCTTCCCTGCGGGCGGACCGGGAGAGCCTTCGCCGTTTGCTCCACACCGAGCTGAAGCAGGTGTACCAGTTCCAGGCTATCCTGTGCGAGACCGAACCTCTTCAGGCCGAGCTGCTGAAGGATTGTCTGGAGAACCTCCGCCAGCAAGCCCTGGACCGGGTGTGGTTGTTGCTGCGCTCGCTGTTCCCGGAACCGGCCATGGAATCCGCGCTGAGAAACCTGGCCAGCCCCCACCGGACCATCCGGGCCAACGCGCTCGAGGTGCTGGAAAACCTGCTAGACGAGGAGAATCGCCGCTGCGTGGTCCCGCTGCTCGAAACTCAATCCCAGAAACTTCTGAAAATTGGCGACGGGTTGTTCGTGTTGATGCACCGTGATGGTCCTGGCTGGCTGCGCGAGCTGCTGGGTTCTGGCCATGCCTGGACGGTGGTATGTGCTCTGGACGCGATTCGGCGGAGTTCTTTGCCCGGGTTTTCAACACTGATCCGCGGCCTGCTCGGCCATCCCGAGACCCTGGTGCGAGAGGAGGCGCAGGTCTGCATGAATCGCAGCGATGTCGCCAGAGAACCCCCGGGGTCGCCCGCATGACGGCGGTGTCCCGGAAGAATCCCGATCCCGACGGCTCCGTCCAAGCCGGCGAGATTGACCCCCGGACCCGGTTGTGTGGTATCGTCCGGCCACGGAAGGAGAAGGAGGCCACCATGGTTCTTCGCGCCGCGATCGTCCTGCTCGTCCTGACCGGCTCGGCGAGCGTTCTGGCAGCCGAGCCAGAACCCGCACCCCCATCCCCGGCACCTTCCGGTGACCCGCTCCCGAGCGTGGAAGAGATCATTCAGCGAGCCGAGGCTTCCATCGCCAAGGTAAACGACTATACCGCGCTCATGCTCAAGCAGGAGCGTTTCAAGAAAGAGACGGGCCCACGCGAGCGGATGCAGATCAAGTTCGCACGTCCTTTCAAGGTGTACGTCAAGTACCTCGAACCCTTCGCCGGTCGGGAGATCATCTTCGTGCGGGGGAGCAACGACAACCAGCTCAAGGTGCACAAGGGATCCTTCCCGGACATCAATGTGAACCTCGACCCCCGCGGCTCCATGGCCATGGGTGGCAACCACCACAGTATTTTCGACTTCGGCCTGGAGAACACCATCAAGGTCGCCGCGAAGAACCTGCGCTTGGCCATGCAGCGCAAAGAGGGCACCTTCGATGTCTCCGAGGGCCCCGCGGTGGGCGGCCGCCAGACCTTGCGGATCCAGGCCAGCTTTCCCAAGGCCGGCGCCACCATCAAGGTCGGGGCCGACGAGGATCTGTGGAAGATCGCCACGCGCACCGGCCAGGACATGTACCTGATCCTCTACGCCAACCCGGAGTATGACGAACCCGATGACCCCGACGAGGGGGACAGCGTGTGGGTCCCCCGCTACTATGGCGCGCGGGCCGAGTTCCTGGTCGATCGCGAGACGAATCTTCCGCTGCGCGTGACCATCTGGGACTGGAAAGGGCAGGTGTACGAGACGTTCGAGTACCAGGATCTCAAGCTCAACCCCGGGCTCACCAGTCGAGACTTCGACCCCGCCAACCCGGCGTACAAGTTCTGAAGAAATGTCGATCTCGTCGCAGAACCCGGTGGGCCCCTTTGCTATGGGCATCGACGTCGGCCGGACCAACGTCCGGGCGGGGTTGGTGGACCGCCGCGGGCAGGTGGTCCAGTTCCTGGAGGAGGCAGTTCCGCCGGTGGGGCAGCAGAACCCGTTGGCCGAGACGCTGGTGCGGACCTGCCGCGAGGTGTTGCACCGCGGCGGTGTGAAGCTCGCCGACCTGGTCACCGTTGGATGCGCCACCGTCGGCCACGTGGACCCGGACAGCGGAGTGATCGTGGCCTCGCCGCTGCAAGGCTGGACGGGGATCGATCTCCGGACGCCGCTGTCGCAGTCCTTCCAACGGACGGTGACCGTGGAGGGAGAAGGGAACGCCGCGGCGCTGGCGGCCTACTTCTTCGGGCCCAGTCGTGATCGCAGCCCGCTCTTGTCGATGGTGGTGGGCAGTGGAATCGACTGCGGTTTCATCGAGGATGGCCGCTTGCTTCGAGGCGCCAAGAACTCCGCGCTGGAGGCCGGACACATGCGCCTGTTTCATCCCGGGCGCACCTGCGTTTGCGGTCGCACCGGGTGTTTCGAGGCGCACGCCGGGGGCTACGCGCTCGCTTCGTTGCTGGCCGAGTATCGAGCGGCCGGGCACGAACTCCCCGCCCGCCCCGAAGAGGTCGCCGAGCTCGCCCAGGCCAGCCACGAGACGTGCATCTCCATCTGGGAGGAGCAGGGCGTGCTGCTGGGGCTCGGCGTGGCCATCCTGCTGGACATCCTCAACCCGGCCATGGTGGTGTTGTCCGGGGGAATCCTGCGCTCGTGGAACCTGTTCAAGAAGTCGCTGCTCAAGACCGCCCGGGACAAGGCCATGCCCCGCAACGCCGAGGTCGCCATCGTGTGCGCCCCGGATCCCGAGAGGGCTTGCTTGCTGGGTGCGGTGGTGGCGGCTCTGCGCGCCGAGAAACGCTACGACTTCTTCCTGGACGCCCAGGCAGAAACGGGCTAGTTCCGAGGCGGCGTCATGCTCTCGACCGTGGAAAAAGTCCTGTTCCTCAAGTCGGTGGACCTGTTCTCCCGCATTCCGGGAGAGGACCTGGCCCAGATCGCGGGGATCACTCAGGAGGTCTCGTTCGAGCAAGGCCAGTTGATCATCCAGGAGGGGGAGATCGGGGACGCGTTGTTTCTGATCCTGGACGGCCAGGTGATGGTCCATCGGCTCGGCCAGGAGATCAGCCGACTGGGAGAGAAGGAGAGTTTCGGAGAAATGTCCCTGCTCGACAATGAGCCTCGCTCCGCCTCGGTGACCGCGGTGAGCGATGTAAACTGCCTCAAGGTCGAGCGAGACGACTTCTTCGAGCTCATGTCCGAGAAGATCGAGATCGCCCACGGGATCATTCGCACTTTGACCCAGCGCTTGCGCGAGGCGGATCGCCGCCTTTCGGGCCAGAAAACCACACCCGCATGAGAACCGGACACGCCTGTCAGCCTGAGAACCCCATGTTCCACAATGGAAGGTGAGCGACGTCACGTCTGCGTAAGGCGCGCCTGGCAAACCTTCGCAAATCCGAACACCTGGGGCTGCTGTTTTTCCGGCGGGTGCCGATGATCTGTTTGGCATGTCGATTGCTTTTTGATCGGCGCGGATGCCCGAGCGGAGGTGCGTCATGATTTTCATCACACTTTGCCCCAACTGCCATACGTTGCAGCAAGCCGGACGGGCCTGCTCCATCTGTCGCTACCCGGTGCAAATCCCCCATGTCCGGCCCGAGAAAGAAGAATGCGATCACCGGGAGGTGAGCCATGAGACTCCGTGTGTGCGCGATGAATGAGGTGCTCGGATGTGCTAGCGCCAGCGCGGCCGGTTTTCCCACGCCCGAGGACCGGCCGGGGCACGATGTCTCCAGGCGTTTCATCGCCCGGCTGGACTGCGTAGATGCGCTTTCAGAGGTGCGACGAAGCCTGCGCGCGCGGCCCGGCCGCCTGGCTCTTTCTCAGCGCGCGCTCTTGCGAGTGGTCCGGGTCCAGCGATCCAGCCACTCCAGCACCGTCTGGTGCCACAAGCGCGAGTTCTGGGGTTTGAGCACCCAGTGGTTCTCGTCGGGAAAGTACAGCAGACGGCTGGGTACGCCCCGGCGCTGGAGCGCGTTGAAGGTGGACAGGCCCTCGGTCTCCACCACCCGGAAGTCCAACCCTCCCTGGACGACCAGCATCGGGGTCTTCCAGCGGCTCACGTTGGCCTTGGGCGAGTTGCGCGCGTAGACCTCCGGCTTTTCCCACGGTGGCCCGGTCATCTCCCACTCGGGGAACCACAGCTCCTCGGTGTTGTAGTAGCTGCTCTCGACGTCGAAGTCCCCGTCGTGGGTCACCAGGCAGGCGAAGGGATGGTCCTGCCCGGCGATCCAGTTGACCATATAGCCACCGAAGGACGCGCCCAGGGCGCACATACGGGCGGTGTCCACCTCGGGGAGTTTCTGCAAGCCGGCCTTGAGGCCGGCCATGAGGTCCGCGTAGGGGCCGGGGCCCCAGTTGCCGCGAATGGCGTCCACAAAGGCCTGGCCGTAGCCGGTGGAGCCGCGGAAATCCACCGCGATCACCGCGTAGCCAGCGCCGGCGTAGAACTGTGGATTCCAGCGGTAGTGGAAGTCGTCGAGCCAGCTGCCCTGGGGGCCGCCGTGGATGAGGAAGGCCAGCGGAACCTTCTGTCCCTTGCGCGCCTCGACGGGGCGCAGGATCCAGGCGTGCACCCTCGACCCATCGCTTTCGAACCAGAGGTCCTCGGGCTCGCTCATGCGGACGGTGCGCAACCGCTCCTCGTTTTCGCGCGACAGCTGGGAGACCCGGCCCGTCGCCGGGTCCAACTCGAAGACCTCCGCCGGGTGGGTCATGCGATCCCGCAGAAAGACAAGCGTCCCGCCGCGGGTGAGCGTCAGCGAGAAGTTCCTCCCGACCTCGCACAGCGGTTTCACCTGACCCGAGCCGGCCTCGACTGAGAAGATCTTCTGCCGGGCGTGCTCCTGCGCGGTGACGTACAGCAGCGAGCCGTCGGCGGCCCAAACCAGATCCTCCACGGAGCGATCCCACTCGTGGGTGAGCGGGTTCTTCTTGCCGCTGGCCACGTCCATCAAGACGATGTGCAGGCGGTCGGCTTCGAACCCGGGGCGCTGCATGGCCAGGTAGGCCAGCGTCTTGCCATCGGGAGAAAAGACGGGCCGGGTGTCGGTGGCCGGGTTATCGCCGGTGAGCAACGCCGGGCGGGACTTGCCATCGGCGGCCACGCGGTAGAGCTCGACGTTGGTGCTCCAGGCCTCGTTGAGCGGGGGACGGGAAGCAAACACGATGCTCTGGCCGTCCGGCGCCCAGGCGATCTCCTCTGGGCCGCCGAACGGTCGGGTCGGCGCGTCCTGATCCCAGCCGGCCATCAGATCGACCGGCGTCTTTCCGTTCGTAACCGGAAGAGACGTGACGAACAGGTGGTTGCGCCGCCCGTCGGCCCAGGAGTCCCAGTGGCGCACGAACAGCCGGTCGTAGATCCGGCCGGTGGCCTTGGACGCCGCGCGATCCGCCAGTCTCTTTTGGCTGCACGCCAGGTCGGCGCAATCGGGGAACACCGCGCTCCAGAAGACAGCGCGCTTGCCGTCGGGCGACAGCTCGAAGCCGTCGACGTCCAGCGGGAAATCGGTGAGCCGCTCGGGGTCGCCCCCATCGAGGCTGGCGCGCCAGATCTGAAAGCTGCCCGAGCGGTTGGAGAGGAACACCACGGCCGAGCCATCCGGCAGCCAGCGACCATTGGTGTCCACCGCCGGGTCGCGGGTGAGGCGCCTCGAGAGCTTCCCGTCGATGGATACCATGCCCAGGTCGGTGTTGCCCCGGTTGGCCTCGATGTCGTACTGCACCCGCGTGAACAGCACCCAGCGTCCGTCGGGAGAGGGCCGGGGGTCGGAGAGGCGCACCATGGCGAACATGTCCTCCCAGCCGAACGGGTGAGGGGTGGGGGAAGCCGCCATGGCCATGGTTCCCATCATGACGCCAAGGATGCACAGGGTCGCCCGCGTGCTCATGGAATGCCTTTCTGTGACGAGTGGAACAGGCGCTTTCGGCTACTTGCACACATCGGAACAGGAGACGCGCTCCAACCGACCTTCGACACTGGGGTAGCTGGGGTCCGGGGCGGGAGGAGTGGTGTTCGTCTGGCGCACCTGTCCGTGGCCCGCGATCCACTCGTGGACGATCTCGATGACCGGGATGTTGGTGTTGTACACCTCGACCCCGGCCTCGTGGAACGCGACGTAGCCGTCGTTGGGCTGGCCGTTCTTGTTCTGGCCGGTCAGGTAGTCCAGCGTGGCCACCCAGTAGGTGGCCGTGGGCTCCAACGGGATACCCCCGCGGAAGGTCACCGAGACTCGCTGGCCCTGGGTGCGGATCCCCTTGCCATCCTCGGTGAGTTCCTGCGCCTGCTGGTTGCAGTCGATGCTCACCTTGACGTTGCTCTGCCCGAGCGCGATGTCGTAACCGCCGCTGACGTGCAAAAAGCGTCCCATCTGATCCGCCTGGTCGCCGGCGTTCTCGCCGAACTTGGGCACCAGGCTCACCGCGTTCTCCAACACCCGCAGCAACTGCTCGCCGCTGAGTTTCACCAGCACCACCGTGTCCTCGTGGAACGGCATCATCTGGTACACGTCCTGGTCGGTGATGGGGCCCTTGGAGATCCGCTCGCGGGTGGTGCCCGAGCCTCCGCTGCCGCAGACTACCTCGTCGCGGATGGCGCCGCCGTTGAAGAGCGACAGCACCACGGTCGCGCCCGGCTGGTTGTAGTCGTGGTAGAAGAGCGCATCGGCCAGGAAGTTCCCCACCGGGGCCTCGCACTGACGCACGAAGATGCGGCGGATGTCGAGGTCGGTGTTGATGGTGCCCCACACCTCGGGACGGGTCACCGGGCAGGAGTCGTTGTACACCGCGCAGGCCGAACCCATCCCCAGGACAACGCACAAGGCCAAAAAGTCACGGTAACGCCGCTTCATGACATGGACCTCGCCACATCAGGGATGCCAGCGCAGCCCGAAGAGGAATGAGAAGGGCTCGCGCGGCAGAAGACCGCTCAATCGATCCGGTCTCGGCGGGGCATCGCGCACGTCCGCGTCGAAGACGTTGTAGGCGTGGGCGAAGAACCCCAAATGATTGAACAGGATCGGCTGGGTGGAAAGCCCGGCGTTCACCGTGGTGGCGGCCGGGATGACGAACGAGCGCAGCACCTCCATCTGTTGGCGGGTGTTGTTGCGGCGTTCGCAGGCGTACTGGACGGCCACGTGGAGATCCAGCCATTCGAACACGGCCAGGTCGAACCCCGCGTTGAAGCGCATCTGCGGCATGTCGGTGATGTAGCTGGAGGAGGCTTGCCCGGCCGAGGTGGCCGTCGCCCGGAACCACGACGAGTTGGCGTACACGCGGTTGCGGTTGCCGACGCGCGCCACGCCCTCCACCTCGGTTCCGAACACGTCCAGGGCCTCGACGTTGCGGTACACCGGGGAGAGCTGCGCCACGTCCATGGGCTCGATGCTGTTGCGGATCCAATTGTAGAAGAAGTTCCCGCGCAGACGGTATTCCACCGGGCCGGATTCGAAGTGGGCCTCGACCCCGGCCTCCACGGTGTGGATGGTCACCGCGCCCAGCTCCTGGTTGCCCTGGAACGACCGGATCGGGTCGAAATCCGTGGAGTCGTACAGCTCCTGAAAAGTGGGCGCGCGAAAGGCCATGGCGTACAGCGCCTTGAAGGACAGGGGCGGCAAGGGGCGGTACACCACGCCCACGCGGGGGTTCACCGCCACGCCGAAGTCCGCGGAGTAGTCCAGCCGAAAGCCCGCCAGCAGGTCGAGGCCAGGGGCCACGTCCTGCCAGTGGTCCTGGGCGTAGAAACCGAAGGTGATGCGATCTTGTCCCTCGGGCTTCCCCGTCATCGTGCCGCAGGGCAGGGAGAAGCCGCCGATCACCAGCGAGCCCTGGCCCGCGCCGCTGCAGGTGATGCCGCCGGTATCTCGGACCAGGGTGAAGTCCGGCAGTGACAGGTACTCGAACTGCCCGCCGGCGATGAGCAGGTTGTTGGCCATGAGCTGAAAGCGGCCGCTGCTCTCGAAACCCAGCGTTTGCGTGCGATAGCGCGTGCTTTCGCGGAGGCCGTCCTCCAGGTGCTTCTCGCCGGCGATGTAGGCGTTTTCGCCGGCCCGGATCACCTGGAAGGCGTTGTCGACCAGCCGGGTGTCGAAGTAGAAGCGATTCTCCAGCGCCACCCGTTGCCCGATGGGAAAGCGGTAGGCGAGGTCGGTGTTGACGAGGTGCAGTTGAAGATCCGACCCGCGGTCCAGCGTGTCGTACTTTCCGACGTAGGCCCCGCGGGTCTGAAAGACGTAGTGGGAGAGCCAGGTCAGCTCGCCGCCGCCCAGCTTCTTGTAGATGCCGCGCAGTTGAGCGTGCACCTGGAGGCGATGGTCGTCCACCGAGCCAGGGGTATTGGAGACGTCCTGGGCGTGGCCCTGGGCGTCCTTGGGGATGGTCCCGGCGATGCCGGACAGCGCGTCGCTCTCCACGGTGCGATCCTGTCCCTGGCTGAACACGAACTGGGCCTGGGCGTTGACGGCGAATTGCTCGTTTTCGAAGCCGCCTCCGGCGGAGGCGCGCGCGGTGTTGAAGAGCCCGTATGCCGCGGCACCCTCCGGGTCGACCGGCTCGCGGGTGACGATGTTCAGCACGCCCATGAAGGCACCGGTGCCGTACAGGGCCGAACCCGGGCCGCGGACGAGCTCGAGGCGTTCCACCGCCTCGGCCGGGAATTCGAGTAGAGCGCTGCCGTCGTAGAGATCGTTCAGCCGGTGGCCGTCGAGCAGCACCAGCACCTGAGCGTCCGAGAGCACCCCGCGCACCGCCACCCGGTACGTTCCCGATACCGAGCGCACCACGTGCAAGCCGGGCAGGCGGTCGCGCAGGTCGGCCACGGTCTGCGCCCCGGTGGCCTCGATCTCGGCCCGCTCCACCACCGAGACGATGGCGGGCGCCGCCTCCTGGCTCTGCGCGCTGCGAGTGGCCAGCTGGATGGTGACGGCTCCCGCTACCGCGCCCTCCCCACCGGGCTCGGGCTTGGGTTGGGGTTTGGGCTTGGGTTTCGGTTTCGGCTTGGGTTGAGTCTGGGGGTTGACCACCGAGACCACCTGGGGCTGGGCCTCCGCCGCGAACACCACGTGGCGGTTCCCCTCGAAGTCCACCGCATAGCAGAAGTATTCGATCCCCGGCGGTTGCACGCTCTTGCCCGGAATGACACCCTCGTAGAGATCCCCGCTCACCAGCCGAAGCTCCCGGATCTCGTACTCGGTGGTCCCGGTCGGGCGGAAGGCCAGCGCGGCGATACTGATCTGGTCGGCGCCGATCATGTTGCCCTTGATGATCAGATCTTGTCCCTGGGCGGCCTTGGCGGTGGGGGTGTGCAGGAAGGTGACGTTGAAGGTCTGGGCGCCCGCGCGCTTGGCGGGCCCGAGCGCGAGCACGATCCAGGCGAGTAGGAACAAGCTGGGTCTTGTCACGGCCACTCCGTACGAGGGCCATCTTCTCCCCGGAGGGAACGAGTGTCAAGAGAGCCGCGAGGGCCAGAAGGGAGTTGGGCGCTTCTTTTTGTCGCTTGAATTTCAAGCGTTCTGACCCGTCCAGCACTCGTCATTGTGGATTTTCTCTGTCGATGCTAGAAAGGGCGCACCACGCCACTAGTACCACGAAATCGCTCGACGGGAGACGGTACTCTGAGGTAGAGCAACCGAAAGGGGATGCCGATGCGCAGAGAACGAAAACGGTTGTGGCGAGCGCTGCTATGGGTCGTGGGGTTCACGGCCGCTGGTTGCGCTGACGACTCCCAGGAGCCCAAGCGGTTGGTGCTCGAGGGTTGCACGCACTGGGAGCAGGGGCACCTGTGGTGCGCGGCGCGGGTGTTCGACACCGGACAGAAACCTGTGACCGGCCTCGGGCTGAACGCCTTCGCCCTCACCGAGTCGGTGTCGGGCCAGGACGCGCGGCCGGTGGTGTTCGACTCCAAGGAGCGCGCCTTCGAGGACCCGGGTTTCTACGAGCGCTCGGTGACCGCCGACAAGGTCGACATCATCTTCACCATCGACATCTCCAGGACCATGGAGGACTTCGTCGCGCCGCTCAAGCCGGAGCTCGGGAGAATCCTGGATGCGCTCTACCAGAAGCGGGCGGACTTCCGTCTGGGGTTCATCCTGTACGACAACCTGTTCGACGAGGTGGTGGTGGAGCCGTTCCGCGGGCCCATGGACCAGGCGGCCCTGCGAAAGTTCATCGCTGATCTCACCGTCCGGGGCGAGTGGTGGACCCCGGCGGCCACCTTCGACGCCTTGCTGCTGGCGGGCGATGGGGCCTCCCAGGGGCTCGCCTGGCGGGAGGATGCGGAACATGTGGTGGTGGCGGTGTCGGACTCGTTCTCGGCCTCGGCCTACGGGCTCGAGTGGTACTCCATCTGGTGCACCAACGCCAACCAGGCCGCGGCGCACGAGATCCAGAAGGCAAAGGCGTTCCGCCTGCTCTACTCCACCTCGCCGTGGTCGGGGGTCGAGGGGACCGACCCGAGCAACGATTCCTATGCTTCTTCCGAGACCAATCCCAAGGCGCTGAGCCTGGGCAAGATGGACCCGTTGGGGGAAAAGCTCCCCTGGCCGCTCACCGCCGACGACCTCGTGGCCGCGCTCGATCTCTCGGCGACCGAGGTGGTCGACTCGGTGTACTACTTCGCCTGGATGAGCGGACTTTCGCTGACCCAGGCGGATGGCCAGCAGGTCAAGATCGACCTCTCGGTGACGCTGCCCGACGGGACCTTCACGCAGAAGGCCAGCGTGCCGGCGGTGTTGAGCCAGCGGGACATCAGCCTCCAGGTCGAGGACGTTCGCGGCAACCCGGTCAGCGACGCCACCGCCGTCCTGCTACGCCGCATGGGCGATCTTTTCGCCGAGGTGTCCTGGGACAACGCCGTGGAGAGCGGGCGCGCCACCGTGCCGCACCTCCCGGAGGGCGACTTCATCCTGCGCGTCACCACCGACGGCTGGTACCAGTACGAGGCGCTGCGCTACTTTTCCGAGCAGACCATCCAGGTGATCCCCGGTGGTCAGACGGTGGTCGATGTGAAGCCGCCGCTCGCCGATCAGGCCCAGGAGCTGGCCCGCGCGCGCGGCCTGCTCGCCGACATCGCCGACTTCGCGCCGGCCAACCGGCCGTTCGCCGATTACGCGGTGGAGGTGCGCGCCTGGCTCGACGGCCTCGAGCAACAAGGCATGGACCGCGTCGCGCTCGAGCGGCTCAAGCGCTTCAACGTGGGCCTGTCCGCCTACCTCAACACCCTGTCGTTCGGCGAGGCCATGGTGGAAGGGGCCATCCAGGATTTTGTAGACGCCGCCCGCGAGCTGCGCGAGCTGTTCCGCCGGACGGAGGAAACCGCGGACGAGCTCGACAGCGACGTCATCTCCTGGGACACGCTCATCCTGCTCGCCTCGTACCTCATCCAGCGGGACCTAGACGCCACCGAAAAGTGGGCCGAGAACGAGGGCTACGTCGAGCTGCTCAAAAAAACGGTGGTCAAGGAGCTGGTCCCCAAGGCCGTCGAGTGGATGCTCGACCTCATCCGCCAAAACTGCGACAACGGCCAGCTTGCCGCCAACATCATCGACCTGGTGAAGGAGCTGGTGTACGCCAACTGGGACAACGACTCCGGGGCCCTCCAGAAGGTGGTGCTGAAAATCGCCGCCATCTTCCTCGCACCGGTGCTCGACCGGGCGGTGGAGGCGGTGGAAAGCGCGCTGAAGGACGAGCTGCGCGACGCGCTGGGGGAGGCGGCCGCCGAGTACTCCGACGAGGTGACTGCCCTGGTGCGCGTGGGCCTGGAGGCCATCTGGGGTGGCATCTCGGCCCTCCTCGATCAATCCCAGGAGACGTCCTTCCTGAACGCGGTGAAGACCCGGGTCCAGGCGGCCGTGGCCAAGCTCGGCGAACCCAAGAACGTGAAGAAGGCCGTCTCGGCGGTGATCGACATCCTCAAGGAGAAGAGCGGCCCCGGTATGATGCGCGAGTTCGTCCTGCCGCTGCTCGACATGATCTTGCGCACGGCGGTGGACGTGGACGGCGGCAAGGTGGATCACGACATCATCGTCGAGACCTTGGCGCGGCTGTTCTGCAACTACGTGCTAATCGAGCGCTACTTCTCCACCCCGCTCGAGAACGGCATGCGCGAGCTGTGGGCGCAGGCCCAGGGCTTCGGCCCGGACGGCAACGCGCTTGAGCGCTACGACGCCATGCATCAGGACTTTCGTGCCTACCGCCGGGACGTGGTGGAGCCGAACGTCGTTCGAGCACTCGCTGCCATGTCGGTCCAGGAGACCTTCGAGCAGATCGACCAGTGGCTGAGCGGCGCCGAGTACCTCTTGTACATCGCCGAGTACCTGACCGCGGCCACCTGTACAAAATTCCCCGACTTCTGCGAGGCCGCCTTCGAGGACGTGCCCAACCTGGTCAAGTTCATCCGCGGCCTGCGCCTCATGACCAACATCGTGGAGTTCGCGCTGAAACTCGACGGCGCCAACAAGATCGCCCACGCCACCGCGAACGGCAACCCGGTGCTGTGGGCCACTCCATAGCGGGCCCAGGAGGTGATGCCATGAGAACTCTTCTTTGCCTTCTGTCCATCGTGGGCCTGCTCTGCGTCATCACGGCGTGCGAGGGTGGGCCGGTGTCCGGTGAGAAGCTATCTTCGAGCCCAGAGCCTCTCAAGCTCGAGCAGGTGGTCGTCCCGGCCATCCAGGGAAAGCCGGTCTACACCGGGCAGATGTTCCACTACCACGAGAACCTCTCGGTCACGGCCAGCGGGTCCATCTCGCTGGGCGCGGGGGTCTCCAACGTCTCGCCGGCAGGGCTCTCGGACCCGTGCGGCATACACTGCCCGCTGCCCGAGGGTCACCGCGGGGCGCTCATCGGCCTGGTGAAAGAGTCCGCCGACGACACCTTCGAGTGTGTCTTCGAGATCGGCGCGAGCCTCCAGGGCCGCCCCGTCTGCCAGGGCCGGCTCTACCTGGTGGTCAACGACGACTCCTACCGCGACAACGCGGGAAGCTTCACGGTAGAGTTCGAGACCTACCCGCTGGTCCGCTCCTCCGCCTGCCGCCGGGCGTGCCTCAAAGCGCAAGAGAGTTCCACCAAGGCCTGCAAGGAGGCTTGCAAGACCATTCCCGACGAGAAGGAGGCTTTTACCTGTGTCCGAGATTGTAGTCAACGGGCGAGCGCAGCCTTTTCGACCTGCATAGAGCAGGACTGCACCGGCCAACCCGACATGCCCGCCGACTGCGGTCAGGTGTGCGCGCAGACACAGCAGGCCACCCTCGACGCTTGCATCTCTCAATGTCCGCCCAACACGCCGGAGAATACCTGCTCGCACATCCAGTGCGCCTACGGCTGTCTGATCGACTACCATGGCGAGGTCGGCGATTGCATCGTACAGACCTGCCATGGCGAGCGCTCGATGCAGGACTGCGCCATCGCCACATACAACGAGTTCGGCGCCTGCATGGCGGCGCACTCTCCGGTTGCCTGCCAGTATCTCAACGAATGTTTGGACTCCATGCCCCAGACCGCCTATCACTGTGTGACCGGCCTGTTCCCCTGCGATCGGCACCCCGACTGCCTGTAGCCCATGAAGGCCCACCCGCCTCCCCGGCCGGCGCTCGTCCTGCTCGGCGCCCTCTACCGCGAGGCGGAGTGGCTCGATCGCGCGTGTCGTCGCCTCGCGCCTGTCCTCGGAGAGCTGCGGCCGGCGGGGGAGGAGCTCTCGTTCGATTGGACGGAGTACTACGAAAAGGAGATGGGGGCGGAGCTGCGGCGGCGGTTTTTCGCATCAGAGCTCCTGCTGCCGCGCGAGCTTTTGCCCGATCTCAAGCGGCGGTGCGTGCGCATCGAAGAGGAGCTTTCGGACGAGGCGGGGCGACGGCGGGTGAACCTCGATCCGGGACTGCTCTCGGGTGAGAGCCTGGTGCTGGCCTCCACCAAGGGCTACGCCCACCGGGTGTACCTGCGGGACGGTATCTGGGCCGAGGTGACGCTGCGCTACGTCCGCGGGGCCTTCGTGAACGCGGAGTGGACCTACCCCGACTACGCCTCGCCCGGTGTGCAGGCCATCCTGCGGGATCTGCGCGAGGAGTACCTGCGGCGTTTGCGGGGCCCGTACCGGATCGTCGAGGCGCAAACGCTCGCGGCGACCCTCGCTTCGCGCGATTGACGCAGGGCGCGGTCGCTTGACGGCGAGTCCTTCTAACTGCTCGCCGCCGAGCCGGCTCCGTTGCACGGAGGACCCTTCGTAGTCACCGCGTACATGCACAGCCAGTCGCTGCGCGATTCGCTTCGCTCACCCTTGACAACGGCCGAGCTTCGGCTTCTTTTGCAACTATGCGGAGCATGCAAGCATGCTCCCCCTCACAAACAGGGCGTTCTGATTTTTTTTGTGATTTTCCCTGGCAGAAGTTTTTTTCGGGGGGGCCCCGATGGGGGTTCATGGGCGGCGCGTCCTCTATCGACATGTTCAGATCATTTTCGATGCGCTCCGAGTGCGCCCGGCTTGATTTCGGAGCGCGGCGGGGCTATGTGTTGCGGCGGCAGGAAGGGAGGAGCGGACTTGAAGAGCATGACCGGATACGGCCGGGCCGAGGGCACCATCGGTGGCATGACGGTGACGGTGGAGGCGCGCAGCCTCAACCACCGCTACCAGGAGGTGCGCCTGTCGTTTCCCAACACTCTGCTCTTCCTCGAGCCGGCGGCCGAGGCGCGCGCGCGCGGCCGCATCGCCCGTGGCCGGCTGGAGATGTCGCTGCGCCTCTCCGCCGGGGCCTCGTTCTCGGGTCGGCCGCGCCTCGATCGCGGCGCGCTGGTCGCCTGGCAGAAGGCGCTCTCGGAGCTCACCGCCGCCGCCGGGCTCGAGGAGCGGCCGTCGCTTTCGCTGCTCTCGGGGTTGCCCGGGGTGCTCGTTCAGGATGAGGTCGGCCTCCCGGTGGATATGGCGCGCGCCGAGCTGGAGCGGATCCTGGATGCGGCGCTCGATGGCCTGTGCGCCATGCGCGAGCGGGAGGGCGAGGCGCTCGCGCGCGACATCCGCTCGCACCTCTCGAACATGGATGGCCTGATCGCGGAGCTCACCCGGTTGGCGCCCCAGGAGATCGAGCGCCAGCGTTCGCGGCTCGCCCAGAACCTGCGTTCCCTGGCGGGGGAGGCGGGTATCTCCCAGGACCGGGTCGGCCAGGAGCTTTCTTTGCTCGCGGAGCGGCTGGACGTGAGCGAGGAGCTGTCGCGGCTGGCAGCGCACATGGGGCACTTTCGCTCCCTCATGGATTCTCCGGCGTCCGTTGGGCGCGAACTCGATTTTGTGCTGCAGGAGATGAACCGCGAGGCGAACACGTTGGCCTCCAAGCTGCGGGCCGAGAGCGTCGCGCCGCGCGTGGTGGCGCTGCGAGCGGAGATCGAGCGGGTGCGTGAACAGGTGCAGAACGTCGAGTGAGGACATGACGGCACAACGCCAGGGCAAGTTGGTGGTGGTGTCCGCACCCTCGGGGACGGGCAAGAGCACGGTGTGCGATGCGCTGCGAAAGCGAAACGCCGACATCGGCGTGTCGGTCTCGCACACCACTCGGCCCCCGCGCGGCACCGAGCGGGACGGCGTCGAGTACTACTTCGTGAGCGAGCAGTTCTTCGAGCGCATGGTGGCGGCGGGAGAGTTTCTCGAGTGGGCCAACGTGTTCGGCAAGCGCTATGGCAGTTCCCGCGCCGAGGTGGAGCGGCTGTTGTCGGCCGGCAAGGACGTGCTCTTCGACATCGACGTACAGGGCGGCCGACAGATCAAGAGCGCCCGTCCCGACGCCCTGCTCGTCTTCCTGCTCCCGCCCTCTTTCGAGGAGTTGCGGCGTCGCCTGCGCGGGCGCGGCACCGAGAGCGAGGAGCAGATCCGCATCCGGCTCCAGACCGCCGCTGAGGAGTTGCGCGCGGGACGCGACTACGACTTCCACGTGGTGAACGACGATCTCGAGCGGGCCATCGCTGATGTCGATCGGGTACGACGCGGGCTTCCGCTGGGAAGGCCGCGCCACGACGAATTGCTCGAGGAGCTGATCGTTCGCGTGAGCGGCTGAGCGGCGAATTCCTCTCTGAAAAAAATTTTATTTTTTTTCTTGACAACGATCGCGCTCTCCTTTATAAGCGTGGCCCTCGATTGGACGGAGGCGGTTGCGCCGAAGTTGGTCGGCCCCTCCGGTTGAAAATTTCCCTTGACACGATTTGGACGCGGTGTTAGAGAGGGCGTCCCGAGTCGCGGGAAGGCGCGAAGCAGCGCCTCGGTCTTTGAAAACCGGAAAGCAGCAATCGCAAGATTGCGGTCGTAGTACTCGAGTCGGTTCCGTCCGGATCCCTGATATGGCGAGCCGGGGAGCGGAGCCGCGAGATTCCGAAGAACAGAGCCTGGAGCCGAAAGGCTCCCAAGCTCTTCCAACTTTAATTGGAGAGTTTGATCCTGGCTCAGAACGAACGCTGGCGGCGTGCCTAACACATGCAAGTCGAACGGGAAAGTCCCCTTCGGGGGATGAGTACAGTGGCGCACGGGTGAGTAACACGTAGGTAATCTACCCTCGGGTTCGGGACAACATTCCGAAAGGAGTGCTAATACCGGGTAAGACCACGCCCCCTGCGGGGGGTGAGGTAAAAGGTGGCCTCTCCCTGGAAGCTATCGCCTGAGGATGAGCCTGCGGCCTATCACGGTAGTTGGTAGGGTAACGGCCTACCAAGCCTAAGACGGGTAGCTGGTCTGAGAGGATGGTCAGCCACACTGGAACTGAGACACG